>JBDTWI010000003.1:0-190966 GCA_040006775.1 Saprospiraceae bacterium
ATCTGGATGGAAACAAGTCAGATAAGGGAGCAATATATACACCGACATGGAGCACAGCAAATGGCACAATAACAGGAGGCTCAAGCAGCTATTTGGCTTCAGTAAGTACAATTGGAGATTATGTGTTAACAGTTGAAAATACCTTCAATGGTTGCAAAGATTTCAAGACAATAAAAGTAAGTGAAGACAAGGTATTGCCATTGGCAGATATCAAACAAGTAGGAGATCTTACCTGTACTATAAATCAGATACAATTGGATGGATCAGGCTCAAGAGCTAATTCGGGAACATCCGTAAGTTATACTTGGATTGGATCAGTAATAAGCGGTCAAGGAACCTCGAATATAACAATTGGCAAACCTGGAGGATCATTTATCTTGGAAGTTACAGACAGTAAAAATGGATGTTTATCAAGAGATACCATAAAGGTTACAGAAATAGGCAATCCATTGGCAGATATCGTAGCGTTACCGGAGAATCCACGATGTTTTGGAGATCGCAACGGACAGATAGTAGTTGATGATGTATTGGATATCAATGGAAACCCATTGACAAACTTATTGTATTCGATAAATGGTGGACCATACACAACGAACAGAACATTTACGAATCTTCCACAGGGATCATACACGATTAGCGTAAAAGATGCAAATGGCTGTCTGTTGTCAGAAAAAGAACAATTGTCAGAACCTACAAAACTGGGTATCGAAGTAATCAGAAGTATCGTAGTTGATCAGGGCGATGTTGTAAATCTGGACAGTTTGTTATTGAGATTATACGGAGGAACAGCGAACAACAGTGGAGCATACAAAGACACGACCTGGTTCAATTTGGATCAACAGGTAGATTGGGAAAATAAGTTGTCGTATGTAGCCGATACGACCCGAGAATTCTTAATTACAGGAATTGATCAATCAGGCTGTCAGATATCAGACCGAGTTAGAGTTTTGGTGAGAGTAATAAAGGAAGTTTGGTGGCCAAACGTTATTAATCCAGGCAGCCCACAACCGGACAACAGTCATTTTAATTTGTATGGTAAACGAGTAAGAAACGTGAAACTTTTACAGATATATGATCGTTGGGGCGAGATGGTCTATTCAGGAGAGAATCTTCAGGATGGCAATAAGGTTAAAGGTCTTGGTTGGTCAGGAGAATTCCGAGGCGAGAAATCATTACCAGGAGTTTATACCTTCTATTCAGAAATACAATATGAAGGATCAGTAGGGGTTGATAAGTTTAAAGGTGATTTTACCTTGTTGAGATAAGTTAATTATAAATTTTATAATATCTTTAAAGGGACATCAGTAGATGTCCCTTTTTTGTTATTTGACATATTTTTATAATATTTAATATCTAATTAAAATTTTTTAACGATCTGGCAGCGTTTTTGATTCTAAGTAGGTCATTATTGTATGAGAATTTATCTCAGTAATTACTTTAAAAGCTTCTGCTAGCAAATATTTTTGTTAATAAACGATTAAATTTGCTTAACTTAGACCCGCCAAAAAGTACTTATGTTTATAAAATATAATGCATAAATTAAAGATTATCAAGATGAAAAGAATTTTACAAGTATTATTTTTCTTTACCTGTCTTCTAAGTATCAATTATTTATCTGCACAATGCACACCTGCATCAGCGGATAATTGTGAGGACGCAAACGTATTATGCTCCCTAAATGAAGTAAATGGGTATACCTGTAGCAACCCAGATTATTCAAATCCTACAGGATGTACACCCTTATGTCCAAGTGGTGGAGGAGCTCATAATACATCTTGGTGGGCATTTGTAACGAATGGAGGAAACGTATGTATAACAATTACTTTTTCAAATTGCTCAGTAAATAATACAGGAGTACAATTTGGTATTTGGGGAGATTGCGATTGTGGTCAATCAATATTTTGTGATCCATCTTGTACAGGTCCTGGAACTAAACAAGCCTGTGGTGTATTGGAAGCTTGTAAGACCTATTATTTATTTGTAGACGGATGTACAGGAGATGTTTGTGATTTTACGATTACAACTTCAGGTGGTGCTGCTCCAATGCTTCCACCATTGGGGAATATTGTTGGGCCAACTACATTATGTAAAGGAGCTTGCAATGTAAAATATAATATAAGTGTTTTGGGAGGGATGTGCAATCCAGCTTTCCAGTGGACTTTAGATGGTACAGAATTAGATCAGTACACTAAGGATATTACCTTAGATTTCCCAGATGAGGGCGACTTTGTTCTATGTGTTACGGCAGTCATAGGTAACCCGCAATCAGGATCTATCTGCGATCAGGAAGGGCCAAAGTGTATTACAATAAAAGTTAGACAAGAAAAAGACCGAAAAGATGGTCCTCGATTTATATGTTTTGAAAATTCACCAACTACCTGGCAAGGTCAAACTGTCGGCTCGTCGGGAGAATATACCCAGCATTTCCAAGATAAGAATTGTTGTGAGTATGATTCGGTGGTGAATTTCATCTTGCTAGATCAACCCATACCGCCTGACATATATTTTATAGGATGCCCCGGAGACATTTATAAGGATCCTACAACCGGGAAACAATTTTCAAACTGTCAGAATAGTGCAGAGGTTGCCTTGCCAAAAGCTACCAATCCACATAAGTGTGACAGTAGTTATAATCTGACCGCAGCATTTATAACTGGAACTGGTCGAATGCGAGAGTATTGTCAGGGAGGAATGATCTTGTGTGAGGTAACTCCAATAGATAGAACCTGTCCGGTGAATGGATATTTTACAGAATCATTTATATACAAATGGTATAAAAAATCAGATCCGGGACAAAAGTCAATCGGTACTGATGAGTATATAGAAGTCATGGATAAGGATGACTATTGTTGTGACATTACGTTTATAGGAAAGTTGGATAAACTTACAAAGAATTGCACATTTACAATATGTGAACAATTCAATGAGGATGATTTCAAATTCAAACAAATCTGTCCAAAAGGAGATCTTCAACTTTGTGTTGGAAAAGTAGGAACGTATACCGTTGACACAATATTCCCAGCAGATGCAAGACACATCTGGACAGTATCAGGAGGTTTAATATTAACACAGAATCCTATTGCGAATAAGACAATAGAAATCTTATGGAATTTTGATCCAAAACCAGCCAAAGAATACGATGGAATAATCTGCTATCAGATGCAGAGTTCATGTCCAGAGACTCCAGAATGTTGTATAACAGTTAAAATAAAAGTAGCACCACAGCCTAGCGCAGGACCGGACATAACCTTGTGCGGATTAGATGCCAAATTGCAAGGAAAATTTGATGCAGGAGGTGGAACCTGGGTACAGGTTTCAGGACCACCGGCAACAATAACACCAAACAATATAGCAAATCCTGACGTGAGTTCAAGTGGCTACGGACGTGGAGTATTTGTGTTGTCAGAAAATAGTCTGGGCTGTATAACAGCAGATTCAGTAGTAGTAAACTTTAACGAAACACCAGAGAAGGGACCAGTTTCATATATCTGTGCTGGAAACAATAAAGAGTTTACGTTTATATTCGATATAAGTAAAGGAAAAGCTCCCTACAAAGTATTAAAAGGCAATGGAACAATAAGTCCATTGAATGTATATACTTCAGGGATTATACTAAATCTTAAAAAAGATACCGTTATAATTGAAGACATCAATGGATGCCAGTTCACCTTTATACATGATTATGAATGCAAGTGTACGAATGACATCGGAGAGATGACAAGGACACTTCAAGAAAGATGTGCAGATGGAACGATAGACATTTCAAAGTTGTATGATCCTGCAAAAGAGATATTAGATATAACACCACGGGATACAGTAATATTCTTTTTCTATGATGCATCAGGAAATGTATTGGGATATGTGAATTCAAAGATTATAAAATACGATCCTAACTGGATGCAATTTGGAGTAGAATATTATATCGGAGTAAAGTTGGGAAGAGCGAATGGTAAAGGAGATATCAATGCGATATTGGGCTGTTTGCGAGAAGACCGCGGTACGCCATTTGCATTTTATGAAATTCCAAGACCACAGGCAGGACTGGATGTTTCAGTATGCGGATCAAGTTATGATCTTCAGGGAATACAATCTATTACTGGCACAAAGACTACATGGAGAGAAAAGAATGGCAGGGGAGTAAATTTCAGCAATACCGGAGATCCGAATTCAGTGATTGACATCTTAGATGGTTTTGGAACATACATTTTTATATTGGAAGAAGACAATCACAATGGATTATGTGTACAAGAAGATGAGGTAAGCATTACCTTCAATCCAAATCCTGAATTAATCAATGTAAATAAATATTGCACGAGAGACGTCGGTGGCTTAGGATCAGATGATCGATATTTAGTAAAAATAGACATCACTACAGGAAAGCCGGGATACACATTAGTTATACCACCATCTACAGCAAATGGTACGATAGTAGGCAATCAATACGTATCAGATACCTTGGCAAGTTTGGAAGATTTCATAGTTGTTGTAAGAGATGCGAATGGATGTGAATCACAATTGTTATTGGATAATTACAATTGTAATTGTGGTCCTATCGACGCTGGAAAACTGGATACGAGTTTAATTAGAGTATGTCAGGATAAATGCGTACCAATAACAAGTTTAATACCTGAGACAATTGATCCAAAGGAAGACATTGCGATGTTTGTATTGCATACAGCTTATGGAAATTTCTTAGATCCAAAAGGAGTATTAGATACGTTCTACAGCATTAATGATGTTATCTGTTTTGATCCAAAGACAATGAAGACAGGATCCTTGAATTCAATATATCTAACTAGAATAGTTGGGGATGATTTAAGTCCAAAGGATGGGATAGTAGATGTTAAAGATCCATGCAAGAGGAATTCAAAACCAATGCAAATTGTATTTGAACCTTATGCAACACCGAATGCAGGACCAGACAATAAGATATGTGGATTGAATTACACTTTGGATGGGCAGTTAACTTTTGGAAATGGAACATGGAGAATGATAAGTGGCCCACCAAATGCATTTACAACATTTACAGATGCGACAGATCCAAAATCAGGATTAAGTGTAAGTGAAATTGGAACGTATACATGGGAATTGCAGGGTGACAATTTTGGATGTTTGGGATTTGATACCGTACAGGTAACATTTGTAGATGCACCGGAGTTTGTAGACAATTCGATTACATTTGAATGTGATAATGTCGCAGAGAACTATAGGATTACAATAAATTCAATCAAAGGAGATCGACCAAGTTGGGATCTTACAGGAAAATATGACAACGGGAACAATGTATTGTTAGGTCAGTTTTTGAATAACGGAACCATCTGGGAATCAATCGACTGGATACCAACAGGAAAAGACTTTGATTTGAGTTTAAGAGATGTGAATGACTGTGCAACAGATTTATTTTCAGGAACACATATATGTACTTGTATAACTGATGCTGGGAATATGGATTTGACACCAATCAACTTATGTGTTGATGGATGTGCACAAGCAAAATATACGGTAGCACCGGGGATTATGGATGCGAATGACGTGATTAGATATGTGTTATATGATGGAATATCAACAGATCCAAAGAACGGAATACAATTGAACTTTAATGACAATGGAAAATTCTGTTTTGATGCGACAAAAATGACCTTAGGCAAGACCTATTTTGTCGCAGTATTTGTAGGAAATGTAGATCCTATTAGTGGCAACATATTATTTACAGACAGATGTTTGGACAACACACCAGGCGTACCAATTACTTGGTTTAGTTATCCAATTGCGAAGATCGACGGACCTAATTTATTGACCTGTAAAGTAACAAGTATAGTATTGAATGGTGGCAATTCAGTTTCTGGTTCAGGCGATGCTTTGCAGTATGCATGGAACACTGGATCAACAGCTTCAAATATAACAATTACGACACCGGGCACCTACACAGTAAATATAATAGATCCACGAGCAGGATGTCCAGGTACAGCTTCATTTGTAGTATCAGAAGACGTACAGAAACCATCGGTAACAATAGACAATCCACTGGAATTAACCTGTGCGAGAACAAGTGTTAATCTGGATGGAAACAAGTCAGATAAGGGAGCAATATATACACCGACATGGAGCACTGCAAATGGTACAATAACTGGAGGCTCAAGCAGCTATTTAGCTTCAGTTAGTACCATAGGTGATTATGTGTTAACAGTTGAAAATACCTTCAATGGTTGCATAGATTTCAAGACAATAAAAGTAAGTGAAGACAAGGTATTGCCATTGGCAGACATCAAACAAGTAGGAGATCTTACCTGTACAATAAATCAGATACAATTGGATGGATCAGGCTCAAGAGCTAATTCCGGAACATCCGTAAGTTATACTTGGATAGGATCAGTAATAAGCGGACAAGGAACATCGAATATAACAATTGGCAAACCTGGAGGATCATTTATATTGGAAGTTACAGACAGTAAAAATGGATGTTTATCAAGAGATACCATAAAGGTTACAGAAATAGGCAATCCATTGGCAGATATCGTAGCGTTACCTGAGAATCCACGATGTTTTGGAGATCGCAACGGACAGATAATAGTAGATGATGTATTGGACATCAATGGCAACCCATTGACAAACTTATTGTATTCGATTAATGGAGGACCATACACAACTAACAGGACATTTACGAATCTTCCACAGGGGTCTTATACGATCAGTGTAAAAGATGCGAATGGCTGTCTATTGGCGGAAAAAGAACAATTGGTAGAGCCAGGAAAACTAGGTATAGAAGTAATCAGAAGTATTGTAGTTGATCAAGGCGATGTAGTAAATCTGGACAGTTTGTTATTGAGATTATACGGAGGAACAGCGAACAATGGAGCATACAAAGACACGACCTGGTTCAATTTGGATCAACAGGTAGATTGGGAAAATAAGTTGTCGTATGTAGCCGATACGACCCGAGAATTCTTAATTACAGGAATTGATCAATCAGGCTGTCAGATATCAGACCGAGTTAGAGTTTTGGTGAGAGTAATAAAGGAAGTTTGGTGGCCAAACGTTATTAATCCAGGCAGCCCACAACCGGACAACAGTCATTTTAATTTGTATGGTAAACGAGTAAGAAACGTGAAACTTTTACAGATATATGATCGTTGGGGCGAGATGGTCTATTCAGGAGAGAATCTTCAGGATGGCAATAAGGTTAAAGGTCTTGGTTGGTCAGGAGAATTCCGAGGCGAGAAATCATTACCAGGAGTTTATACCTTCTATTCAGAAATACAATATGAAGGATCAGTAGGGGTTGATAAGTTTAAAGGTGATTTTACCTTGTTGAGATAAGTTAATTATAAATTTTATAATATCTTTAAAGGGACATCAGTAGATGTCCCTTTTTTGTTGCTGAAATCAATCTATTTTAAAAAATCCTATCCGTAACTGAAATCTTGCAAAAAGCAATTTCTATAAAAAACTTATTATTATGCTACATAATTGAATTTCAAATAACTACATATTTATTTTACTGATATTTGAAAGGATATTTTTCAAGATTCTTCTAATAATTAGCGCTTATAAACGTATATTTGCGAAGTTTTTTTAAAATATGACAAATATTAAGACAAGTTCGGACAATTACGGAATGGTTAAATGGATCTTTGGAGCAATATTAGCTGTAAGCCTTTACCAATTCATACTTTATATACCAACTGCTAAAGTGGAGCGTAGTGCAGATCAGTTTGCAACTGAAATTGCTAGTGCACAAACAGATGAATTGGTTAAGTACGATGTTTATAAAGATGCTCGTACCAGATACTTAGATTCCTTATCGAATGTTAAGATATTTTCAATTCCAATGCTTAAAGATTATACCTATACAGATCTTAAGAAGCAACAATTAGGACTTGGGTTGGATTTGAAAGGTGGATTAAGTACAATTCTTCAAATTGACTTAAGAGAATTTTTAGAATCGTTATCAGGAAAATCACAAGATCCAGCATTCAAAGCTGCATTATCTGCTGCAGCCGAAAGGCAAAAATCTAGTCAGGCAGATTATATAAGTTTGTTTGTTGACGAATACAAAAAACAAAATTCAGGACGCAGTCTTGCTTCTTTGTTTGGACGTAGCAGCTCTCTAAAAGATAAAATTAATACACAGAGTTCGGATGCAGATGTAACAAGACTAATAAGAGATCTTGCGAATCAAACAGTTAAAACTACTTTCGAAAGAGTAAAAGATAGAATTGATAAATTTGGTGTAACCCAACCAAACGTTTCTCTTGATAAAAACAGAGATATGATTATTGTGGAACTGCCAGGAATAGACAATCCTGCAAGAGCAAGAAAATATCTACAAGCAAGTGCAAAACTTGAATTTTGGGATGTTTATCGAATTAGTGATGCAGGTTTAGGTGAATCTTTCATCAATGCAGACAAAAAATTAAAAGCATTAGGTAAAGGGGATTCCTCTGGTATAGAAAAACCTAAATTTAGAACACAGGCAAGATATGAATATAAGAGAGATAGTCTTGGTACTAAACTTGACTCAACTTTCGCAGGTACAGATACAATACCGGAAAATATAGATCCGATGTCGGATAAAGGTCCTTTGTTAAGCATTCTAAGCTTAAATGGAGCTTCTAGTAAGGGTTTGAGCTTTTCACCAGCTGTAATGGGAACAGTGGATAAATCTAATAGAGAAAGAATACTAGCTATTTTAAATTCGGATGAAGTAAAAAACTTATTCCCCAATGATATAGAATTTAAACTTGGTGCAAAACCATTTAAGGATTATCAGACAAAAGAGGCTACAAATAGCTATGAATTATATGGTATAAAAAAGAGACAAGGCTCAGATTTAGCTACACTTGATGGAGAAAGAGTAGCGAGAGCTAGTGCTAATCCTGATAATGTAACAGGACAAGTTGTAGTATCTCTTTCTATGGATCCAAAAGGTGCTAAAATTTGGGGTGATATGACGACCAGAGCATCACAAGATAATAACCGTGAAATTGCTATAGCACTTGATGATGAAATAGTTTCAGCACCAAGAGTAAATGAACCTATTTTAGGTGGTAGCTCTCAGATTTCCGGAAGTTTTAGCATTGATGAGGCAAAGGATCTTGCAAATATTCTACAGGTTGGTAAGTTACCGGCAAAAACAAAAATAGTACAAGAATCCTTGGTTGGACCTTCATTGGGTAAAGAGAATATCAATAGCTCGATGTTGGCCATTATAGGCGGCTTTAGTTTAGTTATGTTGTTCATGATTTGGTACTATACTGGAGCGGGAGTTTTTTCTATAATTGCTTTAATACTAAACATCATTTTTATAATTGCAACATTAGCTTCCTTAGGAACTGTTTTGACTTTGCCGGGAATCGCTGGTCTAGTGTTGACAATGGGTATTTCTGTCGATGCGAATGTTATAATATATGAACGGATTAAGGAAGAGCTTGCTTTAGGGCGATCGAAACTCGAAGCAATTAAATTTGGGTTTGTGCATTCAATGCCCGCGATCTTAGATGCCAATATGGCAAACTTATTAACCTGTTTCGTATTATTTTACTATGGTTTAGGTGCGATAAAAGGTTTCGCAATTGTATTGATCATCGGAATTTTATTCGCCTTATTTACTGCAATCTTAGTTACACGAATAATGTTAGAGTGGTGGATGAAGAGAGGAAATGATGTAAGCTTTTCAAATAATTTTACTGCAAAGGCTTTTAAAAATGTGCATTTTGATTGGGTGGGAACTCGAAAATATGCGTATATTTTTTCTGGAATTCTTACTCTAATCGGCATTATTTCAGCGCTTACAAGAGGATTCGAATTGGGAGTAGAATTTAAGGGTGGATATTCGTATAATGTCTCTTTTGATAAAGATGTTGATGTTGAAAAATTAAGAAATAGCTTAACAACTTCTTTTGAATCAAATCCTGTTGTTAAGTCGGTTGATACTAAAAATACTTATAACATTACAACCTCATATTTAATAAATGACAATTCAGAAAATGCCGTCGAAAAGGTAACCGAAAGACTTTTTGCTGGAATAAAAGAAGCCACAGGAGAAAATATTGATTATGATAAATTCAAATCCTCTGAAGCTTCAGGAATTCACATTACTTCATCTAGTCAGGTTGGTCCAATAATAGCGGATGATATAAAAACAAGTGCTATGAAAGCCTTGTTCATTGCCCTATTAATTATCTCAATCTATATTTATTTTAGATTCCATAAATGGCAATATAGCGCAGGAACTACTGTTGCATTGTTGCATGATGCGTTTATTGTAGTTGGTATATTCTCCTTGTTTCATGGAATATTGCCATTCCCTATGGAAATTGATCAAGCCTTCATTGCTGCAATTTTAACCATCATAGGATATTCGATGAATGATACGATTATCGTGTATGATCGAATTAAAGAATATCTTACCTCAGATTCTCAAAAAGATGAAAGAGAATTAATAAACGATGCGATTAATACTACGCTTTCAAGAACGATAAATGTTTCTTTCGCTACAATTTTGACGATGATAACTTTATTCGTTTTCGGAGGTGCAAGCATCAAAGGTTTTGCTTTTGCATTAATTGTAGGAATTATTGTAGGTACTTATTCTTCAATCTATGTTGCAACTCCTATAATTGTAGATTTTGCAAAGGGAAGCCTTAAAGACAAGGTCAAAGGTATTTCAAAAACGAAAGTTGGATCTAAAGTTGCTAAAGTATAAAGTATAAAAAAATAATATTTAAAGCCTTTCAGTAATGAGAGGCTTTTTTATTTATGGGTGTTCGAATTTTTAGTAATAATTAGTAAAGAATAAAATCTTCTATAAATAAATATTCAATTATTTCGTTTACAAATTATGCGTTTTGTTTGGTTAATCTTTTTTCCATTTTTAGTCGCTTGCGTTTTTTCAAAAAAAGTAAGAAATGCGCATACAGCCATGGAACTTAAAAAGTATGCATTGGCTACTGATTTGTTTATAAAAGAATTTGATTTAAGTCATTCAAAAGAACAAAAATCAGAGTTAGCTTATAACATTGGTGACTGCTTTGAAAAAATGTCAAATTATTCCAATAGCCTTATTTGGTTTAAGAAATCATATGAATTATCCAGAAGTAATAAATCCCTCCTAGCTTATGCATATTCACTCAAAAGAAATGAATCCTATAAAGATGCATACGGTGCTTTTGCTGAATTAAGTAATGAGTCAGTAGGTGGGAGTATATATCGACGTGAAGCAAATATATGTAAACTGGCTAATGAATGGAAGAACCAGGGTAATCCTGCTTATAACATTAAAGTTAATCGTTTAGAATTTTGTACAGAAGCAAATGAATATGCTCCAATTTATGATTCTCATGGTAAGGTTTACTTTAGTTCTGATAGGTTAGGTTCTATTGGCAAGTCAAAGTATGACTGGTCGGGTTTGTTTTTTAGTGATATTTATCAACTGGAAAATAATCGTGAAATCTCCGATCTTCAACTAGAAATAAATACTAAAAACAATGAAGGAACTTGCTCATTAAATAAAGATGACAACATTTTCTATTTTACAAGATGTTCTGACTTAGGAGTAGGAGATTATTATTGTCAGATTTATTCTAAATCAATGAATAAACTCAAAGAACCTGAAGAATTGATTAATTTATCAGCAGAAGTTTGCAATAACTGTAATCCTTCAATTCACCAATCTGATAGTGTATTAATTTATTCATCTGATATAAAAGGGGGTAAAGGAGAATATGATTTATACATAAGTTTTTTAAGAAACGGTACTTGGACTTATGGAACTAATCTTGGTGATAAAATAAATACTGAAGGAAATGAAAAATTTCCGGTTTGGAATGCTGACACATTATATTTTTCCTCTGATTATTTACCGGGATTTGGTGGCTTAGATATATTCAAAACTTGGAAAGACAATAATGGAGAATGGGTGAGTCCTCAAAGATTAGAATACCCCATTAATAGTGGTAGTGATGATTTTAATTTCAGTATTGATCCAACATTTAAGGCAGAGGACAGTATAATTTTAAAAGCTTTAATTTCTAGTAATCGAATTGAGAACAATGGAGATGATATTTTTGAGGTTATTAAAATTAACAAACCCTTATACTTAAAAACTGAAAAACATTATTCAAAAAAGATAATTGCCAAAATAAATTATTTTAAAACTTCAGCATATTCTGCAAATCTTAAAGAAGAACCTTTGGATTCAATTAGTTTAAAAATTGATTCCGAACCTTCTTTAATTCAGACGGGAAATAAAAATTCGATTACTCTTGAATTACTAGAAGGTCAAACTTATCTTTTTCTTTCAGGAAGAAAAGGTTATTTAAATAATAAACTGGAAATTCAAACAGAAAGTTATACTGACTTTAGTGTAGATACAATAATAAATTTGACCTATAATATTCAATTGGTACCTTTTGAATTCAATAAAGAATTTTTACTTGAAAACGTATATTTTGATTATGACAAAGCAGAAATAAGAAATGATGCAAAGCCTGCTTTGGATAAGTTATTTGAATTGCTCTTATCAAATCCTCGAATTAAGGTTCAAATTGCAGCTCATACTGATTGTAGAGGGGAGGCTGACTACAATCTAAATTTAAGTGAAAAGAGAGCTAAATCGGTTCGTGATTTTTTAATTCAAAAAGGAGTGAATTCGGAAAATTTGGATTATAAAGGATTTGGAGAGTCCGAGCATATCATTGATTGCAAATGCGAAAACTGCACTGAAGAGCAACATCAATTAAATAGAAGATCTACTTTTCGAATTCTTCATTAATGATAGGTATAAGCTTTCTTTTATTGATATAGTAAATTGGAATATAATATAACAAAAATAAAAAAGCCATTAGTAATTGACCTGAAATCAAATACCAAGGCCACGGACCTAAATAATCCAAAAGAGTTGGAACTGAGGGTTTTTGCATTGTGAAAAAATAATTTCCACCGGTTAAATAATTAATTATTAAAGAAAAGCATAGGTAAATATTTGCCGCAATTAGGGCATTTTTTATGTCAACTAAATAGACTTTCCATTTTAGAACAACTAAGATATAAACTACAAGTCCTATTAAGCCACAATGGATTAGCCAGTATCGAAAATATATATAATGAGGAAATCCTTCCTTTAAGTCTGGAGTGATTATGGATTGCAATGTGCCCGCTAAAATAAAAAAGTACAAAATGCCAAAAAACCACCTCGATCGATAATAAATCGAAATTGGAGCAAGAAAAGGTAGCAGATTACAAAGATGAAAAGGAAGATCTTCTTTAATATCAAAATGTTTATTGAATACTTTGAATAACATCCAAAATAGAATACTTGTGGCAAGGATTGAGGCATATCCAATTGCTAATTTATGCTGAAGTTCAGGATCACATCTTTTGGTATAAATTAGAAATACTAAAAAGATAAGTGTAAATGCTAAAATTGGAATATAATGTGCAGGACTGAAAGACTGGAAAGGACTAATTTTATTAATATCTAGTTCAAACATCGGGCATGCAATTTAATACAAGATACGTTGTTTATGTTTTATTAAGATTCTTTTAACTTTGTTCTTTTTTACTTATTGGTATTAAGGCATCTAACAATAAAAATATTATGGTCAACTTTATTATTTTAATTGCTTCTTTTTCTTTTCTAACTAGCTTTCAGAATATTGATCCCAATGCAACCAAGGTCCTTAAAAAATTAGAAAAGGCTTATTCTGCTAAAAGCTTGCGTATAGATTTTGAATACACGTATAAGCCTGCAGAATCAAAAGCAAGTATACAAAAAGGTAAGTTTGAATTCTCTGAAAATTATTATAAATTGAGTCTTATAGATCAAATGATTTATTTTGATGGCGAATCTCAATGGACTTATTTTAAAGATCGCAAAGAAGTTCAAATTAGCAATTCCAGCTTAGAAGAAAGCAGTTATCATCCCCTTAAGTTTGTCAACTTATATAAATCCGGAAAGTTCAAGTATCGTATTGAATCTTCAGATCAAAATAAGGTAACTATTGAGTTTGTTCCAATAAGTAAAGATGAAGAGTACCACAAGCTTAAACTTACTATTAATCAAAAAAACAATTCACTGAATTTTGTAGAAGTCTACCAGAAAAATGGTGATAAATTCACCATTAAGTTCATAAAACAAGAAGCTATTAATAAATTAACAAAGGAAGAATGCCAGTTATCTTCTGCTAATTTACCTGGAGTTCATTTCGAAGATCTTAGATAGAATATTTAATAATATTGAAAGAATCAGTATTATTTTTGCCTTTCTATGAGCATTAAGACAGGAATAGTGAGGGCGGCAGCCTCAATTGGTATTAATAAACTGAATAAGGCTGAAAGCAAACCAATTGAGAATCAAAACGCAATTTTCCAAAAACTAATTCAAAAGGGACAAAAAACAAAATTCGGAAAGGAGCATAAATTCGATGAGATCAAATCTTATAAGGACTTTATCGATAGGGTCCCGGTTAGAGATTATGAAGGTCTGAAAACATATTTTGATGCCATAAAATCAGGTGCAAAGGACATTCTCTGGCCTGGGAAGCCAAAATACCTTGCCAAGACATCAGGCACCACTAGCGGTACTAAATATATTCCCATAACTAAGCAAAGCTTGCCCAATCATATTGAAAGTGGCAAAAATGCATTATTCTCTTATTTAAATCAGTCTCCATTAACTAGAATTTTTGATGGACGAATGCTCTTTCTCTCAGGAACACCTGAGTTAGATAAGGAGAATGGAATTTTGATAGGTAGACTTTCTGGTATTGTTAATCATGAAGTCCCAGCATGGATTGTAAAAACGCTTCTACCTTCAAGAACTGTTAATATTATTGAGCCATGGGAAGCCAAAGTCCATGCCATGGTTGAAGAGTTGCTTAAAAAAGATCTTAGAGTAATAAGTGGAATTCCACCTTGGGTTCAAATGCTTTGTGAGAAGATTATAGAACTTTCGGGTAAATCTACTGTAATTGAACAATTTCCAAATCTCGAGCTTTACATTCATGGTGGAGTAAATTATGAGCCATACAGAGAGAGAATAAATAGTTTAATTGGGAAAGAACTTGCTCTTATTGAAACTTATCCAGCCAGTGAAGGATTTATTGCTTTTCAGGACAATAACAATTTTGATGGATTAAGAATTATTTCAAATTCAGGAATATTTTATGAATTTATTCCAAAAGAGGAAATAAATAAGCCAAATCCAATTCGACTAAGATTGCAAGAAGTTGAGTTAAATAAAGATTATGCCATCGTCTTGAGTTCAAATGCCGGTCTTTGGGCATATATAATAGGAGATTTAGTACGCTTTGTCTCCTTAAATCCTTATCGTTTAAAAGTAACAGGAAGAACGGCTCAATTTATTTCAGCATTTGGTGAGCATGTGATTGCTTCAGAGATTGAGAAAGCATTGAGTATAGCAATTCAAAAATTTGAATTAAATGTTGTTGAATTTCTCGTTGCTCCCCAAGTAAATCCAGAGAATGATTCGTTACCTTATCATGAATGGTTTATTGAATTTAAGGAATTACCGGAAGATTTGAACGAAATATCAAGCACAATAGATCAGGCTCTTTGTGAATTGAATTCATATTATAATGATCTTATTAAAAATAAAATTCTGCGCACTTTAAAAATTACTCCAATCAAATCAAATGGATTTAAGGAGTATATGATAAGTGTCAATAAGTATGGGGAACAATTCAAAGTTACTCGAGTTTGCAATGACAGAGTAATTGCTGATCAACTTTATTCAAAAAGATTAAACAAATAAAAGATGGCATTTATAGATAAATTAAAATCTGTTTTTATTGTCACAGACGACAGCAAAAAAATTGATCAGACTAAACAAGAATCATCTCAGAATACTTCATCTAAAAATGAGACGGAGTACGCTCCTTTAAATGTTTCATCAGGCACCAATAGCCAAAAATTTGTCGAATTATTGGCAGGAATATTAGAAAAAAATAATTTTCCAGGCTATGATTACTTTGAATATAAAAAAGCCATTCAAGCTGTTTCAAAAATAGGAAATATGGAAGAAATGATGATGCATAAGACCGTTTATGCGGCTGCTCAATCCATGAATGTCGATGCAAAGTATTTAATACAAACGGCGAAGAAATATCTGGACATACTTGAAAATGAAAGCACAAATTTTAATCAAGCAGCGGAAAACTACTTGAAGCAACAAATTCAAACTAAAAATACTGAATTGAGTGCTTTGCAAAAAAATATAGAAGAATGTAAAAATACCATAAAGGAATTAACATCTGAACTAGTAAAAAATGAAGCAAGGTTAGCTGATCTGGGTAATGAGTTGAAATCTGTTAATCAAAAAGTAGACATGAATAAATCTGATTTCAACTCAAGCTATAGTTCATTCGTCGATGAAATCAAGTTAGATATCCAAAAAATGGAAAAATATCTATTATAAATATTATTTTTAGACTTTACCACGTGAATTATTATAAACTACTACTAAATTATGGAAATTAATTCATTTCAAAAGAAGAATTTTTGGAATAAACCAGAAGGAATAACCGGAGGATTGTTTCTATTTGGATTAATTGGTGGGATTGGCTATCTATTGTACCATTTTTTGCCAAGTCTGATATTGTTGACTTCCAATTTATTAAGCCTTGCTGGAATGCTCCTGGTTCTAGGAGTTATATTATATGTCCTATTAGATCCAAAAGCTAGAAATTTAATGTGGTATGTATACAAATCTTTTATGCGTTCCGTTACTAGTCTTTTTGTAAAAATTGATCCTATTGGAATCTTAAAATCTTATGTTGATGACTTAAAAGACAATTTAGGTAAAATGAATAAGCAAATTGCAAGGTTGCGGTCTCAGATGCATTTGCTCAAAGAACAAATATTCAATAACAGTAAGCAGATTGATACCAGTTTGAATCAAGCTAGAGAAGCAAGGGATACAAATCAAGAATCTGTTGTCGTATTAAAATCTCGTCAAGCTGGAAGATTAAAGGAATCAAATCTCAAACTAGACGATCTATATAGAAAAATGGACATTCTATACAAAGTGTTAAATAGAATGTATCAATCTTCAGAAGTAATGGCGGAGGACATTGCTGATCAGGTTAAGTTAAAAGAACAAGAAAGATTGGCAATTCATGCAAGTCATTCTGCCATGCGCTCTGCTATGAGTGTTATGAGTGGGGATAAGGATCAAAGAGCCCTATTTGATGAAGCACTTGATGTTATGGCAGATGACGTAAGTTTGAAAGTTGGCGAAATGGAGCAATTCATGGAGTTGTCAGAAAATTTTATGTCCTCAGTAGATTTGCAAAATGGTGTATTTGAGGAAGAAGGTTTGAAAATGTTAGAAAAGTGGGAAACTCAAGGTGTTTCAAGAATCTTGGGTAAGGAAAAAGAAAAACTAGTAGAAGGTGATAAAATATTATCACTAGATATGAATTTATCTCAGAAAGAGAAACAATTAGATTCTAATTCATACGAAAATATTTTTAATCAGTAATTTATTATAGTTTTAAAAATTAAATATTAAATGTTTGTTTTTAAATTTGGAGGAGCATCAGTTAAGGATGCAGATGGAATAAAAAATGTTTGTCAGATAATAAAAAACTATGCTGCTCAAGAGCAATTAGTTGTTGTGGTTTCTGCTACAGGTAAAACAACAAATGCATTAGAGAAAGTAATTGATGCGAAATTTATAAATCAATCAGAAGCTCTTGTTCAGCTCCATCAAATTAGAGACCTTCACCTAGAAATAATTACACATTTGTTTGATGAACTTCCCGCTGAACTTATACAGGATCTAAATGAACACATAGTTGAAGGAGAATGGATAATAGAGGAGCAGCGGGAAATGTCTTACGATTATGTTTATGATCAAATAATTGGAATTGGAGAACTTATCTCTTCTAGAATCCTAGCGCATTATTTAAATTTTATTCAAATGCCAACTCAATGGATAGATGCAAGATCTATGATTGTAACGGATGATACTTGGCGAGAGGGAAGGATTAACTGGAATATTACCAATTCCAAGATCCAACAAACATGCACTCCAATTCTTAATGACTCGAAGATTGTTTTGACCCAAGGTTTTATTGCTTCGACACTTGAAAACAACAGCATTAGTTTAGGAAGAGAAGGTTCAGACTATACAGCGGCTATCATCTCAGCTGCATTAGAAGCTAAATCAATGACGATCTGGAAAGACGTTCCCGGAGTGCTTACTGGAGATCCGAAGATCTTTGATAATGTTTCTAAATTAGATCACTTATCCTTCTTGGAAGCTATAGAAATGACCTATTATGGAGCCAAAGTTATTCATCCGAAAACAATACAACCATTAAAAAATAAAAACATTCCATTACACGTAAAATCTTTTATTCATCCGGAAGATAGTGGAAGCTTAATCTTCGGCGAAATTGAAAGAGAATATCCACCTATTGTGGTTCTAGAAACAGGTCAGGCATTGGTACATTTTTCATCAAAAGATTTATCTTTCATTGCAGAAGATCATCTCGCGCGATTGTTTGATTTATTTGATCAATTAAGAATTAAAATTAACATCATGCAGAATACAGCAATCTCTTTTACGGTCTGTATTAAAAATGATCCAAGTAAAATTAAATTATTAACTAACAAAGTATCTGATCAATTTAATGTTATACTGGATCCTGATTTAGAATTGTACACCATTCGGCATTGCAATGAATCGATTCTTCCCAAATTATTAGAAGAAAAAATAATTATAATGGAGGAGAAAATTCGCAAAACAGTTCAGGTTGTAGTAAAAGATGTACCTGAAATTACACTTCGTAAAAAATAGATTAACTTATTATTTTATAAGAAATTTCATTACTGTCTAATATTTTTTTAGTAACTTCATTTTCATTAATTAGAAAGTAAATTTTTTTAGTGAACGCATTTTTATTAGCAGGATCATGAAATGAATTACAAACATCACTAATTAAAAGCAATAAAGCGTTTTTGAAATAATTTGTATCTAACTCTTCAGAAACTATAGATTCGAAATTTTTAAACTGAATAATAATTTTAGGATTTGGAATCCATTCCAAATCAAGTAAACAATCAAAAAATGCATCCAGATTAGCTCCATAGTAGGAAGGAAATTGTAGTATTCGACTAATTTCTTCATGAAATTTTAATATATTGGAACAGTTTCGCCCATCAACTATTGCATGGAATATATCTTCTGTATCTTTTTTAGGAATAAAGTCAGTTGAATAGAATTGAATGGTGTATGCTTTCATGATTAAGGTTTGAATTTAATAAAACTGCGATAATGGTCCAAAGTGTAATAAGCAGATGAATCAGATCCTGTTATTATCCGTTCTGCACCTCGCGAAATTCCTGGCTTCTTAGGATTTATATCCCATTCCTGATATTGGATTTTATTGCCATTAAGGTCAATTTTTGGAAGAAGATTTTCTCTATTTTGAAATATTCTTCCACCATCAAATCCATTTGGAGCTGATTTATATTGTCTTATGAATTCATAGGTCTCAGTAACTTTATAAGGAATTTTTGAAAGAAGTCTATCCTGCTGTTCTTTTGGATTAATGTTTTTAGAATCCTGACTAGTTGTTTTGAAAACTACAGTTTCATGCAATTTAAAATCCTTCTTGTTCAGAAAGGTATAAGCTATAGATAGGCCTAATATGCAAATAAAGAAAAGAAACAGTCTGCTGTTTTTTTTCTTAAACATGTGCATTACTTTTTACCACTAAACAATTGAGAAACCCAAGCTCTTGTCTTGTAACCAAAAACATACATTGATGGAACTACTAATAAAGTAAGAAACGTAGAAACAATTAATCCAAAAATAATGGTCCAGGCCAACGGTCCCCAGAAAACTACATTATCACCACCAAGGTAAAACTTAGGGTTGAAATGTGTAAGTAAACTGGAAAAATCCATATTCAATCCAATTGCCAATGGTATGAGTCCTAGAATTGCTGAAATTGCTGTTAAAATTACCGGAGTAATACGGGTAGCCCCGCCTTCAATTACCGCATCGATTACGTTAAGACCGCGCATGCGCAGCTCATCGATAAATTCAATCAACAGAATTCCATTTCTGACAACAATTCCGGCGAGAGAAAATATTCCAACACCAGTCATAACAACACTAAATGTCATACTAAAAAATCCAAATCCTAAAGCAATACCCATCAGTGAAAAAAGAACTGTACTAAAAATTATTAACGGTTTTACTATAGAATTAAATTGTGTGACCATAATTAAAAGCATCAATGCTAATGCAGTTCCAAATGCGACACCAAGAAAATTAGCAGTTTCTTCTTGCTGCTCTAGCTCACCGGTAAAGGAAACTTCATAGCCCTCTGGAATTTCAACTTTTGAAATTTCAGCTTTAATTTCATCAACTACGCCATTGGGACTAAATCCTGGAGTAACATCCGATGAAAGAGTTATCAATCTCTTTTGATTTTTTCGGTTGATACTACTTATTGAATTTCCATATCTTATTTTAGCAAATGAAGACATTGGAATTTGCTTAAATTGCTGAGAAGCCATGTCCATATAGGCAATATTCAAGCTAAGAATTCTTTCTATCTCACTTCGATCAACTTCTTTTAATCTAAGTTGAATAGGGTAGTCATCATTTGAATCTCTAAATTTTGAAACTTCTTTTCCAAATAAAGCTGTTCTAATTTCAGCCGCAATTTGTGCTAGTGTTACACCTTCTCTTTGAGCTTTTTCTTCATCTAAATCAATAATAATTTCAGGTTTACTAATTTGAAAATCTGAACTTAATCCATCAATTCCTTTAATACTTGAATTATTTAAAGTGGTTTCAATCTTTTTTACCAACTGGTCAAGTACAGTAAAGTCATCGCCACTAATTTCCATATTAATCGCTTTACCTACCGGAGGACCATTGCTTTCCTTTTCAACTTTTAATTCTGCGGCGGCAATACCATCTTTAAATTCATCTTTTAGTTCTTCTAGTATTTTTCCGGTTGAAATACCATTTCGATCAGCATATTTTTTAAATGCAACTGTTACCTTGCTCTTATGTGGAGTTGGAACTCTATCAGGATTTTCCTGAGTACCTGCTCCTAGACCAATATTTGAAATAACCGAAGTCACAATCGGATTGTTAGTTCCTATTACTTTATATACTCTTGACTCAATTACACGGGTTACAGAATCCGTAAGTGAAGCATCTGTACCCATTGGCATTTTGCAGTACACAAAAGCAAAGTTAGGTTCACCATTTGGAAAGGTCTCAATCTTTGGATGAGTTCCTAGATAAAAAGCCCATGAAGCAAATAAAAAGATAAACGCGACAACAATAACTAGGCTTGGTCTCCAACCTTTAAGCAAATAGCGCAAGATTCTTCGATATGTATTGACAAATGCAGGCCACATTTTTTTCTGAAAGTAATTAATTGCATTTTCAATTAGAAAATGGTAAGCAAGAATCAAAGCGATTGCAATAAGCCCAAAATTACCAAGTCCAACACCCATTGACGAATACCCAAGAACAGCTAGGATAAAGAACAGTCCAAATGCAATTTTATAATCTTTTAAGCTAGATTTCCCTTTGTAATCACTTTCGCGTTTCATAAAAGTAACCGCAAATACCGGATTCATGACAAACGCAACAAACAATGAAGCACCTAAAGTTATAATGAGTGTAACAGGTAAGTTTGACATGAATTTACCAATTATACCTGGCCAAAAAAGCAAGGGTACAAAAGGCATTAGTGTTGTTAGTGTACCGGTTAATACCGGAAGAAAAACTTCACCGGCAGCATTTTTTGCAGCTTCCAATATTGTGATATTCGGATTGCTGCTATATATTCTATGGGTATTTTCAATAACTACGATGGCATCATCAACAATAATTCCAAGTGCGAGTAAAAAAGAAAATAAAACTATGACATTCATAGTAAGTCCCAATACTGGTAAAATAAGAAATGCTAGAAAACAAGATAAAGGAACCGCTAATCCAACGAAGAATGCATTCGTAAATCCCATGAAAAACATAAGTACAAATACAACAAAAATAAATCCTAGAATTACTGTATTGAATAAATCATTTAATTGAACTCTTGTGTTTTCTGAAGTATCCCCGGTAGACTTGATCGTTACACCTTCTGGAAATTTATTTTCCTTAAAATCATTTATTATTTTATATATTTTATCTGTTGCTTCAATTAGATTTTGACCACTGCGTTTAATCACGTTTAAAGTAATAACCGATTTGTTGTCTAATCTTGCAAAATCTTGTTTTTCTTTAAAAGCATCATTGACTTCAGCAATATCTTTTATAAAAACTTGATTTCCTTGAAAAGATCTTACAACTATATTTCCAATTTGCTCTGGTTTATTAAATTCTCCGGTTACACGAATATTTCTTCGAAGATTTTGAATGTTTATTTCTCCTCCTGAAATATTCATATTTTGTCTTTGGATAGCTCCTTCAATATCATTAAAGGTAAGGCCGAGTAAATTCATTCTAGCTAGATCAACATTGATTTGGATTTCACGATCTACTCCACCAACTATATCAACACGTGTAATTTCTTTGAGCGTTTCTATCTTGTCTTGTAATTGTTCAGCATAATTTTTAATCCTGTCTAACGGAAAATCACCTGCAATATTGATGTTCATTATCGGCATCTCACTAAAGTCGAACTCCTGAACCTGCGGGTCTGTTTTCAAGTCAGTTGGCAAATCCTTCTTCGCTTTGTCTACAGCATCTGAAACACGCTGTTTACAAATTTTAGGATCCATGTTGGCATTGAATTCAGCCATGACTAATGAAAAATCTGAAACAGAATTACTAGTTACTTTTTTGATCCCATTAATAGACTTTAATTGTTTTTCGATCTGCTTAGATATTAAATTTTCAATATCTTGAGGTGTGGCTCCAGGATAAATTGTAGAAACAGAAACTGTTGGAATTACAATATCAGGAAAGAGTTCTTTAGGTGTTTTCTGATAAGCGATATATCCTGCAACTACGATAATAATTGTGAATATGTAAATTGCCGTTGAGTTTTTAATACACCAATTGGTAAAACCCAAATTTTTTGTTTTTTCTTGGCTCATGATTTTTCTAGATGCTGGGTTAGATAGATTGACTAAAGTTGAATCATTTGTCCATCAACCAATTCATTATAACCTGTTGAAATTATAGCTTCTCCTATTGATACACCTTTCTCGATAACAGTAAAGCCACTATAGTTTATGCCAACAGTTATGATTTTTTTTCTAGCATATAATTGGCCATTTTTTTCAATGGCAACAAGCAAGTAATCATCACCATCGACGCTTTTTTGAATGAGATTTGAATTTACAACAAGTGCATTTTTTATGTTCGAGTCATTTATTTTAACTTTTGCAGTTTGATTTGCTTTGTAATCTTTATTGTATGCTAAGTTAGATTCCACCATTATTGTTCTGCTGTTAAGATTTACTGACTGGGAAGTAAAACTGATGGTCGAATTAATTTCTTTATCCAGATCAGGGAAATATATCAGAACTTTATCTCCTTTTTTCACCTTGTTTGAAAACATATCACTTAATTTCGCTTTAACCTTTAATTTAGAATTGTTTACAACTCGAACTCCATTCATTCCCGGTGAAGCCATCTCGCCAATTTTAATTTTTATTTCATCTACGGAGCCATTAATTGGTGATTTTATATTTGACAATGCATATTGTGCATTCAAGGTGAGAATTTTTTTCTCTAATTGTTCTTTCTGATTTTTAGCTTGAAGGTATTGAGCTTCACTTCCGATATTTTGCTCCCAAAGCGATTTTTGTTTGTCATACATCGTATTGGCCATCGACAAGCCTGTTTTTACTTCTTCTATTCCTTGAAGTACTGTCGAAGCGTCTAATTTGGCCAATATTTGACCGGTTGTAACACGATCACCTTCTTTTACTAAAATGGATTTAATTACTCCGGGCATTTGCGGCGCTGCAAGGACATTTAAATCAGCATCTACAAAGCCTTGTGCTTCAATGTAATGCATAAAAAGCTGAGGCTTTAAAGTGTCCAAAACAACTTTTTTTGCCTTTCTTGATTTGCTAACCATTGTTGTATCAGTAAGGCTTATAAGATTTTCAAGTTCTTTTATCCTATCGTTTATTTTTTTAGCATCTTCTCTTAAAGTTATTAATTCTTCATTTGGATTCTGGTTCTTTGGTTTTCCAGAACATGCCATGATCAAAACGATTGATGAAAGGGCATAAAAAAGGGACTTTTGAATAGTCATAATATTCGTGATATTTTGATAGAAAACAACATGAAATTTGCTTTTTAGTTCTTTTATTAAAGATAATTATAACTTATTCACAATTCATTTAATAAATTATAGGCTGAATGCTATTAATTGGTATTATTTATTTCAATTATTCTGTCGCAACCTGTTTTGTAAATCATGGATCTTCAGTAGAGCTTCAATAGGACTCAATGTCTGAGTGTCAATTCTTAATATCTCAGCTTCAACTTCAGATTGAACAGAAGGATTTAAACTTTCTGAAGAAGTAGCCTGTAATTTAAAATTTGTTTCATTGCGTTGAGATTCCAGATAACTTAATTTATTTTCTGCATTTACAATTATTGATTGAGGCATTCCAGCCATTTTTGCCACATGAATACCAAAAGAATGTTCACTCCCTCCTGGAATTAATTTTCTTAGAAAAATTACAGTCTTTTCTAATTCTTTTGTTGCAACATGAAAATTTTTTATTCTTGGAAGATAGGAGGACAATTCGTTTAATTCATGATAATGTGTAGCAAAAAGAGTTTTTGGTTTGAGTTTAGAATTATGAAGATATTCCACAATGGACCAGGCAATTGAAATGCCATCATAGGTACTTGTGCCGCGACCAATTTCATCTAAAAGAATCAAGGATCTTTTTGATAAGTTATTTAATATAGAAGCAGTCTCATTCATTTCAATCATAAAGGTTGATTCCCCTGAAGAAATGTTGTCGCTGGCACCTACTCTTGTAAAAACTTTATCTGTAATGCCTAAACTTGCGGACTCTGCCGGTACAAATGAGCCTATCTGTGCCAATATGCAAATAATTGCAGTCTGTCTAAGAATGGCTGATTTGCCACTCATATTTGGACCTGTAATCATAATTATTTGCTGTTCATTGCTGTCTAGAAATAAATCGTTTGGAATGAATGGATTACCTGTTGGCAATTGATTTTCGATTACTGGATGTCTTCCGTTTTTGATTGAAATTGAATAAGAATCATTGATATCAGGCTGGCAATAATTATTCATTTTAGCTACAGTTGAAAGACTTAACAAACAATCAATTTGTGCAATCAATAAAGCATTCATTTTGAGAGGTTCAATGAATTCCTGAAGTTCCAGAATAAGTTTGTTAAATAGGGCTTCCTCAAGTTCTAATAATTTACCCTCTGCGTTGAGAATCTTAGATTCTAAATTTTTAAGTTCTTCTGTGATGTAACGCTCACCAGTAGACATCGTTTGTTTTCTGATCCAGGTTTCTGGAATAAGATTGTGGTGTTTATACTTATTGGTTACTTCTAAATAATAACCAAATACTGAATTAAAACCAATTTTTAAGTTTGTAATTCCAGTTTTTATGGCTTCATTTTTCTGGATTTCAAGTATTAGATCTTTGCTGTGTGTAAGGATGTATTTTAGTTCATCAAGTTCAGTATTAAATCCAGATTTATAAATTCCACCTTTTTGAATTGAACCTGGAGCATCTTCTTCAATTTGTACATTAATTTTATTTGCCAATTCATTACAGGGATTTAATGACTTTGAACTTTCGATGAATAATTTAGCATCTGATCCAAAAATAAACTTTTTTATTTTTTCAATCTTGGATAAACATCGTTCAAGCTGCTTCAATTCTCGAGGACTAATTCTTTGAAGGGATAATTTAGCTACAAGTCTTTCAAGATCACCAAAGGACTTGAGTTGTTGTTCAAGGTTTTCAGATAATTCAGATTGACTGATTAAACACAGAATGGCCTCTTGTCGCAGATGTATTAAATCTATCTCAACAAGTGGCATTATCACCCATTTTCTTAGTAGGCGAGTACCCATTGGTGTATATGTCTTATCTAGAATATCAAACAATGATTTTCCGGCAGAATTCATTGGTTCTAATAATTCTAAATTTCTTATTGTAAACTTATCCATCCACAAATAATCCTCATTTGAAAGACGAGAAATATTTGATAAGTGCTTTGGATTATTATTTCCAGTGCTTTCAATATAGTATAATATGGATCCGGCAGCGATCTTTGCGTGTTCTAAATCTTCAATGCCAAAACCCTTTAGATTTATGACATCGAAATGATTAAGTAATTTTTTTGTGGTGAAAGACTCAGTGAATATCCAATCTTCCAAAAAGTAAGTATAATATTTTTCAGTAAAAAAATCATCCGTCCTATTTTTTTTGGAACGCGGTAGCAATATTTCTGATGGATTAAAGCTTTGAAGAATTTTATTAATATAATCAGAATCACCTTCTGCTACATAAAACTCACCTGTTGAGATATCTGCTAATGCTAATCCTATTTTGATGTTATCATTACTTGAAATGGAGGCGAGAAAATTATTTTTTTTATTGTTTAAAAGATTGGTGTCAATCGTTACTCCTGGCGTTATTACATCTGTAATACCTCGTTTAACAATTTTTTTACCCTTGCTTGGCTTTTCAAGTTGCTCACAAATTGCAACCCGATAACCTGCTCTAACTAACTTAGGCAGATAAGCATCTATTGAGTGATATGGAAAGCCAGCTAATTCTATATCATTACCACCATTATTTCTACTTGTAAGTGTAATTCCAAGAACTGCAGAAGCTTTAATTGCGTCTTCACCAAAAGTCTCATAAAAATCACCAACTCTATAAAGTAAAATGGCATCGGGATGCACAGCTTTCATTTCATAGTATTGCTCCATTAATGGAGTAAGTGACTTTACTTCAAAAAGAAGATTTTGGTTTGACACAGATTGATTTTCCACAAAGATAACATTTCATATAAGTTTTTTCATTCATACAAAAGAATTCTTAATCGTAATTTTTTAGCAATTTTTATTCCTTCTTTTTTATTTGATTTGAACAATAAAATTTAATAAATTTGTACCCAGTTTAGTAGTAAAAATGTATTTTTGAACTTAATAACTTAAAAATCGAATTGATATGCCTAATGCCTTTCTTTCACTAAATAATTCAGAGTATCAAGAATTAATTGATGCTGTACCATTAATTGCTATTTTAATTGGTGGTGCTGATGGCGATTTTGATGAAAAAGAGCAAGAATGGGCTAAAAAAATAGTCCATATAAGAAGTTTTGCTCATGATGTTGATCTTAAACCAATTTATCAGGATTTAGATCCTGTTTTCAGTGAGAAAATGAAATCAGAAATAAATTCTCTACCTTCAGATCTTATTGAAAGAAATAAGATTATTAGCGAAAGACTTTCAAGACTTAACCTCATTTTTCCAAAACTTAAAACTGCTATTGCGGCCAGATTGTATGAAGGTTATATTGAATTTGCTGATCAAGTTGCCAAATCTTCAGGTGGGTTTATGCGGATGCTTGCCGTCACTGAAGAAGAAAGTGAATGGATTGGATTGCCAATGCTAGATCCAATTTTTTTAATCAGTGAGGAAGAAGAATAATTGCGATAATAAATTATTCCTAACAAGATTTATTTTAAGTTTAATCCAAACTTAAAGTAAGTTAGATCTGCATCTGCCTTATTATTTAGCAAACTGTTTAAAGAATGCTCAAAGTATAATTCAAAATGCTTGTATCCTATTGCATATTCAAGCCCGAATACATTTTTATTTAGTCCAAAATCTTTTTCAATCTTAACGCTAGCTTCTTCATCTTCAGAGTATTCAAATTCTGAAATTTCCTTGCTGCTCAACAAAATGTTATAAAAACAACCGGCACGTAAATTAAATTTTTTAGAAATTTTATAATCTAAACCAAGTGGTATTTTTAAGAATTTTGTTTTTAATTTAACTTCTTGAATATCCTTTGAAGTTGATGAAACAAATATAGGTTTGTCATTAAGTACTTGTAAATTCTTGAAATCTTCTTTCTGTTTAAGACTGACATAATCTAATCCAATACCATATCTTAATTTCATTTTACTTTGATCACCTCCAAGTCTTGTCTTAATGACCAATGTAACATGTTGTATATAAAAATTATCACCAATTTGAATTTTTGGATAATTGTAATCATTAACTTCTTTAAGCAAGCTAGTAAATCCAATGCCAACATTAATTCCTAATTTAGTTCTTTTATTGGTAGTGGGATTTATCATCCCTAGAGCTCTTGCTGACATTGGCATTTTAATTTTTGGCGCTTTTGTTGAACCCTTTTGGTCTGAAGGCATATCCATTTCTATCTTTTCCTCTTCAAATTCTGTAAGGTCTTTTGTGGGCGTTTCTTGTTGATAATTTGCATATGTAACAGAATCGACAACAGGATAAGTTATTTCAAAGTTGTTTCCCGCTAACAAACTTAACTCCGATGAAAGACGGCCAATGGATAACTGATAATGAATTAAATCTATTTTTTTAGCATTGAATAATTTATCAAAATAATCTAAACTATCTGTATAGTTTTTTAACTGTTTATTATTTTGTCTAATTGCATCGCTTATGGTTTGCGCATTAATGACCAAAATATTTGTAAATACAAGAAAGAATAGTGAAATCCAAATTTTCATATTCGAATGATTTATTAAACAAAATTACTTAAGTAATTTGTAAAAGTATTGAAATCTAGGCATTATTAAGAATAAAAAATATTTTTTATTATATTAAATTAATTAAAATATGTATTAAGTTTGCGCCAAGTTCTACTATGCAGGCATACATTGATTTATTAAAAAAGGTTTTTGAACAAGGTGAAATCAAGACTGACAGAACTGGAATTGGTACAAAAAGCATTTTTGGCTATCAAATGCGTATTTCCTTAACGGAGAATTTTCCTATATTAACTACCAAAAAAATTCATTTAAAATCGATCATTTATGAATTGCTTTGGTTTTTAAAAGGAGACACCAATGTGAGCTATCTCAAAGAGAATGGAGTAAGTATCTGGAATGAATGGGCAGATGAAAATGGGGATTTAGGTCCGGTCTATGGAAAGCAATGGAGAAGTTGGCCGAGTAATAACGGAGAACAGATAGACCAAATTAAAAATGCCATAGATACAATTAAGACAAATCCTGATTCAAGGAGAATAATTGTTTCTTCCTGGAATGTAGCCGAACTTTCAGAAATGGCTTTGAATCCCTGTCATTGCCTCTTTCAGTTTTATGTTCAAAATGGGAGACTTTCTTGTCAACTTTATCAACGAAGTGCGGATGTTTTTTTAGGTGTGCCTTTTAATATTGCTTCTTATGCCTTCTTAACTAAAATGATTGCTCAGGTTTGTGGATTAGAAGCAGGTGATTTTATACACACATTTGGGGATGTTCACCTTTATTTAAATCATTTGGAACAGGCGGAAGAACAATTGAAGAGAACTCCAATGGCTTTGCCAAAACTATGGATTAATCCAACAATTAAAAACATTGATGAATTTGAATATAAGGACTTTAAACTCCTTGACTACCAATCATATCCAGCTATAAAAGCACCAATTGCTGTTTAAACCTTAAGATTAATTTAACGTTAGATTATAAGAAATAAGGAAACAATTTTAATTTGATAGTAAATATTTTAAATAAATACTGTCAGGAAATGAGAAGGTATTCAAGATTAAGTATATTTTTGCGCTAAGCTATAAAACCATTTTCAAATAAACCGAATCTAAATTTGTATCTCACTTTATATCAACCATTTATGTACGGGAATCGCTTGTTTAAGATAGGATTTTTAACAATCTTATCAACCTGTCTGCTTGCGGCTGCACCTGATATTGAGCAAGGTAAAACTTCGTTCAAGAATAATTGTGCCAGTTGCCATAACAAAAACATGAAGGACAAACTCACCGGACCAGCATTAGGTGGTAGCGTTGAAAGATGGTCTTCATTTCCTAAATCTGACCTTTATAAATGGGTTAGAAACTCACAAGGACTCGTTGCGGCAGGACATCCTAGAGCAACTGAGTTATGGGGTCAATTTAAGCCTACGGTAATGACTTCTTTTCCAAACCTCTCTGAAGATGAAATTGAAAGCATTTTTCTTTACGTAGACGGTGTATTTAAAGGAACTTATGGCCCAAAAATTGACAATGCGGTAGTATCGGCAAACGAAACTACCGGATCTTCAGGAATTTCTACTATTTGGATTTATGTGGCTTTTGCTATTTTACTTTCACTTGCTATGTTCTTGTGGAATGTAATGTCAGACCTAAGTTATACAAGAAAGTTATCTCATGGAGAACCTGATGCAAAAAGAGACTCTATCTGGGAAAAGTTGACAAGCAAAGGGGTCATTTCTCTTGTTCTTTTTGGCTTAATACTTTTCGGAGGATATACTACCGTAAATAATGCAATTTCCTTAGGTAGGCAACAGAATTATTCTCCTGAACAACCGATAAAGTTTAGCCATGCCCTTCACGCTGGATTGCATAAAATTGATTGTAATTACTGTCATGATGGAGCAAGAAGATCAAAGCAAAGTGTAATTCCAGGGGCTTCTACCTGTATGAATTGTCATACTGCAATTAAAAAAGGCAGTCAATATGGAACGGCTGAGTTGACTAAAATATTCACTTCAATAGGGTTTAATCCAAATACAGGTACTTATATAGATAATTATGAAAACTTGGAACAGAATGTAATTGACACCATTTATAAAAAGTGGATTCAAGATAATTACAAAGAAATAAATAAAGTTACTGAAATTAACGAAGATGCCCAAGCAGAAATAAATCTTGAATGGTCAGATATAGTTAATAGTATGACTGGACCAAATAAACCTAAAATTCAAGGTTCAATTGAATGGATTAGAATTCACAATCTTCCGGATCATGTTTATTTTAACCATTCTCAACACGTAACTATTGGCAAGGTAGCTTGTCAAAAATGTCATGGCAACATTGAAGACATGAAAGTTGTGAGGCAATACGCTCCATTATCAATGGGTTGGTGTATAAATTGTCATAGAGAAACAGATGTGAAATTTAAAGAAAATGCTTACTATGAAAGCTATAAAACCTATCATGAAGAACTTAAAAAAGGTGAAAGGTCAAGTGTCAAAGTAGCAGATATAGGAGGGCTTGAATGTCAAAAATGTCATTATTGATTTTAATGTTAGAAAAATGAAGAAATACGATCAAAAAAGTTGGATTAGTGATAGAGATTTAAGCAATGATGAAACTTTGCTTAAGGAAATGAATTCTGAGAGATCTACAGAATCCATTAGCTCTTTACTTGAAGATGATTTAAGTATTGAAATAAATACAAATAGAAGAGACTTTCTTAAGCTTCTTGGTTTTGGAATAAGTGCGGCAACTTTGGCCTCTTGCGAAACCCCAATTAAAAAAGCAATCCCGTACACTTTAGCTACTGATGAGATAGTTCCTGGAATCGCAAATTATTATGCTTCAAGCTTTATAAACGGAGGAGATTATTGCCCGATTATTGTAAAAACAAGAGAAGGTCGACCTATAAAAATTGAAGGAAATGCCCTTTCATCAATTACAAGAGGCGGAACATCAGCAAGAGCACAAGCATCGGTCTTGTCTTTATATGACATAAGTAGACTTAAAAATGCTTCAAAATTATCTACAGATAAATCAGACAAAATCTCTTGGTCAGATCTTGATAATGAAATTGCAAATGGATTAAATGCAAACTCAAAAATAAGAATAGTTTCATCCACAATTATGAGTCCTACTTCAAAAAAGGCTCTCAAAGAATTCACAATAAAATTTCCAAATACTAAACATATAATGTATGATGCTGTATCAAGTGCAGCATTGCTACAGGCAACACAGAACTGTTTTGGTGTAAGGGGAATTCCTGATTATAAGTTCGAACTGGCAGAAACAATAGTTAGTTTTAATGCAGATTTTCTTGGTACTTGGGTTTCACCAATTGAATATGCAAGTCAATACGTTAAAGGTAGAGTTGTAGATGCAGAACATCCTAAAATGTCTCGACATTTTCAATTTGAATCACAAATGTCCTTAACAGGATCTAATGCAGACCATCGTATACTTGTAAAACCTTCAGAACAAGGGAATGCAATTGTTGCTTTATACAACTTAGTTGCCTCTAAACTAGGAGCACCAAGTTTGTCAAATATGGAAATTAATGAGAAAGCAAAAGCTGCTTTATCTAAAGTTGCAGAAGCTTTATTAAATACAAAAGGAAAATCTTTGGTCATCTGTGGAAACAATAGCCTGGAACAACAAACCTTAGTATTTGGTATTAATCAAATGCTTGGAAATATTGGCAGTACAGTTTCTTTAAATAGACTTTCAAATCAGCGTCAAGGAAATGAGATTGAAGTGAATGCTTTAATCAATGAAATGAATTCATCACAGGTTGATGCCTTGATTATTTGGAATGCTAATCCATGTTATGATCTTTGCAATGCGATGCAATTTCAAGATGCAATGTCTAAGGTAAAACTGCGCATTAGTTTAAATACAATTTTAGATGAAACAAGCTCAAATTGTACTCACAGCGCTCCTGATCATCACAATCTCGAATCCTGGGGAGATGCAGAACCAAAGACAGGTTTGTACTCTTTGATACAACCTACAATCAATCCAATTTTTGAAACAAGACAAGCAGAACATAGCTTTTTGGTTTGGTCAAAATCAGCAATGCTTAATGCTACAGCGGAACAACCATATTATGAATTTTTAAAGTCGAGTTGGAAAGAAAAATTTGGATCAGCAAATACTAATTTTCAAGCTTTCTGGGATAAATCATTGCACGATGGAATTTTAGAAACTAGTAATAATACTAATTCGAATATTGCATTCAATGGCAATTGTGCTGAAGCTGCATCTAAGCTTAAATCATCAAATTCTACAGGACTCGAAATCATGTTTACTGAAAATGTTGGAATTGGAGCAGGACAGTATGCAAATAATCCTTGGTTGCAAGAGATCCCAGATCCAGTAACAAGATGTTCCTGGGGTAATTATGTGAGCATTCCAATTTCATTTGATGGAGACAGAAGATTTGTAAGTTTTGAAAATATTAATGAAGACGGTACTCTTGCTCAGTTAACAGTAAACGGAAATGCACAAAAATTTGGTGCTGTTAAACAATTTGGATTAATGTCAGGAACACTATCCATACCTCTAGGTTATGGTAGAACAAGCGCTGGCGTTTGTGGAACAAATGTAGGTACTAATGTTTTTCCATATCTTAAAGCAGATGCGAATGGATATACCCAATATTATATAGATGGTGCAGAATTAAAAAATCTAAACGAAGGAATTGAAAAAGCTTTCGCTTGTGTGCAACATCACCATACACTTGGTGTAACGGCAATTGAAAAATCAAGCGGCAAGAAAATTAATGCTGATGAAGCAGCTTTGATTGATGATGCCTTCAAACCATTAACCAAAGGTTACCAGGGATCTTTAACAGATAGAACTATTCTAAGACACAGCAATTTATCTGAACTTAAAGAACATGTTGAATCTTTGAAAGAAGAACGAAAAGAAGCACAAAAATTAAATTCTAATTCACTTTATCCTGGTTACGATTATAATTATAATTCCGGACATCATTGGGGAATGCATATTGATATGAATTCTTGTATTGGTTGTAGCGCTTGTGCAGTAGCCTGTGTCTCCGAAAACAATGTGCCAGTTGTAGGAAAGAGGGAAGTTTCTCGACACCATGAAATGACTTGGTTGAGAATTGACCGGTATTATTATGGAGATGTTGAAAATCCCAACGTTGTTTATCAACCAATGATGTGTCAGCATTGTAATAATGCACCTTGTGAAAATGTTTGCCCTGTAAATGCAACCAATCACTCTTCTGATGGATTAAACCAAATGGTTTATAACCGTTGCGTAGGAACTAGATATTGTGCAAACAATTGTCCTTATAAAGTAAGAAGATTTAATTGGTATGATTATACAGAGTCCGATTTATTTCCTGGGAACTCAAGAATGATGGCAGGTGAAAAGGACAAACCATATTATGCTGAAAATTTGGTAAGAATGGTTTTGAATCCTGATGTAACAGTGCGTTCAAGAGGAGTTATTGAAAAGTGCTCATTTTGTATTCAAAGAATTCAAGAAGGTAAGTTAAATGCTAAAAAAGAAAGTAGAACGCTTCGTCCAAACGAAATTAAGTCTGCTTGTCAAACAGCATGTCCAACAGGTGCAATAACTTTTGGGGATATGAATAATAAGGAAAGTAATCTATCCAAGAAATTAAAGAATCCTTTGAATTATATCGTGTTAGAAGAAATTGGTGTGAAGTCAGTTGTGAATTACACCATGAAGGTTAATAATAGAGATGAATCCATTGAAGCTTAATCTTAATCAAAATTAGAAACAAATGTCAGGAGGAGTAGTAGCCCCGGTTAGAAGACCATTAATCCAAGGTCATAAAACATATCATCAGATTACTGAGGATTTATGTTCACCAACAGAAAAAACTCCAACGCGAGCATGGATTGTTGCTTTTATAATAGCAGTATCTGTATTGGCGTTTGGCTTATTTTGCATCTGTTGGACAATTTGGATGGGGATAGGAAGTTGGGGTGCGAATAGAACCATTGGTTGGGCCTATGATATAACCAATTTTGTGTGGTGGATTGGTATTGGCCATGCCGGAACATTGATATCTGCTATTCTACTTTTGTTTAGACAGAGGTGGCGTACTGGTGTTAACAGAGCAGCTGAGGCGATGACCATTTTTGCGGTAATATGTGCAGCAATGTTTCCTATGATACACGTAGGAAGAATTTGGGTTGTTTTTTATTTTTTACCTTATCCAAATACCAGAGGATCTCTTTGGCCAAACTTTAATTCCCCCTTATTATGGGACGTTTTTGCAATATCTACATATTTCTCAGTTTCATTATTATTTTGGTATACAGGATTAGTTCCTGACTTCGCAAGTATAAGAAACCGTGCAACAGGTTTAAGAAAAAAAATATACAATAGATTATCTTTTGGATGGACTGGATCTGCTAAACATTGGCAAAGATGGGAATCGCTTTCCCTAGTTTTGGCAGGATTATCAACTCCACTTGTATTATCTGTTCATACGATAGTAAGTTTTGACTTTGCTACATCAGTTATTCCGGGTTGGCATACAACAATTTTTCCACCTTATTTTGTTGCTGGAGCAATATTTTCTGGATTTGCCATGGTACAAACTTTGATGGTAATGACAAGGAAAATACTTAAACTTGAAGAATATATTACACTGGAACATATTGAATCAATGAACAAGGTTATACTTGTAACTGGAACAATAGTCGGTGTGGCTTATTTAACAGAGTTATTCATTGCATGGTATTCTGGCTACGTTTATGAACAATTCGCATTCTTTAATAGAGCCATGGGAGTGTATTGGTGGTCTTATTTTGGAATGATGGCCTGCAACGTTATTTCTCCACAAATCTTTTGGGTGAAAAAATTCAGAAGGAGCATTTTTGTTACTTTCTTCATGAGTATTTTCGTAAACATAGGAATGTGGTTTGAACGATTTGTAATTATTGCTACAACTTTGGCAAGAGATTATCTTCCTTCATCTTGGAGTTATTATCGTCCAACATGGGTAGAAATTGGAATTTTCATTGGAACCATTGGATTATTTTTCACTTTGTATATGATTTTCACAAGGGTAGCACCTGTGGTTGCTATAGCTGAAATTAAACACATTTTGAAAGTTGGTGGTGATCAGTACATTGGTGAAAATGCCACTCATAAAAATGATCATCATTCAAGTTCACCGGTTAGTCACAATGAACATCATTAATAATTTTAAATATCAATTCTAGAATGAGAAAATATAACATTGATTTGATTTATGGTTTATATGATGATGAAGAAAAACTTCTTAATGCCGTTCGACAAGCAAAGAACGAACATATGGAAATTTTTGATGTCTATTCACCATTTCCAATACATGGTTTAGACAATGCTATGGGCTTAAGTGAATCTAGGCTTCATATTGCGGGATTTATATATGGTGCAATTGGTACGCTTACTGCATTTTTAGGAATGACATGGATTTTTACAAAAGATTGGCCAATTATTTTTGGTGGAAAACCTCATTGGTCAGTGCCAGCCTTCATTCCAATTACTTTTGAATTAACTGTATTGTTTGCAGCATGGGGAATGACTATTACTTTCTATACAATATGTGGCTTATGGCCTGGAGTTGAAAATCCACAAGTTGATTTGCGCACTACAGATGATAAATTTTGTCTTGCTTTTGAAACTAGTTCTGTAGATATAACAGAAGCTAAAAGTTTCTTTCAGCATTCAGGAGCAGAAGAAATAAACAGCAAAACGATCTAAAATGAAAATGAATTTCTATCCTTATCTTTTCATAGCAATACTCATTCAGGCTTGTTCGCCTGCAGGAGGTAATGATCCGGGTCATGAATACATGCCAGATATGGTACATTCGGTTGCTTATGAGGCCAATTCTCAACAATATTATTCTTATCACCAATGGGGTGGTATAGATGATTATAGAAAATACGCTATTCCTAGAAAACCTGTACACGGTACAATTGCGAGAGGGGTTGAAGGATTTGTAAATGGAGACTCAAATTCTGTAGCTGAATATAAAAGCCTGTCACAGGGAGAATTGAGCAATAATGCGATGGTTTTTTCTGCTAATGGACATATGAATTATTATTATGAAAATAATGATGCAGAAAGACTAAGAGCAACAAAAGAAATAGTTTCTAACGCACTACCATTAAATAAAAGTGCACTTGACAATGGCAAGATTAATTATAATATTTATTGCGGAATTTGTCACGGCGATAAAGGGGACGGCTCAGGTTATTTGGTTAGAGATGATGGTGGCAAATATCCGGCACAACCTGCTAACTTTCTTAAAGATGAGTTTATTGCAACTTCAGAAGGACGATTTTATCATGCAATAATGTATGGTAAAAATGTAATGAATGGTTATAGCAATAAATTATCTTATAATGAAAGATGGGAAGTCATTCATTATATTAGATCACTTCAGGCAGCTTCAAAAAACTTAAAATATTCTCCTGATGAAAATACATTTAGTAATTCACAGGCTATAGTGGATGCAAAAAAAGCTTCAGTTTCAACAGTTGCAGTTGTTGCACCAATTTTGAAAAAATAAGAATTAAAGAGAAAAAATCAAATCGATGAATTCAGCACACATTCAATTACCTCTTAAAGATAAAATCGTACTATCTGTTTTAGGAATAATAGGATTGATCTCTTTATTAGTTATCGGAGTCAATGATGATCTTGGTCATACAAGACTTTGGACTAATATTTTGCATAATAGTGTATACTTTACTTTAATAGCTTTAATGGCTATTTTCTTTTTGTGCATTAATGTAACTGCCTATGCAGGATGGAGTGTAGTTTTTAGAAGAGTTTGGGATGGAATGGCACAGTTCTTATTGATAGGATTATTATTAATGGGATTCATAGCTTTGGGAATTTATTTCGGTTGGCACAATCTATATCATTGGGCTGATCCTAAGACAGCAGCAACGGATGAATTAATTAAAGGTAAATCTGGATTTCTAAATAAAACATTTTACACCGTTGGAGGTCTTGGTTTTATATGTCTATGGTACTTTTTTGCAAAAAAAATGAGAGATCTTACAATTGCAGAAGACGATCATGGTGACGATAAATGGTTGCATTATAAATCTATGAAATTCTATGCAGCTATGTTCCTTCCAATTGCTGGTTTTACAAGTGCAGCAGCAATTTGGCTTTGGTTAATGTCAGTAGATCCACATTGGTACAGTACAATGTTTGCATGGTATGCTAGCGCGAGTTGTTTTGTAAGTATGATTGCACTAACTATTTTGTTGCTCATTTATCTGAAGAGTAGAGGTTATTATCACGCAGTCAACAACGAGCATTTTCATGATTTAGGAAAATTTTTGTTTGCATTTACAGTATTCTGGACTTACCTATGGTTTGATCAGTATATGTTGATTTGGTATGGAAATGTTGGCGAAGAAACGGTATATTTTCAAACAAGAATTAGAGAGTATCCAATACTATTTTATGGTAATCTAGTTATGAATTTTGTATTGCCTTTCCTAATCTTAATGCGCAATGATACTAAGAGAAAATACGGAACACTCATTTTTGCAGGATTATTAGTCTTTTTTGGCCATTGGGTAGATCTTTTTCAAATGGTGAAACCGGGTGCATTGCACACTGCAATAGAATTAGGCAATCATGCTTCTTCTGCAGTTCAAGAAACAGGTAATCATATTGAAGCTAATTTAGCAGAACATGGACACAGTAGCGAATTTGCTGTTGGTTATTCAATTCCTGGACTTCCTGAAATTGGATTAATGCTTGGATTTCTAGCTTTATTTATTGCAACGACACTACACTTTTTATCCAAAGCGCCTCTAACTGCTAAACGAGATCCTTTCTTACAAGAAAGTTTTCATCATCATGTTTAATTAATAAATTTTGGTTTAAAAATGACAACATTAATCATCATATTATCCGTAATTCTTCTTTTTGTGGTACTCCTACAAATTGCTAAAATTTATGAAATTTCTGACGAGCTAAAAGGTGAAGAAGCTTCTGAAGTAAGCAGTGCCAATGCCAATTCATTTGGTTTGCTTGCATTTTGTGTATTGTTTTTTGGTACTTTCACCTGGGGATGTCTTTATTATTCAAATTACATGCTTGGCTATGGACCATTAACTTCTGCATCTAAACATGGTGGAGCAATTGATTCCATGTTTAATATCACTGCTTTTTTTACTATAATAGTATTTGTCTTATGTCATATAGCATTATTCTGGTTTGCCTATCAATTTAGATTCAAACCTGGAAGAAAAGCAATTTTCATTCCTCATAACGATACACTTGAATTAGTGTGGACGGGAATTCCTGCATTTGTAATGGTTATCTTGGTTGTTAAAGGTCTAATCGCCTGGAACGAGATAATGGCTGACACTACGAAAGGAGAAGATTACCTTTCGATTGAAGCTACTGCTTGGCAATTTGCTTGGAATCTGAGATATCCAGGACAGGATAGGGAAATCGGGGTTAAAGATTTTAGATTAATTAAACCGGGAATAAATGATCTTGGACAAGATTGGAATGATGAAAGAAACCTAGATGATTTCAATTCTGATGAATTGGTGTTACCAAAAGGTAAAAAAGTTCGTGTTAGTATTATTGCAAGAGACGTATTGCATAATTTTTATTTGCCACACTTCAGAGTTAAAATGGACGCTGTTCCGGGGATACCTACTTACTTTGTCTTTACTCCAACTAAAACAACGGAAGAGTTTAGACAGGATTTGAGAAAGTACAAGGAATACAATGTTCCTTCAGATCCAAAAGATCCAAATAGTCCACCAAAATGGAAGACCTTTAATTTTGAACTTGCATGCGCTGAATTGTGTGGAAAAGGCCATTATAGTATGCGAAGGTTGGTTCGAGTTGTGTCGCCTGAAGAATTCGAAAAATGGATGGCAGCTCAGAAATCTTATTATTTAACTTCAATAAGAAATACTGACGAAGATCCATTTAAAGGAAAAACAATAGGTGTTGAACTGAAAAATGATGCAATGAATCTTAAAAATTCATTAATAAAAGCTTTAGATTCAACCAACACAAAAGCTACAGATAGAATATTAAATTTAAATAATATTTATTTTGAAACCGGCTCTGCAAAATTATCATCAGAATCAGAATACGCATTAAAAGTATTGCAAGAAGCTTTTGAAAATTATCCGAATTTAAAAGTTGAAATTGACGGGCATACAGATAATGTAGGAGATTTAAATTCAAATTTAGTTTTATCACAACAGAGAGCAGCAGCTGTAAAAAGCTATTTAACGGAAAAACAAGTAACTGGAACGCGAATTAATACTGGCGGTTTTGGATCAGCCCAACCACTTGAATCTAATGCTACAGAAGAAGGAAGAGCTAAAAACAGAAGAATAGAAATAAAAGTACTTTCATTTTAAAAAATATAGGTCTATGTCAACAAATCATCACCATAAAGAAGAAGATGTACTCATAGAAAAATTTGGATATGATGATCATTTTCATGAACACCATGAAGGAGACAAGTTCCAGACAAATTTCCTTTTTAAATATATATTTAGCATGGATCACAAGATCATCGCTAGACAATTTTTATTTACAGGTATTTTCTGGGCGATAATTGGATCTGCAATGTCCATAATATTCAGGTTGCAATTGGGTTTTCCTGATACGAGTATGGCTTGGTTAAAGCCGATTTTAGGACATTGGATTACAATTAATGATTTAGGTATAGGGACACTAGAGCCTGAATTTTATTATGCTTTGGTCACCATGCATGGAACTATCATTGTATTTTTTGTATTAACTGCTGGTTTAAGTGGTACGTTTAGTAACTTACTTATTCCTCTACAGCTTGGTGCAAGGGACATGGCTTCACCATTTTTGAACATGCTTTCTTATTGGTTCTTCTTTCTTTCAAGTGTTGTCATGTTCTATTCCTTGTTCTTGAGTACTGGGCCATTTTCGGGTGGTTGGACAGCTTATCCACCTTTGAGTGGATTGCCTCAGGCCTCGATAGGATCCGGAGCCGGTATGACTCTTTGGTTGGTTTCTTTAACCTTATTTGTTGTTTCTGTTTTACTTGGTGGAATGAACTATATTACTACCGTTTTAAACTTGAGAACAAAGGGTATGAGTCTTTGGAGAATGCCTCTTTCCATATGGGCATTTCTTGTTACCGCAATCCTTGCATTATTGTCCTTCCCGGTTCTTTTTTCAGGTTTCCTACTTTTAATTTTTGACAGAAGTATGGGAACAAGTTTCTATTTGTCTGATATATTTATAAATGGTATGGCATTAGATAGAATTGGAGGAAGTCCTATTTTATACCAACATATCTTTTGGTTTTTAGGACATCCTGAAGTTTATATAATCATTTTGCCAGCAATGGGTATCGTTTCTGAAGTACTTGCAGTTCATGCCAGAAAACCGATCTTTGGATATAGAGCAATGGTTTATTCTATTTTAGCAATAGCCTTCTTATCATTTATTGTTTGGGCACATCATATGTTTATGTCCGGAGTTAATCCTTTTATTTCAAACTTTTTTGTTGTGTTTACTTTGATTATTGCTGTTCCATCGGCTGTTAAAGTATTCAATTGGATAAGTACATTATATGGTGGAAACATACGCTTGAATACACCCATGTTGTTTTGCATTGGCTTTGTTTCAATGTTTATTTCAGGAGGTCTTACAGGAATATTTTTAGGTAATTCTGCAATTGACATACAGCAACATGATACCTATTTTGTTGTTGCGCATTTTCATATTGTAATGGGTGTTGCCGCTTTTTTTGGAATGTTTGCAGGAGTATATAATTGGTTTCCAAAAATGTTTGGACGGTTTATGAATGAAACTTTAGGCAAAATACATTTCTGGTTAACTTTAATTGGTGCTTATGCAGTATTTGGTCCTATGCATTTTATCGGCATGGCCGGTGTTCCACGACGTTATTACAGATTCGATAGTTTTGATGCTTTCAGTGGATTTGATACAATGAATCAATTCATAACCATTGCAGCAATTGTAAGCTTTTTAGCACAAATTGTTTTTGTAGTTAATTTTTTCTGGAGTATGTACAAAGGTAAAAGAGTTACTTCTCCAAATCCTTGGGGATCAAACTCACTAGAATGGACAACACCGATTGATGCAGGTCATGGTAATTGGCCGGGTAAAATTCCTACGGTACAAAGATGGTCCTATGATTACGGTAAAAATGATATTGAATTTACTCAACAACATGTTCCACTGAGAGATGGCGAAGAGCCAAGTGATCATTAATTAGCTCGAATTATAAAATAAATGCAACAGGCAAAATCAATTTCTTTAACTACTACTTCCTTCCTTAAGGATGTAGGGATATTGGTTAAGTTTCGCTTAAGTCTGATGGTTGTATTTAGCAGCCTGGCGACCTATTTAATTTTTGCTGCTGATAAGTTTAATTTTTCAATTCTATTATTTTTAGGAATCGGTGGAATGCTGATTACTTTTGGCGCCAATGCTCTAAATCAAGGTCTTGAGCGCGATTTTGACAAACTTATGGAGCGCACTAGAAATAGACCTGTAGCAAGTGGCAGAATGAGCTTATCTACCGCTGTTTTGTTAGCGGGTATTTTTACAGTATTTGGAGTAGGACTATTGTTAATGATAAATCCACTCTGTGCAACACTAGGAATGTTAAGCTTGGTCTTATACGCTTTTATCTATACTCCTGTAAAAAGATTCTCTATTCTTGCTGTACCTATAGGTGCAATACCAGGAGCCTTGCCAACTTTAATAGCTGCCGTTGCTGCCCAACAAACAATCACTGTTGAAGCACTTTGTTTTTTTAGTATTCAATATCTTTGGCAATTTCCACATTTTTGGGCTATAGCTTTTTTAGGCCACAAAGATTATGTTCAAGCAGGATTTAAGTTGATTAAGAATATAGACGGTGAACCTGATCCCATGTTCGGTTTATATTCAGCAATTTATTCGGCATTGGGAATTTGTTTTCTAATTCCATTAAACAGTATTCTTAAAGTTCAACCCATAATATTTATGCTTCTTGTAATTAGCATGCTGTTGTTTTCATATTATGGTCTGAAGTTGTACAAAAATAATGATAGATCATCTGCTAGAAAGCTGATGTTTTATTCTATTATATATCTTCCAATAGTTCTATTATTATTCCTTCTTAATTCCTATATAAACTAGTATGCCAGTTGTACAAATTTTCAATAAGGAATTAGCTCCAAGTCGAGCTCAGGCGCTAAAGTTCGGACTGTGGATTGGCATGGCTTCCATTCTTATGCTTTTCGGAGGCATTACAAGTGCTTATTTAGTACGAAAACCTGTAGGTAATTGGTACGAATTCAAATTGCCTATGCAATTTTTTTATAGTACTGTAATAATTGTACTCACCTCAGTATTTCTTGAGATTTCATTTAAAAAACTTAAGGAAGGCAAAGAAGTAGCATTCAGTAGAAATTTATTGCTTAGTTTGTTATTGGGAATTGGGTTTTTGGCAAGTCAAGTTTTTGCTTTTAAGACTATGATGCATTCAGGTTTATTTATTGATCTAAATGTCTCCGTTTCTTTTCTTTATGTCATTGCAGGTTTACATGGCATACACGTTTTTGGAGGAGTAGTAGCATTGATCCTTAGTTTAATGGTTGCCTTTACAGGAACCACTCAATTGAATAGTATGAGAATACTTAAATTCGATCTTCTTCGACAATATTGGCATTTCATTGGAGTGCTTTGGATTTATTTATTAGTTTTTTTAATATTACAATAAGGAAATAATTAGAATATGTCATCAGAACATGCAGCACACGTAGAATCACATAGTTCAGAAGCTTCCTGGAGTGGTGGTAGTGAACCATTTAAGGCGAGTTATGGAAAATTAATGATGTGGTATTTTTTACTATCAGATGCCTTTACTTTTTCAGGATTTTTGATAGCATATGGTACGTTAAGATTTAGTATGCAAACTTGGCCTGTGCCGGATTTTGTTTTCTCTGGATTACCCGGAGGAATTACCCATAAGCCTTTGATATTTGTAACGATAATGACCTTCGTTTTAATTGCAAGTTCAGTAACTATGGTTCGCGCCGTTCAGGAAGGACATAGAGACAATAAGAAAGGGGTGGTTTTCTGGATGGTTTTAACCATAATGGGAGGAGCTGCATTTTTGGGATGTCAGGCATGGGAGTGGACAACTTTAATTGGTGAGGAAAAAATGTCTATAACAAGAGATCCTTTTGGTACTCATACTGAAAATGGAACTTATTTGGAAGGCGACGGACATGATATTAAAGCTGGAGATGCCTTCAAAGCACATTCTTCTTATCTCATACATTATCATGACGGTCATTTTAATCCACTTAATTATAAAACGGAGTCAGGAGTTATAAAAACCCAACAAATGGGTCCTAAAGCTTTCGGAGCTCTTTTCTTTTTCATCACTGGTTTCCACGGATTTCACGTATTTAGCGGAGTTGTTTTCTTAACAATTATTGCCTTGAACGTTGCAAGTGGAATTTATGCGAAAAGAAATAACAAATATGAAATGGTTGAAAAAATTGGTCTCTACTGGCATTTTGTAGATTTAGTTTGGGTATTTGTGTTTCTTGTTTTTTATTTACTTTAATTAAAGAAGTTTATTTTTTATGAGTCATTTAAGTTACGAAGAGAGTAAGAAGTTAGTTTTAAAAGGATTGATAATACTTGGAATAATAACTTTAGTCGAAGTATTTATAGCCCTTTTAGGAAAAGGATATGTCATTCATGATTATCATTTGCCTAGATGGATTATGTACATAGCTATGATAAGCATGAGCTTATACAAAGCATATTTTATTGTGTATTATTTTATGCATATGAAATATGAGGTACCGGGATTAGTAAAAAGTGTTTTATTGCCAACTACTTTGCTGTTATGGGCAGTGATTTCATTTTTCTCTGAAGGTAAAAATTGGAGAGAATGGAGAGCATTAAAAAATGATAGACCTATCGCAGCTTTTGAAACAGGGAAAATTCATGATGAACACGGGGATGAACATAAAGAAAGTCATCCTGCAAGTATGTCCTCAGATACTTTGCAAAACGAAACAGAAAAGATGAAAATTGAAGAGGAACATTCTGAAAATCATCATTAATTCAATGATGGCATTTGTTCATGAAAATTAATTATAGAACTCTTCTAATATTATTAATCTTGATAGGAATGCCCGGCTTTGCTTGGTATTACTTACAAAAAGGTACTACGCTTCGAAAAAATGCAATGGCCGCTTTACAGCCTAAAGGTGAGATTGGAAAATTCGAAACTCCAACTGAAAAAGATGTTGTAATTAGACCTGATCAACTAAAAGGAAATAGATGGCTAATTGCAATTATTGGCACTGAAGATAGGTCTAAATTTACTCCAACAATTTTAAATATTTACAAGCAAAGCAAGGATGAATTTCTACCAAATATTTTATTCCTAACCGGCTTAGAAATGGGTGAATCAATTCCGATAGTTTCTCAACAACTAAAATTACCTTCTGATAATCCCAAATGGTTGATTTGTTATTTTGCAAAGGAACACTTATTTCCGTTTTCAAAAGACGCTTTTAATATTATTGATACTTATGCAAATAAATCCTGTGTAATGCTTGTAGACGAAAATCTGCAAATTAGAAACACTTATCTACTCTCTGAAGATTCTGATGTAAAGCAACTGGTAAGACATTATCCTGTGTTTTTAAGTTTAAAAAAATAGTTTTGAAAATAACTAGTGGAATAGAAAAAAGACTTAACCTTGCTGCTTATGTAGTAAGTGTTTTGGTTTTTCTCGTGCTCATATTTATGCGGCAAATAAGAATTGAAACTGAGATCAATTTCAGTATTCTTCCAGCGATTTATTCTTTTATTAATTCGATCTGTGCAATTGTCCTAATTATTGCTTATATTTATATTCGAAATAAGAAAATAGAACAACATAAAAAAAGCATGACTGTGGCAATGTTTCTGAGCCTTATATTTTTAGTATTGTATGTAATATATCATGTCACAACTGCAGAGACCAAATTTTGCGGAGAGGGAAATATTCGTATTTTTTATTTTATTTTACTTATAAGTCATATTGTCCTTGCTGCAATTTGTTTGCCATTGGTTATGCTAACATATATTAGAGGTTACCTGATGAAAGTTGAACAACATCGCAGCATGGCAAAATGGGTCTTCCCCATATGGCTCTTTGTTTGTATTTCAGGACCTATTTGTTATCTTTTATTAAGACCTTGTTACATTTAAAGCACTATGAAAAAAAATAATATTGTTTTTTTACTTTTTATACTTGTTTTTATACTGAATGCAGATCTATTTGCGCAGTGTCCAATGTGTAAAATGTCCGCAGAATCAAATATGCAAAATGGTGGAATGGCCGGTAGAGGATTAAATGCAGGTATTCTATACTTATTGGCTCTTCCTTATTTAATCGGAGGCACTATGGTCTATCTCTACCGTAAAAGTCAAAAAAAGCAGAAGTAGCAAATCTACTATGAGCTAAAAAGGATTTATTATTTTTGAGTAACTTGATAGTTCTCTTGAAATTTTTGAAAAGGAGTTGTTTTATAATGATTTCCTCCAAAATAATTTGAAATCATTTCAAATACCTGAGCATCTCTGTAGCCAGGTAAAGCTTGAATGGAATTGATATTTTCATCCATAAATACAAAAGTAGGGTAGGAAAGCTTTCCATTGGCAATCATCGCAGCTAACTCGTGATATCCTCCATTCCCCTGAGCTATAAATTTGTAAACCTTATCATTGAAATTGATGTCTTCTTTTTTTTCTGCATTAAATTTTACCGCGTAAAATTTTTTATTAATTGCATTAATAACCAAAGGATCCTGAAATGTAGTAGCATCCATTCTTTTGCACCAACCACACCAATCTGTATAAATGTCAACAACTACTTTTCTTTTTTCCTTTTTTTGAGCATTGACCATCTGTTCCCAACTCATCCACTTGATCATTGGGCTTTGTGCATACAAAACGGAACTCATGAAAGCAAAATATAAAAATATTCCACTTCCAAGTAATCCAATTCGATATCCAATAAATTTCATTCTTACAATATGCTTTAAACCACAAAATAACATCAATTTCTACTTATTGATCGTAATAATGGCCTATTACGAGCTAATTTAATTTAACTTTAACTCTTTAACAACTCTTCTCTTAGTAGAATACATATACCATTTTCACCTAATGTATAATTTTGAACTAATTTGCCGGAAAGAGCTGGAGCTGGAATTCCATCCTTCAATTTTAAGACATGATTAGAAATTACTCTAGCCTCATCCCATAACCCCATGTTTATAAACTGATTTAAAGTTTTCTCGCCACCTTCTACCATCAAAATTCCAATTTGATCCTCTGAATATATTTTTTGAAGCAATTGATTTAATCCTAATCCAGACGATAACCATTTGGCTTCGTGGGGTAATGTTTCGTTATTCTTTGCTTTTGAATTACTTAATACAAATATTTTGGGATTTCTGCCATACCAATTGCGAGTAGTCAATTTAGGTTTGTCAATTTCAGCTGTTTTTCTCCCTATAAGAATTCCATCCACTTCTGACCTCCATTTGTGATTTATTAGATCGCTATAACTATTGGATATAATAGTTCTCTGGTCCCTTAAGCCTAAAAAATGGTCAGAACTTTGTGCCCATTTTAAAATTATATAAGGTCTAGATTTCTGAATATTTACACTAAAACTTTGAAGCAGTTTAGCTTGATCCGGTTGAAACAAAGGACCAATTACTTCAATGCCACGAGATTTGAGATATTCTGCTGATTTACCCGCCATGAGTGGATTGGGATCATACTCTCCATAAACTACTTTCCTAATTCCTGATTCAAGAATAATATTTGTGCAAGGTGGTGTTTTACCGCTATGATTGCAAGGTTCGAGGCTTACATATAAGCACGAATCTTTAATTAAATCTGAATTGGTAACAAGGAGCTTATTAAGTGCAATTCTTTCGGCATGAAGTCCACCATACAATTTATGCCAGGCTTCAGAAATTATTTGATTGTTGTGAACAACTATTGATCCAACTAGAGGATTGGGTGATGCACCGGAATTCCCATTTTTAGCTAGTTTTGTACAATATTCTAAATAAGCGAGGTGATTCAAAAAGGGATTACTTTTGTTTAACTGAGCAAAACTAAATTAATTAACATGATAAAAAGGTGTATAACAGAATTTATTGGAACATTTTTTCTTGCTTTGATGGTCTCTATGTCATGCTTAAGTGCTCATCCTGAATTGACCCCATTAGTTGCAGGATTTACCCTCATGGCGATGATATATGCTTCCGGACATCTATCTGGAGCCCATTTTAATCCTGCAGTAACCTTGGCGATATTTATCAGAGGAAAAATTAATCTTAATGTAGTACCCCTATATATTCTTTCTCAATTTGCAGGCGCAGCGTTCGCCGCTATTCTAGCCTTATTACTTAATCAGGGTAAAGCTGTTAGTTCAATTGATTTGAGCAATATTCCTTTAGAAGCTATTATGGCTGAGTTTATTGGGGCATTTGCACTATCCTATACGGTCCTTAATGTAGCGACATCAAAAAATACTCAAGGCAATGACTATTATGGAATTGCAATTGGAGCAACCTTAATAGGATGTGCTTTTGGTCTTGGTGGCATCTCAGGTGGTGCTTTTAATCCTGCTGTTGCCTTCGCTTTTGCCATTGGCAAACTATCTTCAATATCTAATCTTTGGATTTATTGGGTAGGAGAGTTGACTGCTGGAATTTTGGCAGCTGTAACCTTTTTATATCTAAATGGTAAAGACTAATTCTCTTTTTTAATTAGACATTTTTATTTAATTCATTAATTAACTCTTTCATACCAAGAGTCGCTTTATTTTTAATGATCTTTAATTTATTAAATCGTGAAAAAGAATAAGTAATAGTTGGATTCGGATCGATATAATAAATAGGAATTTCGGGTCTTAAATAATCAAGAACTCCGGCTGCAGGATAGACTTGCAATGATGTACCAACAACTACAAAAAGGTCTGCATCTAAAGTGAGTCTAATTGCCTCATCCATTTTTAATACCGATTCACCAAACCATACTATATGTGGTCTTAACTGGTCACCATTTTCATTTCTTGTACCAATTTGCAAGTCAGTGTGCCAATCATAAATCAGAGAAGCATTGTGTTCCGCTCTAGCTTTAAGCAACTCTCCATGCAAATGTATGGTCTTATTTGAGCCGGCTCTTTCATGCAAATCATCTACATTTTGTGTAATTACACTAACCGAATATTGCGCCATTAGATTCACAATATCATGATGGGCAGAGTTTGGATTGCAAGCAAGAAGTTGATTTCTTCGTTTGTTGTAAAAATTCAAAACTAATTCCGGATTTCGTTTCCATCCATCTAAAGACGCGACTTCATATATATCATGTCCTTCCCACAAACCACCGGCATCTCTAAAAGTGCTTATTCCACTTTCTTCACTCATACCTGCGCCGGTAAAAAAAACTAGTTTTTTCAAAATTTAAAGGAATATCCTACATAATTAAATGGAGTAAGTTGTTTGAGTTCTTTAACAACAGCTTGATCTAATTTAAGACCATCAATAAACTGATGAATATCTGATTTAGAAACTTCTGATTTTCCCCTTGTAAGATCCTTAAGTATTTCATAAGCTCCGCTTATTCCTTCTCTTCTTAATATGGTTTGGATTGGCTCTGCAAGTATTATCCAATTTCTTTCAAGATCTAATTTTATTTTAACAGGATTAGCTGCAATTTTATCTAATCCGCTGAGTAATGAAAGGTAGGCCAGATAAGAGTGAGCAATTGGATTACCAATATTTCTTAAAACAGTACTGTCAGTTAAATCTCTTTGAAGTCTAGATATAGGTAATTTTTCTGCAAGATGAGAAAAAAGTGAATTTGCTATTCCTAAATTTCCTTCAGCATTCTCAAAATCAATAGGATTTACTTTATGTGGCATTGCTGATGATCCTACTTCGTTTGCTTTTGCTACTTGAGTAAAATAATCTATTGAAATGTATGACCAAATATCCTTACTAAAATCTAAAAGAATCGTATTCAATCTTAAAACGATGTGACACCATTCTGCAATTTCATCATAATGTGCGATCTGTGTAGTTGTTTGTTGTCTTTCTAATCCTAATTTTGTTTTGAGAAAACGATCTGACCATTTTTTCCAATTGACTTTTGGATATGCAACTGAATGTGCATTAAAATTTCCTGTCGCACCACCAAATTTTCCTGAATATTTAAATGACTTTAATTTTATAAGCTGGTAGTTCAATCGCTCTACAAAAACATACATTTCCTTGCCAAGGCTTGTCGGGCTTGCAGCTTGGCCATGAGTACGGGCTAACATAGCTAACTTTCTGTATTGAAAAGCAATAGACTTTATTTTTTTAATTAGTTCTTCAATTTTTGGAATAAACTCATCAATGCAAGCATCTTTCAACAACATTGGAATTGCAGTATTATTGATATCCTGGGAGGTCAATCCAAAATGTACAAATTCAACATATTTTTTTAGAGAGTGCTCTTGTATTTTTTCTTTTATAAAATATTCAATAGCCTTTACATCGTGTCTAGTAATTTTTTCTATCGACTTGATTTTTAAGGCATCTGTCGAAGAAAAATTTTCAAATATTTTATTGAGTTCAACTTTTTTAGAGTTAGTAAGTTTATGACCTAAAGTTTTTTCAAGTAATTCAATAAAATACAAGACTTCTACTTTAGACCTGTATTTGAATAATGCATTTTCAGAAAAATACTTTGATAAATGCTTTAGCTTTTCATAATAACGCCCATCAATTGGACCAATTGCATTACTCATTTTATGAAATTTTAGCTGTCAGATTTATCTCCAACAAATTGATGTTCTTTATATTTAAAAAGCACATTGAATGTGGTTAAGCTTCCATAGATTCTAGTAACATATTGCTGAAGATTTATTTTTTCTTCCTCAGAGAGTTTACTTGCATTAACTCTTTGTTCCATTACTCTTAGGCGATCCCGAACCATAACTATTTTATGAAAAAACGATTCAATCGGAATTTCTTTATCCTTTAAGCTGGAATCTTCCGGTCTTAGAATCATTATTCCGTTTTTCCATTTATCATTTAAAGGAACAATTTCAGAAATGTCTGACCATGCTTTTAATATTTTTGCAAGCGACTTTTCAGCTTCAGTGAAGGAAACGGTTTCACTGGGCTCAATGCGATCCATTATTTCCCAAAGATGATAATCTTTTCCAACCAATTTAATTCCAAATTGCATGAAACATACCCGATAGGCTGCAAGGTCAATTTCTATAATAACTCCATCTCCGAAAGCAGGATGTTTTACTCTTGAACCTACACCCAATAAATTTTGCATTTGCATATAATAAATTTAGGACAAAAGTATGAAAATTAATTATCATATGATAATTGTAATAGGCTAGTTCTTATGTGCTCTTGTCATTTCTCTTTTCCCAGGAGGACCTTGTAATTTTTCAACTTTAAAACCAACTTCCTTTAAATTCCTTCTAAAAATACCTTTTGCGCAATAACTTACAAGTATGCCATTTATATCCAATAAATTATACAATTTGGTCAATGATTCTATAGTCCATAAATCTTCTTGGACTTCCGGAGCAAATGCATCAAAAAATACAATATCAAATTTATTAGTTGTATGATATTCAAGCCAATTAATATGAATTTTTTTTAATTCAAAATAACCGTTTATTGCAACACTTTGATTCCATTTTGAATTATGAATTTTTTCAAAAAAATCTACACTTCCATTAAACGAATGAATTTCTGGATAGTTTAATAATTTCCATTCTGAATCAGGAAGTGGATACATTTCAATCGCCTCATAATAGATATGTTTCTCATTTTTTTCAGCATTTGAAATAGTCAACCAAGTATTTAATCCTGTTCCAAAACCAAATTCAAACACGCGTGTAGCCTCTTTTTTATTACTTAGAAAATCTAGGCCATGCTGAATAAATACATGTTTACTCTCAGTCAATGCGCCATGGATGGAATGATAGGAAGACTGGAATTGTATACTTCGCAAAGTGCTTGATCCGTCACTTGTTATGATATGTTCAGTTAATGGCATAAAAAAAGACCAGCATCCCAAGAAGCTAGTCTTATTATATTTTTTAGAATAGGTTTATTAATAAATTAAAGCCAAAAGTCTTAACGCAGAATTTGCTAAATTCGAGAACGTCTCCAACACACTAAAGTCATATGGACATCCATAACCTCGATTGCACGAAGTCAGTGTCACTAAGGTAACAACAATCAAACTTAGAACGGGTCTTGAAATTTTCCTGTTTTTCATATTCAATGATTTTATTGCTTTTAAAACGCGCACAAAGATAGAATATTTTACAATATTCAGCTATGTTTGAGACAAATTATAGATTATTGTAATATGAAAGAAAAGGTTCATTTGATAGCAATTGGGGGAAGTGTAATGCATAATTTAGCTTTAGCGCTTAATAATCAAGGCTTTACAGTGAGTGGTTCCGATGATCAGATATTTGAACCAGCCAAATCGAGATTGGAATCCAAAGGAATTTGTCCTGAAAAGGAGGGTTGGTTTCCTGATAAAATTAACGAGAATTTAAGTTTAGTAATTCTTGGAATGCATGCCAAAGGAGATAATCCTGAGCTGATTAGAGCATTGGAATTGGACTTAAAGCTTCAGTCCTTTCCTGAATTTATTGCGGAACAATTCGCGAATCAAGAAAGGATAGTCATTGCAGGAAGTCATGGTAAAACGAGTACCACTTCAATGCTTATGCACGTTTTTAAAGAATTGAATAAGAGCTTTGATTATCTTGTTGGAGCACAATTGGATGGTTTTAATGAAATGGTTTCTTTGACAAATGCCCAATTTTCAATTATAGAAGGAGATGAATATCTAAGTTCCTGTCTTGATCTTCGACCAAAGTTTCTTCATTATAGACCTAAGTTTGCAATCATAACCGGAATCGCCTGGGATCACTACAACGTTTTTCCTACTTATGAACTTTATGTACAATCCTTTATAGATTTTATCGAATCCATGCCTCGAAATGGAACACTTGTTTATTACGATGGAGACAATGATTTGGTCAAGATTGTGCATGATTATGGAGCTCATTTACATTGTATTCCTTATCATGAAGCGGATTATATAATTCAAGCAGATGGAAACTATTTATTAAATGATAAGGCTTGTTATAAATTGGAAATTTTTGGAAAGCATAATTTTCAAAACCTAAATGCTGTTTTAAAAATTTGCAAAGTCCTTGAATTTGATGAAAATCTAACTTGTCAGGCATTGTCAAGCTTTAAAGGTGCTGCCAAACGCTTAGAACTGATATATCAAGATAAAAAAAGAACAGTTTATCAGGATTTTGCTCATGCTCCATCCAAAGTAAAGGCAACAATGAATGCAATAAGAGAAAATTTTCCAGACAAAAATATTCTTTGTTTTTTAGAATTACATACCTATAGCAGTTTGAATAAAAATTTCATTGTGCAATACAAGAACAGTTTAAAAGAGATCAATAAGGCAATCATTTTCTATGATAAAAAAGCTTTGGAAATTAAGAAAATGGAAATAATGAGCGACGAATTTATACAAGATTCTTTTGGAAGTAAAGAAATAGAAATTGTTAATGATGCTGAAAAGTTAAAGCAGTTAATCCAATCTAACAGGGAAAATTATGATTTAACGTTATTTCTTGGATCCGGCAATTGGGGAGGAAATGATATTAAAAGTCTTTCAATTTAACTTTGAAACTAAAATACCTATTAGACTATTGCATTGATTAATGATTTTGTGTATTCAGATTTAGGATTTGAGATAATTTGATAGGGTAGTCCTTCCTCTACAATAGTTCCTTGATTCATAACCACAACTCTATCTGCTATATAATTTACAACAGATAGATCATGTGTAATAAACAATAGACTTAGCTTAAATTTTAATTTCAGTTCAAGTAATAAATTCAATACTTGAGCTTGAATGGATACATCAAGAGCTGAAACAGATTCATCACAAACGATAAACTTAGGTGATAAAGCCAAGGCACGAGCGATGCAAATTCTTTGTCGCTGTCCACCGGAGAATTGGTGAGGGTATCGACTCATATGATCAGCTTTTAATCCAACCAATTCCAATAATTCAATAGCCCTTTCTTTTCTTTCAAGGGAAGAATTATACATTCTATTGACCAGCATTGGTTCAGTTAATGCTGAATCAATTGATTTTCTAGGATTTAAAGAAGAATAGGGATCCTGAAAGATAATTTGAATTTCCTTTCTCAAAGGTCTCCAATTTCTATTGTTGAGTTGGCTAATATTTATATCGCCATAAAACACTGAACCTGAATCAACTTTTGTCAATCCCAGTATTGCTTTTCCAAGGCTTGATTTGCCACTTCCGGATTCTCCAACCAATCCCAAGACTTCACCGGAATTAATATTCAAATTGACGTTTTTAACGGCGTGTAATTCTTTAGTTACTTTTCCTAACCAATTTCTTTTTTGTACGAACTTGATATTCAAATCGTTAATTCGTATTATTTTTGATTGATCACTTAATTGATCTGCAATTCGATCTTGCTCCGTATTGTTAATAACATTTTCATCTCTGTACCAATTGAGTCCATTATTATTTTCAAAATCTTGTATTGTAGGCAAACGCCTTAATTTTATTGTAAGATTTGGACGACAATAAATTAATCCTTTAGTGTAATCAGTAACGGGATAATTAAAAATTTCTCCTACTGTATTCTCTTCAATCTTTATTCCTTGTTTCATTACCAGCACACGATCACATAGAAATTTAACTACTGAAAGATCATGTGAAATAAATATTATGGTCAAGCCCAATTCTTTCTTTAATTCAAGAAGAAGTTCTAATATTTTCTTCTGTATACTTACATCCAAAGCTGTTGTAGGTTCATCCGCTATAACCAATTTAGGATTGCAACAGAGCGCTAATGCAATTAATACTCTCTGCAATTGACCTCCTGAGAGTTGATGAGGGTAAGACTTATAAATCCTGTCGGTTTCTGTTAATCCAACTTTTGAAAACCAATATTTTACAACTTCATGAACCTCTTTTTTAGAACAGATTTGATGACTCAATAAGCTTTCTGCTAGTTGATATCCACAGGTAAGAACTGGATTTAAGGCAGACATGGGTTCTTGAAAGATTATAGAAATTTTATTTCCTCTATATGCCCTTAGTTCGTTCTCAGACAATGTCAATAATTCAACCGCTTTAAGATCTTTCTCAATAAATTTGATTGAACCAGAGGCATAAACTGCGTTGCTTGAGAGGAGTTTAGTAATGCTCATAGCCGTCACACTCTTGCCAGATCCGGATTCTCCAACAATGCCTAAAATTTCACTTTCGTTTAAGTCAAAACTCAAGCTCTTAACCGCCTGTACTAGTCCGGAAGCAGATTTGAATTGAATCGATAAATCTTGAACAGTCAATAGTTTCACAAGCACAAATAAAATCAAATTCAATCAATTCTAGGGTTTTAAAGCATTTTTTTATACTTTTAGCGTTATAAATTAAATATTACTTGGAATGCGAAGATTTTGGTTGAGAGGGATTAAATATCTAGGGATTGGACTTCTTTTATTAATAATTTTGGCCTTTCTATTGCCAATTTTTTTTAAAAAAGACCTACTTCAATTTGTTAAAAACAAAAGCAATGAAGGACTAAACGGTCGATTAGAATTTGCTGATTTAGAAATTTCATTATTCAAGCATTTCCCGCGTTTAAATATTAGTTTAATAGAGCCAATTTTGTATTCCTACGTAAATCAGGATACAACTCAATTATTTATGGCAAAAGATCTGAGTATAGCCTTAGATCTTTGGAATCTAATTACTAAAAAAGATCAGTTAGACATAAAGGGCTTTTACCTAAATAAGGCTGAAGTATTTATTAAAAACTATTCAGTAGAAACCAGTAACTTAAATGTATTCTCAACGGATACAAATTCGACTTCCGACAACAATCTATTCTTTAAGCTATCCGACTATGAATTAAATATCTCAAAATTTAACTACATTGATTCCGGTTCAATGATTCACCTTTCGAATTTATTTCACAAAGGGAAAATGAACTTAAATGGGGATAAAATTGATCTATCTACTACAACCAATATTGACAGTATTACTTACAGTTCTGCCTCAATTACTTATCTTAGTAATGCTCGTTTCAATTCTGTATTAGATCTTAATATTGATAAGGTCAATCATACTTATTTATTTAAAAAGAATGATTTAAAATTAAATGAACTCAAGTTGTCTCTTGAAGGTATGATTACAATGCCTGATAGTAATATAGTTGATCTGGATTTAAAAATATTCTCCCCGGGTAATGAGTTTAAAGAATTATTTTCCATAATACCTAAAACATTTACAAAAGACTATACCAATGTTCAATCTGGCGGTTCATTCAAAATCAATGGTTGGGTAAAAGGTATTTATGACACAAACTTAAAAACATTTCCATCATGGAAATTTGAGACAGATGTGAAGGATGGTTCAATTCAATATAAAGAAATGCCTGTCAAACTTGAAAAAGTTATGTTAAACTTGATTACTGAAAATAGCAGTAAGGATCTTAGCAATATGACTGTATCTATCAGTCCATTTAATTTTCAATTAAATAGGAATCCATTTGAAGGAAATTTCATGTTGTCGGATTTCAAATCAGATATGCACGTAATTAGCAAAATTATAGGGCAAATAAACTTAGTTGATTTTAAGAATTTTATTCCATTAGATAAAGGCATCGAATTAGCTGGGCTTTTAGATGTTAATATTAAAACCGATTTTAGAGAATCTCAAGTTACTTCGAATTCATATGATAAAATTAAATTAGAAGGTCTTGTAAATATTTCTAATTTATTGTATAAAGATCCGAGTCAACCAAGTGTGTTAATTTCATCTGGATCCTTGAATATGAATCCGAAAACTATTACAATTAGTAAATTGGAAATGCAATTAGGTAAGAGTGATTTGTCAATAAATGGCTTATTGGAAAATCCACTTGCTATTGTAAGTAAAAAGTCAAAGTTAACAGGTAAGCTTGAGGTTTATGGGAACTTATTGGACGCAAATGAGTGGCTTGTTGAAAGTTCAGACAAAGTAAGCACAGCCATTGAACCAAGTTCTGTACCGGAAATAATTTCAAAGTTAATTTTAAACATTAACGCAAATTTTAATGAAATTAAATATGATACGTATAAAATAAAAAATGCAAATTCTAAGGCGACTCTTGCAGATGGAAATTTAGTTCTCAATCCTTTCAGCTTAAATATTAATGAAAACAATATTTCAGGAACAGCAGAACTATTGCAAATAATGGATTATGTTTATTATGATAAAACATTGAAAGGAAATTTAAACCTAAATTCTGTAAACTTTGATGCCAATAAATTTTTAGCAGAGGATGCAGCGGTTATAAATTCAGCTCCAAGTGAAGCCTTTCTTGTGCCTAAGGGTATGGACATAAATATCAATTTTAACAGCAAAAGCATGCTTTATGATAAATTAAATCTGCAGGATCTCAAAGCAAAATTAAAAATTGTAAATGATGAAATTCAGTTTAATGAAATTAGCTCTAGTAGTATGGGCGGAAGTATGTATTTAATGGGAATTTACAATAGTGAGAATCCAAATAAACCAAGATTTGACTTAAAGTATGATTTGCGCAAATTGTCCTTTCCTAAAATATTTGAAAGCATAAAAACTTTTAGAATAATTGCTCCAATTGCAAAATTTATTGAAGGACAGTTTAATTCTTCCTTTGTTTTTTCCGGAACACTTGGCAAAGACATGTCTCCCGACTTAAACTCAATAAATATTGGCGGGATCTTTGAAACAATTGATGCATCTATTAAAAATTACAAACCGCTTGAATCAATAGCGAATAAATTAAGCATAAAGGAATTAAAAAATCTTAGTCTTAAGAATACTAAAAATTATTTTACAGTAGAAAATGGACAAGTAAATGTAAAAGAATTGAATTATAAATTTAACGATATAGATCTAAGTATTCAAGGTACTTCTAAGCTTCAAGGCGCTATGGATTTTTCTTTTAAGTTTAAGATCCCAAGAAATAAGCTAAATCAAAACGTAGTTGGTCAAACTGCAGAAACCGGACTAAATTTTATCAAATCACTCGGACAGAAAGTTGGAATGAATATAGACCAAGGTTCAAATGTAAATATTCTAGTAAACTTAACCGGAAAATTACTGGATCCTGAAATTAAATTTAAACTACTTGGAAGTGATGGTCAACCAGTTGGGGAAACAGTAAAAGATGTTGTTAATGATGTTGTCGACAAAGCAAAAGATTCTTTGAGAAACAGAGCGAATGAAGAAATAGACAAAGTAAAGGACAAAGCTTTAAATGAAGCAAATCGTATAGAAGACAGCATAAGAAAAGCAGCTTCTAAAAAAATTGAAGATGAAAAGAATAAGATCTTAGACAAAGCAACTGAAGAAGCTAAGAAAAAACTAGATTCAACCTTAGTAAAGCAAGGAAGAGATATTTTAAATGATAAAGTTGGAAGCGGGGCTGATAAAATTTTAAAAGACAGCAGTGTTGACAAAATAAAAGATAAAATAAAAGATTGGAATCCTTTTAAGAAAAAATAGACTTTCTTCAAAAGTTATTTAATCCTTTATTAATTATTGTTCGTTTTATCCTATTAAATTAAAATTTACTTTTAATTACTGCACAAGTATTTTCAGGTTTATTCAAATAAAAAATCTAAATAAAATATATAGTCCGCCACTTAATAATATTGTTGCCGGCAGAGTGAGTATCCAAGCCAGTACTATGCTTTTAATGGTTCCAGCCTGAAGATTTTTTATCCCTTTAGTAGCTACCATTGCGCCTGCAACACCGGAAGATAAAACATGTGTCGTAGATACAGGTAGACCAAGACCTGAAGCTAATCCAATGGTACTTGAAGCTACCAACTCTGCAGTAGCACCTTCAGCGAAAGTCATATGTCGTTTTCCAATTTTTTCACCGATGGTAATTACAATTCTTTTCCAACCAACCATGGTTCCAATTCCCAAAGAAAGTGATATGGCAATGATTGTCCAGAAAGGTATAAAAGTCGTGTAGGTTTTTAGTTCAACAATGGTTTCCTTTACCAGATGTAAATCATTTTTATCCTGAAAAGTGTTTGGCTCCTTAGCCAATATGTCCAAATCTTTTGCGATTAGTCCAATTTGCTTTCTAACTTTCATTACGTCTTTAACATTCTTTCTATCCATTCCCTTTAATAAAGTAGCAAAGTTTGATACACTTGTAGCTTTATTACACATAATAGCTTCCATTTCATAATTTTCAGCTGAGGCTTTAATAATTCGTTCTTCAACTAAAAAAAGTTTACTTGCCATAGCCTTATTATTTAAATCAGGGGACAAAGCAAATTGAGTAGGTAAAAATGCCAATAAAACGATTAATATTAATCCAATTCCTTTCTGTCCGTCATTGGAACCATGAAAAAAACTAACCAAAGTACAAGTGCAAACCAAAATTACTCGAATATAAAATGGTGGCTCATGATCCGGTTCTGGTTCTTTAAAGATAAACTTATCTTCAACCATTCTCTTCAGTATGAACATGAGTATAATTGCCATAGAAAATCCAAAAAGCGGGGATATCAATAGTGAATTTCCAATTTTAATAGCTTCAGTCCAGTTTACCCCCACTTTACCCTCATTTTCAGGCAAAGAGGAATAAGCAATACCAGCACCTAATAATGAGCCAATTAGTGTATGAGAGCTACTGCAAGGAATTCCTAAATACCAAGTGCCAAAATTCCATAATATGGAACCTACTAATACGGCTAAAACTAATGCTATCGCTTCATTGGAGCTTCTATTTAGCACCGTTTCCAAGGGCAGTATAGATGAAATTTTTGTGGCTACTGCCATTCCAAAAATGTAAGAGCTGGCTAATACTCCAAGAAAGTTCATAAAACCAGACCACACTACAGCGTGAACGGGCTTTAGTGTTTTAGTATAAATGACCGTTGCGACTGCGTTAGCGGTATCATGAAATCCATTGACGAACTCAAAAATGCAAACTAAAATGATGCATAAAGCAAACATGGCCAAGATTTGACCCGTTAAACCAATTTCAATTCCAAAGGCTTCCATCAATTATTAATTTAAATATTGCTCAAAGAACTTAAATTCAAACTAAAATACCTACATAAAATTCATAATTATTTAATATTAGCTTAATTTGCAAAAAAAGTCGAATTTTGCGAATATTGAATTAAACACTAAATGATTAGAATAATTAAATTTAGTTTAAAATGCATTCTTTTATTTTTGTTGATTTACCTAAAACAGGAGGATCTTGACCATGGAAATTTACCGATATTTTTTCATAGCAAATACTTTATTTTCTTACTGAATTTTTTAATTTTTTGGCTAGCACTAAATATAATAATTCGTTTTTTACAGTTGATTTATCGCAAGCGAAAGAAGTATGGAAATAAGTATTCAGACAATGTGATTGTTGGTTTAAAAAATATTTATTATTTAGTTAGTTTTATTGCTTTAGGAATTACACTATTAGGATTGTTTGGTATTGAAGTTAAGGAATTGGTTACTGCATTGTCCATTTTGGCCGCATCAATTGCCATCATAACTAAAGATATTGCTTTGGATATTATCTGCGGTATTCAATTTTCTTTTTCTAAAGACCTAGCCTTAGGAGATTATGTTAAAATTGGAGATCAAAATGGTACTGTAATAGACATTAATATAACCAAATTAATACTTTTAAATGAGAATGACGATATCATTTATATATCCAATTCAAAGGCTTACTTTTCTGAATTAATTAACTATACTCAAAAGGAACTTCGCAAGTATAATGTTGACTTTTCAATTCATACTCATCTTGCTATGCCTTTACCTGAGTTGCAAAATTTGGTTCAGAAAGTCTTACTCGAATATGAAGAATATCTGGATGAACTTACTGATAATTTAAAAATTATTGGCATAAGTAAAGATGAGATTAAATATAAAATACAATTTAAACTTAATCAAATAAATCCTAAAATTGCAACAGATATTAAATCTAAGATCATGAATGCAATAATTAACCAAATGCATAGAAGCATCTAATTGGATTCAAATCTTTATAATTTTTCTAAATATGTATTGCTTATTGTTTATTTCTACTCTAAGAAAATAAGTTCCTGCAGACAAATTTGATAAATCTAAAATATAAGAATTATCACTAAAATTATAATTTGATTTTATTTCATAACATGAAGAGGTCAGCGAATTAACCAATAATAATTTCGTAATTGCAAAGTATGAGTCCATCAATTTTAACCGCAAGTAACCAGTGGAAGGATTAGGTGAAATTATTAATTCACTAGCTTTAACTAAAGCAGAAATGTTCAACAGACATTGTGTAGAATTAGCACAGTAAGTTCTAGTTGGAAGACTACAATCAAGTACAAAAGGATTCGGCTTATTTTCCTGATAACTAGCAATTTGATTCGTTCTTACCCACTCCATAGAATCTACTGGATCTTGAATATGCCATTCACATAAGCTTGGAAGCATACTTTCAAAAAATTGCTTATCTGCTTGAATGTCATACATTGTGTAAAAATAAAAAATGGCCCTAGCTGCGTTGCCCTTATGAACCTCTCTGGGTTCAAAAGTATTAGTAAAACTCTCACTGTATTCATTGATTAAAGTTAGAGGCTTAGATTTCAATTCAATATTTAAGTAATACCAAGTTTTAGTCTTGAAATCTTCAATTTCTGAATAAGGATAATTTGATCTTGCCTCATTGACTGATGCTTTCGCAGGATATAAATGATGCATGTCAGATCTTGCATTTCCTGTTTCTGCTCCTTTACTTTGAGGAAATGAATGTTCACAATTAATTCCATTGCTACTTCCTCCCTTTGAAAGGTAATCAATAGGATTGGGATAAGTTGGATCTAAATATAGCGAATAACGGCTGTAAACGCAATAAACTGAATCATGTACATTGTATATTTCCTTGTACATTTTAATTCTAGCATCAGTATAAGAAAGTACTGTATTGGTTTTATAAGAATTAAATAAATCAGATAATAAATTCGATCCATTTTCACCAGGAAAAAGTACCTGATTCTTAAATTGACCGTGCAAATCACATAAAAGTAATTCTAATAGTATAAAAATAATAAATCTGCAATTCACTCTACAAATTTAGCTAATTATCGCATCTTTACAGAGATAAATAAGCATGCAATTAGAAAAATTTATTCTTTATTGTGAATCAAAGCCAGCGGTTTCGTATGACAATCCTTTTGGACCAGAAACATTGGTAATGAGAGTGCATAATAAGATCTTTGCACTTACTGGATTAGACGATATAGACTTTAATGTTAATCTTAAATGTGATCCGGAATATGCCATTCAACTTAGAGAAGAGTTTGAGGACATCATTCCTGGCTATCATATGAATAAAAAGCACTGGAATACAGTAAAATTTAGTGGCAGAATACCGGATAAATTATTGAAAAAACTAATTGATCACTCCTATGATTTGGTTTTTAAGGGTCTAGCTAAAAGCATTCGTGAATCCAAATAAGACAAATTTTGATTTTTTAATTGTAGGTGGTGGTATCACAGGTTGTTTGATGACTTATCTATTAAGAAAATCAGGTTATACAACTTTCCTCATTCATCAATCTAAAAGGGGGGATTCCACACCTGTTAGTTCCGGAATAATAAACCCAGTTACAGGTATGAGATTTGTTAAAACTTGGAATTACGAAAAGATTATGCCCATTGTTAAGTCGATCTACTCTGAAATTGAAATGGCTTATGATACGAAATTTATGCACTATCATGATATGATCGTTGAATTCAAAAGCATTGAAGAAGAAAATAATTGGCAATTGAGAATGGCAGAACTGGAATATGCTGCTTACTGTAAATTATTCGATTCATCAAGTTCGAATGATTTCGTATTGCAAAAAGAAAAACAATATGGACTTATAGAAAATGTAATGAGGGTTGACATAAGTAAAATTTGCAATAAAATCATTCAAAAATTGCAAGATGAAAATTTGTGTATTGAAGAAGAATTTGATCATTCAAAATTAGAAGTCAAAGATGAATTTATTCAATATAAAAATTCTCACACTTTTCATAAAGTAATATTCTGCGAAGGGCATTTGGTCAATAACAACCCTTTTTTTTCCTGGCTTCCAATCATTAAGTTGAAAGGAGAGCGAATTCTATTTGATGCAAAGCCGACTAATCAAAAAATACTTCATTCAAATTATTCTATAATTCCAATTCATAATCAATTTTGGGTTGGGGCGAATTACTCATTAACAGACAAAAACTATGTGATTACAGCAGAGGAGACTGATAATTTAAATAATTTCACTGCCAGCAATTTGGCCTCAAGTCATTTGTTTTCAAATCAGGATTTTGGATTTAGACCTTCTTCAAGAGATCGAAGACCAATTATTGGAGCACATCCTAAATATCCCAATTTACTTATTTTTAATGGAATGGGAACAAAAGGTGCTTCATTAGCGCCATATTGTGCAGACTTCTTACTTAAACACTTTATTCATAAAGATCCGATTCCAGATGAAATCTCAATTAAACGTTTTGTAAAAAAAATGACTTAATTGAATAAAATCGACCTCAAATTACGTTACACTATTAAATTTTATAAATGAAAAGTATACTACTAGGATTATCTGGGCTCATTTTTTTATTGCCACTCAATTACAATTCTTCACTAAACTTTAGCAAATTGAATAATTTTCCGGATTATACTACAGAATGGACTGAGATTGAATCGCTTATACAAAAGGGACTCATTGAAGACGCCTTGATAAATACTCAAAAACTTAATGAGCGAGCATTTCTGGAAAAAAATAATCCGCAGATATATAAGAGTATATTATACATCGAGAATCTGAGTTCACAAAAGGATGAGCTTCATCTTAAAGGTATTATTCAAAGATTAGAAAATAAACTACTAATAGCTGATACAATAAGTAAGTCAATGCTTCAATCCGTTTTGGGTAGTTTGTACTTCTCGGTTAGTCAAAATTATCACAACGGAAGAAGGTCAGAGCTTAAGGATGGTGAACAAGATAGCACAGATATTTTAACTTGGAGCAGTCAAAAACTAATTAGAAAAGCAAATGCCTATATTGAATTATCTATTCAAAACAAAGCATTAAAAACACAATCTACTGCTGATTATAAGGCAATATTGATTGAACAAACTAATTTAAATCTGTGTCCTACATTGTATGAAGTCATGCTTCATCGTGCTGTGGAATATTTTAGCAATTCAAATACTACTTTAGTAGATTTTGATGTCTCTTTATCTAAAGAAATTCAATTCTCGTCATTGGATAATTTTTTAAGCGAAGATTTGAAATCTCATCCAGTATTTACAATTTTTCAAACTTGGTTAAAATATTTAGTTTCAGCTAAACAGATAAATTCATTAATACTTGCTAATCTTCAAAGATTAGAATACGCCAAAAATCTCAACACAGATAAAGAATCTCTTCAACTTTATAAAGCTAATTTAGATGAGTTTTATAACAAATTTGAATCAAGTGAATTTTCATACATAATCCTAAGTAAAATAATTTTATATCTTCAAGAATCAAATAATAAAGAAGATTCTAGTTCAAAAAATAATTTCATACATATAGATTCTATTAGTAAGTTAGGAGTCAGTAAATACAAAGATAGCGCAGCATTAAATTACTTTAATCAGGTGATGCAGGAATTGCGACAACCATTACTTATAATCCAACAAGAGAAAAATATACCTGCTAATCTTAATTCTAAATTTTTATTGGAATTTAAAAATATAAATAAACTTTATTTTAAAGTTTATAAAATTCCAGTTAGTGGATTGCAGACTATTAATTATCCCAATATTCAAATAAGTTCTAAGGAATTAATTAAATATAAGCTAATAAAAGCCTGGGCAGATTCTTGGACTAATCCTGTTGACTTTAACATGCATAGTATAGAAATAAAAATCGATCCATTAGATTTTGGAAGGTATTATTTAGTCGCATCTGAAAAAGAAAAATTAGAAGAATCAGTAATTCTTAAGGGAGGCTTTTTTCAAGTTAGTAATTTGGCAAGTTTTCAATTTGTTGACAAAGAAAATAATTCTAAAGTAGTTGTAGTTGATCGCACAAAAGGCTCACCAATCAAGAATGTAAATGTTTATTTTTACAAACAGAAATCTTACCGATATGATCTAAAACCAGAGTTGGAATTGGTAAGTACAAAAAAGACAGATCAGAATGGAATAGTTACAGTACAAAATAAAGATTATTTACAGTATTACATTGAATCTGGCAAAGACATCTACACCAATCAGGAAGGAGTTTATAAAGCTTATGATCAAAATAATTATGAGTATACAAATTTACATTTCTTTACGGATCGAAGCGTGTACCGACCTGGGCAAACGGTTTATTTTAAGTTTATTGCAGTGCAATCAAGTTCTAGCAACAGTTATCCGAACATAATAAAAAATAAATCATTTGTAATTAGACTGCGAAATTCAAATTATCAAGAAGTATCTAAAATCTCACTTAAAAGCAATCAATTTGGAAGTGCTAATGGCAGTTTTATTTTGCCAAATTCAGGATTAAATGGAAATTTTAGCATTGAATCAGATTATGGAGCTTCATCAATTCAAGTCGAAGAATATAAACAACCAAGTTTTGAAATTGTATTTGACACAATAAGAGAAAGTTACAAATTAAATCAACACGTCACAATCCGAGGAATAGTCAAGACTTATAACGGGATTCCATTGTCTGAAGCTAAAATTGTTTATAAAGTCAATCGAAACAGTTTTTTTCCTTATTATTATTGGAGGATGAATAAAGGTATCGAAAGCCCTAATGAACAAATTGCCTTTGGAACCGCAACAACCAACGATAAGGGAGAATTTGAATTTGAATTTTTAGCCACAGAAAATAAAGAATCTAATTTTAACAATGCAATTAATCAATTCAATATTATAGTTGATGCTACAAATCAAAATCAGGAGACCCAATCCAATACACAAAATCTAAGTCTTTCACATAAAAGTTTTTTCATTAAACCTATTAATAAGGAATTTTTACAAGCAGAAAAAGATTCTATTACAATACAAGCAGCCAACATAAATGGAGAAGCGCTAATTTCATCTCTAAAGATTAAAGTATTTAGCCTAAATCACAACAGAAAATTTCTAAAAGAGCGCTTTTGGAAAACTCCCGATATAAATCGATATTCAATTAAAGAATTTAATAAACTCTTTCCGGATGATGTTTTTCTCAATGAAGACAAGAAGGAAAACTGGGAAATTAACAAGTTGGAATATGAAACCCAATTAGCTTCAGCCAAAACACATTTAATCAACATTGCAGATCTGAATTTAAAAAATGGCAGTTATAAGCTTCAAATTGAAGCATCTGACAATCAAGGAAACAAAGAGCAAATAGAAGAATTTGTTACCGTTGTAGATCCAAAAACCAAGACAAACACCTTTATACCCACAACATTTATTCTGGATAAAAAGTATGAACCACAACAATCAATTTATATTAATCAATTAGCTATTGGACAAGATTATCATCTATTTTATTCGATTCAATCCAAAAATATGTCGAAGTCTTCCTGGTTAAAAGTAGATAACAACAAGACTTTAAAATATATTGTCAATGAAGAGGATAGAGGAGGAATAAGTTATTCAGGAATATGCATTTACAAAAACAGAAGTTTTATTCAAAGCAAGAGTATTGATGTTCCCTGGTCAAACAAAAAATTGACAATTGTGTCAGAATCTTTTAGAAATAAATTGTTGCCAGGACAGGATGAAGAATGGAGTTTCAAAGTTTCTAATTCAATGGATTCCAAAGAAAAATTTGAGTTGCTTGCATCTATGTACGACCAATCCTTAGATCAACTTCTACCTCATCAATGGAATTTTAACATATTGCCTTCTTTTTATAGTAATTTTAATTTTTCAACTCAAGCCTGTGGCTCAATTTATCTAAATGATCTTAAAGAGAATATTTACAATTCACAAATTGATCATTCATTTTTTTATACGCTACCAAATTTAAATACTTTTGGACTGCTTGATAACATTTATTCAGGAGGAGCAATGCCTAGATATGAGTACGATGCTTCATCTGCACCAAGTCGATCGATGAGAGAAGAACCTGCTAAAGCACAAAATGTAAAATCTAAGAGCCAAGACAAAAACCAAGTTGAAAGTAATGATAAGACACCAAAAGTTTCCGAAAAAGCAATTCAAATTAGAAAAAATTTGAACGAAACCGTTTTCTTTTACCCTAATATAAGCTCCAATGATTCAGGTCAATATGTGATTAAATTTAAAATGAATGAAGCAATGTCCAGGTGGAAATTACAATTGTTTGCCCATAGTATGGATCTTAAATATGGCCAACAAACTTTAGAAGTCATAAGCCAAAAACCACTGGAAATAAGACCTTTTTATCCAAGATTTTTACGACAGGGTGACCTCATTCAACTTTCAGCTTCAATTTATAACCTTTCAGAAAAACCACAGTCCGGAAAAGCTTCCATGCGAATTTTCGATGCGCAAAGTTTAAAAGATATTACTAGTGAGATTATTAATTCAAACATTGATCAAAATTTCCAAGTAGAATTAGGTAAGTCTGAAATTATTCATTGGCAATTAAAAATACCTTCAACAGAAACCAGAAATTATGTACTTCGTTATACTGCACAAGGTGAAATACATTCTGATGGCGAAGAAAAAAGCATTCCGGTTGTAAGCAATAGAAAACTAGTTACAGAGACTTTGCCACTTCCAGTAAATGCTGGGCAAACGAAATCATTTGTTTTTAATTCAGTTAAACAATTGGGAAACAATGGTTCTATACCCCAACAATTTACTTTAGAATTCAGCTCTCATCCAGTTTGGTATGCGATTCAAATGCTTCCCTATCTCATGGATTATCCAAATGAATGTAATGAACAAATCATGTCAAAGATTTTTGCACATTCTATAGGAACTCAGGTTATGATCAAATTTCCAAAAGTTTCTTCTGTACTTAAAAAAATGATTTCAGAAGGCACTATTGAGTCAAAGCTTTTGCAAAATCAAGAGCTCAAATCTGCCTTAATAGAAGAAACTCCATGGGTCTTGGCAGCTCAATCTGAATCTGATCAAATGAAGCAAGTTGCCTTGCTATTGGATTTAAATAACATGGCTGATAATTTAAGTTCATCCATTAGTAAATTAAAAAATAGACAGAATTCAGATGGTAGCTTTAGTTGGTTTCCTGGATCTTATCCAGACAGATTCATTACCCAACATATTGTAGTTCAAATAGCTCATCTAAATCGATTAAAACTAGAAAGTGAATCAATGAATAGGCTAAATGAAATCGCATTTAAAGCAAGAAAGTTTCTTGATTATACAATTTTAAAGGATTATGAAATTTTAGCTGAAAATGTTAAATCAGGCAAGGCTAAATGGGAAGACAATCATCTTGGCTCTATAGAACTACATTATTATTATTGTAAATCATTGTTCAAAGATTGGACATCAGATAAAGAAATGACTCAAATTGACAATTATTATATAAATCAAATTGATAAATTTTGGATAAGTAGAAATATTTATGATCAAGGACTATGTGCAATAGTAGCTTCAAAAAAGAACAACAATACACTCGTTCAACTAATTGTAAAGTCTCTAAAACAAAGGTCTTTGATGAATGAAGAATTGGGCAGATATTGGAAAAGTAATTGGTCTTACAATTGGAATCAATTACCGGTAGAAACACAAGCATTAATGATTGAGGTTTTTTATGATCTGGCGAAGGACAACAACACAGTAAATGAGCTAAAAACCTGGTTATTAAAAAACAAACAGACGCAGCATTGGGGAACGACAAAAGCTACATCCGAGGCTATTTATTCTGTTTTGGCCTTCGGTGAAAATTATTTAGAAGAATCAGAACCAGTAAGTATTGAAATTGCAAAAGACAAATTAGATCTATCTCAATCAACAACGGGTACTTCTTATTTTAAAAAAGTTTGGATGAAATCAGAGATCAAAGTTGAATTTGCGAATATTAGAATAAAGAATCCTAATAAGTCAATTGTTTGGGGATCGGCTTATTATCAATATTTTCAAGATTTAGATAAAATAGAGCAATCAGAAATGAAGGAACTTATTCTGAATAAAGAACTCTATATTAAACATGTTGGAAAAAAAGGAGCGGAATTAAATAAAATTACGGATTCGGCTAAAATTAAAACAGGCGATGTTGTGACAGCTAGAATAATTATTAAAGCAGACCGACCAATGGAATATATTCATCTTAAAGTAATGAGAGCTGCAGGATTAGAGCCTATCAAACAACTTTCAGGATATCATTATGAAGGAGGATTAAGTTTTTATGCAAGCCCAAAGGATCTGTCAACTGATTTTTTTATTTCTTACCTTCCAAAAGGGGTATATGTACTCGAATATGATCTAAGAGCTTCATTTAAAGGAAAATTTTATGATGGAATTTCCAGCCTACAATGTATGTATGCACCTGAATTTTCATCACATAGTAAAGGAATACAATTGCAAATTGAATAGTTAGTAAGTCAGATTTTTTTACTGAAATCTGCAAATACTTTAATAATCAACAGTCTATACCTCTAAATAAGCTTTATATTAGGTACTTTTGCAGCCGAAATATGGAATTTATTAGGAATTTTTGCGTAATAGCGCATATTGATCATGGAAAAAGCACCTTATCTGACAGGCTTTTAGAGTTCACAAAGACAATTGCGGATCGCGATATGCAAGCTCAGGCCTTGGATGATATGGATTTGGAAAGAGAAAGGGGTATTACAATTAAAGCCCATGCTATTCAATTACAATATCTACATACGGATAAAAACCAGTATAAATTTAATCTCATTGATACCCCTGGACACGTTGATTTTTCCTATGAAGTAAGTAGATCTATTGCTGCGTGTGAGGGAGCCTTGTTGCTTGTTGATGCAACTCAAGGGATTCAAGCTCAAACCATTTCAAATTTATACCTTGCCATTGAACACAATTTAGAGATTATTCCTATCCTCAACAAGGTGGATATGGATAATGCAATGATTGATGAAGTTTCTGATCAGATTATTGATTTATTGGGATGTGAAAAATCTGATATTATTCTAGCAAGCGGAAAAACAGGAATTGGTGTTCCGGATATAATGAAAGCAATAGTTGATAGGATACCGGCACCAAAAGGTAACCCGGATGGTAAATTGCAAGCCTTAATTTTTGATTCAGTTTACAATATCTTTAGAGGAATAATTGTCTATTTCAGGGTCATGAATGGATCCCTTAAAAAAGGCGCAAAAATTCGATTTATTAATACCGGTAACGATTATGATGCAGAAGAAGTTGGTTATCTAAAAATGAATCTAATTCCACAAGCTGAAGTTGGATGTGGAGATGTTGGATATGTAATAACTGGTATTAAGGATGCTAAAGAAGTGAAAGTAGGAGATACTTTAACCTTAACTAGTGCCCCTTCAACAGAATCGATTAAAGGTTTTGAGGAAGTGAAACCTATGGTTTTTGCAGGGATTTATCCCATTGAAAATGAGCATTTTGAAGATTTAAGGGACAGTTTAGAGAAATTGCAACTCAACGATTCATCCTTAATCTATGAGCCGGAAACATCTGTTGCACTAGGATTTGGCTTTAGATGTGGATTCTTAGGGATGCTTCATCTTGAAATTATTCAAGAAAGATTGTCCAGAGAATTTAATCAAGAGGTTATTACAACGGTACCAAACGTATCATATGTAGCTAAAACTACAAAAGGTGAAATACTTAAAATAAATACTCCTAACGATCTACCGGAACCCAATTTTCTAGAATATGTTGAGGAGCCGTATATCCGTGCGCAAATAATTACTAAGCCGGATTACATTGGATCAATTATAAAACTTTGTCTTGAGAAAAGAGGAATTTTGGATAAGCAACATTACCTTACTCAAAACAGAGTTGAATTGACTTTTTGTTTGCCATTGGCAGAGATTGTATTTGATTTTTATGATAGATTAAAATCGACAACAAAAGGCTATGCATCTTTTGATTATCATCCTTTGGATTATCGAAAATCAGACTTGATCAAATTAGATATCAAATTAAATGGTGAAAGCGTCGACGCCCTAACAGCTTTAGTACATAGAAGTAAGGCTGAATCAGTAGGTCGAAAAATGTGTAAAAAACTTAAAGAAATATTGCCTCAACATCAATTTGTGATTGCTATTCAAGCTGCAATTGGTGGTAAGGTTATTGCTAGAGAAACTATTTCTGCAATGCGCAAAGATGTAACAGCAAAATGTTACGGAGGTGATATCTCAAGAAAGAGAAAGCTACTCGAAAAGCAAAAGGAAGGTAAAAAGAAAATGCGTCAAATCGGCACCGTTGATGTTCCCCAAAAAGCATTCTTAGATGTACTTAAATTAGACGATTAAAATTCTATTCTCTATGTCGAATTTCTTAGTGCAAATTAAAAGAGAGATTATTTCTTGCTTTCAATCTGATTTTAGCCTTTCTGTAAGTGAGGTAGAAATTACACTGAGTACATGCAAGAAAGAATTTGAAGGTGATTATACTTTAATCCTTTTTCCTTGGGTTAAAAAATTATCTAAATCACCCGCTGATCTAGCAGAAAAAATTGGTCAACACTTAGTAGAAAGTAAAACCATAACAAAATTCAATTTAATTAGCGGGTTTTTAAACATTAGTTTACCTGAAGAATTTTGGTTTAATCAATTGCTTGAATTATCTCAAGATTCAATAAAAAATAGAATTACAACTACCCATCCGGAAAAATATTTAATTGAATATTGTTCACCTAACACCAATAAACCTTTACATCTCGGCCATGTAAGAAATATTTTAATTGGATGGTCAGTTTATACCGTGCTCAAAGAATTGGGCCATGAAGTCTTCTCTACCCAGGTGATCAACGATAGAGGAATTGCAATTTGCAAAAGTATGCTTGCATGGACCTTGTTTGGAAATGGAACTACTCCCGAAAGTTCTGGAATTAAGGGTGATCATTTTGTAGGTGATTATTACGTTCTTTTCGAAAATAAATTTAGAGAAGAATACAAAAACTGGCAGAGTACAGAGGAAGGAATAAGAGTATTTAAGGAATCATCTCAAACAACTGAATCACAAGAAGATTTTTTTGCAAAATATAAAAACAATTATTTTAACAATTATAGTCTATTAGGTAAATCAGCAACTGAGATGTTGATTAAATGGGAGAATGGAGATCCCGCTACCAATGATTTGTGGAAGATGATGAACAGCTGGGTCTATTCCGGTTTTGAAGAAAGTTTTATAAAGCTTGGAGTAAAGTTTGATTCTTATTATTATGAATCAGAAACTTATCTGCTAGGTAAAGATATAATTGAAAAAGGATTACAGGAAGGCGTATTCATTCGCGAAGCAGATAATTCAATCTGGATTGATTTGACAGATGTTGGACTGGATAAGAAAATTGTTTTACGAAGCAACGGTACCTCCGTTTACATCACTCAGGACTTAGGTACAATTAATGAAAGGCATAAACATTATAATGCAGAGCATTATGTGTATGTTGTAGCAGATGAACAGGATTATCACTTTAAAGTACTTAAAGAATCAATGATTAAATTGAAGATGCCTTATGCGCAAAGTATTGAGCACTTAAATTATGGAATGGTGGAACTTCCTTCCGGTAAGATGAAATCACGCGAAGGAAACGTAGTTGATGCTGATGAACTTATTGATGAAGTTATTCACGAAGCTACTCAATCTGCTGGAGAACGAGGAGAATTATCAGAATTGACGGAGGTAGATAAAAACAAAATCATTCGTAAAATTGGAATGTCCGCATTAAAATATTTCATTCTTAAAGTTCAGGCTAAAAAGAGAATGGTATTTAATCCATCAGAATCAGTTGATATGCAAGGGCACACAGGACCTTATATTGTCAATGCTTATGTTCGAATTCAATCCATACTTAGAAGACGTAATGCTGAAAACCTTAGTATAACACCGGAAAAATTGACAGAATCAGAGAAAGGATTAATTAATCTATGTCTTGAATATCCCAATATGCTCAAAGAAACCGGTGAGCAACTTGATCCGGCTAATTTAGCAAATTACTTATATCAACTGGCTAAAGACTTTCACAAATATTATAACGAATTTCGAATAGTAAACGCCGAGACTGAAGCGATAATTAATTGGAGGCTTAACCTCAGCGCTTGCATTGGTCAATATTTAGAACACGGAATGTACTGTCTTGGCATTGAAATGCCGGAAAGAATGTAAAATTGTAGCAATGAGCGAGACTAAAAATACCAGAAATTTTATAGAAGAAATTATCGAAGAAGATATTCGCAATAACGCTCATCTTGGAAGAATTCATACAAGATTTCCACCAGAACCAAACGGGTATTTGCACATAGGACATGCCAAATCTATTTGCTTAAATTTTGGTCTAGCTGAAACCTACAAAGGGAAAACTAATTTGCGATTTGATGATACAAATCCCGTTGCAGAGGACATAGAATACATAGACGCAATTAAGGAAGATATACGATGGATGGGATTTGATTGGGAAGATAGAGAATATTATGCTTCTGATTATTTTCAACAATTATTTGAATTTGCTATACAGCTAATTAAAGGTGGCAAAGCATACATCGATGATTCATCCGCTGAAGAAATCAGTCGCATGAGAGGAATTCCTACGCAGCCTGGAATTCAAAGTCCTTTCAGAAATAGAACTATCGAAGAGAATGTTAAGCTCTTCAATGAAATGAAGGATGGTAAATTCAAAGAAGGGGATTGTGTATTAAGAGCAAAATTGGATATGGCTTCTCCAAATATGCACCTCAGAGACCCAATAATGTATCGAATATTATTCACTCCTCATCACCGCACCGGCAGTAAATGGTGCATATATCCGACTTATGATTTCGCTCATGGACAATCTGATTCAATTGAAGGAATTACACATTCTATTTGCACTTTGGAGTTTGAAAATCATCGACCATTATACAATTGGTTTATTGAAAATCTAGATATTTTTCCTTCTCGTCAAATCGAATTTGCGCGACTTAATTTGGAATACACCTTGATGAGTAAACGCAAATTATTACAACTTGTAAATGAGAAAATCGTTGACTCCTGGGATGATCCTAGGATGCCTACCATATCAGCATATAGAAGACGTGGAATAACTCCTGAAGCAATGAGAGAATTTGCAATTGAGGTTGGTATTGCAAGAAGAGAGAATATCATTGAACTATCAAAATTTGAAAATATAGTCAGAAATAATTTAAACAAAATTGCTACACGGACAATGGCTGTTTTGGATCCGATTAGGGTAATCATCACTAATATGACTGATGATGTGGAGTGGATGGAAATTGAAAACAATAATGAAGATCCAAATGCAGGCACCAGAAAGATTCCTTTCTGCAAAGAGATCTATATTGAATCAGAGGATTTTATGGAAGCTCCAACCGCAAAATATTTTAGATTGACTGTATCGGGTATGGTAAGACTTAAAGGTGCGTATATTATTCAATGCAATGAACTTGTAAAAAATGCAGATGGCTCAATAGATCATTTAAAATGCACTTATTATAAAGAGAGTAGAAGTGGCCAGGACAATTCCGGGATCAAAGTTAAATCTGTTATTCACTGGGTTTCAGCGCAACATTGCATTTCAGCAAAAGTAAAATTATATGAAAACTTGTTTACAGTAATCAATCCTGCTGCACACGATGATATTCATGAAATAATTAATCCTAATTCTTTAATCGAGTTGTCCAATGCTAAGTTAGAGCTGAGCATGAGTAAAGCAGATGCGAATACACGTTATCAATTTATGAGAAAAGGCTACTTTTTTCTTGATAAAAATTCAAGCCCTTCAGACTTAGTTTTTAATCGAACGATAACATTGAAGGATTCTTTCGGAAAATAATCGACTAAGTAGTTTAATTAGTTTATTTTTGATATTCAATAAAGTAAATTAACTATGACAAGAATTGAATATTTACTTCAGAACTATGGTAGTAGTCATCAGAATAAATTGAATAAATTAATTCATTGGTTCTGTATTCCACTCATCTTATTCACAATTATTGGAATGCTGATGTTAATTCCTATTCCCTTTATTAATGTGAGTGAAATTATCAATGTAGGGACAATCATTTTGCTTCTTGCAGTTATCTATTATATCAGATTAAGCATTTCATTGACCATCGGATTTATACTTGTTTTTGGAATGATTATTATAATCAATAACTGGTTAAATGATTATTGTATCAGTCATGAATACAATACCTTTTATGCTTTATTAAGTATTTTTGTTTTGGCCTGGATAGGACAGTTTTATGGCCATAAGATTGAAGGCAAGAAACCATCCTTCCTACATGACATTCAATATCTACTCGTTGGACCGATGTGGCTGTTAAATTTTATCTATAAGAAATTAAATATTCCAACTTAATTTTTTCAAATTAGTTGTTATACACGATTAACTTAGAAATATTTTCTTTTTGATTTACTTTATATCGAACAGCATAAGTTCCATTTGCTAATTGCATCGATAAGCTAACTGTTCCAAAGTTTGTCTCAGAATTATAATACACTATTTCACCTTGTAAATTGATAATTCTAATATCTTCAATTTTATCATTTGAATTATCTGTAAAAATGTTGAACTTACCAGTTGTAGGGTTAGGGCTTAGACTTGCGTGATAAGCAGGCTGAAGATCTTTAGTTGCAATAGGTAAAGAAAATGGTGTAGAAGCCCATAAACCTCTACCATATGTAGCTGCATAGATTTTATTGTCTTTATAACAGTAATCCAAATCTGAAACTTTTACATTTGGCAGATTGGTATTAAATGGAATCCAATCATTCAAGGTTTCATCAGTATAATAGATACCTATATCAGTTCCAATGTACAAGCCTTCAGCAACTCCTTTCAAATATAAAATACAATTAATTGGAACATTTGGAAGATTTGAAGAATAGTCAACCCAGTCCTGACCCTTATTTTGAATTTTCCAAACTTTATCTTTATCTGTGTAACCCCCAACTGTGATGTATATAATATCGGAATTGCTAGGGTTAACGATTAATTCTGTAATTGGAGTAGTTGAATTTGCGATGTTGCTCCAACTTGAACCAGAGTTATATGAAGCATATATACTGAATTCACTTGCAACATAAATAACTTTAGAATTACTCGCTGCAACTGCAAGAGAAAGCAGGTTTGTTTCACTTAAATTATAACTTAGTCTCGTCCACGAATCACCTCTATCTTTTGTAACATAGACATCCTTAAATGCAGCATAAAGAATACTTGTGTTATTTGGATCAAGTACATAAGGACTTACCCAAGCACCTTTGGGTTTTCCGATGATATTATCTGAAATTTCTACATCTGTATTCCAATTATCAGTGGTTCGATAGATAACTCCTTGAACATAACCTGAATACTGAATTTTTTCATTTTTTGGATCAATAATGCAATTTGTTCCATCTCCACCGGTCACTTCTGACCATAAATTATTTATATGATTTGCTCTGCTGCCATTATCCTGCAAACCCATAATGACTAAGTTAGATTTTGTTTGTGAAACACTAACTCTATAGATTTGACTAATTTGTAAGCCTTTAGATTTATTTACCCACGTCACTCCTTTGTCTGAAGAATAGAAAAGTCCACCATCATTACACTGAAACATCACACTGTTGTTTAATGGGTGATAAACAATTGCGTGTTTATCTGCGTGTACAACCTGTACCTTATTAGGATTTTGAGAATCACTACTTGTCCACATGGTATTTAGATACCAATTGTCTCCATCATCATAAGTTACCCAGGTATTTACTCCACCTACAAAATAGTTTGTAAGATCTGAAGGGTTAATGGCCAAACATAAGTCATAACCACCTTGTCCCGAACTACCAGTTGCATCATATTCCCATTCCAGTAAATTAAAATCCTCTGATCCTGTTATCCAAGTATGAAAAGTATCGCCACTATCTTCTGAATAATAAATACCTTCAAATCCACTATCCGAATTAGAAGTTAATACCAAAACTAAATTTGGTTCTGCATTTGTAACTGCAAGTTCAATTCTAATAACGTCCGTAAAACTTGATGCAACTATCCATGAAACTCCGGCATTATTTGAAACATAAATACTGCATTTGGCATTATCTTCATCAATTGTAGAAGCATATAATGTATTAGGACTTGAAGGTTTCTGTTCAATATCAATAAATTGATTAGTGATAACTTTGGTCCAACTAATTCCTGCATCTTTAGTTCTATAAAGTCCCTTATTTCCTGCTGCTAAAAGTATTTTGGAATCACTTGGACTTATGTATAATTTTCTCAGTGTCGTCAATTGATTGCTTGCAAAACTAAGGCCCGTAGATTTCCAACTTACACCTCCATCTGTTGATTTTAATACACCAACACTGTTGTTATCAGCTCCTTCACCATCACCTGTTGCGATGTACATAATATTTGCATTTTTAGGATCAATAACCATATCACTAATACCTAATACAGGCAGATTATCAGTGCTTGTCACCCAGTTTGTTCCATTGTCTGAAGTTTTCCATAAGCCTCCTCCGGCAGAACCTACCCAATAAATGTTCTTATTAGTAGGATGAAAAGCAATACAGTTTAATCTGCCAATTCCTCTATTAGCGTCAGGATCCATTACTGGACCAAAATATTTCCAATTCGCAGGATTGCTTCTGCTATGTACATTAGAATTATAATTCTTATAAAATTTTTCCGATTCTTCTTTTAAAACATCCGAAGAAGGAAAAGAACCATCCTTATTAACTCTGGATTGCCAAAACCATTCCCATCTTTTAAATTGTGCAAATGGGCCATCTTGTTTTTCACTTTTTTCATCATGATTTTCACTATTCCATTTTGTATTAAAGTCATTTACAATTTTGAAATAATTATTATTTTCAAGACCTTTTGAATCATCTTGAGCAAAAATGTTAGCAATAAATCCAGTTGCAAAGAAACTGAATAGGATTAAAGACTTAATATTTACTTGCATAAAATTAACTATTGGCGAAGAATTGGCTTTCTTTTATTGATTTTTGAAACTGGAAAATAATTTCGCTCACCTAAATGAAAATAATAAATAAATGCCTCACTTTTATTCTTTAAAGGTGGAGGGAAAATAGATGAATCATTAGTACTGCTTTCTACAAATCCAAATGCGCTTAATTTAATAGTATCTCCCTTTTGAAATTTAGTTGGTTTTGATGAAATCGCATTGCTTTTTTTTGTAATATTTATTTTATATAATCTAGCGTTGATCCAAACAGAATCAAATTGCAAACTGTCTGTCATTACTTTTATTTCGAATGAATAGCGTATTTCATTTTTTTGATTGGGTCTGCCGGCTAATTTTTCTTCAGAATATGCATCTATCAATTTTAAAACTTGTTTTGGCTTTTTCTTACACCAATCAGACTCATATAGTCTAATTTCCAATAATTTTGAAAAAGCATAACTGTTGTTATTACTAAAAATTTGTAATAGCAATAAGGCTATTCCAATTCGAATTTTATTCGATGTGCAATTGTTCATTCTACTAATACTATGGCTTATTGGTTAAAGGTACAAATTTACTTAGCCATACTTAGTAAAATACCAGTTAAAAATAATCAATTCTTTAAAAAATTAAACTCTGCTTAAGGACATACTAGAATATCCTTTTATGATTTCTGCTAATTTCCTTTATCTCGCTATATAAATCTTAGATCTTTGTTTGAAGCCATTCAATTCAAGCTGTAATATGTAAATTCCATTTTCAAGATCCGATAGTATTATTTTTTGATTAGGTAAATAATCTTTAGTTGAACTAATAAGATTACCATTCAGGCTGTATATGGTCACCAAACCTTCAGCTATATCCGAATTCCAATCCACATACAATTCCTCCTTTACAGGATTTGGATAAACATTCATTGTAAATTTCTTCAAATCCTGATTAGCTGTAGTGCATTTTACATCAAAAGGTCCAAACTTTACCATACAAGCTAAACTATCTCCGCTAACACCGGCAGAAGCCAAATAATAATACCTTCCTGCAGAAAGATCTTTACCTGTTTGATTTGGTACTAAATTACCATTATCGTCCAGCCATTTGAAACTCAAAATCTTACCCTTAAGAGTTAATTTAATTTCACCATCATTTACATTACAAAAACTAGCATCCTTAACCAAAGCGGTTTCTAGGATAAATCCTTCTTGCAATGAATCAAATAATAAAACGGTATCTACGCTACAATTAAAAGAATCTCTAATACTAATTATAGAATCCGAAAAGTTAAATTGATTATAAACCAAAACCTTGGTAGAATCAAATCGGGAAATTTTTTTCTTATCAAAATAAAGGTCATAGAACTGATTGCTCAAATTCTTTAATTTCAATTTCAACAAATTAATTTTTCCAAAGCAGACGTCATAAGTAAAAGTATCAACATGCAATTTTAAAGGATTGAGAATAGTAACGAAATAGGTATATTCCGTTTCGTTTGAATTTTCGTCAACAGCCTTATACCTCATTTTAGTTATACCGATTGGAAAAGTATCACCAACCTGAATTCCTTCTAGTAATTTTACTTCTTTAATAGCACAATTGTCACTGACCTGTGGTATAGTAGCTCTTAGATTGCAACGGTAGCTTGTGCTGTCCTTCCAGTGATTAAAAACTGGTTTAATGACATCTGTAACCACAAAACTTACAGATTTTGATTTGGTACAATTATTCGCATCGGTAACTGTTACGGTAAATGTCCCAGCTTTTTTATTTGAAATAGAACTAGAAGTTTCTCCACTCGACCATTTATACTTGTAACTCACCGTGCCACCATCTACTTCAATAGAACAAGAACCATCAGTTTCATTAATGCAGACTGGATTGGTTTGATTTTTTATTGTAACTACCAATGGGTCAGGTTGAGTAATAAATATACTTGAAGTTTGTGTACAACTACTGGCATCAGTCACAGTGACCGTATATTCACCTGCGGTTAAATTCGCAATATTTTTAGTGATAACTCCGGTGTTCCATTTATAAGAATGAATACCGACACCTCCACTACTATTAATATTAATACTGCCATCTTTGTCTCCATTACAACTCAATGCTTTTTTCCCGGTGGAAACAATATTAATTGCAGGTGGTTCCGTCAATAACTTAGATTGAACTACGCTTCCTCCTATATTATCACTTACAGTCACGGTATACATTTTTGCACCTAATCCAATTGCTGTTGCAGTAGTTTGACCATCGCTCCAGGCATAAGAGTAGGGTGGTACACCATTTGTAGCAGTTACCGAAATACTACCATCAAAACCACTGTTACAGACAACATTAGTAAATCCTGTAATTAAGGCATTAAGAGGAGGAGGTCCGGGCATTGTACCAGATACATCATCTAGTTTCATAAGATCATTACTGCTGTTGGTATTACCATTTGCAAGAATAGCAGCAGCATACATAGTAACAGTTTGACCTAAAGCAATAGTTGGAGATTTCCAATTTACTGTATAACTAACAGTACCAGGCCCAACAAAATTTAAAGCAGGATTGTGCTCGAAATAGGTCCTGCCACCGCCGCTTTGAATAGTTGAACTTGCTCCGGCACCTGAAAGTACTCCACTATTAGAATTGGTTTGATCTAAGACCACCATTTGGAATCCGCCCTTAGCGGCAGTATTTAAATTTTCTATAGTGACAACAATATTATAAGTTGTATTTACCATTATTGAACTGGGTAATCCCGATATGCTAATTGATCCATCCATACCTCCTGAGCCTCCAGGAGAATGACATGAAGAACAGTTGCTATCTCCGGGAGCACCAGTATAACCATTAGGTGGGTTTGCTACATAAGATAAAAGCAAATAACCTGAAAGGAGAACGTAAATGAGGTGAAATTTTTTGTTGTACATAGTAGGGTGTTTTGTATTGTGGTAAACAAAGTTAAGTCTACTTTTTCAGGATTAAAAATAAAATCTGTTAAGATTCAATGAAGCTTAATTTTAAATAATAAAACTTTGTCCTAATTTAATTCTTCTTGAAGAAGGAGTCGATGAATTCCGACCTATTAAATACCTGCATTTGGTCAATTCTTTCACCTAGACCAAGATATTTAATTGGAATTTTGAATTGATCTGAAATTCCAAATACTACACCACCTTTGGCGGTTCCATCTAACTTTGTCAGGATGATACCAGTAACTTTTGCTACTTCAGAAAATTGACGGCATTGTTCTATAGCATTCTGACCTGTTGTGGCATCCAATACTTGTAATACTTCATGAGGTGCACCTGCCAAGGATTTTTGTATAGATCTCTCAATTTTCCCCAATTCATTCATCAAATTGATCTTGGTATGTAATCTTCCAGCAGTATCTATAATGAGTACATCTATCTGATTCTGTATAGCAGTCTGGGTGGCTTCATACGCGACTGCTGAAGGATCTGCTCCCATTCCTTTTGTAAAAAATGCACAACCAACACGCTCAGACCATATTTTAAGTTGGTCCTCGGCTGCTGCTCTGAAAGTGTCGCCTGCAGCGATCATTACTTTTTTACCCGATTGAGTAAACTGGTAAGCTAGCTTTCCAATTGAAGTTGTTTTGCCAACTCCATTTACGCCAACTACAAGGATGATATGAGGTTTGATATTACCAACTTGATAATCCTCCAAATCTTGTGTATTATTTTCTAATAATAACTTCTTTATCTCGTCCTTTAAGAGGTCTGAAAGTTCTTCTGAATTTAAAAATTTGTCTTTAGCAACTCTTTCAGTTAGTCTATCAATTATCTTAATTGTTGTTGCAAGACCAACATCGGAACTAATTAATATTTGTTCGAGTTCATCGAGAATACTTTCATCAATTCGCGATTTACCAGCTATTGCCTTTCCAATTTTTTCGAAGAAATTAAGCTTAGTACTTTGTAAACCTTTATCTAGGGTTAATTTGCGCTCAGGGTGAAGTAATTTATCAAAGAAACTCATGACATATTGATTTAAAAAAAAATGAGAAGTTTCGTTTAGGGAAACCTCTCACTTAATTATTTTTTTGAACTTAAAGAGAATTACTTACTTTGTTCGAAAAAGTCTTTAACCTTATCTTTATGTACAATCATTTCTTTGAATGTATATTTTCCGGATACAGGGTCTTTGATAGATTTAATAACCTTAACAAAGTCTCTTCCTGTTCCTACGTTAGCTCCACGCTGAGCTACTTTTGCGTTTTTTGAAATTTTAGCCATTTTTACTTAATTTCTTTGTGAACGGTATATTTTTTCATGATAGCGTTGAATTTTTTCAATTCCAATCTATCGGGAGTATTTTTGCGATTCTTTTCAGTGATGTATCTAGAAGTACCTGGAAGTCCAGATGCCTTATGTTCTGTACATTCTAAAATGATCTGTGACCTATTGTCTTTACTTTTCTTTGCCATTTTTCAACAATCTTTAAGCTTAGAAACCAGCTTTTTTATCTAATTTTTTCATGTAATCAAAAAGACCTAACTTATCAATAGTCCTCAATGCTTTAGCTGTAATCTTCAACTCCACCCATTCATTTGTTTCTGGGATAAAGAAAGTCTTTTTCTGAAGATTTGGATTAAACCTTCTTCTGGTCTTACGATTTGAGTGAGAGACCTTATTGCCATACATTGGTCTTGTTCCTGTTAATTCACAAACTTTCGACATGATATTAATTAATTCTTTAGTATTTAATTAGTGACTCCGTAAGGATTCAAACCTTAAACCTCCTGATCCGTAGTCAGGTGCTCTATTCAATTGAGCTACGGAGCCATTTAATTCAAGGGCGCAAAGATACAAATTTTCTATAAAAATCATCAAAATTTGCAAAGCATGTAAAAAATTATTAATGAATTGACTATCAGGATCTTATATAAATCCTAAAAACGAGTCCTAAACTATTGATAATCAATCAATTTTGACAAATTTTTTGGCGATAAGATCCTGCTCATTTTTATATACCAAAAAATAGTGCCCGGGAATTAATTCTTTGACGGAAGTTCTGAAGTTCGAAGCTGAATCCCCATCATAAACATATTTATCTTGTTTAATAAGCTGACCCAAAAGATTGTATATCCCGATCGTATAAGGTCCTAATTTGTTGAATTTTAACTTATAGATTAATTCATTCTGGTCTACGAGAGTATTTTGAATATCAAGATCATTTTGATCAGATAGGACATTACAATAAGCTAGAATTTTTTGAAATGCTCCATAAGCACTAAATCTCTTTCCGGAAGTAGTTATTCCCTTTAACGAAGCATTGTCCATGCTGCCACTTATTACAAATTCCTTCATCAACTTAACCGCCAAGGGTGGATTTGTCTTACTTATTTGAGCAAATTTTTCGCAGTACTGATTTAAGTAGGCGATAGCTCCACCAATTTCAGGAGCAGACAAAGAACATCCGCTGGCAACTTGAGTCATGGAATCTGAAGCTGATAGAACTATTATCGATTCTCCCGGTGCTGCAATATCAACACTCTTATTGCTGTACCCGGCGTCTGCGACTTTTGTATCACTGCGGTCCGTATTCGTAACTACAATAAGATTATCACTTGGACATAGACCAGGTATATCGCCATATGTTTCAATATTCTGACCTTCATTTATTGTTGCACAAACATTTAATATACCCACGGATCCCAATAAATCATAAATCCCGCATAAGGCCTGATGCTGCTCTGGAAAATCTTTATCGAAACCCAAAGATAGACTTGTAGCAACTACATAAGCACCGTTGGTTCCATTACTAAAATTATAATCTTCACGCATTTTTATAAAATAGCTGTAACACTTGACCAACTGAGCGTCATTTCTTGCAGAACAAAGCATCATTTTGATCTCTTGATTAACTCCAGTCATGAGATCGTTATTATTTCCTTTAGCTCCTATTAAACTAAGAATATTGGTTCCATGGTTTTCTAGAGTACTATGTTTATCTCCAGAATCTGCAATCGCATTATAGCCCAGATAATCATCTTCATAATCATTCTGGTCATCGTCAAATTTATTATTCGGAATTTCCTTATAATTCCTATAAATATTTGAATTCAAATCCGGAATTGTATAATTAAATCCAAAATCAATAACTCCAATGACTATGGTGTCACCTAGCGGACTGATTCCACCTCGGTCAAAACACCAAAGATCCTCAAAGCCCATAAAGGTCATGTTCCATTGCTTAGAATATTCCGGATCATTTGGTTTACAAGATCTGGATTGTGCCAACTTATTTGGATTAAAATAAATAATGTCTCTATTAGAACTTAGATAGTTTGTTTCAGTTTCTGGGGTATAGTTCAACGGAAATCTCAATAAATAAATACTTTGCTTTTTATTTAATAGCTCTACTTCTATATCTTTTATTCGCTCTTTAATAGGAATTAGACAATGCTCCGATCTTAGCCTAACAAGGTATTCATGCTGAATTACAAGGTTGTTTCCTCTAAGGATGACTGTATTAAAAATTATGAAAAAACCAAGGAGAGTAATATTTCTCATATTTTTAGACTGATTAATGTACGAAGATAATGAAAAGATTGGATTAAATGACTTCCGTACCAACTAAACGATTCGCCATCTACTAAAATTACTTTTACAGGCTCAAAAAACACAGATTCTGATTCTTTAAAAGGGTAGGGCTCAGAAGATAAAAAGATAAAATCGGGTTTGCGTTCAAGAATTTCTGTAATTGTAACTATGGGATATCTCTTCATTTCTTCGAATACATTTAAGAAACCGGCTTCCTCAAGCATTGAATGAATAAACGTATCAGATCCAACCGTCATGTAGGGTTCTTTCCAAATTAAGTAACAGATTTTTACCTGTTGTTTGGGTAAATACGGTTTCAGCAAAGATTTAGCTGCTTCAATTTTTTTTGTGATTTCAATCGATTCAGATTCTTTGCCTGTAATCAATCCAACCTGCACAATCATTTGAATTGCAGATTCCAGATTATAAACTGCACTTATCCAAACTGGAAATCGTTCAGCCAAAAAATCAATGTCTTCTTTGGTGTTTTCTTCTTTATTCGCGAGTATTAGATCAGGTTCAAGCTCTACAATTTTATTCAGATTCAGTTTTTTTGTCCCTCCAATTCTGGTTTTTGATTGAAACCATGAATCAGGATGAACACAGAATTTAGTTATTCCAATAACTTCTGAATTCAATCCAAGATCATGTAATAATTCCGTTTGAGAAGGGACAACAGAAATAATTTTTTTGCAGGGAATCTGTAAATCAATTGTACGATAGAGCTGATCTCGTACTAACATTAATATTATTTATTTAACTTCATTTACAAACACCAATAAATTATTTCTCAATTCAATTCTGCCAATATTTTTTATTCCCAATTCCTGAAAATCACATAAAACTTCCCACAGCTTTGTCTCTTTATTCAGCAGCATTATTTTCGAATCACTTGAACAGATAATTCTTCCTGAAGAATCAAATAAAAAATCTTCAGAATACACGGGCATCTTGGCGATAACAGTCATGCTCTGTGTAGTAATATCATAGGATTTAAGTATCCATTGATCATTCAATATTTTATGAACAAAAAAAACAGTTTGTTTATGATCCGATTCAAAAGTTCTACCAATATTGGATGCAAATATTTTTCTTTCCCCGGAGGCGCTATTGCAGATGCTAAGTAAATTATTAGGCTTATCAACCAAAAAGCAAATCCAGTTATTGTCTTTGTGGTGTCGGTAATATCCGATTTGCCCAATGTGATTAAAAATAGTTTTTACGTAACTGCCATCCTTTGAACTATAACTAACTAAATTTTGAACAGTATCCTTTGCATCGATATGTACGCAGTTTATTTCTGATGGAACATTATCCCTTACTCGTGGGCTGAAATCGGAACCATCGTTATCAATAAAATATTTGTACGTCTGCTTACTTAAATTCAAACGCAATATGTCAGTATTTTTATCCTTCGCCGTTCTGACCGTACAAAGTAATTCATTGTCGGAAATGAAGTGTGGCTGATTGTTGTAATGATTATAATTAAATGAATTGAGCAAATCCAATTTATTTACGATCCATTTTCCATCTTTTGGATTTGAAATATGGGCGCAATAAATATTTGTAATTGGTATATCCTGTGCGAATAATTTATCGTTGTGGTATATATAAAATGAAATTATTGCAATTAATATTTTCATTCTATGATTTAAAAGGTATTTGGAGAAGTGAATATCCTTTTCCAATTTATGCCTTCTCTTAAACTAGCATTTTTCAAACTAAACCATATTAAAATAGGTTTGCCAACGATATGATCTTCAGGAACGTATCCCCATGCTCTCGAATCTTCTGAATTATGGCGATTATCTCCCATTGCCCAATAGTAATCTTGTTGGAAGGTATAGCTGTTGCTCATTTGCCCATTGATGTAGAACTGATTGTCCTTAATTTCTAGGCTATTGTGTTCGTAAACGGTGATTACTCTACTGAATAAATTGATATTCTCTAAAGTCAAATTAACACTTGCTCCTTTTTTAGGAATCCAGATTGGTCCATAATTGTCAAAACTCCAGCCTTTCTGACCATTTGGAAAAACGTCAGATATAGGCGCAATATATGGTTCAATAACTATTTCCGGACTCATCGCTTTAATGCTTTCCAATTGTTTATTATCCAAATACAGGTAACCTGCTTTGGCGCTTTCATCATAAATATTTACACCAAGTGCCTCTAATTTTTTAAAACTTAGTTTTGAACCTCCACCGGCAATTCTATACAAATATTGCATATGTGTTGGATTCATGGCAGCTTGACCATTAATAAAGAGCTGCTTATTAATTACCTGAAGAGAATCACCCGGCATCCCCACACATCGCTTTATATAATGATCCTTCTTATCAAGAGGCCTTACTCTCAAACTAGCACCTTCAGCATCTTCAGCTGCCCCTGAGTTGGAAGTAACTTGAAAAGCAGCCCAGGATCTTGTTTTTCCTAAAAAAATCGAGTCGCCTACCGGCCAGTTGAAAACAAAGGGATCATACCTTTTAATATCAACCAATTTAGGTAGACGGTGATAGTCTAAACTCGGTTCACTGATATATGATTCACAGCCAATTTTAGGAACCGTATTGTGTAATAGAGGCCACATAATCACAGTCATTGGTGTTCGAATACCGTAGTGTATTTTACTTACCAATAAAAAATCACCAACCTTTAATGAGCCTTCCATACTGGGTGTTGGTATAATATAAGCCTCAAGTATAAACATTCTTAATAAAGCAGCAGCAAAAACAGCGAAAACTATAGATTCTACCCATTCTCTGATTCCGGATTTAGCATAAGGACTTTGTGACTCCAATCTGCTAATTTTCTGATTATCTTTTTTAATTCTTGCTTCGTGCAATTCTGATAAGTATTTCTTTTCATTGGGATAAGCAGGTTCAATCCATTTATCATTTGGATTCTTAGCAATCATAGCGAAAATTGCGGGAGGATAAATTACTGCGAGTGCTGAATGCCAGAATTTCATTTTTCCAAATGACCTGACCAAATCCACAGAAAGTCCTGCTAAAATAAAGACATTTACAATTGGAAATAAAAGCCATAACCAATAGTACTTACTTCGACCAATTGCAATAGCCCATTCTTGAAAATTTATCCCCGGAATCCATGCTTTGGAAGAAGCTATTCCCATTTTTGGAAAAATCCAACTTAGGCTTAAACAGAGAAATAAATAACTAAGAACAAAAAAGTATAATAACCACATAATGAAATTGTCTAAGAAAGTCCAAAGATAGTTAAATGCCACAAAGTCAATTACTCTATTCTATGAGCTCATAAACTTCATAGACCAAAGGGCATTTTCAAGGCATTAAACGCTGATAGATAATTTGCAAATAAGGCAAATCAACTGCTTCGGATCACAATGCGAGCATTTCATTTTTAGTTATTTTAATTACCGCTAAATTTTCAAGAGGAGCTAGGGAATACTTACCAATGGCTGTTCTTATTAATCTCAATACCGGAAAACCTACTGCAGAACACATTTTTCTTACCTGCCTGTTTTTTCCTTCATTAATACTCAATTCTATCCAGGTAGTAGGAATATTTTTTCGAATACGAATTGGTGGATTCCTATCTGGTAAATGGATTAAATCAGAAATTAATTTTACTTTAGATGCTAAGGTTTTATATTTTTTACCATCGACATTAATTTCAACACCCTGTTCTAATTTGCCAATTGCTATGGGATTGATTTCACCATCAAGTTGAACTAGATACTTTTTTACTTTATTGTTTTTTGGATTGAGCAAAGAATCATTTATTGATGGATCATTAGTTAGAAATAACAATCCTTCACTGTCTTTATCTAATCTCCCTACAGGATAAACATCTTTCGGAAAATCAAACAAATCAGCAAGAGTCAGATCTGTATTTTTTTCTTTACTAAATTGAGATAGATACTGATAGGGTTTATAAACTGCGAAATATTGAAACAAGGTTATTGGAATTTATACAAAATTAAAGAATTCTAAACTTTGATTTAGTTTTAATTTATTTAATCGATTAAATTCCTTTGTAATTTTTGTAAATGATTAAAAAAGGATAAGTTTTATTGATCTAGTACTGCCCATTTTCAAATATTCTTTGCCATAAAGGATTAATATTTATAAAAGCGAGAACAGCCGTTTTCGGAAAAAATTTCATCCATCTAATTTGCAATTTAAGTCACCAATATTAGTCTGGGAAGGCAGTTTTCAATAATAAAAGTCTAATTTTGCATGGAAATGAGTAGTATTCGTATTGGACCGATTGAATTGCCGGAATTTCCTCTACTTCTGGCACCTATGGAAGACGTTAGTGATCCACCATTTAGGGCATTATGCAAAAAACAAGGCTGTGACCTCATGTATACAGAGTTCATTTCAGTTGAAGGTCTAATAAGAGATGCTGAGAAGAGTCTTCAGAAACTAGACATTTATGATGAAGAAAGACCTATCGGGGTTCAGATCTTTGGAGCAGAATACGACTCCATGATGAAAGCGGCAGAAATTGTTGAAAATGCACGTCCTGAGCTCTTGGACATCAATTATGGCTGTCCCGTTCAAAAAGTTGTCTGTAAAATGGCTGGAGCCGGAATATTGAAAGATGTACCCAAGATGATAAAACTCACTGAGGCCGTTATCAAAAGCACCGCTTTGCCTGTTACCGTTAAGACCAGATTGGGCTGGGATGAGCAGACCATTTACATAGAAGAAGTGGCAGAAAGATTGCAAGATATTGGGATCAAAGCACTGACAATTCATGCCCGAACAAGATCACAGATGTACAAAGGACATTCAGATTGGGAATGGATAGATAAGGTTAAAAATAATCAGCGAATTCACATTCCAATTTTCGGAAATGGAGACATCGATTCTGCTCAAAAAGCACTAGAATTCAAGAACAAATATGCTTGTGATGGTATAATGATAGGTAGAGCCAGCATTGGCAATCCCTGGATATTCAGAGAGATAAAACATTATTTTCGTACCGGTGAATTCTTGGATCCACCAACTATTCAGGAAAGAACTGAAGCCGCAAGACAACATCTTCAACATTCTATAAATTGGAAGGGTCTCAAGCTTGGTGTTTTGGAAATGAGAAGACATTATACCAATTATTTCAAAGGACTTCCAAATATTAAAGAACATAGAGCTAAGCTTGTTTCAGAAGTGGAACCTGAAATTTTATTCCAAATTCTCGAAGAAATTTCCAACGATTATCTATCTGAAAAACTCTTGTTAACGGCCTGAAATGATGAAAGGCTTGTTGTTTGAATTATTGCCTTCTGAGAAGAAAATATTTGAAATTATTTCAAATGTCGCAGACGAATTAGGATATCCTGTTTATGGAATTGGAGGCTACATACGAGATAAAATAATTGGAAGAGAATCAAAAGACATCGACATCGTATGCCTGGGAGATGCAATTAAACTTGCAGAAAATGTAGCTTCTATGTTTCGACCAATTCCTCAAGTTAATTTTTATCCGAGGTTTGGAACAGCAATGATAAAGCACCGAGAAATCGAGATTGAATTCGTTGGTGCACGCAAGGAATCTTATCAGGAAGATTCAAGAAATCCCCATGTTAGTCCGGGCACTTTAGAGGATGACCAGTTGAGAAGAGATTTTTCTATAAATGCCATCTCCATTAGTTTAAACAAAGAAAATTTCGGTGAAATAATTGACCCCTTTGATGGACTACATGATTTGAATCAGCATATTATTCGAACACCGAATGATCCTAACGTTACCTTTTCTGATGATCCACTGAGAATGCTTAGAGCAATACGATTTGCTTCTCAATTAAAGTATCAAATTGAAACAAAAACCTGGGAAGGAATTATTGCCAATAAGGATAGAATTAAAATTGTTTCAAAGGAACGCGTCGCTCTCGAGTTAGAAAAAATAATACTCAGTCCGATTCCATCGCAAGGTTTCAAACTGTTGTACAACTGCGGATTATTGCAGATTTTATTTCCTGAGTTGTGCCAATTACAAGGTGTCGAACATCAGGAAGGAAAGTCTCATAAAGATAACTTTTATCATACCCTGCAGGTTTTGGATAATCTAGCTCTAAACACAAGAAATATATGGTTGTTGTGGGCTGCAATTCTTCACGACATTGCAAAACCTCAAACAAAAAAATATGTAGTAGGTCAGGGTTGGACTTTCCATGGTCATGATGCATTGGGTGCTGCCATGGTTCCAAGAATTTTCAGAAATTTCAGATTACCTCTTGATAATAAGATGAAGTATGTTCAAAAATTAGTCAGACTACATCTTCGTCCAATTGCTTTAACTCAGGAAGAAATAACCGATTCTGCAATACGCAGGTTACTATTCGAAGCAGGAGAAGATCTCGATGATTTATTGCACTTATGCGAAGCAGATATTACTTCCAAAAATCCTGATAAGGTTAAAAAGTATTTAGAAAATTATATACTTGTAAGAGAGAGACTTGTAATTGTTGAAGAACAAGATAGAATTAGAAACTGGCAACCTCCGATTACCGGTGAAACCATCATGCAAGAATTAAATATTCAAGCCGGGGCACAAATTGGAATTATTAAAAACGCCATTCGCGAAGCAATTCTTGACGGTAAAATTCCAAATAATTATGAAGCAGCTCATGAACTCATGATAGAGAAAGCGCATGAATTAGGGCTGATCTAATTTTCATCAATAAATAAACTAGGAGAACAAGTTCAATCTAAGCAAACAATTAATTGTTTGGTTTCGAAGCATCAGTATTTGGTTCTGGATTCGTATCCGGCTCTGCTTTGTTGGCTGTTATATCTTTCACCTTATCCATTACAGTATGTCCGGCTTCCTCAATTGAATCCTTAATTTTGTGTAACGCGTCTGAAGCTTTATCGGCTAAGTCAGAGTGCTTTATTTCTTCTAATTTTTCCTTGGCTTCAGTCATAGCTTCATGGCCTAACTTTTTAGCGTCTTCCATAAGTTCAGAACCATAAACTTTTGCATCTGCAAGTTTTTCTTTAGCATCGTCCATAAGTCCAGAACCATAAACTTTTGCATCTGCAAGTTTTTCTTTAGCATCTTCCATAAGTCCAGAACCATAAACTTTTGCGTCTGCAAGTTTTTCCTTAGCTTCTTCCATAAGCTCAGATCCAAAAGCTTTAGCTTGTTGAAGCTTTTCAGCTGCTTCTTCGCGCAGTCCTGAGGTGGAATTCATTTTTTCTTGTTTGGCTTCCGTTGCCATTTTGCTTGTTTTATCTTCTAACTCTGTTTCTTCAGATTTAGACTTAGAAAATAGACTATTTAGAAAAATTTTTAACCCTGCCATGTTTTGTTTTTTAGTTTGAAATTTATAACAACATTAGTCCTTAGGAAGTTCAAGACTTGGTTTTTTTGTTTCGTTAATTTCTTCCGTTTCCCCAGCGGATGAAGGCTGATTATTGGGGTTTTCATTTTTTTCCAACCATTTTTCAGCTTTATCAAAAAAGCCTTCGTGTTTTTGCTCCACTGAATCGCCGAAGTCAATTTTTTTATCGGCAAAACCGTCTTTGTCTTTGTCCAATTCTGCCTCTTTTTCTTCTAATTCTTTGGCTTTATGAAGGGTTTTGTCTGTAAACTCGTCGATTTTTTCCAAGGTTTCCTGAGCCTTGTTTTTTATTGTTTCTCTAAATTCCTTTGTTCCTTCATCAATATCGTCCATTTTGTCTTTCACTGCTTCCCATAATTGCTTCCCTTGAGATTTTACTTCATCAGCAGTATCATGTGCAAAATCATTAGCCTTCTCAGCTAAATCCCTCAACTTGGATTTAGCATCCACATCCCAACTAGACCTGGAGTCTGAAGCTTCCTTATTAGAACTAACAGTAGTTTCATTGCTTCGGGGTAAATCAAAATTTAATTTTGTTTCATTATTTGGACGCACTTCTTCCTCATTACTCTTAAATAAGAGAGCCTTTAATTTGCTGAAAATTGACATGCTTTTGGTATTTGATTCAAAGGTACAGCAATCTCCTTTATTCCAAAAAATAGTTTAAGGATAATAAAATTGAAGAATTTTGACCTATAAATAACATCAATCTGAATACAATTTGGAAAGTAAATCGTTAACTATTAGTGCTTAAAAATAAGTCTTAAAGTTAAATTTAACTATACCATTGAAGCCCGCTCTTTATTTTCTAAGTTGAAAAGAAAATTAAATGTCGCGTTATTGTGCTAGATTTGATTTCCTTAAATAAAAGCTTATTTAAAGCTAAAAGTGTAATTTAATCCTTTTAAAAAATAAACAGCATTATGAAAAAGTTCAAGCTTAATTTTCTAGTCCTACTCGGAATATTTATCTCTTCCTGTAACCTTTATGAGGACAATTGTGATTTGATTATCAAAGTAGTTGACACGAATGGTGATCCGGTAGAAGGTGCTTATATAGAAGCTTACTCTTCACCTTCAAAAAATTCGGATGTGGTAGGAATATCTTTTTCTCAAACTGATTATCTTGGGGTGGCGACAATAGTTTATAATCCCAAATGTTTAGATTACTATAAATTAATTGCCTACAAAGGTTGTAGTTCAAATGAATTTGCTTTAAATTCTTCAAATATAAATAAATTAATAAAAGCCAATAGTACAGTAAATTGCATACTTGAAGAAACATCTACAATTGTTTTAAAAAGCAATTCAAGTCTTCAAAATAAAATTTTTTTAAATGGAAGCTATCTATTTGAAATGAACACAAATACCACTAAAACGATAACTGTAGTTGCTAAAAACAATAAAATTCGTGTTGAAGAATCGGACATATTTAATTCGAATCCAATAAAGAGTACTTATGATGTTACAAGTACTTGTGGTGAGATCAAAATATTGGAGTTTAAATAATTTTTGAAATAGATATTGATCTAATCTATACTTAATCAATAATTCCAAATTATCGCAGTGCTTTCAATTGATAAAATTCATTATTTTTTAAAACGGAAGTCAAAAACATTGATAGTATTAAAAAAAACCATGAGTAAAATTATTTTTTACTCATGGCATTTGAACATAAATTAATTCTATACCTTTTTCTTTTTTATTGTCCAAAATGCATATTTTAAGTTTAGTGAATAAACATCTTGTAAATTGTTGTATCTAATATTGAAAATATATTTGTCAACATTTCCTATGGTATAATCTACACCAATAGATAACTTTTTATATAAATTGTAATTACTAAGGACTCTAAACCCGAATCCATTAGGGCGATATTCCTCATCTATGTATACGGAATTCGTTCCTAATCGAGATTGAAGAATCAGGCCTAAACCACTACTTAAGTGACCATTAAAAAATTTATATGAAACACATAAAGGCAATTCTAAAAAAACATCAGTTTGCTTAAAATAATCAATAGCAGTATAATAGTCAATAGTACCCCTATATGATATTGAAAGTCCAGTGTTATAGCATAGATTAGACCCATTAGGACTATAATCAATTCCCATTTCTAATTTCGGTAAGAAACGCCATTTATATGACTTTCTTGCTTGTAGATACTGCTCATGATTATCGTAATATAGAATCGGATTTACATTAGCATAATTCAAATTAGCCTGAATATAGATAGAAGTTTGGGCTAAGCATTTAATCAATACAAAGAGGATAAATAAAATAGTTGTAAAAATATGCTTCATGAAAATTTATATTTCTTACAAATGTACTAATCAAGAAGCAGAATATTTATATGAGGCCAAACGAAAGATATCATAAATACTAAAATTTCCTCTACTTAAGAAGAAAGTTTTGATTATAAAAATTTTCAGTAATTGGTGCAAAACGACCAAATAAACTTTAATTTCTTCAAAATAGTGTAACTTAGCAGTGCATGTAAATTACTAAAAAATTAATTACGATGCTATGAATATTGGTCCTGAGACTATGGGAAGCACTCCTGTATTTACTGGTACACGGGTTCCGATTCAATCGTTGTTTGACTATTTGGAAGGAGGAGATAGTTTGGAAGAATTCCTGGATGATTTCCCTACAGTTGATCGTGCAAAGGCTATTGAAGTTCTCAAAATGGCTAAAAAATCTATTACAACAGAAAAGCTACTTAATGAAACTTTTGCTTAACAAAATTCTTCTTAAAAACATAATATTAATTTTGGGACCATTTCGAAGTAAAGACAGTTAGAAATATGAGTTGGCTCGGAAAGAAAAATGACGAGCTATTAAGTCTTATAGCATTTATTGAATTTTATTTCTTTATTACAATTGATAGGAACTTAAGACACCAACAATATCCGAATAGATTTAATGTAGTTTGATTGCAAAGGTTGGTTGAAAGAATCATTCAGAAAATAAAAGTTGATGAAATTATGAAGCTGAATGAAGTGGACTAGTTTTATAAATGCCATTCACAACAATCAGGAGATTAGTAATGCTAGTATATTAGTTAAAATCTAAGTTTTATCTTCTTAAAGTTAAAAAGAATGTTTAAAACTTAATCCTTCAACTCATGAATTTATTAAGGTTAGATCGCTTATGCTCATGTTTCATGGCATTGACAATCTTAGCTTTCAGTACAAATGGAATTTCCTAATACAATAGTTTTGCAATAATCTAGAAGCAAAAGCAGTTTAATTATTATGTAGTAAATTTGTTTAAAATAAGCGATTATGAAAAATCTAATTTATTCAATTCTAGGCATTTTATTTCTATCCGTTATCTCCTGCAGCAAGTCAGATGATCCGGCTACTTTGGAACTTACCGTATTAGACAATCTGGGCAATAGGGTAGTAGGCGCAACTGTACTGCTTTATACTTCTCAGCAGGATTATGATTTAAATCAGAATTTCACCGGATTTACGACCAATACTGAAGGCGAACTAACGGTGAAAGAGCTGAATGGAGACAAATATTTTTGGAGAATAAATAAAGGATGTCTCAGTAATCAATTCAGCACTATAACAACTTCCGGAACTCTAAATCTAGGCGTAGTTAATAAGGTAAACTGTATTGTTGGACCAACGGCTACAATTTATCTTAAAAACAATTCTACAGACCCCTATAAAGTTTACATTAATGGTGTTGTTGCGCTCGAGGTTAATGGAAAGGCTATAATACCATTGTTGATTGCAGCACAAATTACAACAATTAGAGTACTCCAATTAAGTGGATATGTACTTTATCCCATTGATAAAAACTACATTTCAAATCTAAGTTGTGATCAAACAGAGACAATTGAATTCCCATAGTTCAAGATAAATATATGTGTTGCTAATTATAGTTATTAAAAGCATTTTTAGTATTAACATATTAATTTCAAATGTTTCACATATCAAATGTAGAATTCGTAATACATTTGAATAGTAAGGGATGTTTATTAATGTTTGGTTTTTTATTCTTGGAATTGATTTTTAAACAGGAAGTTTAGTCTTCAATAGCATCCCTTATTTTTTGTAATGATTAAAGCTGTATAAGAGTCTTTTGATTCGAACCATTATACAGGATCCCATTGAGAAAATTTTCTTCTCGTACTATTATCTAACTAATAAAATAATCTATATGAAAACATTAATTTTAATTTTATTATCAATTAATTTTTGTTTTGGTCAAGAGATGGTTGAGAAAGTTGATTGTCGTCGATTAGAACCAATACCTTATAAGCAAACGGATACATCTTTAAATACTAGCGATCAAAATGAATTAAAAATTGACAATAAAGAAACCTTTGTAAAGATTTATAGTCCGTTTGTTTCGGCTAAGGAAAAAATTACTATTCTACTTATAACAACGCCAACTCCGTGTAATAGAAAATTTCCTGAAAATGTTTGGAACCCATGCCCAAAAATAGTTGCGCATACAGATTACCAAATTACACCTGTAAATGCCGATGAGTGTTATAAGATAATACCTCCAAATAGTGTGGAAAAGATTTTAATCCAGGTAGGTGCAAACTCAAATAAATACAAATTAAAAGTAAAGGAAATGAGTGCGAATAAGGTATATTATTTATATGTGCCTTCTACTGAATCTACCAATAATACCCTTGGATTCCTGGTTTGGAACTAAAAGAATGATTACTTATTTAGAAAGCTTTTAAGTTAAGGCTAGAGAAGTTTAGTCAGTTACCAAAGAGAACAATTCTATCTTCAAGAAATAGCTACTAATAAGGATTTAACCCTTAGTTCTGGAGCATTATTTAGAATTATTAAAATTCAACAACATGAAAAAACTAATTGAAATATTGATATGCATAAGTTTTATAATTGCGATTTACTCTTGCAATAAAGAAGACATTACAACTATTGACCCTTGTCAAAATGTAACTTGTCTGAATGGTGGATATTGTGACAACGGTCACTGTGTTTGTATGGCGGGTTATACTGGCCCGGATTGCTCGCTACAGCTAACACCTTCTCAATTGACAATACTTAAAGTTGAATTAATTGGATTTCCTGCAACAAACTCAGGAGCAGAATGGGACTTAAATAGTGGCCCTGATATTTATGCAGCTATTTCATTTTCCGGAATTAATATTTGGGCCAGCACTAAACAATTTGAAAATGCAAATCCAAGTTCTATTTATGAGTTCATACCGGCCAATGGACTTGTTGTTAGCAATCCTAAAAGCAACTACATGATTAGACTTTATGATCATGACGAGCTCGATTCTGATGACTTAATGGGAGAAATAAATTTCATACCTGACAGTAGAGTAGGAGGCCTTCAAACAATAAAGATGACTGATGCAAATGGTAGTCTTACTTTTAGATTGACCTATGCAAGCGATCTTTAAAAAGCCATAGAAACTAAGTAAAAAATTAATTTCTTATTTCTTTAGGAATGTCATAAATTTGTACACATCCATGGTAGTGGCAATCCTAAAGAAATAGAATTAATTTATACAATATGAATGAGAAAGTTCCAAAAGAAACGTATAGGGAATGGCATGAAACTCCATCTAATTGGCGCTGGGGTGTTTTTTATTTCAATAAGGAAGATAAACGACTATTTCCTCCAAAACGCTCTTACACAGGCTGGACAATTAATTTTGCTAATCCAATGTCAATCTTGGCGATGGCAGGGTTAATTACTTTGATCCTAATATTCGTTTCATTATTGGGGAGGTTTTTTTTAAGGGACATATCTATAAATGAATGAGCAAATAAATAAGGTACTGCTTTCTATCCAGTTAAACTTTGTTACACTAGGTCTCCGGTACACTTCGGCAGATGATCACGTTTAACTGCAATATATGAGGATCTAAGACTTCGTCCCGTAAACTAGGATATGAGACAACGTACCAACTGACGACTAAATATGATCGCTCAGCGATCATATTTCCCTCACTTCGTTCGGATTCTTCGTACTTTTTGTCGCGCAAAAAGTACCAAAAACGCAGCGTTCTATAAGGCAGCATTTATTTGCTAAAGATTTTATCTTATTACTTTTCATTTTTGGCTTTCCGAAATGAACGATTTTGATCGCTGTATTTTATTATATTATTTGCTTCATCCTGAATTAAATCTTATTGTTTCTTGTGGCTTAGGAATAAAATAATGCGAACTTTTATACTTCTTATAAAATCTCATCTATTTCGTTTCTACTCTAATTCCGTTCCAAAATCTTTCCTTAATCGCTGCTATATAGAACGCTCCTTTAAGTTTATTTTGATGTAAAAATCTGACCAATGATCTGACGACTGACGACTGACAACTGACGACTGAAATATATAGAACGCTCCTTATAATTTCTTAGTTAATGAATAAAACGGTCAGCGTTATTTAGGCATTGTTATTTTCAAACTGACGATCCCGAGTCACTTCGTAACTCGAGGATTTCGCTCCCGTAAACGAGGATCCAAGACTTCGTCTCAACTGACGACTGACGGCTGATGACTGACGACTAATATTCTGACCACTATTTTTTTACTTTCTACTAATATAAATACTGTCAAAATTTACTAAATATAATTTACAAGTTTTGCAAAATTTATTCCTATTTATTTCAACAACTTTGATTAATTCTTCACTGTTTTTTTTAAACGAATTAGTCCAAATCAAGTAAATTGCCGAATCAGTTTTTTCTGTTTTTATATTTAGAAGTATATTATACTCAGAAATGGAAATAGCATCCTTAAACTTAACCTGTGATCTCGGTGGGAAAACTTCAAAATCTTTATTTTTATTCCAATCCAGATTGCAAATGCCATTTGTAGGGGCAGAACAATTAATAAATGAACTTTGTAGAAATCCATTGATATAATAATGCGCTTGAAGTGGTTGATACATATCTTTTATTTCCAATGTATCGTCAAAAAACTTCTTCAATCTTGTCAAATAATTAGTATCTTCAGTAATACAAGTATTGCACTTGTATTTTTCACACATTAATTTAATTGATTCCTGATTTATAATATAAATACGCTTGTATCCTGCTAAATAATTACAAGAGAAACCAAGAAATAAGACCAATAAGATAAAAGAGCTTTCAAAACCGTACTTATTCAATGAAGAAGTTTCCATGGCCAGAGAATATATAATGCAATATAATATATTTTTGGTTAAAAATTTATTTTATTCGGTACATTATTCCAAAGCGTAGAATTCTTGAATGGCATTCATTTATTCCGCCAATAAAGCCTGCTCTGTAATTTGCTAGTCCATGAGAATATCCTAGGTATACTCCTATTCTTTCGTAGTTTGCAGAAAATTGAATTCTTGGTCGAAAATCGATTCTAATCGTTTTTCTGGTCCACTGCAGTAGAATATTCAATACCGTTTGTGGAGATTGCTTTGCCTTCTTCTTTTGTACTTAGTCCATATGCCATATCAAAACCCCCAGTAATTTCATATTTTATTTTACCGCTTCCAAACTTATATCCGATAAATGGATTAAGATTTATAAAATTACAATTCAAAAATGTTCGTCCGGTTGAACTATAATAATTCGATGTACTATCGGGAAATTCAATTATTTGGTTAATTGAGACTTTACTTCGTAACTGCTCAAAACCAATATCTATTCCATATACAAAGTTTTTTCTTGTAAGCCTTTTTATGTTTCCGGAAAATCCATAGCATAGGCCTCCTTTAGAACCATATGGGTCATTTGTATATCCGGATTTTGTTTGCTTGTTATAATTTATAAAAGAAGTCCGAACTGCAGATTGTCCTCCAAATGAAAATAATCCTGAATTGAAGGACATTCCTATTTCAGTTTTTTGACTATAGGAGATTGTAATCATTAAAGAATAGAAAATTGTCAGAAATAATTTTTGCATAATGTTAGTTTATTTTTGTAAGCTACACAAGATATGAAGAACTTAGATAGAATCTGCTTAATTATGGATTTGCAAATACGAATTAAAATAAGGATAGCTATATAGAATAATTGTTGCAGATTCAATTCTAGTAAATTACTTTTTTGAGTTCTTCATCTCTATAAAGCTTGCAAACTAAAGTCTAATTCCCAGACCTATGAACGGTTGGCTAATCCCGAATTTATTTTCTATTTTATTCAAGGGAAAATGGTTATAAAAACCTCCATAAAATATTAGAAACTTATATAATTTAAATGAAGCTGAAATACCAATAATTCTATTTACAACGATTCTCTTTGCTACATCTTCTTCACCTGCAAAGCTTAAATTTCCGTAACTGACTCCGGTTCGAAGGTATAGACTAACTTCTTTAGACCTAAGTAAGTCATAGTCTAAAGTTAATCCGGTTAAATAAAATGGATTGTCAACATTTTCCCCATCTACATTTGCCAAATTGAATTCAAAACCTATTCTCCAGTTCTTTTTAAACCTTAATTGAGAATTTATATTTAAATAGCGATCCCAAAGCTCATATTCTTTGCCAATTGCATTATATCTGGTTGCATAAGTTGTTGCCGTATAGAATGCGCCAATGGTGACTTTTGAATCATTCTGTGCTTCTGCAGTAATGCTGCTGATTATAAGTACTAAGAAAATGACTAAATGCTTTTTCATCGGTTAATTATAAGTTTATTCCTCTAACGCATATATTAAATTGGATATGAATGTAAGATATGCAATTTTATAAAAAGTGGTTTTAATTATTAAGAAAAATACTGCCTGTACCATAAGTTTGAAGTGATTACTATGATCAAGTTCAGATATTTAAATCTTAATACCTTCAAGAGGATCAGAAAAGGCAGATCATTTACTAAACGAAATTATTGAACATTGATAGATACCTTAATAAATTCAGAAACTCATGTATAATTTGGAAACATATCAAATAGGTCAAGATGATCTAGAATGAATCCGGAAATCAAGAATTTCATTGTACTATTGGATAAATTATTGGCTATCTTAGCGTTCAAAAGCAAGCAATTTATGAAAAATTCATTATTCTTATTTTTGTTAGTATTGCTATTATTCTTTCAAACCTGTAAAAAGGACGATCCATGTTCCAAATTGACTTGTAAGAATGGCGGAGAGTGTATTGATGGAACTTGCAGCTGTCCCACCGGTTATAGTGGCCCGGATTGCTCAACTCTATTAATTCCTAAATCTGCTAAAATTAGATTTCTCACAATAAGGAATTGGCCGACAGTTAATAGTTTCGGTGTAAGCTGGGACAGTTTAGCTTATCCGGACTTATTCTATAGGATATGTGTTCAAGGATCTTCAAAGGTAGAATATGAGAGCACGATAGAGCCGGATATGAGAATTACAGGTCCTATTTCTTTCCAACTTAACTACGAAATATTATCTCCTCAATCTACTTACCAAATAAAGCTATACGACTCTGACTTTCCGGATGAAGATGATCTCATTGCAACAGGAAACTTTAAGGCTTGGGATGGTTCAACATTTCCGGATAAGATTATTGTACACGATGGGATTACCACTTTCGAAATAGATTTAAGTTATAATTTTTAGTGATTCAATAAGTTCATGCATCAAATAGATTTGTGAAGCTTACTTACAATTTAATTATAAATACTTACAAATACAGATGAAATCTTGAATTCTAGTAAGAAAGAAAACTAAGTTTTTGACAATTCAGGCAGTTTGAAGGTAGGAAATAATCTTTATAGTTCAAGAAAATCTGAATAGAATGCGAAATGAAATTATTACATGTAATATTTGTTAATCTATTTACTAACTTAGAGTTCTAAGCGAAATAATTTATGAAAAATTCATTGTTCTTATTTTTGTTAGCATTACCATTATTCCTTCAAACCTGCACAGATGCAGGTTGTGATTGTTATCCCGGTTACATTGGTCCTGATTGCACAGAACAAGAAACACCATCTCATATGACCATAACTAAAGTTGAACTAATTAGCCTTCCTTACAGAACCACTTTTGAAGATTGGGACATGACCAATGGAGCTGATATTTATCCATCGCTTTCTTTGGCAAACACTAAAATTTGGGAAAGTCCAAGTCAATATGAGAATGCAGAAAGAGGGTTAAAATATGAGTTCATTCCTAATCCTGTTATTCTTATAATTGAGCCATTAAGTAAATACTCCATTAGTCTTTATGATCGCGATGAGTTTGATCCTGATGATCTAATGGGAGAAATTAATTTTACGCCGTATAGCAGTACTGGAGGCTTTCCAGTCACAAAAACAATTGAAGATTTATCTGGCTTGAGCTTTAGATTGACATTTACTTATCTTTTCTAAACAGCTTTTATTAAAATTCAAGTCCAAATTTTGAACTAAGCAATTCATAAAATGAGTATGACAAAGACAAATATTTTATTCCTCTGCATTCACAACTCTGCAAGAAGTCAGATGGCGGAGGCGTATATGAAAAAGTTTGGAGGAGAGAAATTCCATGTTGAGAGTGCTGGACTTGAAGCAGGCAAACTTAATCCACTTGCAATAGAAGTAATGCAAGAGGATGGGATTGACATTTCAAATAAAGAGTCGAATGACGTATTTGAATTTTATAAAGAGGGAAGACTTTTTGATTATGTCATTACGGTTTGTGATGAAGCGAGTTCAGATCGTTGTCCAATCTTTCCAGGTCAGCACAAAAAAATAAATTGGAGCTTTGTTGACCCTTCATCTCTGACAGGAACACTGGAAGAAAAATTAGTAGCTATTAGAGAAGTTCGAGACAAAATTAAAGAGAAAGTATTCGCATTAATTACAGAGTTAAACTAAATGTAGACTCCAGTAGGCTAATATTTTAAAAAATGTTTTGATTTAAGACTTCGTCTAAATCGCTGTTATAATTCAGTCCTTTTTTAATAGGGGTGTAGACATTTGTTGTTTTTTCCAATGATTTTTTCTTGATAATCCGTAAAGAAAAAATTTACTCATTCGGTAATGGAATTTGAAAGCTCCTTCATAATCAATTCCAAGTTGCCTAAAAGGAACATTGGAAGATTCTTTTAAACATTCCTTAATTGCATAAGAATAAGCACCGGGACCGGTCATCATATGCACGTTATTTGGATACTTATTCTCCTGTAGATTGTCGATTACAATGTCCAAAGTCTTTCTTAAAAAAGGATGTTCAGCTTCATAGACCAATGCCCATTGGCAATAGAACTCCATGTTTTTTTCAAATGAGATTATTGCCTTATCGGTTGGCAAAATAAAAGTGTCTAACTTTTTACTTAACAAACTATCAATATCCAGATAGATACCTCCTTTTTTATAAAGGACTGCATACCTGAAAAAGTCCGCTTTTGCTGCTCCTATGTTTATTTTCTTAAATAATTGAAAGACTTCTTGTCCATATCCTTCTTCTATAAATTTATCAACCCTTGAATCATCATAAAATTGATAATCGTATTCCTTATTATTATTTTTCATTCTCTTTATGTGCCAACGGGTAAGAAATGGAAGTTGAGCGTTTTTAAAAGTTTGAAAAATAGTTTTCGGAATAGCCATAAATTTAAAAAAGGTATTATGATTAATTAGTTCACAAATTAGCTTAAGTTAAACGAAAGTAAATTGCAATAATTACCCTGAGTCAATTAACCAATAAATGAATTTATAAGCAAGATAATGATAAGTTGAACAACTTCTGTGCAATATACTGTCTCAGCAACCTAATAAGCAACAGAATGTAAAAATTCCAAGGAGATAGACAGCTACTGTTTTAATTAGATTTATAGATGACTTTAGCGACGAACAGTAGGGGAGATCTACAGGCTAAATTGTAATATTACTTCCAATTATTCAATCTAAAATGGTAGAAATCACGCCTCAACTGACGACTATATTTGATCGCTTATTTCATACTAATGTGAAATTTAAATTAGTCCACTACTTTTAAGTATGATGCTGATAGACTTTGTAATAATTTTCCTCAATAGTTGTATTTTTTAAGTCTCGTCAGCAATATTATTGGCTGCTACCAGGATTGCAAATTATAAGTGTCTAGTGCTTGGTAATAAAATAATGCGAACTTTTATACTACTTATAAAATCACAGCTATTTCGTTTCTATTACAATTCCGTTCCAAAATATTTCCTTAATCGCTGCTATATAGAACGCTCCTTTAATTTGTGAGTTAATGAATAAAAACGGTCAACGTTATTTAGGCATTGTCAGCTGACGATCCCGAGTCACTTCGTAACTCGAGGATTTCGACTTCGTCTCAACTGACGACTGACCACTGATAACTAATATAAATACTCTCTTAAAGTATCTTTTCCCAAAACTTTAGTTTATGCTCTAATGCAGAAATTTTCATTTTATAATTGTCTGGAATTTCCTTTAAGAAGCTATAATAAGTCACCAGTTTTGTTCCTTTGGGCATTGAATCTAGTTGCTCTTTGACATAATTTGTGTACTTGATAAATAATTCTCGATTTAAAATTATTTTATTATCTATGGCACCAGAAAAACTATTGTTTTCTTGAAACGAATTGAAGAAATAAAAAGCATCATAATTTTTAAAGCAAATATCAGTAATATTGGCATTTATAAATTCTACATTCTTTAAATTATAACGTTTAGAAACTTTTTTGGCAATCGTACAAAGAGATTTGCGTTGTTCAATTCCAACAAAATCTCCTTCAGTACAAGCAGAGCCTATCATGCAAAACTTTCCTGCTCCTGATCCAATGTCTAATATTTTTGTACCTTTTTCTTCTGCAAGATAGGAGGCTGAAAATTTTGCGACCTGAACTGGTGTAAAATGCATGTTGGAAATTTTTTGAATTCGCTTTGGGTAGATCTTATCAAAATCTTTATCTGCTACATTTAAATCTGATCGTATATATTTAAAAATCATTTTATATTTTCTAATTGGTTTTTTTTTTCGATTATATTAAAAGATTTGGGATGTTCATTATTAAATAGATATCTTAAGTATAAAAACAAGAAAATTATTCAATAGTTTAGTCCGATAATTTATATTATGTTAAGTTGCATTCGGTTGACTTAGAATGGCTTAACTCACCCTTATCCATTTTGCATCCTTTGATTCTATACTCTCCTTAGTAACAAAATTTCCAATTAGACTTACTTCAACCGCACTCGTTTTAAGACATTCTTCAAACTCCATTTGATATTGTGGATCTACTGCAATCAACAAACCACCACTTGTTTGAGGATCTGCAATAATCTTGAACCATTCCTCATTATTTAAGTCAATCTTGGAACCATATGATTTCCAGTTTCTATAGGTTCCACCTGGAATTGAACCCTGCTCTATATAGTCATAAATGGCCGGATCCAACAAAGGCAAGTTAACATAATGTAAGATTGCCCTTAAATCGGAAGCTTCACACATTTCCAGCAAATGTCCACCCAAACCAAATCCCGTAACGTCTGTAATTGAATGAACATAAGTCTTATCAGAAATCAACATTCCAATCTTATTGAGTTTAATCATACTATTACAAGCCAGATCCTTGTGCTCTGGGTGCAATATTCCTTTTTTCTCCGCTGTGGTTAGAATTCCCACACCTAATCCTTTTGTTAAATAGATCAAATCACCTGATTGAGCTCCGGCATTGGTTTTTAGATTCGCAACAGAAACCATCCCGCTTACTGCAAGTCCAAAAATAGGCTCAGGAGAATCAATACTATGCCCTCCAGCCAAAGGAATTCCTGCCTCTGCACAGATTGATCTAGCTCCTTCTAAGACTCTGGCAGCGACTTCAGGGCCCAATTTGTCAATTGGCCATCCCAATATTCCTATGGCCAGAATCGGTTTTCCACCCATTGCATACACATCACTTATGGCATTTACCGAAGCAATTCGTCCAAAATCATACGGATCATCCACAATCGGCATAAAAAAGTCTGTTGTACTAATCAAGGCCATTCCATTTCCTATTTCTATGACCGCAGCGTCATCCTTGTGCTCATAACCAACCAAGAGCCCTAGAAAAGCTTGTTGCCCGTCGGAGGCCAAAATCTGATCGAGAATGGCCGGGGAAATTTTGCAGCCGCAGCCTGCACCATGGCTATACTGTGTTAATTTTATTTCACTCATCACGCATTAAACTGATTAATTGTTTTGCTATTTTCTGTGTATCGAAATCGTCAATTTTAACTACTTGAACTGTATTTTGATCTCTTATTGAAATTCCATAATCGTAGGTCTTGTCATAATAATTTAAGGCGATTTCTGCGGCTGCTTTATACTCATTGTTGTGTAACAATTCTATTGCCTTGTCTGTTTTCTCATGTCCCAATCGCTTTCTTATTTTCTCAAAACAAATTACAAGTTCATCCAAATTATCCTTTTCGTAATTTAATACCAACTGATCCAATCTGTCATTCAATTTTATCTCCAGATGATAGACTCTTGCATTCTTCATTTGAAGAAAAATATTTTCAGGGATCTGAGCTAGACCAATTCCACGACTTTCATTCTCTATCCAAATTACTCTATCTAATTGAAGTTTTATTAATTCATTGAAAATATTATTTTCAAATTGCTCAGTATGAATTTCGTTTTTTCTTCCAATCCAACCGAAAGCAGAACCTTTGTGATCTGCCAATGCTTCAAGATCTAAAATTTGTTTGCCTAGCAACTGTAATTCGCGCAAAATTTTAGTCTTGCCGCTTCCCGTTCTTCCACCAAGTAAAATAATTCTAAGTTGAACTTCATTTAAATAGTTCAATACGTATTTTCTAAAGGACTTATAACCTCCTTTTAATACATAAACTTTTTTGCCAAGTAATGCAAACAACCAAGCCATACTGGAACTGCGCATTCCACCTCGCCAACAATGCAGTACCACTTCATTTGAAGCAATTTCCTGTTGAACAAATAAAGCAAATTTACCCAACATGGGTCCAATCAATTCCAGACCCAATTGAATAGCTGCTTCTCTCCCCTCTTGCTTATAACAGATTCCAACTAATGCTCTGTGTTCATTGATAAATAAAGGAAGATTAATCGCGTTGGCAATATGTCCTTGTTTGTATTCTCCTTCAGATCTTACATCAATAATAGGAATCGATAACTCCTTGAGTTCGAACAGTGCTTCAATTTCGATATGTTTTATCATTCTCGAAATTCAATAGACCCATTCATCAATATACTTGGCTACAATTCTTGCGAGATTAACCGCATCAGAAAGTGCTCGATGCCTATTTCCTTCGAATTCAAATCCATTGTGTTTCAGTACTTTGTAGAGTCCTGAAGTAGTATCAATTTCTTTGTTTCGATGGTACTGCGCTTTAATATCTACATAAGGATGAAGCCAATCGAATTCTATGTTGTGAAGTTTAGAATCATTTTGTAAAAGCTTCAGATCTGCTGCTCCCCAGGCACAAAAAATGTATTCTTCATCCGGTATTTCAGCCCAATCTAATATTTTGTTTATAACAACAGGAAAGGATTTAGCTGAATCAACCTCTTGCTGGCTAATCTTCGTCAATCCCTTGCAATAACTACTCAGCGTTGGGTTTAAAACAGGTTTTATAATCGAGCTAAAACTCTTTTCCAACTTTCCATAATGATCAACTATACACGCTCCGAATTCAATGATCTCTTGTTTATAAGCAGCATTATTTGTCCAACAAGTAGCCTCAAGATCAAACACAAAATACTTCATACTTCTGACTTACTTTAATTCTAATCTGACAACTCAGATTCCAGATTTTTCATTTTATTGTGATAATAATACAATGTAAATAAATCGTCTGTCATCAGCATATTTGTTTCAATGTATAAGACCTTTCTGTTGTGCAGAACGCCAACACTTAAAATTCCTTTTTCAATAACAATTTCAATAGGCTCATCCAATTCTTCTGATATCATAGCCTTAGACTCGCTTTGTAATATCTTAAGCGATTTAATCATAGCAGAACAATACTCCTTGAATTCATCTATCGGAAAATTTAATTCTTCCTCTGGTAGTTGAACCAAGCTAAAATGATCTTGTCCTGAATGTGCTTTTTCAAACATTTTAAAAGCACAATAAGCCACTAAATAAGCAGGTGTTATAAAATTGTATTTTCTGTACTTATCTACAATACTTTCTGCGAGTTCTTTAGTATAAATACTTTCCCGTTGAGCGTCATGAACAAATCTTCCCTCTCGCATGAAATAGTCTTTGAGTTGAATTTTAGAATTTAAATGATTAATGCTGTTTCCACTTTCATCAATTCTATTTCCAAAGACGTCAATCGGCGCTCCAAAAGTTAAGTAAACACGAGATTTTTTCTTCAATAATCCAAAAATAAATTTGATGTATTCTCTTACAGGTGAAGACTTTTCTTTTACTATAAATTTTTCCTGCCCGGTAGTCTTAAGATGTTGAATAATTAATGATCTTGCTTCTAAAACACTTTCATATCCTATAACTGTTGGAACGAGAATAATTTTTCTGCTTTCGTTTCTCTCTAACAAGCTTCTTTGTGCAAGTAAAACTGAATTGAGCAATCCCAATTTAAGCTTAGTTTCAACTTCACCTGATCTTGACCTCGTGCCACCGGGAAAAAATATAGTATTTACACCTCTTTCTGCAATGAGTCTGGAATAGGCGATCAGGGTATGTAAATAGATCTGATTTTTTTTGCGTCGATCGACTCTGTAAGCCCCCAACCTGTTCATAAAAAAGGCAAAGAACTCAGAATCATAAAGATTTAATCCTGCGCCATATGAAAATGCAGGAAGTCCACCGAAAGTATCAGACATGTATCCAACTAAAACAGAGTCGAGATTGCTGGAATGAGTTGGAACTAAAATGATTGTATTTTCTTCAAATAATTTTCTGACCAAATCAATTTCACCATTGACAATCATTCGCTTTTCAAGTCGCTTTTGTTTCTTTTTTGTACTGCTAAATAATTTTAATCCAAACGGAAAATACAAAAGATGAAAAAACACCCCCAACACTTTTCTAGCAAAGTAAAAAGTTGCAATATTAAAATTTCCGGAAATCTCTTCAGCGTATCTATGAATAAGTCTGTAAACAGTTTCTTTATTTTTTTGAAAACTTATATCCGACTCTTTACTTTCGTTATATTCTTTAAATAATTTTCTAAAATAAAGTGCCTCGTTTGGTGGATCAGCCTTCCAAGGATTTGACTTAACCCTCTGTCTTTCCTGAAAAATTGTTTTCGATAAGGTTTGATCCAACTCAGAAGCGCTAAACTGATTGTATTGGGCTTCTACATCCTTAATCACTTTGTTTACAAACTGTTCCCGATCATTAGAAAGTTTAGTTATCGGCCACTCTTGAATATTTGAAAACAATTGGGATTTCATCTAATTAATTATTTGCGTTAATTTCTACACTGTTTAAATGTAAAAATATATATTCAAGAATTTCTTCTTTTCCAATTCTTTTCTCAGCACTTGTCAATATTAAGGGAGGCAATTCATCCCATTGTTCGGACAATTTGTCTTTAAATTTTTGAATGTTGTGTTTCAATTCAATTTTTTTACATCGATCAGATTTCGTGAAGAGTATGACAAAAGGAATATGATGTTCTCCTAACATACTTATTTTTTCAAGATCTATTTCTTGAATTGGAATTGAACAATCGATAAGCAGAAATACAGTAACCAAATTCACTCTTCCGATTAGGTATTTGTCAATTTCTACCGACCAAAGATTTCTCATTTTTTTAGAAACTCTGGCATAACCGAAACCCGGTAAATCAACAATATGAAAGGTATTGTCAATATTAAAAAAATTAAAATTAATCGTCTTCCCGGGATTGCCTGAAATCAGTGCTAGATCCTTTCGGTTACAGATATAATTTATTATGGAACTTTTGCCGACGTTTGATCTTCCCCAAAAACAATATTCAGGCATTCTTGGAGAAGGCAAAGTACTAAACTTAGGAAAAGATCCTTCATAATTGGCTTCTCTAATCAACATAGAATATAGTTAAGATTCTGCTAACAAGAGCGTAAGGTATAAACTCTCAGGCTTTTACGTCGTTAATTTGTAAAAATAATAAGCGATGAAATATTTATTAAGCTTCCTATCCATCTTCTTTTTGCTTGACAATCAGGCAAAAGCGCAATTTGAATGGGGATTTTTGCTCGGAGCTTCCAGTGTTGACATTAAGCCTCAGACCTTTGTAGTGAAGAATGACAATCAATTGGATTCCTTTTCTTTTGCTTTCAAGGAGGCGAATTATGGTGTTCATTTTGGAGGCTTTGTTCGTTTTAATGTCTCTAATTTTTTTGTTCAACCTGAATTTTTATTCAATACCAATAAAACTACTTTTAAAATTAGAAACTTTGGTCAATTCCAAACTTCAGATTCTATACAAAATGAGCGCTATCAGAGATTGGATATTCCACTGATGCTCGGAGTAAAATTTGGTATATTTCGTTTGAACGCGGGACCTGTTACACATATCTTTCTAAACAATCGTTCTGACCTTGTAAATGTTAGTGGATATCAGGATAAATTCAATAATGCTACCTTTGGATATCAGCTCGGTCTAGGCTTTGATTTTGGATTATTGACCTTCGACCTTAGACATGAAGGAAATTTTTCAAAATTCGGAGAACACATTAATTTCTTTGATCACAACTTTGCTTTCGATAAAGCAGAAACTAGATTAATAGGAACTGTCGGTCTTAAATTTTAACTCGTTTTAATTCTCGGGTCAAAATATACATAAAGCAAATCTGTGACAAAATTTATTGTGATAAATATGCAGACTGTTACAATGCAACATCCTGTTATAAGTGGTATGTCAAATTGATTCAAAGCATTAATAGTCAACAAACCTAATCCCTTGTAATTAAATACGTACTCAACAAAAAAAGAACCGGTTAACAGACTTGCTAACCACGAACTTATAGTAGTGAGAATTGGATTGACACAATTCGGCAAAAGATGTTTTCTAACTATGGCATAAGTTCCCAAACCTTTTGACTTTGCAGTTCTTATATAATCAGATCCAATAACATCTAATGAAGCTGCTCTGGTCATTTGTGCAATCATACTTACGGGTCTAATTCCCAAAGCCAAAACCGGTAAAACAAGATTGATCAAATACAACTTTCTATCCCCTGAATCATCATAATCCCATAGACTTCCCTGCAGTGGCAATCCAGTTAAATCCCCGAAAAAATAAGCGAGTATAATTCCAATAAATAAGGCACTCACATAACTTGGTATCGCGTAACTTAAGGAACAAAATGCCATTATGCTTCTATCTATCCAGGTATCAAATTTCAAACTCGCTACAAAACCCAGAAATAATCCAAGAAAGGCTGAAAAAATTATACTGCATAAGGCTAAAACTATAGTACCGGGTAAGGCTTCTGCAATAATCTCCCAAACTGGCTTTCCGGAAGTAAATGATTTTCTGAAATAAGGTTTTTTTAAGATCAACCAGTGTGTTTGATTTTCATATATACTTGTCGAACTGTAATCCTTCGCTCTCAAATCTTCCTTAGCTAAGTATTGTACAGGACTCAAATCTTCAAAGAATCTAAAAATCTGTACCGGCAAACTCTGATCTAAATAATACTTCTTTTTAAAAAGATTTATTGTTTCTTCATCTGATCTTTGACCAAAACTAAGTCTTGCAGGATCTACAGGCGATAGAAATATTATAGTCGTAATAATAACACTTACGACCAAGATGGAAATAATTCCAATAAAAAAACGATTCAGAATGAACTTCAACAAATGCAGAGATATTATTCAGCAAATTTATAAAAATGGCAGCTAAACAATTAGTTTTTATCACAAATTGAAAAAAAGCTCATTTTCATTAAACTTTTCAATCCTGATAGTATTATGCTATATTTAAATCTTAATTGATAAAGATTGAAAGAATTTTCTGCTGAAAAGATTCCATTATCTCCTGACAAGTTAAGTGAATTTAAATCTATTGATTTAAAATACTGGACTGATCCTGCATATTTTAAGGAGCTGCTGTCCTTTGAACCGGATTTAAATAATATACCGGAACTCATTGAAATAAAAAAGAAAACTTACAATCAACGACAGAATATTATTCAGATACTCAAGAATCAATACAGCAAAATTGAAGATTCAATAATTACAAATCAGATTATTGCACTGCAATCAGAAAATTGTTTTACGGTAGTTTGTGCTCATCAGGCAGTAATGCTAGGTGGTCCTTTATATTGGTGGTATAAGATATGTCACACTATCGGGTTATGCAAAAGTCTCTCTAATAAATTTCCGAATTATAAATTTGTTCCAATTTACTACGCAGGCACTGAAGATCATGATTTGGATGAAATAAACCACCTGCATATTTTCAACAAAAAATACATTTGGGATAATTCTCAATCTGGAGCAACCGGAAGAATGAGTGTGGAAAATATTGCATCGCTCCTAGATGAAGTTAAACAAGCTTTTCAAAATTCTTCAGAGGTTTTAATTGAATTAGATGAGATTAAAAAATTTCTGAATGATGCAATTGATTATGCTGATTTTTTTAGAAAATTTGTGCATCATCTTTTTGGCAAACATGGATTACTTTTTTTCAATCCAGATGATAAGGAAGCAAAATCATTGTTTAAAAACTTCATGAAAAATGAGGTTGAAAATAATTTTGTAGAAAAATATACCAGTTCATCCATTCAGAAGCTCAGCGAACTTTCATTTCAAGCACAAGCTCATGTCAGAGAGATCAATTTGTTTTATTTAAGTGATCAATATCGTGTAGGAATTTATAAAGACAAAGAAAACTACTGCACAAAGGATGAACAGTACCGATGGAGTAAATCTTCTATACTTAAAGAAATTGATGAATTTCCTGATCGCTTTAGTCCAAATGTTCTTACAAGACCCTTATATCAGGAATTTTTATTTCCTAATTTAATTTTTATTGGAGGTGGAGCAGAAGTTGCCTACTGGATGCAATTGAAATCAGTGTTTGAGCATTTGAATATCACCTACCCTATCTTATTCAGAAGGTTTTCCGGTCTGATTATTAATGAGAATCTGAAAGAGAGAATAAGAAAAACGGGAGTAGAATGGATGGATTATTTGGAAGATGTCCAATCTATAAATACGAAGTATCTTAAGCTTAATTCAAGTTTGATTTCTGGAATTAAAAATTCTCAAGAAAAAATTGATGCTTTATTAAAACATCATGCTGCGTTTGCACTGAATTTTAGCAGTTCATTTCAAAGCTCCTTCGAAGCTGAGTTGACAAAGCTGGAACAACAACTTGATAAACTTTCTGCAAAACTTTTTAAGGAAGAAAAAAGTACACACGAGGTGAATCTTAACAAAATTCAAAAAATAAAGGATTCCCTTTTTCCAAACAAGAATCTTCAGGAAAGACAAGAATCAGGTTTGACCTATTATCTAGAATACGGTCAGTCCTTCATAGAATTCCTAATAAATAATTACAAGGATGAAGACAGGCTAATTGTTTATTTAATAAAAGAATAATATACAGAATTAATATATAATAAATTAAACACTTACAGAATTAAATACTAATTTAATCAAATTTATTACTAATAAACGGAATTTTATCTTAGTATTTGTAATTTTGCAATAATGGAAATCAAGACGACGGATATCATTGTAATTGGCGCCGGACCCTGTGGCTTGTTTTCCGTATTTGAAGCAGGATTACTTGGATTGAAATGCCATTTGGTTGATGCGCTTCCAGTTGCTGGAGGTCAACTCTCTGAAATCTATCCTAAAAAACCTATCTACGACATCCCAGGAATTCCTGATATTCTGGCCATAGATCTTGTCCACAATCTCATGAAGCAAATTGAACCCTTCAAGCCTGAGTTTACTTTAGGAGAGACTGCAGAAACGATTACAAAAGATGTTGAGGGATATTTTACACTTACAACGAATAGAAAAACACAAATAAAGGCTAAGGTCATCGCTATAGCTGGAGGACTAGGATGTTTTGAACCTAGAAAGCCTCAAATACCAAACCTAGAAGACTTTGAAGATCACGGAGTAGATTACATAATTAAAGATCCTGAGAAGTATAGAGGCCAAAATATTCTGATTTCAGGTGGCGGGGACTCTGCATTGGATTGGGCAATTTTCTTATCAGAGATTGCAAAATCAGTTTTCCTTGTTCATAGACGATCGGAATTTCGAGGTGCACAAGATTCAGTTAAAAAAATAAAAGAATTGGTTGCTCTGGGAAAAATTAAACTCATAACGAATGCGGAAGTTATTGAATTGGAAGGAGACGGCAAACTCAATTCCCTGCAAGTCAAACAAGATAATTCTACAACTGAAAAAATTAAAGTTGATTATTTTATTCCCTTATTTGGACTGGTTCCTAAATTAGGATCTCTTGTAAACTGGGGACTCCAACTTGATAAACACGCAATAATAGTTAATACAATAGATTACTCAACTAACGTAGAAGGAATTTTTGCTATTGGTGATATAAATACCTATCCCGGCAAACTTAAGCTTATTCTTTGTGGATTTCACGAAGCAACGCTTATGGTTCAATCTGCTTATAAAATTATTAAGGACGGCAAAAATCCAAGTTTTAAATACACAACTGTTACAGGAATCAATCCTATAGATTAAACAATATGGAAGATATAATCATCAAAGTTATAGATCGAAAAGACATAACGCATGAATTGGTGATTCCGAAGGATTGTGGTTTTAACTTAATGGAAATTTGCAAAAGCGCTGAATTGGGTGTGCTTGGAATCTGTGGTGGAATTGCCTTATGTGGTTCATGTCATGTTTACGTCAATTCTCAGCATGAATTACCTGATGGCAGTGATGAAGAATTAGTCATGTTAGACTCATTGTATTTTGTTGAGTCGAACAGCAGGTTGTCTTGTCAAATCAAAATTACCGAATCGCTTCATGGATTAGAAATAAAAATAGCCCCTGACCAATGAGTAATTTATCCAAACCTTATTTCGCTCTTTCCTTAACCTGCATAATCTGGGGAACAACGTACTTAGTAAATAAACTTGGTGTCGGATTAATACCACCTTTTCTATTCACTTCCATTCGTCATCTTTTTGCCGGAATTATTGTGCTTAGCTACGTTTTTATAATTAAGAAAAATTCTTTTCCCGACAAGAAATACATGCTTTTTCAGGCGATGCTTGGTTTTTTCTTATTGAGTTTAGGAAATGGTGTTGGGGTTATTGGACTCAAATATATCGATAGCGGATTGAGTGCAATTCTTGCCGCAACCTCTCCTATACTAATTGCTTTATTGGTGCATTTTTACACTCCACATGACAAATTAGGAGGTTATGCCTGGTTTGGCTTATTTAGTGGATTTATAGGTTTAGTTATTATTTGTGCAAACAAGATTAAATGGCCAATGCATTTGGATTCAAATGCGATTGGTATTGGATTGACCTTTGTATCCGTTTTAGCTTGGGGCGTAGGAACTGTAATTAGTAAAACAAGAGAGTATAAACATTCACCCTTGATGGCTGCAGGATTTCAGATGATCTTCGGCTCCTTACCTTTGTGTTTTATGTCTCTATTTTTTGAGGATCATAGTCAATTCCACATTACTACAGAAATCCTTATGGTGTGGGCTTATATAATTGTTCTTGGATCTTTAGTGGCATATTCTGCATATATCTATGCTCTGAAATATTTACCGGCACCTATCGTGAGTATTCAATCTTATATTAATCCAATAATTGCATTACAACTTGGATATTTTATATTGGGAGAGGTGCTAAATTTTAATCTCCTTCTCGGAGCCTTTCTGACATTGCTCGGAGTTTTTATTGTCAATTATTCTGAAATGGTTAGAAAGAAGAGAAAGATTGCAAGTACTTATCTGGAATAATATCGTAATTATTTGATTAAATATACAAATCATTCCAATCTCAAACTAGCGAATCATTACTAGCTTAAGTGAATTGCGTTCAATAAACTTAAGAACTACTTCTTGTTAAATTTTGATAGCAATCGTAATATTTCTAAGTAAAGCCATACAAGGGTAATAATTAATCCCATTGCGGCAAACCATTCCATGTATTTTGGAAGACCTGCCTGCTCTCCTCTTTCAAAAAAATCAAAGTCCAGTAAGAGGTTTAATGAAGCCATAACGATTACGACTAAGCTAAATCCAATTCCAAGCAATCCGGAGCTGTGAATCATTGGAACTTGAATTCCAAAAAAGCTCAAAACAAATGAAACCAAATAAGTTAGTGCTATTGCACCTGTTCCGATCATAATTATGGAGCGAAATCTTTCTGTAACTTGAATTATTCTTGCTTTGTACAAAAACAACATCAAAAACAATATTGCTAAAGTCAAACTCAAAGCATGAAAAACGATTCCATCAAAAGCAGAAGCATAATAAGCAGAAATTGAACCTAGAAAAAGTCCTTCTATTAGGGCATAAATTGGGGCAATTGTAGGAGACCATTCTTTCTTGAAAGTTGCAATCAACACCAAAACAAAACCAATTATTGCAGAAGGCAATAAAAAGATCGTACTTGGAAAGGCAAAAGAAAAGACAGCAGTTATCATTAGGAGTAGGCCTAAAATAACTGATTTATTGACAGCACCGGCACTGGTCATTGTAAGACCAGTAGAGCTGAGATTTTGTTCGAAAAGTGAATCCTTTAAAATTGGATTAGTACTCTTACTAAAAAAATTAGAAGCCATATTTTGATTTTATTAATACAAAACTAATGAAAAATCTCAGATTATTAAAAATAGACTGTATTTGATGCCAAAATTGATTTTAAAAATAGTTAAGAACTCGATTTTAGTACCTATGAAGATTTGGAAATGAAATATGTTTTAATTAACCAATTTGCTCTAAAATGGATTGAATTTTAAGAACAATAAATAACTTATTCCATCTCTAGAACCAAGATATCATACAATCACTAGCAACTAATTATTGTTTTTATTGTTTTTGATTTACCTTAAGTATTTTAATGAACAACCTTGCATTTTTGCTAATCTTTTTATTTCTATTTCTTCGAGAACCGGTAAAGGATAGTTTGAATACTCCAATTGTTGGCGATTATCACTTTCACCTTTTTGGTTTAACACCAAATCGTGGAAAGGTTAGAGTTGTGTTGTATAATGATCCTAAATTATTTCTATCTCAATATGGCTTTTATAGAGCGGATAGTGCTTTTGTTTCTAAAGATGGCACTGCTGACATTTTTGTTCGCAATTTAGTGTATGGAAAATATGCTGGTACGTTTTATCAGGATGAAAATGTCAATTACATAATAGACCGAAATGCAGTAGGCTTGCCAATTGAGCCATTTGCTTTTTCAAATGGAGTCCGTGCAAAGTGGAAAATTCCTGCATTTGAGAATGTGAGTTTTGACTTTAATAAAAGCAATAACTTTCAGAAAGTTCAATTGAATTATTGGTATAATCAGTAGAAAGCCGTTTACATTAAAGCTGTTTTGGCTAATTTCCTTTAGCTACAAATTCAAGGATTTCTAGAATTCTTTTTAATCTTGTTTCTGGTCGCTTGGCAAGTTGTATCCTATGCAACATGGCTTTTCTTACAGACTTACTCAATGCTAAGAAAATGTCCATTGCATTAATATTCTTTAGTAATTCCTTTTCAAGGTCGGCTGGAATTATTAATTCTTCAACGCTATCTAAAATTTCCCAAGAACCATTTTGCTTTGCAATCTCAATGCAGTCTAAACCTGCTTTGGTCATTAGTCCGGTTTCGATTAGTAATTGGACCTTTTGCTTGTTTATTTTAGACCAAGTACTTTTTGCTTTTCTCTTACTAAAAAACTGAATGGATCTTTCCTCGTCTAAGGTTTTTCTAATACTGTCTATCCAACCATAACATAGCGCTTCGTCTACCGCATCACTCCAAGTTATTGTTGGCTTACCTACTTTTTGTTTGTATAAAATAAGCCATACTGAGGCTTTTTGAACATGGTTTTTGTCCAACCATTTGCGCCAGTGCTGTTTGGTCTGAGGATAATATGCTTCTATTTCGTTGATTAAAATTTTATCTATCAAATCGCGAGTTTATATATACAACTAAAATAATTCTTGAATTTTTCATAACTAATCTGGAGTGCTCTTTATTCAATAAGAATTTATAGACTAAGGATTATACCATTATACTATTTTAAGAATTATCTAACTATTCCCATTGCGTCCAAAGTTTCAAGATTTATATAGCCAATTGGTAAATGATTTATTTTTTGATATTTGTTTAAAGCTCTTTCTGTCTGAACATCAAATTTATTAGTGAATTTTCTGTCATATAAATTATTCATTTTTAAAATCATTTGAATTTGTCTGACAATATCTACAGTAATTTCATTTTTACAAAGTACTTCTTTCCATTCACTATCAAGTGGATAGCATTTTTGTTCAATTACTGTTACTTTTTGTAAAATAAAATTTTTAATTTTGAAAGTATCCTCAACTACTTCAATATAACAATTTATCGAAGTCATTTTGTCCAAGTCTTCCTTTGTACGATTTTTGTAAAGATTTCCTTCAGGACAGGAACAGGTTGAATCGCATAATATTCTCATTTTTATTATGCCTTTCTTCGCCTTTTTTATCTTTTTAAAATAAATATTTTCTATGAAAATAGAATCTTCCATAATGTCAGTTACAGTATCTTGAAATACAGCAACCGTTTCAGTATGATAAATGAATTCAAAATCAACCGTACACAACCAATAGCATTTACCATCTAGCCTATCTTTTAGCTGTGCAAAAATATTCTGAAAACTTACAAAGCTTAAGATTAAAATGAATAGTTTTTTATTAGCTTGCATAGAGATTAAAAAAAATGAAATTTTCAGAACAAGAATCAAAGATAAGTAAATATAAGTATTAACAAAACACTAAGTCATATCTATCCTGTGCAAGTATAAACCTTTTTAAGTGATGAAGTAGGACATTTATCAAAATATTTTAATTCTGTAGCTACCACACCTTCTTCGAATTCCTTTTTTTTGAAATGAATTATTACTGTCTAATTATTTTTCCACATTTTATTTGCTGTCTATCAGAAATCAATTTATAATAATAAATGCCACTTGAATAGGTGGATAAATCAATTCTGTTTGATGAGTTTGATAAAATTTTGTCCATAATTTTCTCTCCTTTAGAATCATAAAGCGTTAAATGAAATAACTTTGTTGAATTTATTTTAAAGTTCAACTCATTACTTGTTGGATTAGGAAATAGGGAGACAAGATCTTCGTCTTCAATTATATTCTTAATACTCAAAGGAGAATTACTCAAAACCAAATTATCCAAATAAAGTAAATTGCATATTGAATTTGATGCACAAGGAGGGAATGCATTAATAATTAAAATGTCAATACTGTCTGGAGTTAAACTTGACAAATAGTTTAATTTAAATTGAAAAGCTTTAAAATTAGTAGTGGAATCAAACAAGAAAGCATCATAAGCTAGGGTATCATTTGAAATCCCATTAAAACGAGTTAATGTGATATAAGCCGTTCTGTTTGCAAGTCCATTAGCACCTCCAGTAATATATTTGAAAAAGCCTTGAAGAAATTGAGGTCTGAAATTTATGCTGTCATGATAATTAATAGAAGCATATGCATATCCATACCAATTATGTAAGATAAGTGAGTAATTACCTGAATAACTATCTGTTGTGCGACTTATCCCTGCAGAAGTACTGGATGTCCAATACCTGACAACTCCTCCACTAGGATTTGCAACTCCAAAAAGATTTGTTAAATCAGTGGAATATGAATTTTTATAAGTGGTATCCCATATTTCAAACCCTCCGTTTTTAATTTGTCCAAATGCAAGCTGGGTTGAAAGCATTAGAAAAATAAAGCCAATGTTTTTCATTGTTCTTGTGTTATTGAGGATAAAGTTAATAAATAAATTTCATATTTAGCCGTTCACTTAGAATGCAAACTTAATAGAGTTACTCAAAACCTGTTTGAAGCTTGATGAATAGCGAAACTAGTAATTCCTAAACTCAGTTTAACACTTCTGCCCTATTTTGAAAGCCCAAATCTGCAGTTCTCTTTTTCGTCGTTTTAGTTACTCAATTTTAGTTTCATCATCAGGTCTGTTTGCTCGGCATTTCCCAATTTGAATCCGTGTTTGTCAAACTCCACAAAACCATTTTTCTTATAAAAATTTATTGCTCTTAGATTTTCTTCCCAAACTCCCAACCAAACATAGTCAGCATTTTTTTCCTTTGCTCTTTCTATAGCTTTTCCACAAAGCAATCTTCCTACATTTTTTCCATGATATTCTATTGTAACATAAATGCGTTCAATTTCTATTCCACAATCTTCTTTTAGTTCCGTTTGAGATGACCCGAAATTTAGTTTTATGTAACCGATTGCAATATTGTCGAGAATTGCAAAATAAAATTCAACGTTTTTGTCCCTAAGTTCCGCAATAAGGATATCGGTTGAGAATGCTTGGTCTAAATAAGTTTTAATATTTTCTTTTGTATTTTCGCTTGAATAGGTTTCAATAAAAGTCTGTATGCTGATTCTTTGTAATTGATCAAGGTCACTTAAGCTTAATTTTTTTATTTCAACAGTCGTCATTTTTTATTAAGTGCAGGAGTCTGAATTAGAATAAAAACTAAAGAAACGGAAATTTTCATAGGAGCCAAAATTAATGTAAGAAAATGATTTAGCTTATTCGAATATTGCTATTGTAGTTAAACGCATATTAGTGGTTGAGAGACTTTCAAATATTAAGCTTCACTTACAAAGCTAGTTTGAAACACAGTTGGTTCCGCTTTTTTAGAAATCCTTCTTCTAGGTTAATATTATTATGCTTTTGATTCACTCAAATCATTAGACGAAGTACATTCAACTCGGTTCGTAAGCTTGTTTTAATTTATGCATACTCAATAAATATAATTCAATTGTATTTACTAATGAATCTATAAATACAGCAACTGTGAAGAACATTGGCGCTAATTGTTACTGGGTAACAAGTGAACTTTTACTTTATCATTCCATCTTCCATTTCAATAATGCGGTGCATGTTGTTTGCAAAAGTCTGGTCGTGGGTCACAATGAGCAGTGTTTGCTTAAATTCTTCTGACAATTGTTTGAAAATATCAAACACAATATCGGTGTTTTTTTTGTCCAAATTTCCTGTTGGCTCATCTCCCATAATGATTATCGGGTCATTGATTAAGGCTCGTGCAATAGCTACACGTTGCTTTTCACCACCTGAAAGTTGAAAAGGTTTTTTCAAGGCCTGATCAGCCATTCCCAGCGTTTTCAGTCGTGTCATGGCGAGGTGTTCGACTTCTTTTTCAGAATACTTCTGTAATTTCAAACCCGGTAGCATTACGTTTTTAAGTACGGAAAATTCATTTAAGAGATAATGAAATTGAAAAACAAAACCTATTTTTTCGTTCCGAATGAAAGCCAATTGCTTTTCTTTTTTTTTCGCCATTTGCTCACCGTCAATCAACAAGTCGCCTTCATAATCCGTATCCATTGTTGAAAGAATGTACAATAGCGTTGACTTACCACAGCCCGATTTTCCTGTTATCGCTACAAACTCTCCTTGATCAACTGTGAAGCTTATATTTTTCAAGGCTTTGACCGTTACAGGGTCATTGAAATACTTGACGATATTATTGGTTTGAAGAACTGTTTTAGACATTTTAAAAGAATCGGTAATCAATTAATTTTTTGTATAAAAGAATGAATAAATATTTGTTTCATTTAAATTATTTTGCTTTTATTTTCCACGAATAATAACAACAGGGTCAATTTTGCTAGCCTTTTTTGCAGGAAAAAACCCTGCAAAGTAGGTTGTTACGAGCGCGAAAATGACTCCAATTAAATAATATTTTATATTGTAATTTATAGGAATAGTTTTGACTGATGCTAAGCCCGGAAGATTGAAAGGCACCATATGCAACAACATTGAAAAACTAAAGCCGAAGAACAATCCCAAAGCACTACCAACTAAACCAATGGCTATGGATATACCAATGAAAATACGCCGCACATCTCGACCTGCAAATCCAGTAGCTTTTAAAATCGCAATAGTGTCCATTTTTTCATAAATCATCATATTGAGAATGTTGTAAATTCCAAAACCGGCTACAATGAGCAAGACAATGCCTACAGAATAAGACATGATTGTGCGTATTTTATTTCCGGTTTCAAACTGTGCATTAGCAGTCTGCATATCTTCGGCAACAGTATAAAACAAGCCTGCAAATTCTTTTGCAACTGAAGGTGCTCTTGTAAAATCTTTAAGTTTAATTTGAATATCTGTAATATAGTCATTCGGTTTTCCCAATAACTTTTGTGCAGTCGCCAATGATGTAAAACTTTGTACCTTATCAAAATCTAAAATTCCGAATTGGAAAAAACCCACAACTTTGAGCGCCATTCTGTCGCCTTTTGAAGTTGTCAGTTGTATAACATCACCAACATTCGCCAACAATTTATCTGCAATACCTTTGCCTAAAATAATACTGTTTGGAATATTTTTAAGGTCAATAGCCTCGCCTTCTATTATATAATCTTTGAAAAAGAATAAATTACTTTCAGAAACAACATCAATTCCATTGACCATTCCTGTGATATCGATAATTCCTGCATTATATAAAACTGGAACTGAAATTTTTGGTGCAATACCCGCGACTCGAGGATCAGATTCAAGTGCTTGAATAATGGCTAAACTGTTGCTTATTTCCAATCTACCACCACTCGGTTTTATAGAACGTATAAAATTATGTCCATCTTTAAATTCGTCAGAAATTCGCAAGGGTTGATTGGGATTGGGTTTGATTTCGTTGAATAAACGGATATGAGGTGTTCTGTTCAAAACCATATTTTCTAAAAGGTCGTTTAATCCGTTCATAAAACCCAATAAAAGAATAAACATCGCGATGCTAAAAGTAACGCTTATTGCCGCGACTAGAGACTGCCGCCAACGCGCTAAAAGCAGCGATTGGATTATTTCTGCAAGCAGTTTGTATTTCATTTTAAGGTTTTAAAATAGTTTCGTTTGCAGTCAAGCCATTGATAATTTCAATTTTTACATAGTCTTTAAGACCGGTTTGGACACGTCTCTTTTCTTTGTTTTCTAAAATAACCAAAGAATCTTCAACCAGAAATGAACGTGGAATAGTCAAAGCATTTTCTTTAATTTGTATTAAAATATTTGCCTCGGTTGTCAAATTAGGATATAAGACGGTTGGTTTTTGAACAAATTCGGCTTCAATGAGAAATGTACGCGTGCGCTCGTTCATAATTGGGTCTATTTTGGATACAGCTGCCTCGAAAACTTGCCCTTTGTAACTGTCCATGGTTAATAAAACGCGCTGCCCTATTTTAATGCGAATAATATCGTTTTCGTCAATTTGTAATTCGGTTATAAAATTATTCGCATCGCCTATAACGGCCAATGGACTTTGAGCGTTTACAATTTCACCTGCGATTTTTGTTAAACTGTAAACACGACCTTCGATTTGACTTCGCACAATAAAATCTTGCCCTATGTTTTGACTTATGGCCAACTGCTTTTTGCTTTGTCGTGCTGCAAAATCGAGTTGTTTTTGCAAATCATTATACCTAAAAATAGCCGCATGATAATTATTTATTGAAGCCGTATAATTCAATTCAACTTCTTCCAGTTGGACTTTTGAGCCTATTTGTTGTTCCCACAATGCTTTCTGTCGATCTCGTAAAATGGAATCATTGGCGACTTTATCTTTAGCTAGTGCAATACTGTTTCTCAACTCATTTAGGCGGTCGCTCTTGGTGTTTAAATTAGCGAAATCAGCTGCCAATTGGGCATTTTCGGTATTCAATTTCGAGGCTTCGTTTTGGATGATAAACAGTGGGTCGCCTATCTTTACTGTATCGCCTTCATTTACCAATACTTTTTGAATTAGACCATTTACTGTTGCAAAGACTTGATACTGGTTTTTACTCTTTATAGATCCTGAGGCGTAAACGGATTCTGAAATTTTTTCAATTACCGGCTGTGTTTTTTCTGCCTGCTTTTTACAAGCCATAAAGATTGTAAATGTGATGAGGACAAAGAGTGAAAATCTCATTATGTTCGAGGGATACTTGAATTTATTTTTATCTGTCATTTTCGATCTGTTATTTTTACAAGGATAACTATTCCTTATTTTGTCTTTCTTAATATTCATAATAATTTGTACTCAGTCTTGTCTTTTAAATATTTTTATCCATGCTTCACAGCTTTCTATTTACTCGATTTTTGATTGATACAAATAACGTTTTGAAACTATAAGAAGTTTGCGATTTGTTATAATAAGTTTTTAAGACAGGCTTATTATTTGTTAGCATTCTAGAATATTAGAATATACGTTATATAATCTTTTTATCCTACTGCTAGTTTATTACTTCTTATAATCTTCTCTAACTGGGTAAAAAGTATCAGTTACTTCACATTCTGTAATTGCCCTCGCAGAATGTCTTGCGAACGACGGAATAATTGCAACCATGCCCTGTTTCAAAATTTTAGTTTCACCGTCTACGGTTAATTCAAATTCGCCTTTTGTCACCATAGAGACTTGTTCATGAACATGATTGTGATCAGGCAGAATAGCATTTTCTTTTATTTCCCAGAAAGCTAGTGTCATGTTTTCAGAATGAACAAATCTTACCTTAAGTCCGGATAGTGGTTCGGATTGTTGAAGTTCTTCTAATTTAATGCAATTCATAGTAGACTATTAATTATGTTTTTTTACTCAAAACATAGTTACGAATTATTCAAAGATTCCTACTATGAAAATGGAATTAATTTCTCATACATCGAAATAATTGTTGGAATGGCCTTATATTTGACAAATAATAATCCGATGGGACTCAGGAATGAAATTGGTATGATATAATATTTAAATAAGTTACAACTAATTCTAAATGAAAAATTTACAAAAATTCTGCTTGTTGGTTACGTTAACAATTCTTATCGCATGTCCAAAATCAAGTTGGTCGCAAGGAGGCTGCGATCTCGATGTTAATGCTGGACCTGACCTTTTTACCTGTGATCCAAATGAAGTTCTCCAGCTTAAAGGAAGTATTATTAGCAATTACACACCAGATTTCGAATGGAGTCCAACAACGGGTCTGGATGATCCATTTTCTCTTACACCAAATGTCATTCTTCCTCCCGGAATATATAAATATAAACTTAAGTCTCATTCAATGAGCAACAATCTCATCGTTAATGGTGATTTTGAGGCTGGCCCTGTAGGTTATACTACGGATTTTAATTTAGTCCAGCCAACTGGTACTTTGGCCAAAAAAGAATATGGAATTGGAGACAATGCGACTTCATTTCAATCAACTTATAGATGCATGGGGAATGGCAATTTCTTTATAGGTCATGCATCAGGAACACCAGGCGAAGTCATTTGGTGTCAGACGGTTAAAACGAACCCCGGTGAAGTATTTCTTTTTAAGTTTAATTACACCAAGTTCGATAAGATGACCGCTTCTTTTTATCTTAACACATATGCAAATGGAGATTTGCTCGGCCAAACTCCTTATGTATTGGCTTGTACTTGGCCTACTTTTTCAGTTTGTTTTGTCGCCAAAAGCACATCAACTACTTTATGTATTCGAGAAGCACTAGGCTCAACAAGTGGATTTGGAATTGATGATATTGAACTCTTTGAAAAATGTCAAGATGAGGATGAAGTAGAAGTTGAAATAGTAAATTTAAAAGTAAAATTAAAAGTATTTCCTGAGCCAACTTGTACTTCACAGGAATATACCGTTGACGCAACAGTTTCAAAATATCCCAATAGTCCAAACACAAAATTTATATGGGGAGCTAAAAATGGTGCAACCATTATTCAGAATTATGGAAGTGTAATTAAAGGAAAAGGAAATGGAACTTATACTTGTAAAATAACTTATGATGCAAAGAATGGTCATTGTGAAGATGAAGGAGAAGTCGAAATAAATGTTGATGAAAAATTAGAAGGTATGTTAGATCTTGCAGGAAAGGCAACGTGTAATAAAGATACTTTCTTGTTGACCGGTGTTATTATTAGTGGCAAAGGTCCATTTGAATACATCTGGTCACCAAAGAATAATATTCTATCTGGTCAAGGCACACCCTATGCAAAAGCTATAAATCCTGACAAGTATTCATTAACGATTATAGATAAATCCACAGGATGTGAATTTGTTGCAGCAGTTAAAGTAGATGGTGATGCCAGCCTGCCAAAGGGATTAATTACAGGAGACACTTTAATCAATTGCTCAAAACCATCAGCCACACTTATTTCAACTCCAAATGATACTGCAACATATGAATGGACATGGATTACACCGGATCAAAAGACACACGACAATATGCAAAGTATAGATGTCAATATGCCCGGTGAAGTTAAATTAATCGTTACGGATAAAAAATCCAAATGCCAAGATATCGTATTTTGGAATATTAAAGAAGATAAGAATTATCCTAACATAGAGCTCGGCAATAATTTAATTCTTGATTGTAACAAAACAGAAATTGATCTCATGGCTAAACAGGAATTTCAAAATGGCCAGTTTATCTATGAATGGAAACTTCCAGGAGGTGTAACTCAGATTGATTCAGGATTATTTGATAAAAAAATATCTTCAAGCGGAAAAGTATTACTTAAAGTATCAAACCTTGATAATAATTGTACGGTCTTCGATACCATTGATGTTGTAGACAACAGATCAACACCGGAATTAATAATTGACAAGTCTGAATTAATAACTTGTGCAATACCTAATGCAAAAATTAGCACAAAGATAAAAGCTGTAAATGCTAAAATAGATTGGTTTACAAAAAATGGAAGTATTGTATCAGGACTTAATACAAATTCCATCTTAGTTGATCAACCTGGCAAATATTACATAATTGTTGAAGATACTATAGGCCATTGCTTAGTTTCAGACAGCGTTCAAATTTTTCTAGATAAACAAAAACCAATTGTTGATTTAATTTCAGATACAATTTTCAGATGTAAAGACACTCAAAAATCAATTGACGGTAGCAATTCCTCTAACTATTCTAATTTAAAATATATTTGGACAGGAAATGGAACTATAATTTCAGGACAAGGAACAAATACCCTTAAAGTTGGTTCGGCAGGAATGTACTCGTTAACCATAATTGACACCTTTAATGGCTGCACAGATACCAAAGACGTATTAATTAATCCAGATCTTAACACTCCTGTAGTGGCTATTGCAAATCCAGATATTTTGAATTGCAAAGTGAAGACGGTTCAACTTAGTGCAATGGCAAACTCAACGTCTGGAAACAACTTACTATATTCCTGGTCTTCTCTTCAGAATAATCCAATAATAAATAAGAATACGCCCGTACCAACCATTAGTATACCTGGGACTTATGAAGTTGAAGTAGAGGATGCATTAAATGGATGCAAGACTAGCGCAAGCATTAAAATAGATATTGACACAGCTGCCCCTCTAATAGATTTAGGAACAGATCTTATTTGGAATTGCAAAACAACAGATCTTCTATTAGACATTAAAAACAATACACAAGGTTTTAACTTCTCCTATTTATGGAGCACACAGAATGGAATAATTTTGTCAACAACAAATCAAAAAACACTTGTGGTAGGCTCAGCAGGTAATTACCAATTAACTGTCTTGGATAATAAGAATTTCTGCACAAGTGTGAAGAGCATTGATATCATTGAAGATAAGGCCATACCTATAGTTCAGGCGACTTCTCCTGATATTCTTACTTGTATCAAGACCTCTGCTTTACTTGATTCAAAAGGCTCAAGTATAGGTAATAATCTTATTTATACTTGGAAAGACTTTAACGGTCAAATCATCAGTCAGCAAAATACTGCAACCGCCATTACTAAAGGAAAATACATTTTGGAAATTATTGATCAATCCAATAATTGCTCCAAAACGGACACCGTTGAAATATTGGAAAATATAACTAAGCCTTCAGTTACCATTGGACAAATTGATTTGTTAACTTGTAAGAGAAAAGAAATCGATCTCCAAGGAAATATACTTGCTCCACAAAATAACTACTCTGTAAATTGGAGCACCATCAATGGAATAATAATAAGCGGATCTAATACATTAAATTCCAAAGTAAGTAAAGAAGGTGATTACATAATTACTGTAACTGACTTAATAAATGGATGTATAACAACTGAGAAAGTGTTGGTGAGTAGAGACAATAATGTCCCAGTTGGTATTGAGTACAATGTTTACCAACCTAATTGTGTAGAGGATCCTGGACAGCTTTCCATATTAAAAATCACTGGCGGGAGACCTAATTACATCTATTTTGTTGATGGAATCTCAGTCAACAATTTAGCACCTATAGACATCAACGTTGGCAAACATATCGTTAAAGTGATTGATGACAATGGATGTGAAATAACTCAGGAAGTTGAAGTTATTGAACCGATCCCTATTGTAATTACTCTTAAGCCTGAAGTGATAATTTATGTAGGAGATAATTTCGAATTGGTTCCAAAGTATTCCATTCCTATTGATCAAATTGTGAGTTATAATTGGTCACCTGCAGAATACCTTGATTGTAGTAATTGTGCATATCCCAAGATTAATGGATTGAAAAAAGACAATACTTTTACTGTAAATATTGTTGATAAAAATGGATGTACTTCAACAGCGACCATAAGAATCAAAGTTGAAGACAGAGGCATTTGGGTCCCAAATGTATTTAGTCCAAATAGCGATAACGTAAACGACTATTTTTTTCCAGTTGTAAAAGAGGATTCTTATAATGAAATTCGATACATGAAAATATTCGATCGTTGGGGAGAAATGGTCTGGACCAATGAACATTTTCAACCCAACATTCCAGTGAACGGTTGGAAAGGATTATTCAGAGACCGTGAAATTATGCCTGGAGTTTATGTATGGGTATTAGAAGTTGAATGGAAGAATGGCGAAATAGAAAAGTTATTTGGGGATGTTACTTTGCTGAAATAGTATAGCTATCTAAAATCCATTTGTGGTCCTAAATTTATGTTAGCTGGCTGGCATATACGAATATTTATGAAAAACTTAAGTAAGCAATCTATCCTTCCAATTATTGCTGTTTTATTTTGTAACATTGGTTTTTGTCAATTGTCCTTCAAAGCCGTAGAATTAGGCCCGATAATCAATAGTGGGACGGCTATTGCTTCCGTCGATATAAATGGTGATGATTATCCAGACTTAATAAACATTCACAATGGATTTGAATTGTGGGCAGGAATAAACACTGGACAATTGAAATTTATTTGGAGTAAAATTGGAGAAATTCAGGATACTTCTATTTGGTCAATCTGTGTCGCAGATGTCGACAATAATAAATATAATGATATTATCGTATCCGGAGAAGATTTTGGCGTTGTTGCATTTTATCAGGATAGTATTGGATTCAAAAAAACGTATTTAGATACGACCCCTTTTTTTGGTCAAGCTTCTACCCTATTTGATGTCAATCGCGATGGATTATTAGATCTCACAGTCTGTAATGAATTTTCCAGAACACTTTTCTATAAAAATCTTGGCAATAGAAGATTCGAACTCGATACATCGACAATTAATTTTAGCTTAAATGAGAGAGATGCTGAGTCAGGAAACTATGGTTGCATATGGTCTGACTTTGACGATGATGGTGATCCTGATTTGTATATATCAAGATGTCGTCCAGATGTTAAAGATTCAACAGATCGCAGAAGAAGAAATTTGTTTTATTATAATAATACAAATCAATTTCAAGAGAAATCCGATCTTTATTCTATAGGACTTAAAGATCAAAGCTGGGTAAGTGATTTTGGAGACCTAGATGGAGATGGACTGCAAGATCTTGTGGTCTTGAATCACTATTCAAAAAGTAAAATTTTTCATCAGACTAAAGATCATCATTTTGAAGATGTTAGTGAGTCAACTGGTTTTGATTTTATTGGAACTCCAATTCAAATATCTTTACAAGACTTTGACAATGATATGGATCTTGATATAATAGTATCCGGAGATCGAAGTGAGATTTGGATGAATGATGGCAATATGTCCTTTACTAGAGCTCATTTAGATCTAATTTCAAGCCATTTAGGCTCTATGTGTATTGCTGACTTTAATCAGGATGGAATGTTGGATTTAAGCACTTCGTTTCCTGAATTAATTAATATTCCTACACTAGTCAGGGATCGTATTTTTATTTCTGATAAAAATATTAATCACTTTATTGGATTTTCACTTAATGGCATAAGCTCTAATAAAAATGGAATCGGAACTAAAATCAAATTATATACCAATAATATTTGTCAAGTTCGGGAATTAAGATGCGGTGAATCTTTTGGCATTCAGAATGCCCAACAAGTACATTTTGGTCTTGGAAATTTCGATATCATCGATAGTTTAATCGTAACATGGCCAAGCGGAATAATCGATCGTTATTGGAATATTAATGCTGATATATATTATTCTCTTACCGAAAATACTTGTTTGACAACAAAAATAAGCCTATTTCCTAATGGATACATTTCTTTGTGTCAAGGTGATACCATTTTATTAAATGCCAAGATAAATATTTTAAATATTGTCTGGAATACTGGGGAGAAAACCAGCTCAATTAAAATCAATAAAGAAGGTATATACTATTATAAGTACAAAAATTTAGTTGGTTGCGAATCAAAATCCGAAATAATTCATGTGGCTTATAATGTTGAAGAATTTCCTAAATTAAATCTACATTCATTTCAAATAAAATGTTTTAATGAGGAAATAAAACTAAGTATTCCTAATTATTCTAACATTACCTGGGAAGATGGCACACACGATGAATTTAGAACCATAAATCGATCAGGAACTTTTTATGGAATAGTACAAGGTAAATGCGGAGTCTACAATTCTGACACCCTAATCCTTGATTCAAAAAACGAACTTTCATTTCCCAGAGTAGCAGACACTACCATTATCCTGCCAGCAATAATAAATTTGGAGTCAGATAGGCCAAATACGAGATGGTACCTTAATTCAAATGACACTACCCCCTTCTTCATTGGCAAATCATTTAAGACACCTCTCATTGATAAATCAACTACCTATTGGGTTGACGCGTTTGACAGCAGCTCCTATCCAAGCATTCAAGGAGGCCTGCTCAAACCAAAATTCAATATTAATGGATTTCATATACAGACCTTGAATGGTGGATTGTATTTTAAAGTGCATGAAAATTGCATATTGGATTCGGTTGATGTTTATACCGATCGAAATGGGAAAAGGAGAATCCTATTACAAAATGATCAAGGAACAATCCTTGATTCAAATGAGTTTGATTTGGTCCCAGGATTAAATATTTTGAATATAAATTTCAAACTATCGTCTAATGAAAGTTATTATATTACAACACGTGAGACTGTCAATAAAAAGGAATTTTTAACCGCTTCACCTTGGCTTATCAGATCAAACATAGATCTGAATTATCCCATAATAACAAATGATTTAGTGACAATTAATCATTCGGCTTCCGGCGAAGCTGAATATCATTATTTCTATAATTGGAAGCTCACCCGTCAAAATAAAATTTGCTCTAGTGACAGAGTTCCTGTTTCAGTAATTCTTAAAAACACTTCAACTCAATCGGTCAAAGCAATTAAAGATATACTTCTTTTAACATCACATTCTATTAATTTAATTCAGCCAGATAAAATTGATCTTCTTTGCTTGTATGATACACATGGAAAGTCTTTATACAAGATGATGCAACCAAGATTAAATTCTATATCCTTAGATGACTTACCAGCAGGGGTTTATTTCATTTATATAAAAATTAAAGATTCACCTTTTCCAATCATTGAAAAATTCATTGTTAGAAACTAAGGATAATTTTTAACAAATCAATTATCGTTTGCTATTTATTCCGTAGTTAATTTTATGTCATTGTAATACTTTCATTACGCAACTTTCTGTTTGTAAAGGTGCTCTTGAAACTCTATAAATAATCTGCTGATGTTGCCAACGTCTCCTAAAATTTCCTTTGCATCTTCTAATGACTGATATTTATTAGTCAATAAAATTGGTAATTTTTCTTGGTCAAGTTCTTCAACTCCTGTTTCTATGTATTTGGTTAGCACAAACTCGATAAACTCCTTTTGCTTGTGGTCAAGTAATGCAAAAATGGTTGCTTGTGCTGCCGCAACTCTTGCTTCTCTTGTCATTGGTTTTATGTCACTGTTAAAAACATATTCCAGTACATCAAACAAATCACTTTTTTCTGCGTCTATAAGTTTTTGCAAGGTCGTTAATTCATCTTTTCCAAATCCTGCATCGTTCAATTTTTCTAAAAGCGTTCGTCTGGTTAATGGATTGCTCCAAAGAGTCCGCAATTCATCTTCATTTTTAAAAAGTTTGGGTAATTCACCAAATAGATTATTTAAAAACTCCTCTGCTGAAATTGGTTTTCCGTCCGCACTCCAAAATGAAGTGGACATCATGGATTGTATTTCTCTTTCCTTGCCATCTTTCAATTTAATTTTGATGCGTTTGCGTTTCTCTTTTTCGCCATCTTCATATTCTCCTTTTGATGGTTCTTTGGGCAGCTGAATTGGTGCAGATGGTTTTGCTTCTGTTTGTTCAGCTTCTATTGGTTCGCCATCCCATTCAGGGTCTGCAAAATGATGATAAGCATCAACGAAATCATAGATTGTAAAAAAGTCTTTACCATCAAACAATCGAGTCCCTCGTCCTACAATTTGTTTAAACTCTATCATCGAATTTACGGGTCGCATCAGCACGATGTTTCGAATATTTCTTGCATCGACACCGGTTGATAGTTTTTGCGAAGTCGTTAATATTGTCGGTATTGTTTTTTCGTTGTCCTGAAACGCTTCTAGAAACTGCTCCCCTATTTTACCATCATTCGCAGTTACACGAACACAATAACTTGGATCAGTGCTTGTCTTATATTGGTTTACTAAATCACGAACAGCAGCAGCGTGGTCTTGTGTTGCACAAAAAATAATTGCCTTTTCATTTTGATTGGCGTCGTCCATATAGATCTGAATACGCTTGGCCTCTCTTACTTTAATTTCAATTATCTTATTGAAGTCTGGCTCAGTGTACAATCTGCCTTCTTCAATTTCTCCTTCAATTATTTGATCATCGTTAGTATAGATGTAATCGTCAAGTGTAGTCTTTATGCGTTTAACTTTGAATGGCGTTAGGAAACCGTCATTGATCCCTTCTTTTAATGAATAAATATAAACTGGCTCACCAAAATATTTATAAGTATCTACATTGTCCTTTCTTTTTGGTGTAGCTGTTAGACCCAACTGGACAGCAGGAGAAAAATATTCTAATATTCCTCTCCAGTTTCCTTCATCATTTGCTCCGCCTCTATGACACTCATCAATAATTATGAAATCAAAATAATCTGCGGGATATTGACCAAAGTTGAATTGCTCAGTTTCTAATTCAACAAGGGGTTCAGCGGCTAAAGAAATCGATTCGGAAGATTCAATTTTCTTTACCGTTTTAGTATTGGACATGAAGGTTTGGAAGATGGTAAAGAAAATACTTCCGTTTGTAGGAACCTTTCCATTTTTACTTATTTCTTTCGGGCTAATTCTCACCAATGCATCTTCTGCAAATGCTGAAAAAGAATTGAAGGCTTGGTTTGCTAAAATGTTCCTGTCTGCTAAAAATAAAATCCTAGGTCTGCGACTCCCATCACGTTTTAAATTCCACCTAGTTTGAAATAGTTTCCATGCAATTTGAAAAGCAATAAATGTTTTTCCAGTTCCAGTAGCAAGGGTTAATAAAATTCGTTGGGCATTGTTAGCAACAGCCTCTAAAGTTTTATTTACCGCAATTTCCTGATAATATCTTGCTCCCTTACTTCCGCCAATATCTTCAAATGGAATGGCGGAAAACTTCTCTCTCCATTCATTTTGAACTGTAAAAGTTTTATTCCAAAGATCTTCTGGCGAAAGATAATCCGCAACTAAACCTTCAACACCTGTTTTCATACAGATACTGTAAATTTCTTTTCCGTTTGTGCTATAAGTAGTTTCCAATGACAGCTTCTCTGCGTACTGTTTGGCCTGTGCTACACCTTCGCCTACACCTAAATCATCACTTTTGGCTTCAACAACAGCGAGTTTTATTCCTTTGTACACCAACACATAATCAGCGGTCATTTTTTTGGCTCTAACACCTCCGGTTTGAATTTTACCTGCCGTAATGTTGTATTCTCGAAGGATTTTGGAACCTTCTACAATTCCCCATCCACAAGCTTTTAACTTTGGATCTATAAGTTCTGCTCTTGTTTCTGCTTCGTTCATTTTTTACTCCTTAATTAGGTTAATGATTAGTCGAACCATTAATTCTTTTTCTTCAGGTTGACTTTGTGCCACTAGCAAGGCAATTGCTACCAAAGCGTTATCATTAATTTTAAGTTCCCCTGATTTTTTAAATTGATGCTTATTCATTTGTAAAAACCACACAAATAAAAACGCCCCTATACGTTTATTTCCATCACTAAAAGAATGGTTCTTGATAACAAAATACAGCAAATTCGCGGCTTGTTCTTCAATGCTTGGATAAAGATATTGCCCACCAAAAGTTTGAACAATACTTTGTAATGAGCTTTTGAAGCTTTCATCTTTTTCGTTGCCAAATAGTTCTGTAGCCTCCTTTTTTGAGCTCAATTGTATCTTTAATTCATTGATGGCAGATTTAGCTTCATCATATTGAACTTCGTAAGTTATGTTTTCATTGAGCTTATCAGATGGTAGATTATTGCTGTCATATTGGTTGAGCAGTATAAAACTATGGGTATAGTTGGTAATAATATCTAATAAACCCTTGGCCTCAGAGAGTTGTATATGTTCGAAATTACCTGATTGTTTAATTAATAAAACAGTTCGCTCTAACTGTTGTAAATTTTGCATCAGCTGAGTAAGACGCTTTTCATTTAGGGCAAAACCTTTTACCAGATAATCTTTTATGCGTTGTGTTGCCCATTGGCGAAATTGAGTACCTATTTTTGATTTTACACGATAGCCAACTGAAATAATAACATCAAGATTATAATGTTTGGTGGTGGTTTTCTGTGTTTTTCCTTTTACAGCACCGTGTTGAGTGGCGTGTCGGAAATCCCGACATACCATACTTTCATCTAATTCTCCTTCATTAAAGATATTGCGAATATGCTCGGTAATGGTGGTTCTACCTTTTTCAAAGAGGGATGCCATTTGTTCTTGACTCAACCAAACCGTTTCGTTGTCAAGAATTACCTGAACCTCTATTGACTTATCTGCAGCTTGATATATTTCAATTTCTTTCATTCTGTAACTGCATTTGTTTTCAATTCACCATTAAATGCCTTCTGCAAAATACTCTTTTTTAATTCCTCCAGATCATTTATTTTTTGTTGGTAAATGGCTTCTAATTTTTTGGTTTCAGCAGAAAGGGCATCTAATTTTTGAATGATGGTTTGTTGGATTTCTAAAGATTTTGGAAAGGGAATAAGAATACTTTTTACTTCTGCATCAGTAACAGCAGGATAACTTGCTCCTTTTTGAAGTTGCTCCATTTGTTTATTGAAACCATAAGTAAGAAGAAAATAAAATACAAAATTATTATTTAGAAAATCCTTTGCTCTTAAAACAAAATAACCAGTGCTGCAAACTTGCTCATCATATTCCTCAGTAATTAAGGCAACTCTGCTATGAGTTGGTCTAACAGTTGCAAAAATGACATCGTTAGTTCTAACCAATTTTCTTGCTCGGCTTGGAGCATCTTTACCAAGTAAAACTGTAGCGTTTTCAATTTCTTTGGTCTCTTTATTCACACTTGAAACATCAAGGTAAATAAACTCCTCATTTGGTTTTTTAGTAGGGTCAACTGTTTCAGTTTTTTCTAAAACTTCTCCCAACGTCTTCTCTTCCCAACCATCACCTTTCTTCTCAAACACTCCCTGCAAATAACTTTCAAAAAGCTCTTTGGCGTTTTGTAGGTTTTGATGGGCATTGGCTTTTGCCTTGGCTATGGCGACAAAAGCTTCATCTAAGATGGCTACTATGCGTTTTTGCTCGGGGAGGGAAACTGGATATGGAATATAAACTTCATCAAAACTGTAATTATTTATCTGTGGAATGTTAGCACCATTGCTAATATCATTTAAATCAAAAAGTTGGAACCAATGAAAGAAATAATCCTTATTTATTTTCTTTCCTGGAATAATAGCCATTGTATTTAAGTCAACAATGGTAGGCTTTATAATTTTCCTTTTTTTATTTGTTGAAATTGCTCCACCTCTTTTTGGAAAAATAATAGCCCCTTCTGGTATAATCTGATTTTGCTTTATTTCAGCACTATTTACAAATCTACTTGATGTGTTTATTTCAATAATATTTTCTGGCAAATTCATATCAGCTACTTTAGTGTATAACACATCTCCTTCATCTCTTTCAAGTGATGGAGAAATAGTTGTTCCACTTTTTAAATCGCAAACCTCACCCAACTTTTTTATTTCCCAACCTTGTTTCATATCAGTTCCAAGATTGAGTTTAAAATATCGGCACTTTCTGTCTGAATCAGGATTTTATTGATTTTAGGATTTAAGGATTTTTTTGAATATATATCCTGTCTATCCTTTAATCCTGAGAACTTTAATTTATACATTTTATATTTGTGTTTCATCCAATTTATCCTTATTCTGCCGATTATACTTTGGGTTATAAACTTTTTTGAATTGTAAACTTGTTGCTCCAAAATTGATCAATAAGCCTATAGGAAAATCATAAGCTACTACATAGTTCTTCGCTTGGGCCAAATGTACATCCTCTAAATTAATTAATGCTTTTAGCTCAACGATTACTTTATCTTCAATTACAAAATCTGCTCTTCTAGTGCCCACTTCTATACCTTCGTAGAAAATATTTTGTTCTATTTCCCTTCCAAAATTCAATCCAACTCTTTCCAATTCTATTACTAAACAACGTTGGTAAATAACTTCTTGAAAACCATTGCCCAAAGTGTTGTGAACCTTCATAGCACATCCATTTATTTTATATGTTATCTCGTCTAGTGTCATACTATCTTTTAAAAATCTTGCAAATCCAATAATCCAGCAAATCCTGATTCAGACAATGAGGTTAGTAATACTCTTCAATATTTCTTCGGCTTCTCTGTCCAATTCTCGCATCTGCGTTAAAATATCTTGTGGTTGGCGCAAAGCGGCTTCTTCTTTTTTGTTGGGGTTTTTGGCACTCAGGTCAAAGGTGTTTTGGTCAATGCCTGTCTTGCCTTCAGGCAGGTCTTTTACGTTTATTGTCCAAGAGTTTTCACTATCGGCTTTGGTTTTTTGCAAGGCAACAAAGTCTGCTAGATCGTTTTCGTTCAATGGGTTAGTTTTACCCAAGTTTCTATCCAAATTCAGTTGATAAAACCATACCTTTTTTGTGCTACTACCTTTTTCAAAAAATAAGACAACAGTTTTAACACCTGCACCAGTAAATGTTCCACCTGGTAAATCCAATACGGTATGTAGATTGCAATTTTCCAATAACAACTTGCGTAAACTCACAGAGGCATTGTCTGTATTACTTAAAAAGGTGTTTTTAATTACAATTCCAGCTTTGCCACCTGCTTTCATAATCTTAATAAAATGTTGCAAAAACAAGGAGGCCGTTTCACCTGTTTTAATGGGGAAGTTTTGCTGCACTTCTGCTCTTTCTTTTCCTCCAAATGGCGGATTAGCAAGAACTATATCGAAACGATCTTTATCTTGAATATCAAGTAGGTTTTCTGCAAGGGTATTTGTATGTATTATGTTTGGTGTTTCCACTCCGTGCAAAATCATATTCATTGTGCCAATGATATATGCCAATGATTTTTTCTCTTTGCCGTAAAATGTTTTTTTCTGCAAAGTGGTTACGTCTGTTGTGGTAAGTTTTTTACTTTGTTGCAAATATTCATACGCTTCACATAAGAACCCTGCACTACCAACTGCTCCGTCATAAATTTTGTTTCCTATTTCCGGTGCTACTACTTTTACAATGGTTTTAATTAGTGGTCGTGGAGTATAATATTCTCCACCATTGCGCCCAGCGTTGCCCATGTTTTTAATCTTGTCCTCATAGAGGTGGCTCATTTCGTGTTTTTCAGCGTGTGTTCTAAAACGCAATTCATCAATTCGATTTATTACTTCACGCAAATTGTAGCCGCTTTGAATCCGGTTTTTAAGTTCACTAAAAATTTCACCTATTTTATATTCAATGGTGTCAGCACTTTCGGCATCAGTTTTAAATTTTTTAAGATACGGAAAGAGTTCAATATTTACAAAATCTGAAAGGTCGTCACCTGTCAATGCTTTGTGATGGTCCAACTTACCTTCTTTATCTTTAGGTGCAGCCCATTTACTCCATTGGTATTCTTTATCGATGATGTTGGTGTAGGTCTTAGCTGTTAGTTCAGCCGCTGTGGCTTTGTCCTTTTCTAAGTCGTCCAGATATTTAAGAAACAAGACCCAAGAGGTCTGCTCTACATAGTCCAATTCACTTCCACAACCTGCGTCTTTGTGCAGTATATCATCTATATTCTTAAAGGTTTGTTCAAACATTGTATAATTTTAGTTTTTATCGATTTGTAAAGTTAGGATTAGTGTCTAATCATTTGTATTTGCGTCTATTCAACTAAATTGTTATACCCTCCCGTTCACATATAAATCAATTTATTTTTAATTTAAATATTTTTTAACATTTATTATGAATTTTACAAAAAAACAAGTTATGTATAATTTTTTTTATAGAGTAACACAAAACTATTTCATATCATTAGTAAAGTTTGTTAGTTCAATTGTTCTCTCTTTTTCTTAGTGGATTTTAAATGATCGCTTTCAGCCTTTTCAGAAATACTTCTTTTGGATTTCATTTGGCTTAATAAAGATTCGTATCCTATAAATAATTGATTAGAAAATTCAAGTAAGTTTTTTTCATCTATTCTCAATTGTTCAATATATTCTAAAGCTGATGGGTTTTTTGCTTGTTCTGCTTTGAAAATATAAAAAGCAAACAAATCATAAACAACATCATTTTCAATTTGCCTTTTGTTTTGCAAGCTCCAAACTGCCTCAAATTGTTCAAGTAAATCTCCTATTTTATTTCTATCAATTTTTTTTACTTCCTCACCAAATATCCATTTTCGAATGTCGCAGTTTCTTTCTTCATTAATAAAATTAAAAAAGTCTCTATAAAGTTGATAAGTAAATTCAATCCTTTTTTGCTTACGAATATCAACTAATTGGTAATATGCAATTATAAGTGCGGCTATTGTTAATATAGGAGCTATTAAATCGACAAACTTAAGTTCAAAGAAGTGTGAATTACAAAAGAGCATTATTAACATTCTTCCTCTTTTTCAAAATTTACAAAGTCTTGAGTTGCAATATCAATAATTTTAATTTCTCCATTATTCCAAAATACATTTGCATCATCGAAAAATTTTACACCGATTTCATCTAATGATTGAAAAATTGAGTTAATATCTATATTCTGATAAGCAATACTCTCATTTGAAATATTATCATTTAACTTATAGCTTTCTCCTTGTATTAATTCAAGTGTCAAACAACAGTCTAATAAAAATTGGTTGGAAATATCTTGTCTGCAATTGTCTAAAACAGCATTGATTTTAGTATTTGCATAGTAAGCTGGGAAGTATTCTTTTAAATTACTATTTTGAATTAATTCGTAAGCTTCTCTTTCAGAATTGTAAACTTCTCGCCTAAATTTATTGAATTGTTCTTTGTTATAATTATAAGTGTCTGACTTCGGATGTTCAAAGCTTTTAAATAATTTATATGCTTTGCCACTTAAGTAATCTAGAAAAACAATTGCAAATCCACCTTCTTTATAGTTATCAGTTCTTAGTATCATTGTTAATTTCTAAATTTAAGTTTATGTTATCTCGATAAGTTTACAAAAATAATCTATACAATCCCATCAACTAACAGATTGAACAATTAGCACTTACACTAATTTTATCCAGCAATATAATTTTGTGATCCCGACAGGGATCGAACCTGTATCAAAAGTTTAGGAAACTTCTATTCTATCCATTGAACTACGGGACCAGAATTGCAAGACTACTTTTTACATTGCAATATGCAGCAAATTTCTAAAATTTGGGACAATTATTTGGATTTAGTTTTACATTCATATTATAAAATAATTTAATATGAATGTCACTAATTATTGATTTAAAATAATAATAATTACCGAAATATTATATTGAATATTACAAATATTTCATTATTTAATACTATATTATTATAATTTATAATATATACTTAAAGCATTGAATTTTCAATAAACAACTTTATAAACGGAATCTGGCATAATTTATGCAAGATTTTGTTCATGGCGATCAATATACAGGAAATCAATCGAAAGCACCTACTTAACTCAGACGTTGTCTACCGAGTAAATTACGGATTATGCAGTAGAATGGTGAATTATAAGAATGGAATAATCTACCTCGAAGTGATGTTTACTGGAAGATGGACGAAGAATTATGATCAGACAACAGAAGAACTAGCGAGATGCTGGAGAGACAGCAATAAAGAACTTGCGCACGCCATCGGTTGCAAAGTATATATTATCGATGCCCGCAAACACAACTACAAAAAAGACCTTTACCTTCACTCCAAGGTAGCAAGTTATGATGCTAAAAAAGGGATTCTTTTCTACGACGAAATTTTAAACTAAGAACACTTAGTCGACCCAATCTGCAATAAACATATTCGTGTCATGATTGCCTCCATTGAATCTGTTGGAGGAAAAAACCAACTGCTTTCCATCTGGCGAAAACATAGGGAAAGAAGCAAAGACCTTATCAAAAGTTATCTGCTCCAAGCCACTTCCATCTAGATTAATACTGTATAAGTTAAACTCATATCCTCTGGAACTTTTATGGTTAGAAGAAAAGATTATTTTTTTACCATTCGGTAAAAAATAAGGAGCCCAATTGGCTTTCCCCAAGTGCGTTACCTGCCTAAGTTCTGTCCCATCAATATTGCAAGTAAACAATTCCATACTTGTAGGTTGAACCAAACCATTCGCTAGCAATTCCTTGTATTCTTTAATTTCTTCTGCGGTCTTTGGACGCGAAGCTCTAAATACCAACTTCTTTCCATCAGGAGAAAAAAATGCACCTCCATCATATCCCAATTCGTGGGTCACTTGAATTTCGTTTTTACCGTCTAAATCACATACATACAATTCGAGATCACCGGACTTTGTAGAAGTATACACCATCTTATTCTTTGTTGGAGAAACGGTAGCTTCGGCATCATAATAATTGTTGTTTGTCATCCTGTGCAGAATCTTGCCATTCAGATCTGAAACATAAATTTCATAACTATTGTATACCGGCCAAACGTATTTACCACCGGGCTTTCGCTCTGGAACGATAGGACATTCTTTAGCAGCTAAATAAGTAGAAGCAAATAATATTTCTTTATTATTAGGCATAAAAAATGCACAGGTATTTCTACCCTGATTTTTTGAAATAAGTTTAGCGGTTTTTTCTTTTAGATTATCTTTTTTGACATCAAAATAATATATCTGATCGCAGGTATTTCCCCAAGCTGGATTGTCGGATTGAAAACTCAATTTTTTACCATCAAAACTCCAATAAGCTTCTGCATTATTTCCACCAAAAGTAAGCTGTCTGATATTTTTCAAATGCTTCTCCCCTTCTAGTCGCAGAGTATCAGAAATTTGGGTAGTAGAAGTACTTATTCTATGTACTTTAGTAGTGCAGCTAAAAATAAGTGCTAGGGAAAGCAAAATTGGAGTAATTTTTGCTAAAGGCAATACAGTAAAATTAATATTAATCATGAAGTCAGATATTCAAATAGCGCAGTCAGTACAACAACAACACATCACAAAGATCGCTCAAAAACTCAATATTCCAGAGAGCGAACTTGATCTTTATGGAAAATATAAGGCTAAATTGCCTCTGAATTTGATCGATGAAGAAAAGATTAAAAAATGCAAGCTAGTCCTTGTCTCTGCTATCTCGCCAACACCAGCCGGTGAAGGTAAAACCACTACTTCCATCGGTTTATCTGAAGGTTTGAACAGAATTGGTAAAAAAACTACGGTTGTACTACGCGAGCCCTCCTTAGGGCCTGTTTTCGGCATAAAAGGTGGCGCTGCAGGTGGTGGATGGTCACAGGTCTTACCTATGGAGGAAATCAATTTGCACTTCACAGGAGACTTCTCAGCCATCGAAAAAGCAAACAATCTTCTGGCAGCATTAATCGACAACAATATTCAGAATAAGAAACATAACTTAGGGCTAGACCCCAGAACCATTGCTTGGAAACGAGTTATGGACATGAATGACCGTTCACTTAGAAAAATAACTATAGGTCTTGGAGGAACAGCGAATGGTGTTCCACGTGAATCAGGATTTGACATCACTGCTGCATCTGAAATAATGGCAATTCTTTGCCTTTCAAGCAGTTTGGAAGATCTCAAAAACAGAATGGGAAACATCTTCATAGGATACACTATGGATAAGAGACCGATTTATGCCCGAGACTTGAAAGCTCAAGGTGCTATGGCTGCCTTACTTAAAGATGCCATCCGACCAAATCTTGTTCAAACAATTGAAGGTAATCCCGCCATCATACACGGTGGTCCATTCGCAAATATCGCACAAGGAACCAATTCAATATTAGCTACAAAAATGGGTATGTCCCTATCGGAATATGTTGTTACTGAAGCTGGTTTCGGCTTTGATTTAGGAGCTGAAAAATTCTTAAATATTAAATGTAGAACAGCAGGTCTTTCTCCTAATGCAGTGGTTATTGTGGCAACCGTCCGCGCACTTAAATACCACGGTGGAGTATCCTTAAAAACCCTCAACGAGCCTAATCCAAAAGCAGTTGCAAAGGGTTGCGCCAACCTTGAAAAACATCTTGAAAATGCACAGCAATTTGGTATTCCAGCTGTCGTTGCAATAAACCGATTTACTTTAGATACAGAGGAAGAATTACAAATCATCCGAGACAAATGCAAATCGCTCGGAGTTGAAGCAATAGATTCTGAAGTTTGGGCTAAAGGCGGCGAAGGAGCCTTGAAATTGGCAGAATCTGTAGTTAGTATCGCAGACAATTGGCATCAATTATTTAATCCAACTTATGATTGGAATTCGAGCATTGAAGAAAAAATAAATGCCATTGCAACAAAAATTTACGGCGCTAAAAATGTTGAGTTTTCCGTAGATGCAAGATCAGACATCAAAAGGATCAACGCTCTTGGTTTATCTCACCTGCCGATCTGCGTTGCAAAAACTCAAAAATCATTATCAGACAATCCGGATCTAATTGGAAGACCAAGAGATTTTACACTTAATGTTAGAGAGATTGAAGTGGCTGCCGGGGCGGGATTTATTATTCCCATTACAGGTGAGATGATGAGGATGCCGGGTCTTCCGGATGTTCCTGCTGCTGAACATATTGATATTAGTTCAGATGGTGTGATTGAAGGGCTTTTCTAAAGTTATTTGAATACATAATTCAAAAATGTCTCTTTAGTCGCTTCAGTAAAGAACACTTCTATTAATTCAGTCTAAAACAAATTTGTATGATTCTATTTCTGCATTTCGGCTGACGAGCACTTGTAAATTCGCAACAAGAGGATATCGGTCCTGTAAACGAGGATCCAAGAATTACATCTCAGCTTACGATCCCGAGTCACTTCGTAACTCGAGGATTTCGTTCCTGTAAACGAGGATCCAAGACTCACGCCTCAGCTTACGACTAAATATGATCGCTAAGCGATCATATTTTACTCACTTCGTTCGGTTCTTCGTACTTTTTGTCGCGCAAAAAGTACCAAAAACGCAGCGCTCTATAAGGCAGCATGTCTTTGCTTAAGATTTTATCTTACAACTTTTCATTATTGGCTTTCCGAAATGAAAGATTTTGATCGCTGTATTTTATTATATTTTTCGCTTCCTCCATAATTTGACCTTATTGTTTCTTGTGGCTTAGGAATAAAATAATGCGAACTTTTTTACTACTTATTAAATCACATCTATTTCGTTTCTATTACAAATCCGTTTCAAAATATTTCCTTAATCGCTGCTATATAGAACGCTCCTTCACTTCTTACTAAAATATAATTTCCAATTACTATTTTAGTTAGGATTTATAATTTTTCTGACAACTGATGATCCCGAGTCACTTCGTAACTCGAGGACAGGCTGACGACTGACGACTAAGATGTATAGAACGCTCCTTCACTTCTTACTAAAATATAATTTCCAATTACTATTTTAGTTAGGATTTATAATTTTTCTGACAACTGATGATCCCGAGTCACTTCGTAACTCGAGGACAGGCTGACGACTGACGACTAAGATGTATAGAACGCTCCTTTTAATTTCTTAGTTAATGAATAAAAACGTGCAAAGTTATTTTGCATTGTCACTATTATTCTGACGACTATCGACTGTTGACTGACGACTATTTTTCTGACGATCCCATGTCACTGCGTAACTCGAGGATTTCGTTCCTGTAAGCAAGGATCCAAGACTCACACCTCAACTGACGATCCCAAGTCACTTTGTAACTCGAGGATTTTAGCGATGCACAAACTGACGACTGAATATGATCGCTTAGCGATCATATTCTTCTCGCTTCGCTCGTGTTCTTCGTACTTTTTGTCGCGCAAAAAGTACCAAAAACGCAGCGCTCTATAAGGCAGCTAGACTTTGCTTAAGATTTTATCTTACAACTTTTCATTATTGGCTTTCCGAAATGAAAGATTTTGATCGCTGTATTTTATTATATTTTTCGCTTCCTCCATAATTTGACCTTATTGTTTCTTGTGGCTTAGGAATAAAATAATGCGAACTTTTTTACTACTTATTAAATCACATCTATTTCGTTTCTATTACAAATCCGTTTCAAAATATTTCCTTAATCGCTGCTATATAGAACGCTCCTTCACTTCTTACTAAAATATAATTTCCAATTACTATTTTAGTTTAGGATTTTAATTTTTCTGACGATCCCGAGTCACTTCTTGACTCGATGATTTCGGTCCCGTAAACGAGGATCTAAGGACTATGCATCAACTGAAGACTAATAAATTACTGAAATAAATTCATCTATTCTTTCATTGATTTTAAAGCGCTTAAGCGCATCTAATCTTGCATTTTCTCCCATTTTTTTTCTTAGATTTTCGTCTGAAGCAAGTAGTTTAATTTTATTGGCGAATTCTGTTACATCTGGAAATGGAATTAAGTATCCAGTTTCATTCGCTTTGATTATTTCCGGATTGCTGCTGATATCAAATGCAATGCAAGGTTTAGAATGCTTCATGGCTTCAACTAAGACGTACCCAAATCCTTCCCAAACGGAAGTGGAAAGAAAAATATCAATAGCACTCATAAAAGATTCCATGTCTTCTACAAAACCCATCAAATAAACTTCCTTTTCTAATTGAAGTTCTTTAATTTTTGTTTCAAGGTGATATTTTAATTCACCGATTCCTGCAATGAATAAAGTGAAATCTACATCTGCATCTTTTAACTCCTTTGCAATTTGCAATAAATAATCATGGCCTTTTTGTGGAGTTAATCGACCCGCATTTGCCAACACAATTCCACTTGAATTTTCCAGAATGAATTTGTTCTTTGCAATAATATTAGGGACTTGGAGATCAATACCATGATAAACAACTTTTATTTTATCTGCAAGATTTTTTTGATGCAGATTTTTTAAAATCATTTTTTTTGTTTCTTCTGAATTCGCAACGATATGCGTCAAAAAATATTTAAACAAGATTCGATTGATAAGTGAATTGCTTATAGGAGCTGCAAGTCCTCTTAAATAAACTATTCTATTTATACCCGCTAATTTTGCAGCTATTCCAGCGAATTTAGAATCTGTGGATATTGAAAAAATAATGGTATCAATTTTTTCTCTTTTTAAAAATTGAATAAATTTTATTAATTTAAATGGATTGAGAAAAGATAAATTACCAATCTCAATGTCAAACAAATTTAAATTTTCAAGTTCTGCACGTTTGAGTAATTCAGAATTTTTACTTCCTGAAATAAATACCTTATAATTATTTTTTCTAAAACCTAAAGCATACTCCAAATGCAGTTTCTCACCCCCACCCCAGAATTTTACACTGTTAAAGAAACAAACATTTTTCATAGACCTCATTAAAGCATTAGTTTCGAGAATCAATTCACAAGAATAAGAGTATAATTTGAATTTTGGAAAGAAAAATAGGCATTAATAAAAAGTGAGAATAAGTTTGCACCTATTCTCACTTTGTGTATTTAATAAATTTAAGCTTAATTCTTATTTACTTCTTCAAATTCAACATCAGTAACATTTTCAGAATTTCCATCATTGTTCGGCTTTTCATTTGAAGCATCCGGTTCAGGACCAGCAGACTGACCTGCGTTGTACATATCTTGAGAAGCTGAAGCCCAAGCAGCATTTAATTCTTCAATCCCTTTCTTAATCGCATCAAAATCTTGTGATTGATGAGCTGCTTTTAATGAAGCAACTTGCGCTTCTATGCCCGTCTTTTTCTCTGCAGGAATTTTATCTCCGAATTCTTTCATTTGTTTCTCTGTTTGGAAAATTAAAGAATCTGCTTCATTCAGTTTATCCACTCGCTCTCTGGTTTCTTTATCTGATTCAGCATTCGCAGTGGCTTCGTTTTTCATTCTTTCAATTTCTTCTTTTGAAAGTCCGGTTGAAGCTTCTATTCTTATATTTTGTTTTTTACCAGTTCCTTTTTCAAGTGCACTGACATTCAATATTCCGTTTGCATCGATGTCAAAACTCACTTCAACCTGAGGTGTACCTCTTGGTGACGGTGGAATTCCATCTAAAATGAATCTTCCAACTGATCGATTGTCCTTAGCCATTGGTCTTTCACCTTGTAAGATGTGAATTTCTACTGAAGGTTGATTATCGGCAGCTGTGGAATACACTTTTGATTTTTTGGTAGGAATGGTCGAATTTGATTCAATAACTACGTCATACACACCACCCATTGTTTCAATACCCATGGACAATGGAGTTACATCAAGCAAGAGAACATCTTTAACTTCTCCAGTCAAAACACCTCCTTGAATTGCTGCTCCTAAAGCCACAACCTCATCCGGATTAACTCCTTTGTTTGGTTTCTTTCCAAAAAATTCCTCAACGATTTCTTGAATTTTTGGGATCCTTGTTGAACCTCCAACCAAAATTACTTCATCGATATCTTGTTTAGTCAAACCAGCGTCTTTCAAAGCAGACTCACATGGTTTTAAACAAGACTGAATAAGTTTATCCGCAAGTTGCTCAAATTTTGATCTACTTATTTTTAAGACTAAATGCTTAGGCACACCATCAACCGCTGTAACATAAGGTAGATTTACTTCTGTTTCAGTCGATGAAGACAATTCAATTTTTGCTTTCTCAGACGCTTCTTTTAATCTTTGAAGCGCCATAGGGTCTTTTCTCAAATCAATATTTTCCTGAGACTTGAAATGCTCAGCCAGATAATTGATTAATACTTGATCAAAATCATCACCACCTAAATGTGTATCCCCATTGGTTGATTTTACTTCAAATACTCCATCTCCAAGTTCTAGAATAGAAATATCGAAAGTACCACCTCCCAAGTCGAATACTGCAATTGTACTGTCCTTATGTTTTTTATCTAAACCATAAGCCAATGCTGCTGCTGTTGGCTCGTTAATTATACGTTTTACAGTCAGTCCGGCAATCTCGCCAGCTTCCTTAGTTGCCTGTCTTTGTGAATCATTAAAATAAGCAGGAACAGTAATAACTGCTTCTGTTACTTCATGTCCTAAAAAGTCTTCCGCAGTCTTCTTCATTTTTTGTAGGACCATTGCAGAAATTTCCTGAGGAGAATAAAGTCTTCCATTGATATCCACACGACAGGTATTGTTGTCACCTTTTTTTACTGAATATGGAAAACGTCCAAGTTCAGTTGAAACTTCATCCATACGATGTCCCATAAATCTCTTTATAGAAGATACAGTATTTGTAGGATTAGTAATCGCCTGACGCTTTGCAGGATCACCAACCTTTATTTCTCCATTCGTCAAGAAAGCAACAATTGATGGCGTCGTTCTTCTGCCTTCATCATTTGCTATGACTGTGGGCTCTTTCCCTTCCATTACGGCAACACATGAATTCGTGGTACCTAAATCTATTCCTATAATTTTTCCCATGGTTATTTATTTTAATAGTGTTTAATCAATAGTAATGCCATCCGAAAAAAACGGACAATTTTTCTACATTTAGCTTAGACATAATGATAAATTGGCATATTTGAAAGGAACTTCTGCCAAATTGACCTAAAAAACCTATTTAAACCTTAGAAGTTTGGTGAGTTCAGAATCCAAAACTCCTTTTTTAGTGTCCGGACTAAATCCATAAGTTTTATGAACATCATGAATATTGGCAAATAAGCCAAATCCTTCGGACAAATTGGTAAATCTTGGTATTTCCTGCGAAGCTGTTATCCCTGTATTGGCATTAACCAATTCATTAAAAGATTTTAGTTCTTTACCGCCAGCTCTTACAAACAATTGCAAATCAACCAGTTCACGATCATATTTGTTATCTGCGATGAGGTTTTGCTGTAAAAAGCTATAAAAGTTATCTCCGGAAACGTTCACTCTATTATCCAAAGCATCACTTAGCAAGACCCATTTTAAGGTCTTAAGGGTAGTTTTATTAATTGAACGGTCAGTTTCGAGAATATTAATCAGAATTGTAAAATTATAAACTCCAGCTTCTGGAGTTTTTTCCCATGAAAAAGACTGGGAAAATCCTTCTTTAAAGGTCAATTCACGTATTGTATTATCAGGACTAATAATTTGAAAATCTTTAATCAATTTAATTCTTGAAGTGACTACCGGTAAATTATTTCCTCTCTCTAGCTTGAATTCTAGGCTATCGTTTCCATTCAAAATAATATTCTTGGTCAGTATTTTGTACATGTAATTTGGGCTAACTCCAAAATCACCTTCTGATCTTGTATAACCTTCTACTACCAGATCTACTTTATTTAAAGTGTATTCTTTATTCTTAGTAATATTGAAGAGCTTTACTACAGCGTCTTTGTAATATACTGAGTCTGGATTTTTAGCCAAAATGGTTGCTGAAATATCTTCATCAACAAATAGTTTTTCAACACGGATATACTGTGCAGTGTCCGATCTATTAATAAAACCATAAACTACCGGAATATCTTTCCATGGTTCTGTTAGGCGAAAGTCTTCAGAACAATCTGTCAGTAAAAGAGATAAGATACTTATAAAAACCAAAAATAATCGCATAAGGCAAAGATACAAAACCGGATCAATAGTGTTCCTAGTCAAATGAACGTCTACGGATTAAAACTGTTGTTACAGAATCCTATTTATTCCTAATTTTACACCATGTCAGTACACAAAGAAATTAAGAAGATTACTACCAGAACACTGTTGGATATGAAGCAGAAAGGCGAAAAAATAGCCATGTTAACGGCCTATGATTTCACCATTGCTTCCATCCTTGATGAGGCAGGTATCGATGTATTGTTGGTTGGTGATTCTGCTTCAAATGTTATGGCGGGTCACGAAACCACCCTCCCGATAACTCTTGATCAGATGATTTATCATGCTCAGTCTGTTGTTCGTGGAGTAAATCATAGTCTGGTAGTTGTGGACCTTCCATTTGGTTCTTATCAGGGAAACAGCAAAAGAGCCTTAGAATCTTCCATAAGAATTATGAAAGAAAGTGGTGCGCATGCTGTGAAGTTAGAAGGTGGTTCAGAAGTTGCAGATTCCATTCGAAGAATCACCTCAGCTGGCATACCAGTTATGGGGCATTTAGGACTAACTCCTCAATCTATCTATAAATTTGGCACTTATTCTGTGCGAGCAAAAGATGACGAAGAAGCGGATAAATTAAGGCAGGATTCGATTAAATTGGAACAGGCTGGTTGTTTTGCAATCGTATTGGAAAAAATACCTGCTAAATTGGCAGAAGAAGTAAGCAAAGAACTTATAATTCCTACGATTGGAATTGGCGCAGGTTCCGGAGTGGATGGACAGGTATTGGTAACTCATGATTTTCTCGGATTAAATAAAGAATTTTCACCTCGATTTCTCAGAAGATATCTCCAACTACAGGATCTTATAAGAGACGCTGTAAAACGTTATTCAGCTGATGTTAAATCGGTTGATTTCCCGAACGAGAAAGAACAATATTAATGAAACTTAAGACCTCACTTGCATTCACCTTCGGTGGAATAGGACTTCTTTTATTGTTCCTTGGTTTATTAATTTATAATGGAGCCTTTCTAGACAATGTCAATCCTGAAAAAAAATCACACGAATTATTTATTTATAAAAATTCTAGTCTGACGAATGTTATTGACAGTCTAAAAGCAAGAAATATTCTCATCAACCCAAACAACATTGCACTAATTAGTAAAATTCTAGGCTATACAGATAAATCTGTAAAAGAAGGTAGATATCTAATCAAACCTGGAATGAACAATTACAGCATCTTATCCAAGCTAAGGTCAGGTAATCAGGATCCTGTTAAAATGACCTTAAACAACGTTCGGGATATTCAACATCTATGTGGTAAAATTTCCGGATACCTCATATTGGATTCTCTAAATTTGGTCGACAGATTATCTGATAGCTCTTATCTATCAGAAATCGGCTATACCAAAGAAAATATTTTATCACTTTTCATTCCGAACACGTATGAACTTTATTGGAATACAACTTTCGATAAATTTATTCAGAGAATGCAATTCGAAAATAAAAAATTCTGGAATACAAATGGACGAGCTCAAAAAGCTGCGGAACTTAATTTAAAACAAAGCGAAGTATACACGCTTGCTTCAATTGTCGAAAAGGAAACCAATTTTGAGGCAGAGCGTCCTGTTATTGCAGGAGTATATCTCAACAGGCTTAAAACGAACATGAGATTGCAAGCAGATCCTACGGTAGTATTTGCACTTGGTGTAAGTGGATTACAACGCGTTTTATTAGGACACTTAAGTCACGTCTCGCCTTACAATACTTATTTGAATGATGGATTACCTCCGGGTCCAATTTATATGCCAACGATAAATAGTTTGGAAGCAGTACTCAATCCAGAAAAGCATGATTACATTTTCTTTTGTGCTAAAGAAGGTTTTGAAGGTGTACATTCCTACGCTTCGACTTTAAAACAGCATCTTCAAAATGCAAAAAATTATCAGCGTTGGCTAAATCAAAATCGAATAAAATAATTTGCTTAGATTTATTATCTAATCAATGTAAAGTCTCCTTTAATTTTATCAACACCTGTTGAATTTTCATATTCCAATTCACAGTAGAATGTATATACACCCGGCAATGCTTTCTGTCCTCTGAAAACACCATCCCATCCCAATCCTTTCATTTTGTTGGCGTCTTGAATATTATGTGCAGAGTAAACCAACTCTCCCCATCTGCTGTAAATATTGAGTAGTTTAATATTTCTTACTCTTTTGCCGTAGATATTAAATCTGCCGTTCTCTGATAAGGTACTGTTTGGATTAATAACTGTAGGCCACCAAACATCCTTAAAGACTCTAACTATTATTCTTACAATTTCATAAACAGTACAACCGGTTTCATCAATTCCAGTAATTACAAAATCCTCAGATGTATCCGCCTGATGACTGAGGTTGACTAAATAAGTTGAATCCTTTAATCTCAACCAAGTTGTGTCTCTGTATTCACCGAATTGATTTGTTGTTCCACCTGAAAGACTGAGTAAAAATGTATCCAAATTTACTATGCTACCAATGTCAACAACTATACTCTTAATAACTTTTATTTCCAACGGAATTGGTTCAACTAGAACGTTATTTTTTGCGAGTATACAACCATTTGCATCGCGAACTGTTACGGTGTAGTTACCTTTTGATAAATTACTAAATTTATTGTTACTTACAAATGCTCCACCATTTAGTGAATACATCAGACCCTGTAAGACCATTCCATTTTTATCCAATACTTCATCTACTACAATCTCCCCATTTCTTTGTCCATTACACAATGGATTTTGCAAAGAAGTTCTTATTTCTGACAATGGATTATCGTCTTCACCAACTAAAATAGTATCTCTGTCAATACAACCATTTGTAGAGTCTCTAACTTCAAGTATAAAGCTACCTCCGGGTGAACCTATAGTAATAGTAGAAGTATTTTGTCCACTGATTACATTGCCAATCCAGGTGTAAGTACTTATAAGCCCTGAGCTACCCGTTGATTGCAGCCCATCTAATTTAATTTGCTTTATTACACAACCTAATCTTCCTGTCTGAGCAATTTTTGCATTAGGAATTTTCTTGTCTTCACCAATAGTCACAAAAGCACTGTCTCGACAATTCGTAATTGAATTTACAATTAACAAGCGATATACTCCGGGCACATTGACAGTTACAAGATTACTATTATTTCCACTGACGATGCCCGGACCTGTCCATGATGAAACATATGGTGCACCTTTATCAGATCTATTTCCATCAATATTTACATTAAATAATTTACAGGTAAATTTTAATGGCGTATCAATAATTACTTTAGGTAGATCAACTAATCTTACAATTTGAATATTTGCAGTGTGTGTACAACCTGCAATTGGATCTGTAACAGTTACAATATAATTACCGGGTAAGGTTATTTTTATTTTAGAACTGGTATCTGACGTATTCCAAAGGTATTTTAACGGACTACCTGAACCACTTATAGATCCTGACGCATCTAAGTCTATAGAAGTTATAGCACAGGTTAACATAGTAACACCTGCAATATTTGCAACTGGATATTGATACCATGTCACCGGAACGCCGGGAGTATTGTCAAAGCATCTGTCATTCAAATTTACATTGCCCGTTGATGCATCCAAATTACCAACGAAAACGGCAATATAATAAGTCTTACCTAGCACCATTGGGGCTTGAAACTTGAAAGTTCCATTGTTGTTTACCTGAAGAATAACTCCATTTCTAGCTTGATTCGGATTGCCATCATACAACACATATCGAACAACATCATTTGGATCTAAGATTCCCGGGGCTATGGTATACTTTGCTTGTGCCGTTCCATCACTACATAAATTAATTGGTGTAAGATCTAAATTAGCCGCATCAGTAAGACATGGACAAGTGTGGTTTCCTATAAGGCTATCCTTATTACAATCATTAACGTCATTCAAAATCAAAATAAAATCGCATCCGTTTGGTATCCAATCTGACAACCAGGTATTTGAATTTCCTAATAAGACTCCGTTAATAACTTTCGTTCCGTTGCAAGCTGTTCCAATAATTTTCCAAGAAGGTTTATCTCCATTTTGCAAGTCAATTCTAATTTTGTAATTTTCCGCGACACTATCACAGACAAAACTTAGATTGTTGTCAATAAACTGAGGATCATCTACATAAGTTACCCGAATAGTATCTCTTCTTATGCAATTAAAATTATCACCTGTCAACTCATAAGTATAAACTCCTTTAATACTTACGATAACAGAAGTCATCAAGGCATTCTGATTGGCAATATTTGAATTTCCAGGTCCTGTTAGTTGCTTCCAACTCGCATTGCCAAAACTCAATACGCCATTTAAGTTATAATTCAATCCGCAAACTTGAATATCAGTTCCTGCATTAGGACTAGGATATGGCTCCCAAACTATTTTCATATCGTTAGAAGCACGTCTGCAATAGTCATTAAAATCAACAATACCATTTTTTGGCAATACATCATCTCCAACTACTCTAGTAATGTAATATGGATTCTGATCACCAAGTTTCATTTTTTTAGGATCGAAACAAATTATATCATTGATTGAATAAAAAGTATCTAATGTATTTAAGGTGTCGAGATAATATGAATTATGCAAGACATACATTGCAATTTCCTGCGTTGGGTCAATAGTTTCTGTAATTAAACTTTTAATATTTACACATTGATCCTGACATACCCGAGTTAGACCGGTATCCAACCTTCCAGCGTCAATTGGTCCACAATTACAGTTGTAAGTATCTGTAATTATGCTAGAAACACAACCATTAATATCTTTTACCCTAACTGTAAAATTGATTAAACTTGGCACGGAGTCTGTCATGTATTGCGAACCTATAATTTTTCCATTCGCAGTTGAAGGTGGAATGTCTAAAGTAAAAGGAGGAGTTCCATTATTGATGTCTATTGTAACTTTATATTTACCAGGATTTGTTGGAGAGCTTCCAGGTTCTACGCAAAATTTGTCAACATTAATGAGATCCGGATTGGGGTTGAAAGTAATAGATACCTCGTCTTCAGTTGTGCATATACCATTGTTGTTCTCGTTAATTACAAAAATATAGGTTCCATATCCATTCATAGCAGCAACATTTGTAGCTGTGGAATTTGGATTGCTAAAGGAAACGGGTTTATTGCTTTTTTCTCTCCATGTGATAGTGCTTCCAACAACCGATTGTAGACCACTCAAACTAAATGTACTACCGCAAATTGAGGTATCTCTACCTGCAAATGGTTTTGGAATTTCATAGAAAATAAATGGGGTTCCATAAGATTCTTTCAAACAACCCTTCGAACTGTCAACACCTCCGTTGCCATTAGAGCGGCCTAGAATAGCCCCTATGTAATAGGTCTGACCAAAATTAAATAATGGATCTCTATTAAAATTATTTCCGTTAATAAACTTAATAAAAGAACCTTGAGGATTCGACACATTAGAATAAACAAAAAACATGACAGTATCCCTATTTGGTGCTTGATCTAATTTTTCATTTTGTTTATTATAAACGATATTTATAAAATCGTCCTCACATACTTTTTGAATAGCATTTGATACCTGTCCAATTTCATTAGAACATAGGCATTCATGAGATTGAATAAAAGTAAACGTACAACCATTTATATCCTCAATGACGATAGTATCTTTAACAAGATTTGGAATTAATCCAGAACAATAATTGTCATTCAAATCAATTGTTCCATTGCCTTTTATTATTTTATATGGTTTGTTTCCTCCAGTTATTTTAAAACAAATTGTATAGGATTTTTGATCCGGTTCACAAACGTAGTTACTCACTCCTTTATCTGGTGTTTCATTGAAATTTAAATAGACCGTATCTATTGTTGTACATCCGAAACGAGTTTCACTAATCGAAAATCCAGCCCTGCCATAAGCACTTGCAACAACAGTTGGAGTTTCAGAAGTATTTGGAGTTATAGTAGCTGGAGGACCAGATATCTGAATCCATTTCGATCCGCCGATATCAAAAACACCGTCGATAGTATTGCTTAAACCACAAATTGATTTATCTAGACCAGCATTTGGATTTGGAGAAGGCTGAACATTGATTTCAATACAACATTCAGGACTTGGTGGACAATCACTTTCATAGTGGTAACAAATTTTACCTACGTAAGGAATACCAAATCCCGGATCATAATCCCAGATAACTTCTATAGTGGATTGAGTAGAAGGATTTGGAGTTAAAATTCTTCCATTTGTAACTAGCCAAATGTGCTTTACATTAATTGGAAATATGGTATCAGAAGAATAAAAAGCAGAGGCGCCTTTACATACATCAAGATCACCTTTGGGGCAAACCATTTTTTGCTTAAAGTCATCTTCATTTTGAAGTTCACAAAAGGTGAATGTACATTGCTTATTCTGATTGTCAAGTTGACCACGAATGGTTATATCTACGCAGTAATCCGCTTTATTTTGAACTTCTATAAAATTTGTTGCACCCAATGAATTTTTAATTGGATCTCCTTTTAAATACCAGAGATAATCAAATCCTAAAGTCGAATAAGTATTAATTGGACAAGTACTGTCAACTACCTGTGCTTCCAGAAATATTTTTCCTGATGAACAATATTCTACTAACTTGGAACCAAAGTTTAAGTAGGTTAAAAACAATCTGTAAGAACTATCGCAAAAATTAGGCGTAGTAGAATTTTTAAGAATGACATCTGTTCCATTTTCACAATTCGCAAAACTTATATTTGTAATGGGATCAACATAGGTCTGTCCCTTGCAAGAAAGCATATAAAAGTCTGGTTTTAATGGAGGTGCCAAGGCAACAAAATCAATTGCAGAATCAAAATCACAACAATTCGCAGTAAATCGCTGCGTATAAGTTCCAGATGTGTCTACAGTTATGTTAAACCATTTATAAGGAAGATCTTCAGCACAAATAAATCGCGGACCTGCTTTTCTAATGGGTTCTTTGGTTACATGAATAGTAACACAAATAGGTCCAACCATATCACAAATAGACGAAGCGATTGAGTTTCCTATTACAGCGCTAACACAAAGAACATAATCCCCTTCAACCGGAAAATCTAGCGTCAATTGATTGCCGTGGAAGGTATCATTTTTAACACTATCTAAGGTCCAGTTATACACAGGAATACAGGTAGAACTATCCTGAATAACTTTATATACTACATCACATGATCCACCACATAAATCTGTTGGTCCTTGCAATTCTTTTAAGGGATTCAATTGAGGAGGTCCACCTCCGTTGGTTCTCAAGGTAAAATCACATACATCACCGGTACAACCATCCACGAACAAATAGTAAGTTTTACAGGCTTCTAGTGTTCCACAAAGTTGATATTTTCCAGGACCATTACAAGCACTATTACAGACTACCGGTAAGCTACATGTGCAATCTCCATAAATCCCCATTTGTACTCCATTCCCGGTAACACTACAATTTGAGAATTCAATCTCAATGCACACCATACCTGCTTTTCCAACAAAAGCCCACCAACTAGTATTTTCACCTGAACCTCCAGATGGACAAAGCGGTTTACATCCTGTACTGTTGTCGACATCAGTATTTTTACATGAATAACCATTTACAGCATCCAAGGAACAAAGTACATTGGCTTTGTGGCAGGAATCTGATGCAGGGGGTACACATTGGGCAAAAAGTCTATTGCATCCGATGAATATGAAAATACTTAAAAGAACCTTAATTATGGCTTGTATCCTAATAATGTTACACTTATACATTAAATATTTATTAATGTTTACCTAAAACGTCTAGCAATTTATAACATATTTGACATAGAAAAAAATATTATTTAGTCCTACTAATATCCTGTCTACACGGTCCAATAAAAATAAGTAAATACAGGCCTATAAATTAGCGAATAAGGGTAACATCTCCGTATTTTTCAATCAATGCACCTAACTTTGTTTTAGCTGTTATATGATAAACATAGACCCCTGGATTTAAGGTTTGACCCTTAAATATTCCATTCCATCCAAAAGATTGAGAATTTGGTTCGAAATGATTCGCTCGATAAACTAACTCACCCCAACGATCATAAATTTCAAAACTCACAATTTTTTCTATTCCAGTCTGAGAAGTTATTTTAAGTAGATCATTTATTCCATCGCCATTCGGACTAAATATATTAGGTACAAAAAAGTCCACCTCATCAACTACAGATATCAACACAAAATTTTTGATTACACATCCCTGTGAATCTACTAGAGTTAATTCATACTGGGTAGTGACAGTTGGGGTAGCAATTGGATTTTCACAATTGGAACAAGATAAATAAGTGTCCGGATTCCAAGATAAACTCGCAATTCCATTTGCATTGGTGCTAATAAATAGTTGGACACTCTGTCCTAAAAGTATTGTACTGTCTCGAAATATTTCAAGACTTAGATTTGATTTATTTGCAATTTTTACAAGCGTATCATAACGACAACCAAATTTGTCTTTAACTGAAATACTGTATTGATTGGGTGCTAGATTTGAAAATACATCATTGTTACTGAAAGTTGAATTATTTAAGGAATACAAATAGTTTTTTTCTCCACCGACAATCTCTTTGATTTCAATGGATCCATCTGATTCTCCATTACAACTAATACCAGTCAAGTCAACAAGCATAGAAACAATTGGATTCTTTGTTTCAATGAGTTCAAGTGATCGTTGAGTTTGACAACCATTTGTACTGTCACGTTCAATTAAGTTATATCTTCCAGGTTTGGAAACGATTATTTCCCTACCTGAATTTTTTACAATTAAGCCATTACTACTTGTCCATTGATAGTTTATATTCATAGCATTCAGACCAATACTTTGAATTCTTACTAAATTTGAATCGCACCTAAAGGTATCTAGCTGCAACAATAAAAAATCAGGTCGAATGGTATCAATGCCAACTATTATTATTGTATCAAGACTGCAACCCGTTAAATTACTTAAGTGTAAAAAATAATTTCCTGCCTCTCTAACGTAAGGACTTTTCAATGTTGAGTTAAAATTATTCGGTCCTGACCAAATAATTATGGTATCTCCGACACCTGATTGTATTAATAATTGAACGGAATCATTATTACAATTTAATAATTTAGAACTTATGTTGACTTGTGGCAATTGCGCAATTCGTTTAATAAAAAGACTTGAATCTTTAGCACTACATAAATTGGGACAAATCACATTCAATATATATTGACCGGTATCAGATACATAAGGAGCTGGTAGTTCAATAATCTGACCCTTTGGTGTTGTCCATATATATCTTGAATTAGGACAAGAAGAAATAGCGTTTATCTGCACTGAATCTTGATTACAGAAAAGCTTAAAATTATTAATATTGATTGTAGGAGCCAGTGTATCTACGAATACTTCGAGATCTTTGACCACCTTACATCTATTTCGAGTTTGAGTTACTTCAACTTCATACTTGCCACCGGAAATAACTTTTAAAGGATTTGTAAAATACATACTCCTTCCAGGATCCATTAAATCAGTCCATTTATAACTTAGGTTAGTGTCTAAACTGTTAACCAACAAAGTAGCACGTGGGTTAAAACAAGTTATAGAATCAGAACTTACGCTAAAATTTGGAGAAATTGTGTCAATAATTATTTGAATGTTTGTATCCAAAATACAGAAATTACTATTTTGAATACTCAATGTATAATTCCCAGGCTTATTAAAAATGGGATTTAATTTGTTGCTATAAAAAGTGCTGTCATTGGGGCCTCTCCATATTACAGAAGCAGAATTGTCAAATAAGCTTATTTTACTAGAGTGTAATTTGATTTCACAATTAAACGTATCCAATATTAATTGGGTGATTAGGGGTGCAACAGTATCGTATTTGACTTGGATAGTCTTCGAAAACTTACAGCCATTAACGTCATTAACTTCTAGGAAATAATTTCCTGCAAGTGGATTATCTATTCTAATTGTATTAAAAACTATTTGCGCTGGGTCTATCCAAAAGAAATTATCAATGAGATCCATTGAAGTAAATTCAATGTAATTGTTTTTTTTGTTTAAGCAATTAAAAAATGTATCAGATATACTTACTACAGGTATTTTAACTTTGGAAATCACATTTATTGAATCTATGAATACACAGCCATATTCATTTGTGATACTTACATAATGCCAACCTGCTTTTTGGGTTATTATATTGGCTAGTGTTTCATTAGTCCCATCTGCTTTTTTCCAAAAATATTTTAAATTTGGATCATTGTTAAGCGTTTGAATGTTGACTGTTGGAAAATTACATCGAATGGTATCGGAAGTAAAATTTACAATTGTTGGCGAGGTGAATTCCAAAACTTCAGTTTGCAATTTGCTTAAACAACCGTTTGGTTCAACAATATTAAGGTCGTACTGTCCTCCTTTAACAACATCAATATTCGAAGCAATCAAAGAATCTTTTATCGGAGTAAACCATTTGTAGGTATTTAAAATCGAATTAGGTGAAACAGAAATATTGACCATAGTTTTAAGACAGGTCAGTGTATCTGTACTTATTGAAAAAATTGTGCGATTAGTATCGATCTCAATCCTTACGCTGTCTAATGCAATACAGCCATTGATTCCTTTAGTAAATAAGGTATAAATTCCAGGAATGGAAACCAAAGGGTTTGAATTGGATGAATAAAAAATATTGTTGAATGTCCAATTAATAAGATCAGCTTTCGATTGATAAATTGGCTTCAATGTTATAGACTTTTTAATGCAGTTTAATGTATCAGCCAGAATTCCAGAAAAAGTTGGTAAAGTATCTATAACAACTTCTGTTGTGCTTTCTGAAGTACAACCATTGGATGCGGTGACTTCTAATCTATAAAAACCTGACTCGCTTACGATTAGATTTGAATCAGTAGATGTGAATCCTCCAGGGCCAGACCATAAATACTGTATTGCATTCTTAACAAAAGAATTAATATTTGCAATGTTTCGAATGCAGTTAAGCGTGTCTGACAAGAGGACAATTTTCGGTCTACTTGTATCTTCTTTAACTTCAATGGAGTCATAGCTCTTGCACCCATTAGCTAAAGTAATTTCCAATCTATAAATACCTTTTTGATGTACCCAAGGTTCTTTTAAATTAGAATTAAAGCCAATAGGTCCAGTCCACTTGTATTCGTAAAGTAGTGTAGGGTCGGACAAAAGACTTAATTTAATTTGTAAAGAATCTATACCACACTGAAGGTCTGCCACTTTCAAGTCAACATCTGCTTTGTCAAAATTTTCTGTTACAATTACAAAAGTATCCAATACACAATCGAAAGTATCCACTACCCTAACATTATATCTGCCTGAAATCCTTATCATAGGGTTAAATACATTAGAATAAAATGTATCATTTGTTAGAGTTCCTGAAAATTCCAAAAGCTTCAATGGAGCATTGATAACAGGCTGTATTTGAACAATTGAATCAAAACAATTAAGCTCTTTTACAGTATAAGAAAAATCTGGTTTTTTGGCTAGGGATAGAATTTCTATATTTTCAGTAGCAACACATCCATTCTTTCCGGATGCAGAAAGAGAATAAATACCAACATTTTTTACTACAACAATGGTGTCCATAGAGCCAAAGTTTGGACCCGTCCAGGAATAATTAATAAGTTCTTCCATTGAATGGACCATAATTATAGAGGAGTCTCTTTTGCAATTTATTGGCATTCCTTCTAATGAAAAAATTGGCAGTGTTTTATCTTCAAATACTTCAATAGTCTGAGAATTACTACATCCGGACTTATCGGTAACTATGACAGTATATTTTCCTGCAGTAGGAATTGCTAAGCTGTCTTCATTTCCTATTACCTGATTTGAAATATTTTTCCATATCCAATCCACATTTGCAACATTAGATTTTGCTTTTGCATAAATAATTGGTCTATTGCAACTTATTGAATCACTTATAACAATTAATTCAGGAACGTTTGCAATATTGAATACCTCAACTTCTATAGAATCCGCACAAGAATTGTTAAAAATTACAATTTTATAAGTTCCCTTCTTGTTCACAATTATTTTTAATGGATTCGATTGATCTACAATATTTCCATCTTTGGTCAGCCATTGAATTGTAGCATTGCTAGGGACTTCGGAAGTTGTTGCATCCAAGACTACACTTGGATTAGAACAATCAATATCTTTTACTGCTTGAATTTTAGCGATAAGATCTGTTACTGTCAGATCAAGTGTTACAATTGAATCACATCCATTTGAAGAAATAAAGTAAGTATTGTAAATCCCGGTTTTTCTATAATATAAACCTCCAACTTCAAAACTATCTGTTGCACAAATTTTAATATCCAGTAAGGTCGGCAATTGGGTTTCCTTAATAACTAAATGAATGCAATTCTTGCTTAACTCACCACACAGTCCTGCTTTTCCATCGATTACATCATTCTTAAAACTTGTAAATTTATTTGGTGAATTGATTGCAGGAATTTTTGCACTGTCTTGAAGTAAATAGGAAAAACCACAAATCATGTAATCCCCCGCAGGACTATTTCTTAAATCCAGATCCGGTGCAAAGTCTATTATTTTATCATTCTGTAATAAGAAGTATTTGTATCCATAAATTAATGGATCAGGAATAAAATTATCCTGATTAACAGAGAGATTCAAATTTAAGAGCGGATCATTTTTGCAAAATTCCAATTCAGTTTGTTTGAAGTAACCGCCATTTGCATTACAAGTATTGCAATTTATTCCCTCGTCATTGCAGAACAACAAGCAGAATTGTTCAAGTTTTCCCTCATAGAACATATCCTCATCTTTGATGATTAAACTCCAAGTACCATTGACAGGGCCAGAATTGAAATCCTCGAGGCATTTCATGTAAGGGTAATATGTTCCATTATAGAAGTTTCCAAGTATTCCCCAATTTTGAAAATTGTCCCACCTCTGTTTAAATGATTTGTCCGGTATGGCTGTTTGACTGCAAGGAATAAAAGTTACATTCCATTTTGTAAAATTAGTTGGTGTTGTCTTTCCTACCGGACCAACTAACTGGACAGATTGCCCAGAAGGAGAAACGAGAGTTACGCTTAAGTCTCCTAAAAACTTATGCTCAAATTTTAAGCGAACACCACAAATACCCTGAGTAGTATCTGAAAGATCATTTTTTACAGCTCCATTTATTTGAAATCTTAGTGTTTGGGTAGATTCATCCAGTATTACTAAATTGGTATCTATACAACACCACTGGGCCGTCACAGCATGCAAAATACCTATCCACGAAAGGAGGACTACAGCGAGACGTATGACAATCAATTTAAAACCTAAATTCACAAGGTGTAAATTTCTTAAAATAAGTACTTTTATATATTTAATTGTTAATAAACATATTATATATTACTATTTATTAATATATGTAGAATTGAATATGGGAGCACACTACTAAGACACTAAAGTTAAGCATTTTGCTGCTTAATTTAATCCTAAATTGTCATTTGTTAAGACAATTTTCTCCTTTTGATCAACGAAGTCATTGTAATTCAATCACTTATCCTCCTTTCTACCGCTTTAAAAAATAAAACGATAAAGTAGGATAATGATTATATGCTCAAGCAAAAATTGTTTATCGAAGTTAATTAGTTGTCTTCATTAATAGCCTCGTTTAGCTTTTGCTTTTTACCGGTATGTTTTGGACAATAAATTGGGGACTTGACATGAATTAAAGCTGTTTTAACAATGGAATTTTCACCATTTGAATTTTTTACTGTCAATTTCACAGTATATGTTCCAATCTTATTAAAAATAGCTTTTGGATTCTGCTCAGAAGAAGTTGATGGGCTAGCACCTTCGATTTGCCAATTCCATTCCTTCACATCATTTGAGGACAGGTCTGTAATTTGTATAAAGTCACCAACACATATTTCTGTTTGACTTACACTAAAATTTACTTTAGGAATTAGATAGATTGCGACGAGTTTATTGATTTTTGTAATTCCACATTCATTGGTAACAATCAATTCAACAATAAACTCACCTTCTACTCCATAATCATGAACAGGATTTTCTTCTGTACTTGTTTTACTATCACCGAAATTCCATAAGTATGTAGAACCATCAATCGATTCATTTAAAAATTTAACTTGAAGCTTTTCAACATCATTACTGAATTTGACAATTGGAACATCCTTAACTATTATATAGTCTTTTTGTTTAGAACCGAGACTGTCGATGCCATTGAATGCAATCAGACTAACATCATAAGAACCCTTTTTAGTATAGGTTACAGTAGGTTCTGCTTCTGTACTTGACTGTGGTACACCTCCGGGAAAAGTCCACTTATAAGCTTTTGCATTGCTAGAATGATTTGTGAACTTCACAGTTAATGGCAAACATCCGCTATTCGTTTTTAAACTAAAATCTGCAGCTAACACAGAAGATAGTTCTATATCCTTACAGAAGGAATCTACTCCACAAGTATTATTTACAATCAAGCAGGTTTTAAATTTCCCTGAATTAGTATAAGTATGAATCGGTGACTTTTCATTACTTTCTTTACCATCACCAAATCTCCATAAGTAGGTATATTTTAAAGGTAAAATTGTATCGAAGGTGAGATTATCAAATTCAACGGTATTTCCAATTGGTGCTTTATTATCAAAATTTGCAAGTGGTATTGATTCTACTTTTACAAATCCTGACTGCTCTTTGATTGAATTATATTTTGAATTTGAAGCAATTAATTTTACCGTGAAAGACCCCTTACTATTGTATGTGATAGTTGGCTCCTTCTCTGTAGAAATGCTAGGTGTTCCACCTGGGAAGGTCCAGTTAAATGTAGTTGCATTCGCGGATGACAAATTTTTATATTTAATTTTTAGAGGCGCACATCCTTCTTTTACTATTGCACTAAAATCTGCAGAAACTGGACTCACAACTAAAACTTTTACTGATTTGCAAATGACTCCACATGAATTTGTTGCGCACAGCTCTACGTTATAGGAGCCATCTTTTGCGTAAGTATGAATTGGTTCATCTTCTATAGAGGTATTACCGTCACCGAATTTCCACAAATATCCGTCAGCATTCATCGAACTATTTTGAGTAGTTAACTCTTTATCTATTACGTAAGCCAAAAATGAATTCGTAACATTCGGAAAGACTTCGATGTATTGTTTTCGGGTGAGTGTATTGCTTCCAAATGTACTTGTAACTTTCAAAGTCACATCGTAAATTCCTGCAGTTTTATATTGCACGACAGGATGTTGCTGAGTTGAAGTGGATGGAGTACCACCTGGAAACGTCCATAGCCAGTTATTTGGAAAACCAAATGAAATATCTTTAAATGCTACAGTTTGCCCAGGACATAAGCTCTCAGGAGTACCTTCAAATTCTGCAAGTGGAGGTTCTCCACCGTTGCATATCCCCACACAACCGATTGACTTAGCATAATTACTAATGTCCGTAGTCGATATCGGTGACCAGGTATTTGAATTACTTACTGAAGGAGCCATTATAAAACCAGAACCTCCGGCATCATGTAAAGCATCAAAATTGTGCCCTAATTCATGGGCTTGAAGACATCTCAACAAACCTGAAGCTCCCCCGAAATCACTACAAACATTGTATCTCAATCCGCTACAAACTGCTCCTACCCAGGCAATTCCGATGGCACCACTCGTATATTTTCTAGTCCATACAGTAGCAACAGCATAATTTGCTCCTCCATATCCTCCTCCATTCGCCCAAGAGCGATGTACATCCAGATGAGTATTGATATTATTTATTCCGTTCCATGGATCCGTCGCCGTTGAAGTTGCAACATAAATAGTGGATACATTAAACTCAATTGATATTGCGAATTCATTGTCGTAATTTGTCTGTACATTGTTCAAAACACCTATTACAAAAGCTTCAGAATTTGCTATGCCGCCTTTGTTGTCAAATATTGTTTTATCACAGGCAATGGCAACGTCTACAGTAATGCATCCTGCCCTTTGTGTATTTAACTTATCGCCAATTTCTTCCTCTCCAATATGCTTTGAATTATGTAGTTCATCTGCGCCACACTTCAATCCTTCTATAGTTTTTACATCATTCTCGTTATATACGATAAATGTATTCGCACTTCCTGTAGAATCCAAGTATCTCAAGGGTTCTATGTAAGTCTTTACTCCACCATCTTCAATAAATCCGTAAATAAATTCGTTAGCAATAGTTAAACAAGAAAGCCCAGCTCTTTTAGAATTAGGAATGACTTTATACGTGTGAATTCCAGATCTGTCTTTCGTTTTATATACTTTATCCTCTGCACCAATGCTCAAATAAAAGTCAGATTTAAAAAGATCAAATTCAGTTAATCTTAAGTCCCAATTCAGTTGAGGCATAATTATAGAAAGCGTATGAAAATTTGATCGGGTACTTAATGCCGCTTGTATTGCCTTTACATCTAATTCAACAAGTTGGTAATTTGTAAATTTTTTAGATAAAATCTCTTGGTTAGCATTATTTACTGGCTTAGCGATAAATTGCTGAGCATTTAAAATACTTGTAAAAATGTATACGAATAGAAAGGCTATACGGGATCCCATAATTTGTTGTTTGCTTGATTCAACAACAAAGCTAATAATTTTCGCATTTCAAACAAAAATGCTTTAAATATTAACAGTTCTTAGCTTTTAATTTCCCTCCCCATTATCCACTGGTCTTTCATGTGTTTTTGGGCGCTTAGTACATAAAACAGCCGACTTAACAAATATATAGGCCGGTTTCACGATGGAGTCCTCTCCTGCTGCATTTCTAACTACTAAATTAATTGTAAAGAGCCCGGGCTTCTCAAATAAAACGATTGGATTTGAATTGCTTGAAAAATTAGGCTTCGCTCCTTCAAAATGCCATTCCCATTCACTCACATTGCTCGAAGATAAATTAGTGAATCTAAGCGAATCACCTGCGCAAATCTCTGTTTTCGCAGCTTTGAATCCTGCAATAGGTATGCTGCTTACTATTACTTTACTGTCTTTGCAAATTGTTCCACAATCATTTGTAGCACATAATTTAACTGTATACATTCCATCTTTAGAATAAGTATGCATAGGTTGATCTTCTGTTGAAATTGTAGTGTCACCAAAATACCATATATATGAATCTGCATCAACGCAATTATTAACTGTAAATAAAACCTTTGATATGGTATAGGTAGTAAATGAATTAGCTACTACTGGCTTAATTTCAATAATTTTTGTAATTGTTTTTGAATTGCTTCCAAACTGATTCGTTGCTTGAAGAGTAACATCATAAAATCCTGGACTTTTGTACTGTACAGTTGGATTTTGTAAAGTTGAAATACTAGGAGTGCCACCTGTAAATGTCCATTTCCAGGAAATTGGAAAACCAAATGATTCGTCTTTGAACTGGACTAGTGTATTGGGGCAAACTTCTGATTGGCTTAGTGAAAAATCTATAATTGGAGCTTCAGGTCCACTACAAACAGTTACACAACCAAGGGTCTTAATAAAATTATTAATACTTGAAATTGAAGATTTTGACCAAGTAGTTGAATTTGAAACGGTTGGTGCCATGATGTAACCTGAGCCTGCCCCATCATGTATTGCATTAAAGTTATGACCGAGTTCATGTGCTTGCAGATTCCGCAACAGGCCAGAGGAACCACCAAAATCAGAGCATACATTGTAACGTTCAACTCCACAAACTCCACCTACAAATGCTAAACCAAAAGTTCCTTGATATTTCGTTGTCCAAGCAGTTGCTACAGCATAATTAGCACCTCCATAACCACCACCATTGCCCCATGTTTTGTGAACTTGAAGATGTGTATCAATGTCAATTACATTTGCCCATGGATCTGAAGCAACACTAGTCGCTATAAATACAGCTGATACATTTAGTTCAATTGAAATAGGAAATTCATCATCATAATTGGTTTGTACATTATTTAGAACACCAACTACAAATGCATCTGAACCTGCTAGTCCTCCTTTGGCAACGAAGATTGTATAATCACAGGCAATGGCAATATCTACAGAAATACAGCCTTGTTGCACTTGCGAAGAATTAGATTTCTTTGGAAGTTGAATTTTTATATCCTTGTTATCTTCTACGGCACATTTTATTGAAGTAGAATAAAGTACATCTTGCTCCTTATAAATTATAAACTCATTCTGAGCTGCATTTGAAATATAATATTTAAGTGGTTCTATGTAAGTTTTAACTCCTGATTCCTCCACAAATCCATAAACAAAATTATCCGCTATAGTCAAGCAAGATGGTCCTGTATTTTTGGACATCGATAAAACCTTGTAAGTTTTTATATGAAACTGATCTCCACTTTTTTTAATTCCATTATCCAATCCTTGAATTAAAATAAAATTATACTTAAGCAAATTAAATTCTGTTAAAATTAAATCCCAATTGAATGTCTTTCCGGAAAGTTTAATGCTATGAACATTGTTGTCTTTGTTTAGGCTTGTTTGTAATTGTGCTACATCCAAGTTCAAAACTTCATAATTAATAAACTTTTGACTTAATTTATTACTTCTGTTTTCAATTCTTGTTGAATTGAAATTTTGAGCAAAAAGTGCACTTGAAAAAGATAATAAAATTATGTATAATAATTTAAAATTCATTTTCATGACAATCAGATTAAAAGGCTGCAAATTTGGCCTATTTTAAAAAAAAGCCTGATTATCGAATTGATCAGGCTTTAAAATTTTTATTTTAACAAAACAAACTTTTGACTAAGAATTTCATCTAAAGTTTGAATAAATAAAACGTAAACACCGGATTCAAATTCATTCAAATTTAGTTCTAGGCTATTGTTTGTCATTAATTTTGCGTTGTTTATCAATTTAGGGAGACCATGAATATTCATAATTGACAATCTGCTTGAATTCATATCGAATTGATCAGGCAGTTGTACATTTATAATTCCATTTGAAGGATTAGGGACTATATTTAATTCATAGACTGAATGAGTACTTGTTCTTTGGTGTATTATTTCATCCTTATCGCCTTCAGTAGCACTTAATTCATTCTTTTTACCCGTTCTATTTGGACAGAAAATTGGAGATTTTACTTTTATATAAGAAGTTTTAGTTAGTGAATTATCTCCATTGGAATTTTTTACTGTTAATTTGATCGTGTAAAGACCAGCTTTATCAAATCTAACCTTTGGGTTTTTGTCTATAGAATTTGAAGGACTTCCACCTTCAATTTGCCATTTCCAATCATTCACATCATTAGAAGAAAGATCCGACAGCTGAATATAATCCCCTGCACAAATATCGGTTGAGCTTGCAATAAAATTAATCTTAGGAATTAGATAGACGGAAATCATACTAATGATTCTACTCTCACCACATTCGTTGGTCATAGTTAATTCAACACGATACTCACCTTCCGCTTTGTAATCATGTTCAGGATTTTGTTCTGTACTGCTAAAATTGTCTCCAAAATTCCAGAAATAAGTAGCACCATTACTTGCGTTACTATTAAATTTCACTAAAGTTTTAGTTATTGTTTTTGAAAATTGAGCAGTCGGTTTATCATTAATAATAATGAAAGATTTTTGGCTCAAAATAGCACTGTCTTGTCCACTAAATGCAGTTAATAGCACATCGTAAGTTCCTTTTTGATTATAAGTAATTTTTGGATTGACATCAGTGCTTGTACTTGGCACACCACCTGGGAAATTCCATTTGTATGCACTTGCACCATTAGAACTATTTTTAAATTCAGCAACAAAAGGGAGACAGCCTTTATTTGCGTTAACTCCAAAAGCAAGACTAAGCAAGCCTGATATTTCAAGATCTTTGCACAGTGTGTCTAATCCACAAGTGTTGTCTGAAATCAAACAAACTTTATATTTGCCAGATCCAGGAAATACGTGTGTTGGATTTTTTTCAGTGCTTTTTACCCCATCTCCAAATGACCACTGATACTTATATCTCCATGGAATAATACTATCTACGGTTTGATTTATAAATTCAATTGAATTACCAAGTGGAGCTTTATTGTCAAATTCAGATTTTGGTTTAGAGTCAACACGAACAAATCCTTTTTCAACTTTTGTTGAAGTATATTTCGAATTAGAAACTGTCAGTTTAGCATCATAAATTCCTTTAGTAGGATAAGATATTAAGGGTTCTTTTTCAGAAGAAATACTTGGAATTCCACCTGGAAATGACCAAGCAAAGTTTAATGAATTGGGAGACGAAAGATTTCGATATTTAACTTTAAGGGTGCTGCAACCTTCCTGAGTGTCAGCTGTAAAGTTCGCATCCACTGGCGTTACAACTACAACTTTTTGATTTTTACATACCGTTCCACAAGAATTTGAAGCACAAAGTTCTACTGTAAATGTTCCATCTTTAGCATAAGTATAAAATGGTTCAAATTCAAATGAGGTATTGCCATCGCCGAATTTCCAAACATAGGTATCTGCATCTGTAGTGTTATTGCTTAGGAATAAATCACGATCAATTGTAAAAGAGGTAAATGAATTCACAACCAATGGAAGCACTTCAATATACTGTGTTTTAGTTTTTGTATTGTTTCCGAAAGTATTGGTTACTTTTAATGTTACATCATATTTACCAGTATTTTTGTAAGTAATTACCGGATTTTGTAAAGTTGAACTGGAAGGGGTTCCACCGGGAAAAGTCCACGCCCATGAAGTTGGCGTTCCACCTGTAGTCTCATCAATAAAGTTTACTGTTTTTCCAGGACAAATTGTTTCAGGGCTTCCTGAAAAATCGGATACCGGAGGAAGACCACTACCACATGAACCTGCACAACCGATTCCTACAATATATGAATTTATTACCGCTTGTGAAGCAGGCGACCAAGTAGTTGAATTGCTGACTGCAGGAGCCATAATAAATCCTGAATTTGAAGCGTCATGACCTGAATTAAAATTATGTCCCATTTCATGTGCTTGTAAACATCGCAACAATCCTGAAGAACCACCAAAGTCGCTACATACATTATATCGGAAGCTTCCACATATAGTGCCTACATAAGCTAGTCCAATAGTTCCGTTGTATTTATTTGTCCAGGCAGTAGCTACTGCGTAACCAGCTCCACCATAACCACCTCCATTTGCCCACATTCTATGGGTTGTAAGATGTGAATTTATGTCATTGATCAAGTTCCAGGGATCGGAACCTGCAGTTTCAGCTACAAAAGTAGCCGATACACCGAATTCTATAGCCGTAGTAAATTCATTGTCGTAGTTGGTTTGTACATTATTAAGAACTCCAATCATGAATGCCTCAGCTCCATTCGTTCCTCCTTTAGAATCGAAAATCTTCTTATCCGCAGCTAAAGCAACATCAATAGTTTTGCAACCAGCTCTGACTGAATTGATATCTTTTTCAACTTCAACTTGACCAATATTTTTGTTGTATTCCAATTCATCTGCACCGCAATGAAGTCCTTTAACAGCATAAACCTCATTTTCTCGGTAGCTAATAAACAAATTCTTATCAGCCTTTGGATCAAGATAGAACAAAGGTTCTATATAGGTTTTAACACCTGCATCTTCAACGAATCCATAAATAAAGTTATCTGAGATGGTTAGGCAGGATAATCCTGCTCTTTTAGAGTTTGGTAGAACCTTATAAGTTTTTATATTAGGTCTTATATGAGTTCGTGTAACTCCTTGATCATTTCCAACATTTTGAATGTAATCCTTTTTAAACATTTCGAATTCAGTTAGACTTAAATCCCAATTAAGCGACGGACTCATTAGCTTTAAATGATGAACATTAGATCTTGCCGTCAATGCGTTTTGTACAGAAGCTACATCTAGTTGAATTACCTCGTATTTTGAAAATTTTTGGTCTAATATTTCCTTGGAGAAATTACTCACCAATTTGCCTGTGAATTCCTGACCAAATAAGGATCCGGACAAAATAAATAAAAGAAAAATACAATTTCTAAATACCATATGATGTTAAATTATGAATTTAGCAGCAAAATTAAAGCTAAAATCTGAGATTAACAAAAAATATTTTATCTAGTACACTTATATAAACACCTGAATACAAATTGTTTACACATGAAATACATTCTTAATATAATAATCTTTTTCACTTTATTTACCATTCCATTAAGTAGCGTTCTTGCTCAATCAAGCTGGAATACTATTGAAACTAAGAAACCAGAGGAGAAAAAAGAGAATATTTGGAAAGATAAAATGTGGTATGGTGGCGGTATTAATCTACAACTCTATCAAGCTGCCCTTAGCACCAATGTAGTTGGAAATATATTTGAATTTGGAGTTTCTCCAATTGCTGGATATAAGGTCAAAAATTGGTGGTCAGTCGGACCTAGAATAGAAATTAGTTATGTAGGTGGTCGTTTTTCAAATAGTCCTAACGTACTTAAATTGAATGGTTTTAACTATGGATTTGGCGCTTTCACTCGATTGAAATTCTTGAAAGTAATCTTTGCTCATATAGAATACTCTACTATTTCAACGATTTATATAACGGGAAACGTCGTCAACAATCGCATTGAAACAAAAAGAGAATTTAAGCCTCATTTTCTAACCGGTCTTGGTTATAATCCAACAGGATTATGGTCCTACGAATTCTACATAATGTATGATTTTCTTTCTGACCCAAATTCTACTCAACTTCCAATTCAATATCGAGCTGGAATCACCTATAACTTCTAAAAAACTAAGTCCAAACCGAAGGATAAATATCTCAAAGCCTGAGGATATAGTCCTTTATAGTATTGAAATCCGTTTGAGCCTGCTCCCAAATAAGGATCAGAACTTGGTTCTACTAGTCCTATTTGTTTAAAAGAACTAAACCACCCATGTGAACTGTATCTTTGGTTAAGTACATTATTAATTTGAAGATAACTTTCAATACTGATATTTTTTAATTTTTTATGGAGTTGAAGCTTTGCATTCGAGCTTAAATAAGATGGTAATTTTGCTTCAGGATTTTCTGAAATATCAAGAAATTGAGCTCCGACCCATTTTGAATGCCATTGGGCAGTAATACTAAAATTTTTCTCTTCTTTTCCTAGAAGATAGGCTATTAAACCAAATGAATGAATCATGTGTGGTGAAAAAGCTAAGTCTATATTATCAAATCTTGTAGAATCATAATATAAAAGATCATCTCCATCGTAGACTGGTACATTCTTTATATAATCCAATGCAGAATTTCTTAAAAGGTTAAAATTCCAATATAAATTTACTCTATCCAGAAAATTTATTTCACTAGAAATTTCGACACCCTGCCTAACTGCTTGTGGGATATTCACTCGAAGTGGATCACCGGTATCACTTAATTTACCACTTATTGATAAGTAATTATAATAATTCATTTGATACAATCTCAATCCTAATGTTAAATTATTGAGCCTGTAACTAGATGAAAAATCTAATGAATAAAGTTGTTCATCTTTTACTAACGGATTGTTCAAAATATCCTCTCTATAAGGCTCACGTTGATAATAAGAATTTGCTAGTTCAATGACAAGTTTATCATTTACAGCGTAGTTAATTAGAAATTTAGGAGAGATTAAAAAGCTATTTTGTCGCAAATTAACATCACCATAAACATCATCTGATCCCATAATTTTATAGCTGACCATTCTTGCCTGTAGGTCCAAAGTTGTATTTAATTTTGGATTCCATTTCTGATTAAACTTAATCATTGTGCTGAATTCATCTTTTACTCCCTGATTTTCATAATAAAGCTTGTCCAATCCTTCAACATTCGTCAATTTAGTCCATATTACTTCACCAAAATGATCACCTAAATACTTTGAATAGCCAATCCCTAAACTGCCTTGCAAACCAAACTTCCATGAACGTTCTAAACCTGCATAAGTATAGATAAAGTGATTATTCAGCCATTTTTGTCTGATGAGATCGGATATTAAGGTATCCTTGTTACTCAACTTGTAATCCGCAAGTAAGTTATCTGCTTTGTAGTTTTCATAATAACCAATCCCTCTGGTATAATTTCCTGTAAAATTAAAAGTGTAGTCAGAAAAAGTATGATTGTAAAAAGTTTGAAAATGTGTTTGAGAATAGTGATCTATTTCATTGTCATAAGCCTGATCTTCTTTCTCTGTACCTGCACTGTTATACCTATACAAAGAATCTATTGGAAAATATGAAAATGGAAGACCATTCCATGCTTGTCCAGTCGTTTCTTTTCCATTGAGTATATTAAATCTTAAATTGTAAGTCGGTTTAATTTTTACTAAACTTAAGCTAAAAGATTTTAAATTGGATGATGATCTTTCAATAAACCCATTGGATTTTAATCCACTTATTTTTACTTCAATATTATAAGCATCTTCAAAAAGTCCTGAATTTGCTTGTAAGACATATGATGTGGTATTAAAGTCTGCAATTCCAAGTTTGATTTTAGCAAATGGTTTAAAAAATAATTTGTTTGTAAACATATCTACAGAAGCGCCAAAAGCGCCGGGACCACTACGTCCTGGCACGTAACCGGTATGAACGAATATTTTTTCCGTATTGCTAAGAATATCAGGGATATCAACCAAATATGTTCTTGAAGACTCTGCATCATTAAGTGGTATTCCATTCAAGTTAAACTGAATATGTTGAGGGTCAATTCCGCGAATTCTTATATCCGTATATCCTACCCCATTTCCTGCATCCGATTGAATTTGAACACTGCTTAATTTTTCAAGCAAATAAGGTACATCTTTTTCAGTTTGAGCAGATTCAATTTGGTCAGCGTTAATAGTAGTTGTTCCAGGAGAAGCAAAGGACTGCAACTTAGAATTAACAATCGTAACTTCATCAAAATTAATTCTTCTTGCAAGCTCAATATTATAAACTTCATCGCGATTAAATATAACCACTTTACGGTATTCTTTATCAAATTCGTAGTCAAATGAAACTGCATACTCCCCTATCGGAATTTCAATAAATTCAAAAAAGCCTTTGCTATCGGTGAATCTTGAAATAGCCATTTGTTCAATGCGAACCTCCATATCAATATATGGTTTACCAGTCAAATCAGATACAGTGCCTGATAATTTAAATTGACAATAAGTACTAATTGGAATAAAAAATAGGACAATACAGATGTATTTCATAAATGTAAAATGATTAAAATAAAATACAGGAGTACTGAATCATTAATTTCCTTTTCGGAATTACCCGTACAGGTTCAATGGGTATAATCTCAGCCGGCATTTAGCTTATTCGGCACCCCTATTTCAGCAAAGTTACGCAAACAGATATATTCGTCCATGAAAAATTTTGCTTTATTCAATCTCTTTCTCCCGATTCCACTAATTATTCTGTAATTCAGAGAAAATAATTTACATAGATCGATATATTTTTTCATAAGAATATGACGATCATTAGGATTTTCTCTCAAAGGATCAGAAATCCAGATTAGATCAGGTTCGCAACAGAGATACAAATCTCCCTTATTTTTAGTTAATAGATCGCAAATGCCTTTATCAAAAATGTCATATTTGAAGTCCAACCAAACGAGATAGTTTAATAAATCAGTATCTTCAAAAATTAAAGTAGCATTTTTAACTTTTTGTGACATTTGATGCTGTTTCATTGCCATAAAATACACATTATCAGTCACATAGCTCATGCCATGTTGCTCCAAATACTGTCTGGCATATTCAGGAATCGTCTTACCTTTGTAGGCTTGAGACAGATCCCGGACAAGAGTAGTCTTACCACTACTTTCAGGTCCAGTTACTATAACTCTCATCAATAAGACAAAGATATTACTTTTGGTTGTTACTAATTATGCATGACATTGAACCATACTATTTATGGCAGGACACTTATATAAGTTCCGAAGATGAAAGAAGTCCATTCTATGGTTCTATAAATGATGAATTCAGATATACCAATAAAATATACAATTACTACATTCATCCTCAATGGGACAGTTTTGATTCAACTACTTTGTACTTGAAGTTGTTGTTTGCTGATTATGAGGAGAAATTCGTAATCATAGAATTAATTGGAGAGTGGAATGACTGTATTGAAAATGACATAATGTATTTAAAAAGAGAAGTGATTGATCCATTAATAAAAGAAGGAATAAACAAATACATTTTACTCGTTGAAAATGTATTCAATTTTCACGGTTCAGATTCTGATTATTATGAAGAGTGGAAAGAAGAAATTTCAGAAGATGATGGATGGATTTGCATGGTCAATGTCTTAGATCATGTATTCGAAGAAATGAAGCGTTGTCAACTGCATTTTTTCATGAATTTTGGCAAAAATTTTAATGATATTCTTTGGCAAAAAACAACTCCAACGCTTCTTTATGAACTGGTGTCACAAAGAATTTAATAACAAGAATGTATGCATAAATCCGGGTTCGTAAGTATTATAGGTATGCCAAATAGTGGTAAATCCACATTGGTTAATGCCATTATGGGCCAAAAAATGTCTATTGTTACACCCAAACCTCAGACAACAAGACAGCGAATTTTTTCTATTTGGAATGAAGATCAACTGCAAATTATTTATAATGATCTTCCCGGTTGGATAGAAAATGAAAAATATACTATGCATAAGTTGATGAATGATATGGTACGTGAAAGTGAAGATGATTCAGATTTGTTGCTCATAATTCAAGATCCCACTCAAAAAAATTCATTCGCTGATTCTCTATTAAAAAAAATTGAAGAAAGTAAATTGCAAAAGTTGTTTGTCATCAATAAAATTGATAGGTTGAATAAACAAGAGCTTGAAAAAGCTAAGAGTGATCATGAATTCTTCTTTGGTCCGGTGAAGACACACTTTATTTCAGCACTTAACCAGGTTGGCATCACAGAATTAAAAACAGAAATTGAAAGTTTAATTCCGGAGCACGAACCTTACTTTTCTAAAGATTTTGTAAGTGATAAGCCAATTAGGTTTTTCCTTGCAGAAATAATTAGGGAACAAATCCTATTAATTTATGAGGAAGAGATACCTTACAGTATCTATGTGGAAGTAGATTCTTGTAAAGGGGTTGATGAGCAAGAAGAGTTGGCCAGAATTGAAGCCACAATTTATGTAAATCGCAAAAGTCAGGTCCCAATAATGCTTGGCAAAGGAGGTTTAAAAATTAAAGATTTAGGGATCAAATCGAGGCTAGAGATGGAAAAATATCTCAATCAAAGGGTTTACATTGGTCTTAGCATAAAAGTTAAGGAGAATTGGAGAGATGATAAAAGTTTAATTGAAAGGAAAGGTATATTAAAATGAGATTTACAGTAGCAATTGTAGGAAGACCTAACGTAGGCAAATCAACACTATTCAACAGATTAATTGGATTTAGAAAATCTATAGTTGATGATATTAGTGGAGTAACAAGAGACAGACTTTATGACATAGCAGATTGGAATGGAAAAAAATTCTTTGTTATTGACACAGGAGGATTTGTAGCCCATTCAAATGACATATTCGAAAAAGAGATTCGAAGACAGGTAGAATTGGCTATTGAAGAATCCAGTGTCATAATTTACATGGTCGATGTACTTACAGGAATAACTGATTTAGATCTTTTTGTAGCTGAACTATTGAGAAAAGTTAAAAAGAAGAAATTCTTAGTGGTGAACAAAGTAGATAATCATGAACGACTACTGTTGGCACAAGAATTTTGGAGCCTAGGCTTTGAAGAACTTTATCCTGTTTCTTCAATAACAGGAAGTGGCACAGGAGAACTTCTTGACGATATCGTGAAATTAGTTCCGGATGAAGAAATAATTAATAATAATATTCCAAAATTTGCAATCATTGGCCAACCCAATGTAGGTAAGTCTTCATTGGCGAATGTATTCTTAGGAGAAGAAAGAAATCTTGTTACAGACATTGCTGGAACTACTAGGGATCCAATACATTCAGAATACAATAAATTTGATAAAAATTTTATACTCATTGATACAGCCGGAATTAGGAAAAAGTCTCGAGTTTTTGAAGACCTAGAGTTCTATTCTGTAATGAGAGCAATCAGAAGTATTGAAGAAGCGGATGTCTGTTTTCTAATCATAGATGCAACTATGGGAATTGAAATGCAGGATATGGATTTGTTCTCCATTGCGATAAAAAGAAATAAGGGAATTGTGATATTGGTAAATAAATGGGATTTGGTTCAGAAGGATACTTACACAGCAAATGAATACGAAAAGAAAATTAAAGACAAACTAGCTCCTTTCAATGATGTTCCCATCGTTTTTATTTCAGCCATAGAAAAGCAAAGAGTTTTTCAGGCGATTGAAAAAGGAATTGAAGTATACAACAATAGAAAAAAGAAAATTACAACTTCAAAATTGAATGATGTCATGTTGGAAGCTATAGGAAAAATTCCACCTCCTGCTTATAGAAATCATTTAATTAAAATAAAATATATTACTCAAATTGAAAAAGACTATCCTTTATTTGCATTTTTTTCCAACTATCCGGAACAAATAAAAGGAAGTTACAAGCAATTTTTGGAGAATTTACTAAGAACTAATTTTAAGTTTACTGGCTCTCCTATCCGTATGATCTTCAAAGAAAAATAAGTATGATTCTTAGCAAGTCCAAGATAGAGGGTGTATTTATAATCGAACCTAAAGTTCTCAAAGATTCCAGAGGATACTTTTTTGAATCCTATAATGCACATGCATATCTACAAATAGGAATTGAAGCAAATTTTGTACAAGACAATGAAGCCAAATCAGGATATGGCGTTGTTCGTGGCCTGCATTTTCAAAAGGATGAATTTGCACAGGCCAAATTGGTAAGAGTATCTCAAGGTAGTGTATTGGATGTTTTTTTAGATTTAAGGCCAGAAAGCAAAACCTTTGGCAAATATGAAAGCATTCTATTGTCCTCAAGAAATAAAAGGCAGGTCTTTATTCCTCGAGGTCTTGCACACGGTTACTCAGTATTGAGCAAAACGGCAGTCTTTAATTACAAATGTGACAACTTTTATTCCTTGCCACATGAAGCAGGAATTAATCCAATGGATTTATCACTGAATATTGATTGGAAAATTCCAAAAGAGTCAATAGTTTTGTCAAAAAAAGATCTATCCTGGCCTAATATTGTAACAAAATGAAAGTATTAGTTACAGGTTCTGAAGGTCAATTAGCAAGAGAAATTAATCAGCTCAAAATAGAAGGATTAAACAATGAATATGAATTTTTCTTTTTCAATAAACAAGAATGGGATATAACAAATGAAGCCTTATCTAATCAATTGATTAATCATATTCAACCGAACATATTGATTAATACTGCTGCATATACTAAGGTTGATCAGGCGGAAATTGACAAAGATTTATGCTTTAATATTAATTCCAAAGCCCCTGCCCTTTTAGCACGAATTTGCAAACCAAGAGATATAAAATTTTTCCACTTCTCCTCTGATTATGTTTTCAATGGTCAAAATCAAAACGAAATTTTATTCGAAGACAGTCCAAAAAATCCTAAAGGCATTTATGCGGAATCCAAGTCTTTAGCTGAAAATTTAATTATTGATGCTAATCCTGAAGCAATTATTATACGAAGTTCATGGATCTATTCAAGTTTTGGTAATAATTTTGTCAAAACTATGCTTCGATTGGCAAAAGAAAAAACTGAAATTCGCGTTGTAAATGATCAGATTGGCTCTCCAACTTACGCATTTGATTTAGCAAAACTTGTATTTAACATGATATCTTCAATAGCTAAAAATAAAAAGGATATAGTTGGACTATATCATTACAGTAATGAGGGTTCAACAAGCTGGTTCGACTTCGCTTCAGAAATTTTTTTGCAACGAGGAGTAAGAACTACTTTAATACCAATTTCTACCTTAGAGTTTAATTCTCCAGCTCCAAGACCAGCATATAGTGTACTGAACTGCAACAAAATAAAATTAGCTCTTAAGATTGAAATACCATTCTGGAAAGACAGCCTAAAAAAATGTTTGCAAAAATTACAATGAAGTGAAGCTTAATTTTTTAACATTTATATTCATAATTCTTGCAAGTATAACACTGCAAGCAACACATAATCGTGCAGGAGAAATCAGATATCAACAAATTAATGAATTGAGTATTAAAGTTGAATTAATAACTTATACAAAGTCCTCTAGTGTTAGTGCAGATCGAGATACAATAAACTTAATGTGGGGAGATGGAACCATAAGCAGTGTTCCAAGACAGAATGGAAAAGGCACAAATCTACCAAACGACATTAAAATGAATATCTATGAAATGACACATACTTACCCCGGTAGAGGAGAATATATAATTAGTATGTTAGATCCTAATCGCGTTGAGAATATATTAAATGTGGATCCACCAAATTCAGTAAACATACCTTTTTATATTCAAACAAAAATTAAGCTATTTAATACCAATTTTCAAGGTATAAATCATTCCCCAACATTGACAAATCCGCCAATAGATTTTGCCTGTCTCAATCAATTATTTGTTCATAATCCTGGAGCAATTGATTTAGATGACGATAGCATTTCTTATGAACTTATTGTGCCCTTAATGGATGTGGGAACAGAGGTGCCAAATTACTCTTTTCCAAGTCAAATAAGGCCAGGCTTTAACAATACCATTTCCCTTGATCCAATTACTGGAAATTTTACCTGGAAATCTCCCCAATTAGCTGGTGAATACAATATTGCAATAGCAATTCATGAGTTTAGAAAAGGACAATTAATTAGTACTACTATACGCGATATGCAAATATTTGTTAGAGCCGATTGTCTCAATAACAATCCTCCAACAATTTCTCGAAGAAGAGACACCTGTCTAATTGCTGGTTCAAGCCTTGATGTTAATTTTAATATTAATGACTTGGATGGCAATATTAAAGGCGGAAGAGTTAAAGTTCAAGCATTAGGAGCCCCATTTATTATAGATCCAATAGCAGTTACTAATTCTTCAGGTATATTTAATTTACCTCCATATCAATTAAATATTAAATGGAATACGGCCTGCTCACATGTAAGAAATGATTATTACTCTATAATTATAAAAGCTACTGATGATTATTTTGACACGAGCGGTTTAAGCAATATATTTATTTATAGAGTTAAAATAATTGGTCCTGCACCTGAAAACCTTACGAGCTCCTCAGACAATAAATCCATCCTACTTGAATGGAATTTTCCATATCAATGTGATACCAGTCAAAGTAATTTTCAAGGTTTTTCAGTTTGGAGAAAAGAAGTATCGACGAATATATCAGATAGCTGTATAACCGGATTAGATAAGTATGGATATACTCAAATAGAATATTTAACTAAGAATATTAACCAAGGCAAATATTATTATAACGACACAAATATAGTACGAAATAAGAATTATTGTTATAGGATTCAAGCTGAATTTGCCTTGCGTTCAAGTGCCAATTTCCTTTATAATTTTACTTCATCACTGCCTTCAAATGAAATTTGCAACAGCATTAAAACAAATGAACCGTTTATTCTTAATGTTGATGTCAAAGCTACTTCAGAATTCAATGGCCAAATATTCTTAAAGTATCATAAACCAATAATTCCATTGTTTGATACCCTCGCAATAATCCCTCCATATAAAATAAAAATTTATTCCACAATTAATTCAGCAAATCCAGTGGAATTACAAAGCTTCACACGTAACTATAATTCATTTTCTTCTATTTTTGATACGATCTTTCTACATACACAATTAAACACTGAAAAATTCAAATATGGATATCATATAGAATTAAGTTCAGCCAATTCTATTTTATTAAATTCACAATCTGCAGATCAAATATTTTTAAACACTTCTAACATTCGCAAGGCAGTTCAATTAAACTGGACATCTAATGTTCCGTGGCTTAATTACAAATTTAAAATTTTTCGCAAATCGACTAATTTAAGTCAATTCGATTCGATTGGCATAACCAGCAAGTTAACATTTAACGACAATACAGTAATTCAGGACAGCAATTATTGCTACTTCATTCAATCGGAAGGTCAATATTCAGATGTTAACATCGAAAGACCTTTAATTAATAATTCCAACATTTCGTGCATAACAGCATTTGACTCTACTGCTCCTTGTTGCCCTATTTTAAATGTCTTAGGTCCATGTGAACTTGGAGACACAAATAAATTTATTTTATTAAAGTGGGTCTACAATGAGGATAGTTGTAATTCGAATGACATCGAAAGTTTTTATATTGAGGAGATCAATGGAGATGCGATAAAAATAATAGCAACTGGATTACCAAGAAATTTGCGTGAATATCAATTCGAAGCAGATAATTTGATAAATAGTTGCTATACCGTACATGCGATGAATTCGAAACTCATAGCTTGTAGTTCAAACATCTCCTGTATCAACCAATGTCCTGAATATGAGTTACCCAATACTTTCACACCAAACGCGGATGGCTTTAACGATCTTTTTAAACCGATCAGGAACAGACAAATTTCAAGAATAAATTTAAAAATAATAAATGGTTGGGGAAATGAAGTTTATCAAACTTCTGACCCAGAAATTAATTGGGATGGAAGAAGCCGGAATGGAAAAATGCTCAATGACGGTACCTATTATTACTCTTGCGAAATCTATAATAAAGGAAATTCCTTAATTAATAGCTTTAATGGATTTATTGAAATTTTAAAGGGTCGATAGATGTTTACTGGAATAATAAAATCAGTTGGAATTATTAAGTCAATTGCAAAAAAGGGATCAAATTTAAACTTGACCATTCAATCAAAACTTAGCAATTCACTCAAAGTTGACGAAAGCGTCGCGCATAATGGCGTTTGTCTAACTATTGTTAATAAAACTTCTACAACACATGTTGTAAACATTATTCATGAAAGTTTACAAAAAACAAATTTCAATTTGTGTAAAGTTGGGGATTTAGTCAATTTAGAACGATCCTTGAAACTAAACGATTTATTAGGCGGACACTTTGTACAAGGCCATGTCGATTGTACTGCTTCAATTATTTCCTTAGCCAATAAGGATGGAAGCATTGAAATAGGATTGAAAATCAAAAAAAAGTATGCAGGTTTAATAATTCCACAAGGGTCAATTTGTATCAATGGAATTAGTTTAACCATTGCTGAAATCAAATTAAATTTAATAAAAGTTTGTATTATACCATATACCTTTAAATATACTAATATCCACAAATTAATTACTGGAGATAAGGTAAACATTGAATTCGACGTAGTGGGCAAATACATTTCTCGAAACGCTCAACTGAAGAGCGCAATTAAAAAATAAAAAGCCGGTTATGTATTTAAATAAAGCCTCCTTTTGAAGTTGGCTTAAAAGGAATCAATAAGTTCTTTAAATTCTATACTGACCTTATCTTTTGATTCAAACAGAATCAAATTCTTTATTATCAATTTATCGAATTTTTTCCTGTATACACAAATAACCAATGAAGTATCAGATTTTTTGTCGTGTTTGATCTCAACTAATTCATTAAGAATAAAACCGTACTTGCACATATTAAATGTCCATTGACTTTCCAATGCATAAGGCAAGACTATTGCAATGGATCCATCACCAGTTAAATATTTTTTTGAAAAATAACAAAACATGTCAACGAAATTAGTATTGGTATGTCTCATTTGATTTCGAGAGTCAGAATGAGATTTCAATTGATTTAAAAAATAAGGTGGATTGCTTATTATCAAATCAAACAAATTGTCTGGTTGATAATAATATAAATCCTTATGGATAAATTGTATACCTTCAAATTGATTCCTTAGAGATTTAGAATGTTGCGCTAAGAAAATACATTCCTGAATACTATCAATTCCTACAATGCGCGCTTCCGGCCTCTTATCAGAAAGCATAAAGGACAGAATACCCATTCCACATCCAATATCAAGAACAGCATTGTATTCATAATTAGAAATGAATGACCCAAGTATTCTTGAATCAGTAGAGACTTTCATAACAGATTCTGATTGCGCGAGACAAAATCTTTTGAATTGAAAATAACTAACTAAGCTGATTTCATCAAGGCTTGATATCATTTTCTGTCCTTACAATTAATTGAGCTTTGGTAAATTGCGAAACTATTCCTGTTATTTCAACAGGTCCAACTGGAAAGCTAAAGTCGGCAAAAGTTACCTGAGAACTTTTAAATAAATTAGCAACTCCTGTTACATCCGTTATGGTACAAGTACCGGAATAGATATTTCCAGTTGCTTTACCAATTAGGACTAAAATTCTAAAATTTTGACTCATTGCTTGGAATCCATATACCGTCAATAGGATGAATAAGACGAATTTTAGCTTACTTTGCCACATATATTAGAATAGACAACAAATTTAACACTTTTGGACAATCATTTTATATTAAGATTTAAGCTAATTTTTTTTAAAATATTCTCGCTAATATTTTTTTTGATTTTAGATAAAGTCGTTATAGCGCAAAAAATGAATGTTGAATTAACCGCAATAGCTTTCTGTAATTTGGAAAATTTATTCGACACGAAGCGAGATTGTAGCACACAAGATGAAGAATTCACCCCAAACGGTTCGAAGGCATGGAATGAGGATAAATACAAAGAAAAACTCAACAACTTATCAAGGGTTATCTCTGAACTTGGACAATCTAAAACTATAAATGGCCCAATTCTTTTAGGCGTAGCAGAAGTTGAAAATAGAACAGTTTTAAGAGACTTGATTTCTCAAAAAAGTTTAATGAATTCGGGTTATTCTATCATTCATTATGATTCTCACGACTCAAGAGGGATTGACGTAGCGCTCTTATATAAGTCAAAGTATTTCAAATTAATTGACTCCAAAAGCATTCCTGTTTATTTAATTGATTCTATCAATGGTTCAAAATTTACTAGAGATGTACTTTTTGTAAAAGGAAAAATTTCAGGTGAAATTGTTTATATTTTAGTTAATCACTGGCCCTCACGAAGATCAGGAATTGCCGCATCCAAAGTTTACCGCAATCAAGTTGCAAGACTAAATAGAATGCTATACGATTCAATATGTAAAATTGAGTCTGATCCTGCCTTTATTATAATGGGTGATTTGAATGACAATCCTACTGATGAAAGTGTTAGAGATATTTTAAATGCTAAAAAGGATTTTGATTATATCAAAATTAATGAGTTTTTTAATCCATTTTATCAAAATTACAAAAAAGGCGAAGGCAGCCTTGCGTATAAAGATAGTTGGGAGCTTTATGATCAAATAATTCTATCTCATCGCTTCATAAAACCAAAGTCAAAAGAGTACGGGTATGAGGATCATCAAATTTTTCATCAAGAATATATGATTGAAACCGAGGGACATTTCAAAAATTATCCAAAACGATCTTTCAGTGGAGACAAATGGATAAATGGGTTTAGTGATCATTTTCCAACTATTGTCTACTTATCTTTGCAACCGTAAATAGACTCCTCTGTTTTTCGATTATTAAATGTCTTCATGTCATTAAATGAATTAAATATTTTAAGCCTTCATGAGGAACAGCATTATGCACTAGACAAGTTTAATGACTTCAAAGGTGTAATATTGCTTACCGGTAAAGCAGGTACAGGGAAGTCAACGCTTTTCAATCTTTTTAATAAAATAACCTCTAAAAAAACTGTAGTCTTGGCACCTACCGGCATTGCAGCAATTAATGTGGGAGGTCAGACAATACATTCTTTTTTCAAACTACCGCCTTTTTTTGTAAGTTCGAAAGACTATCGCCCTATTAGCAAATCTCTTATTAAAAAAATTGATTTGATAGTTATCGATGAGATAAGCATGGTTCGAGCAGATATCTTAGATCATATTGATCAGATATTAAAAATCTCTACTTCAAACAATGCTCCTTTTGGAGGAATCCCAATGCTTTGGATTGGTGATCTTTATCAGCTTCCTCCGATAGTAAGCACAGTGGAAGAGCGTGAATATTTTAAAAATAATTACAGTTCTCCTTATTTTTTCTCTTCAAAAGTTATGAGTGATTTAAAGGAATTTGAAATTATAGAATTAAGTCAGGTCTTCAGACAGAGTGAGCTTAGATTTATTAAATTATTGAATAAAATCCGAATAAATGAAATTGATGAAGATGATTTATTAGATATCAATGAAAGATTTTTACCTATTACTCAAAGTGATGATAATCCGACAATTACCTTGTCCACCACTAATGCGATTGCCAACCAAATCAACATGGATGAACTGGCTAAACTCAGCACAACTACCAAAGTTTATCAATCCAAAATTAGTGGAAAAATTTCGACAAGTCAAATGCCGAATGAACTTCAATTAATTTTGAAATTAGGCGCTCAAGTAATGACAATTAGAAACAGTCCTGATAAGGCCTATGTCAATGGAAGTATAGGAATTATTGAAGAACTTGGAGATGATTTTATAAAAGTAAAGTTTACAAATCCAGATAGCTCGGTTAAAGTAAATTATGAAAATTGGGACATTATACGCTATGTAGAAGAAAAAAACGAGCTTAAAAAAGAAATAATTGCAACATTTAGTCAACTTCCAGTTCGGCTAGCTTGGGCTGTAACAATTCACAAAAGTCAGGGAAAATCATTTGATAGGCTTATTTTAGATTTAGGTCGTGGTGCATTTGAAACCGGACAGGCCTATGTCGCATTAAGCAGATGTCGCAATCTGGAGGGATTATTCTTAAAACAAAAATTGAGCTGGAGAGACATTCAGACAGATCATAGAGTGAGTGAATTCTTGAGGAAATATCTATGATTTATTTTGCTTCTCAACCCTAAGTATCTTTGAAGGAATTTTAACTTTCCAATTATTTCATATCTGGACTTAGAATATTGAACATCAAGACAAAAAATGCATATCTTACTATGAGTACTTATGGAATCTAAGACATACTTGATGATGCACAAGTCCATTTAATATGTCTTAAGTAAAATGAAATTACTACTCAAATATACACATTGCTAGAGTTAGCTTACCCAATAATCTGTTCTAATATGAATTACCTTTCATAGCAGCAGAATTGAGAAATTAAAAAGCGATAAGTATAGCTGCTACACCTACCGTGATTGCAATTTAGATGAATTAAATTGATTTTAATAAATTCCCCATAAATTTGTGATTTTAAATTAAATATTCTATTCAAAATATTGAATTTATTCCTTTCAGAATAAGTATTTATATTTGGAAATAATTTTTTATAAATATTTGGTAATTACGGTTTGCAAATCGCGGCGTTAGAACGAGCAATAATTTAAAAACTCAAGGATGTTCATTCTACCAGATTGAAGCAAATTATACCGCTTATTAATATAAATAGTCCAATTCACACTTCTTGTTCTTGGACTTTTTATATTTATTTAGCGGCATTAACCATTGTAGTTTTATAAATTGGTTTGGACCAATTTATAAATACAATTGGTATTACTTACTAATTTGGGATTGCTCTTTGTCAACATTTTTTACATGGTATTAATTTGAATTAATATTTTGTCTAATATTCTGCGTAATCATAACATCAGATCCTGAAAAAATAATCAAATCATCGACATGATATTTTTCGGGATCTAGTCGTTATAAACTAAGGCTTGCTGCTGATTTTATAAAATCAGGGTCTTCACCTATTGACAACCGACAATTAACATCGTATCTTTGCTTTGTTCAAGCAACGTATTTGAGCGTTGAGGGGTTCTTGAATTATAGAATAGATCGGAGATCATGCTATTAGAAATTATGGTCTTGAAAAGTGAAATTAAAAATGGTTAAACCTATTTCAAAATTTGGTTGTGTTTAATTATTTTTTTCATCGGCAAGTGAAGACTTGTCATAAATTTTTTAATATGGATAAGAAATTTATTCTGAATGCGCGATTCGAACCCGCAGGGACAAAATTAAATTTTGCCCCCCCCAAATTTTAAATTTTAATTTTGGGACAGTTCTTTATTTGTTCATCATTAGCTTTTTTATGCCTGGAATAACGTCAAGCCAAACAGATATATCTGTTTGTGATAATGGTGGGTTTGAGAGTGATTTTCTATATTATACTGCTTCGAATTCAAGTTTTTATAGATCTCAATTAGATGGTTATGGAAGCGAATCATGCTCTCCTGCAATTAATGGCAACCTCGTAACTTTTACAGATGTAAGTTCATTACCAGTTCCAAAAAGATTCGAAATTGCAACGAGTGGAAATGATCCTATTACAGGTGTAAATAAAGTACTATTTGGTTCAAACTCATTAATGATAAATAGCTATTTAAATTATTTTGATAATCCTATTTGGAATCACAAAGGAGATATAAATCGAGTAAGCAAAAGTTTTCTTGTTACTGAGGAAAACAGAAACTTCACTGTTTGGTATAGTGCAATCTTGGAAAATCCAGCAGAACATACAGATCAACAACCTTTTTTTAGTCTTTATTGTGACCTATCAGTAAGCTCAAACTTATGTTATGATGGAACAAATTTTCCAGGTAAAACTGTTATTTACTATGATGATTGTCAGACGCCTAATTTAAAAAATCAAGAAGTTAAATATACAGACTGGGCATGTCATAGATTTTATATACCTAAAGAGCAAGTTGGTAATATTGCAACTCTAGAAATTACAGCTGCTGATTGTGCAAGAGGTGGACATTTTGGTTATGTATACATTGATGGAATATGTGAACCTTGTGACTATGGAAGTTATGGCTCATCAACTTTGCCGAAACCTGACATTGTAATCTCATGCGATGGTGATAGCATAACTATTCAAGGAACTTATACATTACCAACAATAGATGGAGATTATACAGATTTGGATTCCATCACTGTTCCAGGATTTAATATATTTGATTTGATTATTGATACAACATCAATGACTTTCAGATTTCGAGTAGTAAAGACAGATTTTGAAAGTCCAAATGATGATTGTAGAGACATAATTGCATATTTATATTTTGGAAATGGTACAGATGAACTGCCACCAGTTCCAACTAATGGAATAGAAATCTGTCTTGATGATTTTGTTAGTCCTATACTGGATTTAACAATTGGAAGTTGTAACAGAAATCATCCTACTAATAATGTTTTTTCCGATGATTATTATTTTGTAGATGTATCAATTTCGAATGCAGATAGCATATATTGGACACTTGAGCGCCAACTGGATGATCCTTATCCTGATGAGTCTGGACACTACACTTTAAAAAGTAATGGATATGGAAATGGGAGCTATAATCTAGGACCGTTCTTAATTCAGGAAGGAAAGTGGATCCTAATCTTTAACCATAATCATTGCTCAGATACCTTCCAAATTATACCTCCTGATTACTGTTCAGGTTGTGGACAATTAAGGAAGACAATAATAAGTGATATTTCCTGCGATTACGATACAATAAATATGATTAACAACTGGTCCTACACAATTGAAGTTCCATATTCACCTCAACAAGGAGATATTCTACTGATTAATGGTGTTCAATTTACATATAATATGCCACACATAATTCCTGTTGGTGATATTACACAAGGCTGTGTAAGTGTTAATGTAAGGTATAGAAATGAAATTACATTTCAAACTTGTATTGTTACATTTGACATTTGCCCACCAAAACCATGTGGGAATATGAATAATAATTACGAAACTTGCGACCTTGAAGTTTACTTAAAAAAATTGAATTGCATAAATAATGGAAATGGCACTTATTCATATTCTGTTGAATTAAATGTAAGTGGAGCAGGATCACCTTGTTACAATACTAATCCACCTTGTGCGACTGGTGTTCAAGGTTGCTCATTTAATAATCCACTTGGCCCTTATAACTCTGATATTACCTTAAAAGTTTATTCTTGTGGTTCTTCATCTAGTTGTACTTGTCCGAATACTCTTTGTTATAAATTATTAAAAATTCATAAACCAGAAGATTGTGATACAAGAGAAGGATTAGAAGAAAGCACCTTAAGGAGCAAATTAATAGAAATTGATGAGGTTCAAATTCAACCAAATCCATTTTCATCAGATGAGTTTTTAATCAGGTCAAAACTAAAAAGGACAGATTATGTTATTTATAATTCTTCAGGACAGCATATTTACTCTAGTTCTTTTGAAAATTCTGAGACCAGATTGCGAATTAATCTTTCATCAGGATTATATTTTCTTAGGTATAAGAATTCCTATGGAGATTATTCAGTAATTAAAATCATTAAACTTTAAACAGTGCTGAGGAAGTCTGAAATTAGTAACATTTATTTCAGACTTCCTTAATTTTAATATTATTAGATGTTAAGGATATTTTTTAGATTTGTAATATTGATTTATTTGGTTAATAACGGGTATTTAAATGCTCAACATTTAAAATGTAATTTGTCAGATACATCGAAATGTTCAATTTATGAGAAATATAAAAGACCTCAAATTAAACTTGAAAAAAAATGGGAGTCGGAAAGAAATACTCATACTTTTCAAGTTACCGTATTAGCAGATATAGATAATGATTGTGTTCCTGAATTTATTGTTAGGAATGATTTTGTCGGAAAACTTGGAATACCAGATACTTCGAAAATTGTAATAGTTAGTGGCGTTAATGGAAAAGTGAAGTATGATTTTAATTGTCTCTATTACTCAGATCAAATGACAATGGCTCTCGCCGATATTGATAATGATGGCTTCTCTGAAATAATTATGGGGTCTGCAAGCTGGCTACTCCCAAATGGAGGGAAGCTGGTATGTTATGATTTACTTGGTAATGTTAAATGGATTTCGTCTGATACTTATTACTTTAACACTTCAAATAACCCTGGTGAACCGTCTATTAATATTGCTGACTTTAATCAGGACGGCATTCCAGAAGTTTATTGCAACAATAGAATATTTAATGCTAGGACTGGGGCTTTACTAATTGAAGGCACAAGTAATAACGGATTTGGAGGAAATTATACCATACCAAATGGATGGGAGACTCATACGGTGTCAATTGCAGCTCAATTAGACAAAGATACATCTGATTTGGAACTTGCTGCTGGATTTACAATATATAAAGTAAAAATTGTAAATCTCAACGGACAAGTAGGTAATTCTATGATTCCTTATAATGTTAGAGTTGATAAAAAATTATTGGATGGAAGAACCGCTGTTGCTGACATTAATAAAGATGGTCAGCTGGACGTAATTGTGTCACATAGTGATTTCGATGTGAACTCAAGAATTTATGTTTACACCATGTCAAATGGAATTCCAACGTTATTAGCAAAAAATTATATACCTGGCTTGTCTGAAATCAATGGCTGTCCTTCCATAGCAGATATTGACAATAATGGAAAGCCAAATATACTAGTGAGTAAGAATAACTATATTCATAATTTCGAATTTGATGGAATCAATAGTTTAAATTTAATTTGGTCATTTATTGTACGCGATACAATTTCTAATTCTGGAATTATAACTTTTGATTTAGATGCTAATGGAATTTCAGAAATTATTTATAGGGGAGATTCCTTATTATATATAATTGACGGAAGTGCTAATCCACCAATATTAATAGATAGTAAAATTTGTCTGGCTGTAACATTGAATGAGAATTGCATTGTAGCCGATATTGATAATACCGGACAATCAAAGATATGTACTGTTTGTGGATCTAACTTGTTTAATAACTCATTTGGAAAGTTAACTGTTTATGGATCTCCAACTAACCAACCACCTTGGGCTCCTGCCCGCCCCATCTGGAACCAATACGCTTACAACCCTTTATTCATCAACGATGATCTGACAGTGCCACAGTTCCAAAAGAATC
>JBDTWI010000004.1:0-167635 GCA_040006775.1 Saprospiraceae bacterium
AAACTTGCTACAGGATTTTTATTATTAATGTGTAAACTTTTTTTAGGACGAGTCACCTCAACTGACGACTGACGACTGTCGACTGACGACTGACGACTGTCGACTGACGACTGCTTACTGCTTACTGTCGACTAAATTTAATCGCTTCGCGATTAAATTTTAAAAATTCCCCAATGCTTTATCTAGTTCGATTTTTGCATTTATTAGGTTGATCTGAGCTTCCAGAAAATTCGCCTGTGAAGAATACAAATCTCTTTCTGCTGAGCTGACCTCTAAAGAACTGCCGACTCCATTTTTAAATTTTGTCTGACTAGTCTGATAAATTTTTTCTGAAAGTGCTAGTGTCTTTTTTCTAGCATCAATGGTATTTAAGGAATTCAAATATTGCGTTTTAGAATTCTCATAGGCGAGTGTAACTCCGCGTTCAAATTCTGTCATTTGCATATTTGTTTTATTCAACAAAGTCTTCGCTTTGCTAATTTTAGCTCTGCGATCGAAACCATCAAATATTGGAATATTTAGATTTACACCTACTAATGTAGTTGGATACCATTTATTTTCTTTTGAATCAAACAAGTTGTTTTGCTGAAGTCCTTCTTGAGCAGATGCAAATCCGTAGAGACTCGGTAAATAACTAGCTTTATATCTTTTAATATTAATTTCTGCAAGTTTCCTTCCCTGATCAATCACTGCGTACTCAGGCCTTTTTTGAATATTAAGCTTTACTGAGGGATCCATAATGTCAATATAACTTGTGTTTATAAGCTCATCGAAACTTTGTGAAAGTTCTATTTCTTCATTAAGAGGATACGACATCTGAAATTTTAGTAAGTTGAGTGTTAAATCATACAATCGATTCAACTTATCTTTTTCAACATTTAAATTTTGTAGTGATAGATCAAGTCTGTCTACATCCATTTTTTCTGTAAGACCCGCTTTGTAGACTTCTGAAACATCGTGCAATACTTTTTTCAAATTATCCAAATTCTTATCCAGTATATTTAAGTTCTGCTTTATTGCTAATGCAGCCATATAAGCTTTGGTAACTAGATATCTCGTTTCAACTTCTGTCTGTGTTATTTGACGAGTAATTAATTCTTTATAAAGTTGTTGAGCTTTTAAACCAACAAAAAAACTTCCATCAAACAACAAAGTTGAAAATTCAAGTTTCGCTGTGAGATTATTTTTTGTTCCAAATTGTGCGGGAATTCCCGAGCCATATGTTAAATCTCTTCTCGGTAATATGTTCTCATCAAACAGCACATTGTATACTGTTGGTGAGATAAAATCCGGAAGAATACTTGTTGGTATATTAATAAAATAATTATAGGATATCCCTGCATTCAATTTAGGCATTCCGATTGCTTTGTATTCAGTCAATAAATCCTTTGCATCCTGCTTGTCAAGGTTTTGAATTTTAAGGGTATTGCTATTTTTTTCTGCATATTGTACTGCTTCAGTAAGGGTGAAGGACTTTTGAGCAATTGCGAAATTGAACAGGCCTAAATTCAATAAAAATAAACTAAATACATAATTTCTCATTCTTGCACTTTTTTAGCGGTCTATAAACTTGATCGAATCATTAACTTTATTAATTACAAAAAGTTCTTTATTTGAATCAATTTTGCGCAAAATTAGCCTTATGCTCAAATTTATTACCCTCTCATTAACAATCACCCTCATACTTTCATGTCAAAATGGGGAAAGCGGACATAAAGCTTTGAATGGAAAAGAAATTTTTAAACAAAATTGCGTTTTGTGCCATGGTATTAAAGGTGACCTAATGACCAATGGAGCCAAAAATCTAACGCTGTCCGATTTAACTTTGGAAGAAAGAATATTGGTTATTAGCAAAGGCCGAAACATTATGACCGGATTTGAAGAAAAACTTAGTCCTATAGAAATTCAAACTGTTGCGGAATTTACTCTAAGTCTAAAAGAAAAGTAATTTGAATAAAGATTTACGAATTCTGGTTACCGGAGCAAACGGTTTTGTTGGAAGACAGGTCTTACTGAAGCTTATCGACGATGGTTATATGCATATTATAGGATTATATCGCGAGCATGAATTATCTGAAATTCCTGTGTCTTGGATAAAAGCAGATTTAAACCAGTTTGATATTCTTGATGAGATACTTGCCAAGGTGGATGTCGTAATTCATTTAGCTGGGCTTATAAGTTATGATGAAAAGGATTACAAATCCTTGATGCTGAATAACTTTCAGCTAACTAGAGAATTGCTAAACAATTGTTTATTCCACAAGATTCAAAAGTTCATTTATCTTAGTTCTTCCTCTACTTTAGGAAAGTCTAACCATCCATTTGTAATATCTGACAAACTTCAGGGCAGGCCTATTTTCTATTCAAATTATGCCAAATCAAAATATTTGGGTGAATTAGAAGTACAAAGAGCTGCTTCAGAAGGATTGAATGCTGTTATTCTTAATCCAACACTAATTCTTGGTGAAGGGGATTGGAATAAAGGATCATTAAGCATTTTGAAAAGAATGTCGGAAGGATTAAAATTCTTTCCAAAAGGAACTGTTGGCATTGTTGATCTGCAATTTGTCGTAAAAGCAATACTTCAGTCTTTAGAGGAAGAAATTAGCATTGGTCCTCATTTATTACATAACTATACTACGACCTACGAAAATCTTATAAGTTTAGTTGCACATGAAACCGGCGGACAAGTTCCTAAACTTGGAATTCCTTTGACTTTGGCCTTGTGGTTTTCAAGATTAGAAAAGTTGAGATGCTGGTTCACTGGAAGAAAAAAAGTAATCACAATGGAAACAGCGTTTTTGAGTAGCCAAACGTTCAGTTACATAAAGGAAGTGAATCAGTTTAAAGCTTCGGAAGATGTTGAAAGTTTAGAAATCTTGATTCATCGTTGTATTAGCACCAACATAACTTATTAATTGTATATATAATTTAATGAAATTCAGATAAATAAACATTTTTTTGCAATTAATTAAACAAATTATTAACTTTGTACTCACTCTTTTAACATAAACAAAATTATTCTACATGAAAAAATTTCTACCTCTAATCATTTTACTTTTTATTTCACAGTTTTTAAGTGCACAAAGGCTTCCTTTTGCATTAAACATGAAAAATTTACAAAAAGCTGAAATGTTGTCCGCGCCGATCAATAACGGCAATCCAGACGCAACTGTACTGGCTAAAGACTTTGATAACAGCATCTATAGTCTTCCTTATGGTGCCTCTGCTACTGAAAAATATGCGATGAATCCCGCTTTTAGTGTAATTCCTGTAAGCGATGTTCAACAAGCTGACGATTGGATCTTTTTAAGCGGTGCGTATATGAAAAATGTTGGTAACCTTAGCCTAACTGGCGCAAAGGTGACCACTGTAATAAGTCACTATCCGCTTTCCGGAGGTTCAGCAACTAAAGTTTATGAGAAAACTTCAGTAGAGACAACAACCATTGAGCCAGATAGTATATCTGGATTGATCATTGAGCCTGCTTTTGATTTTAGCAATGGAAAAGGTTTAGGAAGATACGCTTTCACAACCACTGTTTCTCAGGATTCTGTTGACCAAACAAAAGGAGACAACTCTTTTACAAACAACGTATATGTTGCTAAAGGCCTATTGTCAAAATCTAAGATAAATACTACTACTAAGGCTCTTGCAATTACTCAATATTGGGGAGGCGGAACAGATTACAGAGAATTGCTTATGCCTTTCAGCCTAAAACATGGTAAAGACCTTTTCATCGATACTTTACATACTGCATTTGCTTCTAACGAAGGAGTTGCCAATATGGAAGTTGAGGGTAGAATTTATAAGTGGGTTGATGCCAATAACGATCAACAAGTGGATAACGATGAAATGCACATTGTAGCCATTGGTTCTTATAAAGTTCCTGCAAATGCAGCAGGTAATTTCGTAAATGTTAGAATTCCATTGGAAAATCTTGAAGGATCGACTCCTCATTATCAAATGGATGCTGATAATCAATTGTATTTTGCTTCATTGTTGTACGCCGGAGGCTCTAATTCTATCTTTAATGCTTATGAAATGGTTTCAAGCTCAAGAATGTTGATAGATGTTAAAGATGCAGCAGGTGAACTTCAATATGAAGAATATCCGTACTTAAGCGTTAGAGCTCAAGATGCCGGTACAGGTGGCCCGGATATGACAGCTGCTAGTCTTTTTTATGTAGATCTTAATGGCGATGCTTCTGCACAAGATGAAGAAATATTCTTCTTTCCTGCAAGTATGGCTTTAGAATTTTCTGGTGTTGTTGCAACTAAAGATCTGACTAAAGAAAACAATATTCAGATGACAGTTAATCCTAATCCTGCAAGAGAAAATGCAAACGTTCATGTAAAATTGAATGTTGCTTCTAAGATTAAATTTGAGTTATTCTCAAGTGCAGGAAAATTAATTGAGTCTGAAGAAATGACTGAAAGAAATACTGAATTTAATAAGGTATTTCAAGTGCAGACTTTAAGCGAAGGAACCTACATTGTAAAAGCAACATCTGAAGGATCTTCAGTTAAAAAAGCTTTTGTAGTAATAAAATAATATACTTCATGGCAATAATATTCTGTTAGTGAATATTATTGCCATTTTTTATAATTTTGGAATTCATTAATTAATAAAATAAAAATTAGAACATGAGGAATTTTTTACTTTTAGTATCTTTAATAATAAGCAATATAGCCTTTTCTCAAAAAGTGGCTGTTATTGTGAATTCTCCTGCTGGAGTCGCAGGTGAAAAATCTTATGGTGGTGCCGATTTTGGTGCAGATCTTACTTCAAATACCTGGACTGGAGATCTAGTAATGGGTGATCCAATTATTGGTTGTGACCCATTGACAAATGCTTCAGCAATCGCTGGAAAGTTTTGCGTAATTGATCGATTAACCTGCAGTTTTGACGTTAAATGTCTTAATGCTCAAGATGCCGGTGCCATTGCAGTTGTAATAATGAACCACAACCTTTCAAATGCAGGTGGTCCTCCATTTAAAATGGCAAATGGAAATGTTGGTGCTGGGGTTACAATACCTTGCATAATGCTTGGTTACGAAGATGGTCTTGCAATTAAAAGTGCAATGCAATCTGGTACAGTCAATATGACTATTGGAGCATTTGCAAAAGAAGCAAACGATCTTGCTATTGCGAGAACAACCTGTGATGGAACATATTCGCAGCCTTTGGTATTACATCCAAAATATGGAGCGGTTCCAAGTAGTCAAATTCAATCAGTAGGGGACATGAGCTTTGTAACTGGTGGATCATATACCAATAACGGAACTCAAGACCAACCTAATTGTAAAGTGAATTGTATAATTAAAAAGACCGGAAATTCCATATATGACAAGACCTCTGACAAAGAAGTTGCAGAAGTGGACAGTACTAGAACTGGCGTTATTGTTGATCCATTTGATTATAATGGGCAAGCTGTTGGACAATATTCTATTAATTATTTAGCTAACAATGATGGAACGGAAAGATTCTTACAGGATAACAATTATTCTTCATACTTTGATATTACAAGCAATATCCTTTCTAAATCCAGATTTAATATGGCTACCCGAGCTCCAGTAACTAGTGGTGCTTACTTATTCGGTGGTGGAACTGCTTATAGAGAGTTGATGATGCCTTTCAGATTAAAACATGGTAAAGGACTTCAATTAGATTCTATTTATGCTGTGGTAAGTACAGGTGGTGGATCAGTAGCAGATCTTTATCTTGAAGGAAGATTATACCGTTGGGATGATCTAGATGCAGATGGTCAAATTGCTACTGAAGAAATGACATTAGTTGCATTGGGTAGTAAAACATTTGATGCTACAGACACAAGAGCATCTGCCAATTTCTCTATTGCTTTGGAGAATTTGGAAGGTACTGAACCAGTATACCAAGTGAAAGATGATGGTGAACTTTATTTAGCATCTATACAATATTCTGGAGGAGCACAAAGTCTATTCTTTGGATATGATAGTGAGTTTAATCAAAAACTCTATGTTGATTACAAGGACGCTTTGAATGAATTTGACTTTGATGACTATCCATTCTTAACTTCCCAAACACAAGCGGCATCAGGTGGACCTGATATGTCTTCTGCCGCCTTATTTTATTTTGATTGCAATGGAAATGGTGTAAACGATGCTGAAACTGTTTATGGTGCTGCAAGTATTGCAGTATTCGTTTCCAAAGCTGTTGTTGCAACTAAAGACATTAGCAATGGCCCTGGAATCAACATTGAGTTGAGTCCTAATCCAGCAAGAGACATATTAAAAGCAAATATTAAGTTGGCTGATAAGAGTGCAATAAATTATAATATCGTTGATATCAATGGTAAAATTATTTCTTCTATGGAAGAAAGAAATTCATCTGATCAGTTTAATCCAGTATTTAATGTATCTCAATTATCTCAAGGACAGTATTTCTTACAAGTGAATACTCCGAAAGGATTCCTAAAGAAATCTTTCTTTGTAGTTAAGTAATTTCGATTGTTTTAAGAATATTAAAGCCATCACAATTTGTGGTGGCTTTTTTTATCCCAAAATTGTCATTTGAAGTGACAATTTTGTCCTATAGGCCGACGAAATCATTGTTTTACAATGACTTGTCGGGATTAACCCTGACATTGAAAATGTAAGAAAAAATTATTTTATAAAATAAATAACACCTTCATTTTCAATGCTGATGCTTTCGATCAGCATGCCGACATTCATCGTAGGCATCGTCAGCCAAAGGCAAAAAAGTCTAATGACTTTTTTGGGTTTATTTCTTTGAAGTTGAAGAATGGAAACAGAAATTAAAATTTTTGGTATTAGACATCATGGAGCTGGATCAGCAAGAAGGCTGTTCCAGGCTTTGCAAAATTTTGAACCGGAAATTATCTGTGTTGAAATGCCCTACGAATCAAATCAAATTATCCATCAATTAAAAACTAATGCCCATGAATGTCCACTAGCTCTAATGTTTTACAACAGAGACAAACCTGATCAAATGATGTATTATCCATTTGCTGAATTTTCTCCGGAGTATCAGGCAATGAAATATTCATTTGAAAAAAATATTGTCCTCCATGCTTTTGATTTGCCTGCAGGTCTAAGTCTGATTCCATCAAATTTCAAAAAAAATACCGAGCAAAGTCTTACTTACAATCAGAAGAATATTGTAAATGATCCTCTTGGATATCTTGCAAAAAAAAGTGGATATCAAGATACTGAGAGATGGTGGGATGCCTATTTTGAATCCTGGACAGAAGGTGAAGATTTGTTTGAAATAATAAATTCGCTTATGTTGGAATTAAGACTGAATTCAGATGGCTTAGACGACTATGAAACGCTTGTCCGTGAAGAATTTATGCGTACAGAACTCCGTTCCTTGTTGAAACAAAATCCAAAAAAACTTGCCATTGTCTGCGGTGCTTGGCATGCTCCTGCACTGTGTATTCCGTCTTCAATTCCAATTGTAAAAATGGATTTGAAGAATCTACAAACTGTTCCCATCAACGTGAATATTATACCCTGGTCTTACTCACGACTCGCACTGGATAAATACTATTCAGCAGGTGTTGAATCACCGGTGTGGAGTCAATTTATTTTTAAGAATCCAAATCTCGCAATTTCAAGTTGGTTAAGCTACGCTTCTCAACAAATGAGAAAAAATGGATTCCAAATTAGTACCGCGGAATTAATAGATTGCGAACGACTTGCAACTGAACTGGCCAACTTGCGAGAAATGCCTATTGCAGGAATTGAAGAGTTATTGGATGCTTGCATTGCCGTTATCGGAAAAGGTGATGAGAAAAGAATTCAACTAATAAAAAATGAAATTGTAATTGGCAATAAAAGCGGAAGCCTGGAAATCAATAACGAGTCTTTACCATTGATAAAAGAGTTCCAGCAAAAATTAAAATCACTCGGACTTAAAAAATATTGGTCAGCAGAATCCAAAGAAAAAATTGAACTTGATCTGAGAAAAATAAAACACTTAGAAATTAGTCATTTTTTACATCAAGCTGTTTTACTTAAACTAGATTGGTGTTTTCCAAAGTCCATTGAAAACAAAACATTAGGTAACTTCCATGAACATTGGTCCTTTGATTGGAGTATAGCTCAAGAGATATCACTCGCTCATACTGCCATTAAAGGAATATCCATCGAAGATGTTATCCATGAATATATTCAGGAAGAACTAGAAGCCTCCAATGATTTCAATGCCTTAGCACTTTCCTTGGAACATGGATTAAAAGCCAATTTAATTCATCTCTGGCCCAAACTTTTGGATAAGATTAATATTCTAAGTATTCATTCTGAAGACATTGAATCTCTTTGTATGCTTATCAAACCTCTGATCTCAAGCATAACTTATGGCAATGTACACAAGATGGATACCCAAGTTATAGAGTCAATTATTCAGAGAATTATTCCTAAAATAATTTTGAAATTTGGAGATCAATGTTCCAATATCAAGGAGGATAAAGCCAAAAGAATGCTTTCCTGTTTGAATTTATTGTTTACCTTTTTTTTGCATTCCGAAGATAAAAGCTATAATGATTTATTAAAAACAGAATTGATAATCATTTCTACAAATGAAATAGTACATCCGATAATTCGAGGAAAAGTATGGAACGATTTGCTCAATGAGCGTTGGATTGGAGAGGAACAATTTGTTACTGAACTCAATTATCAATTTAGGTCACAAACTGATGCTCAAAAAACAGCTTTCTGGATGGAAGGATTTCTGTATCAAACCAACAATTTTTATTTATTTCAAGACCAGCCGCTTTTTCTTATTAACGAGTGGTTGATTACTTTGGATGAAGATAACTTCAGAGGAATTCTTCCTTTATTGAGACGTTCATTTTCTGAATTAAATACTTCGGAAAGAAGAAGAATTATTTCGCGCTTATCAAGACATGAGCAGGTCGATTCTGAAAATAAAATAATAACCTTACTGGATCCTGAAAGACTTGGTTTGCTTGAAGCCTTCGACCAATTTCTAAGCTGACAGTAGTCTAAATTATTTATCCTTTCTTAAAGTTATTCAAGACTTATATTTGTCATCTATTATGTCTAAATTAAAAAAATTATTTATTGTATTTGAAGGGATTGATGGATCCGGCAAAAGCACTCAATCCAAAATACTTCACAATAGATTGGTCAAGTTAGGCTATCCCTCTCATCACACTGCAGAACCAACTAAGAGGCCAATAGGAAAGATGATCCGTGAAGTTTTTTCTGAAAAACTAATCGTAGATGAGCTTGTTGTCGCAGGATTATTTGTTGCCGATCGTCTAGATCATTTACTCAATCACGAAGATGGCATAATCGATAAATTAAGTTCTGGTGAGCATGTTATTTGTGATCGATACTATCTTTCTTCATTTGCCTATCAGGGAGTTTTTACTCCGATGGAATGGTTGATTCAGGCAAATGCAAAAGCTATTGAGTTGCTTAGACCAGACATAACTTTTTACATTGATCTCGATCCGAAAGTAAGCATGCAGAGAATAAATAAAGAAAGGACTAGTAAAGAAATTTATGAGACCCTTGAAAACTTGATTCTCGTTAGAAACAATTATCTAAAAGCAATAAAATTGTTTGAACAAAAAGAAAAAATTATCACCATAGATGGTTCTCAAGGTTTAGAGACGATCAGTGAAATGATATGGAATTCAGTGGAAGAATTACTTGTGTAATATTCTGTTTTCTGCAGTTTACTTTTAAATGAACACTCAAGAATTTATAAACGACGTACTTTCATTTCCTGAGGTGGTATCCTTAGCTCACTTTGAAAAAATTTCCTTTAGAACCAAGAAAAAGATATTTGCAACATTGGATAAGAAGAATAATCTAGTCTGTGTAAAATTATCAGAGATTGATCAGAATATTTTTCACGCTATGAATGCTAAGGCTATTTATCCAGTCCCAAATAAATGGGGAAAATCAGGCTGGACCTATGTGGATATTTCGAATCTTGAGAGAAAAGTGGTCTACAGAGTAGTTAGAACTGCATATAATTTAATCCAAACTAAGAATTAGGCTTTTTATTACGAGCCAGTTAACATTCGCTTTCCCTGTACTTCTCAAAAGTTTTCACAGTTTTTGATGCCGCTTTCGTGGTTTTGTTTTTGGTTAAATTTCTTACAGAATAAGGCAGTAATAACATATGCTATGCTTTTCAATTGTTGGATGTAAATTCAAGTTATTACAGCATTTTCAATATATTAGAATATAAAAGCTAAACTTCTAGCTTCGAGTTTATTATTTAGATTAAATTTGATTGGCGGAGAAAAGTTATACCACGAAATTCAAATCTAAGGGATCTACTATAGTAGATCTCGGAAATTATTTCAATTTATGAATGAAGAATTATGAAAAGGCAAATAATAATTATTTTACTTTTTTGCATACTTTGCAATAATCTAATTGGTCAGAAATTCGAATGGGCAAAACAGATTGGTGGAATTGGTACTGATAATGTTTATTCCCTAAAAACTGACAAAAAAGGGAACCTATTTCTTACTGGATTATTTAGTAAAACTGCTGACTTTGATCCAGGTCCAGGAACTTTTAATATGACTTCAGCAGGAGATCAAGATATTTATGTAACAAATCTAGATGATGGAGGAAATTTATTGTGGGCAAAAAGAATGGGAGGAACTGGCAATGATGTTGGCCATTCAGTTAATATAGATAATTCTGGAAATATTTATGTTGTTGGTCAGTTTGAAGAAACAGCTGATTTCGATCCAGGTCCAGGTGATTATAATTTAACTGCAAAAGGTCAATATGACGGTTACATTTTAAAATTAGATCCCTTTGGAAATTTTTTATGGGTAAGACAAATTGGTGGCCAAATATTGTATTCAGCTACTCAATCAATTGATATAGATAGTTCCGGGTATGTATATACAACAACTAGATTTAGTGGCACAGTTGAAATCAAAATAGATACGGGAAATATTTCAATTAACTCTGTTGGAAATGATGATATTTTGACGATAAAATTAGATTCGAAAGGTAATTTTATTTGGGCAAAACAAATGGGAGGTGTGCTTAATGATTATCCCTTTTATATCACTATCGATTTAAATGGAAATATATATACCACAGGTCTTTTTGGAGGAATTGTTGACTTCGATCCCGGTCCAAATAAATTTAATCTAACAGCTTCAGGTAATGAAGATATATTTTTATCCAAATTAAGCTCTTTAGGGGAATTTGAATGGGCTATTAACGTTGGAGGAGATGGAAATTTCTTTGATGAACTAGGAAATTCAATTGCCATAGATCCTTATGGTGATATTTATTTAACAGGTCAGTTTACAGGAAAAGGTGACTTTGATCCAGGTCCGGGAACTTATAATCTCATTGCCACAGGCGGTAATGATGCTTTTATATTAAAATTAGATAATCTTGGCAATTTTGTTTGGGCAAAACGAATGGGAGGGACATTCAGTGGTGGCCATGATATTGTCGTTGATGCTACAGGTAGTGTTTATACAACAGGTCGCTTTCAGGGAACTGGTGACTTTAATCCGGGAACTGGTACTTATAACCTTACTTCCACTGGTATGGATGATATTTTTATTTTGAAATTAGATGCTTCAGGCAATTTTATTTGGGCAAAACAGATGGGAGGAATTGCTGGTAATGATCGTGGTAATTCAATTGATGTCGATGCTAATGGAAATCTCTATACAACTGGTTTCTTTTATATAAAGGCTGACCTTGATCCGGGTTCTAACTTATATTTCCTCACCGCCGCAGGTAGTTATGAGGTATTTATTGTAAAAATGAGCCAATGCGAAAATACCAAAATAGATATACGGACTGCATGTGACAGTTTGAAATGGATCGATGGCAAGACTTATAAATCTTCAAACAATACGGCAAAGTATAAATTATCCAACGTTAAAGGATGCGACAGTTTGGTGACTTTAAATTTGAAAATTTATAAGAGTTACTTGAACACAATTAGCCAAACTGTTTGTGATAGTTTTGTCTTGAATGGAATTAACTACTCCACATCAGGTCATTACATTGTTAAAAGCCAAAGTCAACAAGGCTGCGACAGCACAACCACACTCGATCTTAGTATTCAAAAAAGTTCTATTTCTACTGAGCGAATCACTGCTTGCGATCATTACTATTGGTATGGAGAGACTTACTATAATAGTGGTACTGTTTCATTTGAAGTTAAAACTAATGCAGGTTGTGACAGCATTACGAGGCTTGAACTAATTATTAAAAAATCAAATGCTATAGATATTCAATATGAAACTTGTGACAGTTATGCTTGGAATGGTCAAATCTATACTCAAAGTGGAAAGTATAAGTATGACACGATAAATAGATTCGGTTGTGATAGCAGTATTACTTTGAATCTTATAGTCAATAAAAATACAAAAACTACCATTATCGACACAGCATGTCAACCATTCACCTTTAATGATATTCAATACTCCGAAAGTGGAAAATATTATCAAACAATTAAAAATGTCAATAATTGCGATAGTTTGATCGAACTTGATCTCACTTTTATAAAATTAGACAATGGAATTTTAAAAACAGGAAATACATTATCAGCGCTTGAAAAAAATTCAAATTATCAATGGCTGGATTGCAATGACAACTATACAGTTATCCCTGGTGCTACACAACAGAACTATCTGCCCAATAAGGATGGAAGTTATGCGGTCATTTTATCTACAACTTCATGTGTGGATACGTCTGCATGCATACCAATAGTCTTTACCAATACTATTAGTTTTAAATCTTCAAATCTAAAAGTTTATCCGAATCCTGCATCCTTAAAAATTTATCTTGAAGCAAGTAATCAAAATCTTGCTGAGAATTTAATCATTATTAAAGATGTTCATGGAAGAACGATTTTGAAGAAATTAATTCCAATCAATTACAAATCACCATTAGAATTAGATATTAATTCCTATCCAATCGGAATTTATTATCTAAGTATAATTACTCCTGTCGAAATAAATACTATTTCATTTTCTAAAATGTAAACCAAAAATAAAAAAGAGTAGTAAATCCGCTTTTACTATTCTTATTGTCGCTTTCGAGCTTGTCTAACGATAAAATTGTATTATGATTATTCAGGTAAATTTTCCGCACTTGTTTGTCACATTTGATCCTGCAATCTGTAGGAATTGGTTAGTCCTATTCTGCAAGGATCTTACCATGTTTGTAATAAAAATATTCTGGAGCCCTTCGACCTTTAGGCGGAAGCATTACCGAAAGCAAACGGAATTTTTGACCTACTAACTCTCACTGTAATACCTTAATTCATTTTCAGTGTTGAATCTGTAACCAGCCCAAAAAACCAAATTCAAAGGGTAAAATCCGAATTATTCAGTTGTCAATTATAACATCGCTTTATAATTATTTGAATTAATTACAATTTACATTAATTTCAAAATATAATTTTGAAAATTATAAGAATTAAATATTTTTCATAAGGGCTTTGGTTATGTAATGCTATTAATTGCTACCTTACCAACCTAATTCAATCAAACCTTCAAAATAGAAAAGTATATGAGCTCGAATCCCAAACTCATTCGAAATGTTGTTTTATTAGGACATTCCCATTGTGGAAAAACAACAATGATCGAAGCTATGCTTTACGAAGCTAAAGCAATAACCAGACGCGGAACTGTAGAAGCAGGAAATACAACTTCAGATTTTAGTGATATTGAGCAAGAACGCAAAGGAAGTTTGTTCAGTAAGTTGATGCACGTCAGCTGGAAAGACTCAAAAATTAATATTATTGACACTCCGGGATCAGATGATTTTGTTGGCGAAATTCTTTCCTCAATGAAAGTTGCAGATACCGGTATCATGGTACTTAATGGTGCGCATGGCGTAGAAGTTGGAACAGAGTTAATCTGGGAATACAAAGAAAAATTTGCCTTACCTGGGATGTTTGTAATTAACCAATGCGATCACGAAAAATGCGATTTCGACAGTACTTTAGAGCAAGCAATTAATCGTTTTGGTCCAAAATTGATACCATTTCAATATCCTTTGAATCAAGGAAAAGGTTTCAATCAAATCATCGATGCATTAAGAATGGTCATGTATGAATATTCTGAAGCGGGTGGCAAACCAGAGAAAAAAGAAATTCCAGCATCTGAATTGGCACGAGCTACTGCAATGCACAATGTTATAGTAGAAGCTGCTGCTGAGAATGATGATACCTTGATGGAGCATTTTTTTGAATCAGGAACGTTAGAAGAGTCCGAATTGGCAGATGGATTGAGAAAAGGAATTGCTCAACAACAAATCTTTCCAGTATTCTGTGCATCATCAACCAAAAATATGGGCACAGGAAGAATCATGGGATTTATTAATGACGTATGCCCATCACCTGCGGATCGTCCTCCTGCTAAATTAAAATCAGGAGAACTTAGCGCTAATATTTCCGGTCCTAGCACCATATTTATTTACAAAACATTTTCTGAACCAAAAATTGGTAAGGTTTCCTATTTCAAAGTATTTAGTGGCAAAGTCAAATCAGGAGATGAATTAATTAATAACCACAATCGTGTACACGAAAGGTTAAATCAAATTTTTGTTTCCAATGGAAAGAATAGAGAACAAGTGCAAGAATTGGTTGCAGGTGATCTTGGTGCTCTAGTTAAACTTAAAGACAGTCACACAAACAACACGCTAAGCATAAAAGGAAATGAAATTGAAATTGAACCAATTCAATTTCCGGAACCAAGAATTAGAACTGCCATAAACACTGAAAATAAAAATGACCTTGAAAAATTGATAAAGGCCATTCACGATCTTCAAGAGGAAGATCCAACATTAATTCTTGAACAGTCCGCCCGACTACATCAGAATATTCTTCATGGTCAAGGTCAAATGCATCTTGATCTTGTTAAATATCGCATTGAAAAATTATATGGTGTTCAAATGGATTTTATAAAACCAAAAATACCATTTCTGGAAACTATTAATAAGTCTTCTGACACCTCTTATCGCCATAAAAAACAATCCGGTGGTTCCGGACAATTTGGAGAAGTACATATGCGTGTCGAACCTTACCACGAGGGAATGTCTGATCCTCACGGATTGAATGTGAGAAGTAAAGAAATTGAAGAATTGAGTTGGGGTGGTAAACTTGCTTTTTATTGGTGCATTGTAGGAGGAGCTATCGATACAAAATTTTCAACTGCTATTAAAAAAGGGGTCATGAGCAAGATGATTGAAGGCCCATTGACAGGTTCTTATTGTACCAACATAAGGGTTTCTATTTATGACGGAAAAATGCATCCTGTTGACAGTAATGATATGGCTTTCCAAATTGCTGGAATGATTGCTTATAAAGAGGCCTTTCATAATGCTTCTCCACAGATTATGGAACCTATCTATGATCTTGAAATATTGTGTAAAGATGAATTTATGGGTGATATCATGGGAGATCTGCAGACAAGAAGAGCAATTATTATGGGAATGGATTCCGATGGACACTATCAAAAAATTAAAGCTAGAGTTCCATTGTCTGAAATGCATAGTTATTCTTCTACATTGAGATCTTTAACACAGGGCAAGGCAAAGTTTACTATGAGAATGTCTGAATACGCAGCCGTTCCTCCGGATATACAAGCCCGACTTATTTCAGAATACAAGTCTCATCAAAAAGATGATGAAGAATAAGAACTGTTTTTTACTACTAAATTTTCATACTCAAAAAATAAAAATTAGTCGTTTAATGATTTCTATTGTTATGGAATGAGTTTGAAGTGTATTTTCCTTTTTATAATTTTCTTGATAGAATGCTTGCAATCATTTGGTCAGTTTAGCAATTGCAATTTTTTATGCAATACCGACTTCGAGGATGAAAAACTGGTGCAGAATGGGCAGTTTGGTTTTTTCAATGAAGACCGTGTTTCTTGTTGGGAAACTACCGCATCAGATAATATGATTGAAATATGGGGAAGCGGATTTGGAGGTGTTCCTGCTTTTTCCGGAAATCAGTTTGCTGAATTGAATGCGAATATGGTTTCTACACTTTATCAAAATTTTGCAGCAGGATTAGGTGGCGAGGTAGAAATTTCATTTGCGCACCGAGGTCGTGCCGGAGTAGATCGCATGAGTGTCAAAATTGGTCCTGTGACTGGTCCATTTGAAGACTTAGGAACCTTTTCTGCAGACAATAAAAAATGGGAATTCCATACCCTAAATTATTCCTTTCCAAAAACTGGTTCTATTGAATATGCTATAAGATTTGAATCTATAAGTGCTGCCGGCGGTGCAACTGTTGGAAATTTTCTTGATGCAATAAGCATAAAACTTTATCCTCCAAAAGCTGATTTCAATGTTATTAATCCAATTTGTTCTAATGACTCTACTGGAAGGATTGAAATAAAATCTATTTCCGGTTCCAGACCTTTTCAATACAAATGGTCCTCAACATTTAATTCAAAAGATACTTTTGCCAATCATTTAGCTAAAGGTAATTATGAGCTAATAATTAGTGACTTTTTTGGTTGTCAGATTAAATACGACTTTCAATTGATGTCATCTCGTGAAGATGACACAACAAAATTCATTCAAACTTCTTGTCAATCCTACACCTGGCCATCAAGCAGCAATACTTATACTGAGTCTGGATTGTATATGGATAGGTATAAAAACTCCAGTGGATGTGACAGCATTATCCAACTTCAACTTACTATTCACAAATCTGACACACAAATAATAAGTCATACTCAATGTACAGAATATACTTGGCCAATTTCCGGAATAAGTTATACCAAAAGTGGAAAATATTATAAAAATTATTCCAATACCAATGGTTGTGATTCGGTTCTAATATTAGATTTACAAATCAATCAACCACAGGAAGTATACTTTAAAGAAAAACATTGTAAAACTTTCTTTTGGCAGGCAAATCAAACTTACTACACTAAAAGTGGTCTTTATAATTGTGTATATAAAAATAAAAACGCGTGTGATTCAATTCTTTATTTAGAGTTAGAAATAACTGAACCGGACATTATTAATCAAAAAATATTTTCATGCGGTTCATTTATAAATCCTAATAATGGAAAAATCTATACACAGAGTACTCAGATCGTTGATTCATTTGTCAATCAGTATAACTGCGATTCAATTATTAGTTTGGATCTGAATATTTCACCAATAGATTCTATGAATGAATTTCAAACAAATTGCAATTCATATTATTGGCCGGTTAATCAACAAACTTATACAAAAAGTGGTCGCTATATTCAATCCTATCAAAACTCACATTCCTGTGATTCTAATGTAATATTAAACCTTACTATTCTGGAGAACAGCAGGTCAATCCAAACTGTTACATCTTGTGATTCGTATTATTCTCAAATTAACGGAAAAAATTATACTCAGTCTGGAAACTATTCAGTCATATTGCCAAATTTTAATGGATGTGATTCTATAATCAATTTAAAACTACAAATCAATAAGAGTAATTTCAAATTTGATACGATTAGGTCTTGTGATGCTTATTACTGGACAGTAAATGGAGTGAATTATACTCAAAGTGGAGATTTTATTTCCAAATTTCAAACTGTTGAATCTTGCGATTCAATTTTTCACTTACATCTTAATATTCAGAAGAGCAATATAATTATTGACACCATAACTGCTTTTGAATTCTATGATTGGAAGGTCAATAAGGAACATTACCTGCTGAGTGGAATTTATCAACAAACTTTCACAAACAGATTAGACTGTGATTCTATACGAATTCTAGTATTAGAAATTAAAAAGAACGGCCAAGTTTTTGTTCCCAATGTTTTTTCTCCGAATCAAGACCTGGTGAATGATTTTGCAGTTGTTTATTCAACGCCCGAAATTTCTATTATAGATCGATTCCGAATATTTACCCGATGGGGCGAATTGGTATTTGACAAAAAGAATTTCATTCCCAATATCGATGAACTAGGTTGGGATGGGAGATTTAAAAATGAAAAAATAAATCCTGCAGTTTTTCCCTATGTAGTTGAATGGACGGATAACCTTGGTGCCAAAAGAATTCTTTATGGGGATATTACTTTGATCAAATAATATTTCATAGATCAAAACGAATTTCGATTTATTGCAATTTCTTATAAAAATACTTTCTTCTTCAATTAATTAATTTAATATTAATTTTCTCTTAACAAAAAATTATTTTCTCAGGAAAATATTTTTACCTATCTTTGTGCTGTGAAAAATGTTAATTATATCAGTTGGAGATCTTCAGTGTGTACTAAACACCACATTGAGGCTTTGGATATAATAAAAAAATAAAATAAATTTTTTATAAAATATGTAAAGCCTCATCAGAAATGATGGGGCTTTTTTAGTTTTATGTAATTCGGATTTTTAACTAGTTGTTCTATTATGAACTGAATTACATGCATTTATTAAAGTTTAGTATGATGAGTGAGATTGAAACAAGATTAATTTGGATGCTTATATCGAATATTTCCGGCTTCTTCATTGCAGTTGGATTGGGAAGAATCAATTGGAGAAAAAGGAAGAAGAAGACCCAAACCAAAACAGAGGAATTTTGTCCTAAGAGTAAGATTAATTCAATAAAAAAAGAATTGGAAATTCTGGAAAAAAATCTTCAGGATTAGGGTGTGTTATAAGCATTACTATACAATAATACTGTTCACAACATTTTAGGTATGAAATTTGCATTTATAGCTCTAGATGAAAGTAATTATTCCAGTAGCCGGGGCAGGTACTAAACTTAGGCCGTTTACTTATACTCAACCTAAACCGCTAATACCTGTAGCCGGAAAGCCAATTCTTTCCTATATTTTGGATCAGCTAATTGCCTCCGGTCAGAATGATTTTATATTTGTTGTAGGCTATCTCGCTGACAAAATAATTGAATTCCTCGATCAATACTATCCTCATATTAAAAAAGAATATATAATTCAAAAAGAAAGACAAGGATTAGGTCATGCCATTTATGGATGCAAGGAAATCATTGACGAAGATGAAGAAGTTATTATTCAGCTGGGTGACAGCATTCTCGATTTAGATCTTAAAGTTTTAACACGTTGCAAGCACAATACACTTGCTGTTCGAAAAGTTCAGGATCCCAGATCTTTCGGAGTAGTAGAATTAGATGAAAATGGTTTCATTAAAAAACTCGTTGAAAAGCCCATCATACCAAAATCTAATTTAGCACTTGTAGGATTATACTACATAAAAGAATTTCACCAATTAGTTCAAGCGCTTGAATACAATATTGAAAATGATATTAGAACCAAAGGTGAGTTTCATTTAACTGATGGATTAATGAGACTTCTCGAACTAGGTTATAGGTTTGAAGTAATGGAAGTTAAAAATTGGTTCGATTGTGGAAAAAAAGAAGTTCTATTAGAAACAAATGCCATCATGTTAGATAGAGCACCACAAGAAAATTTTCCCATTCAAACAGAAAATTGCATTATCATTCCGCCCGTTCGAATTGGAATCAATTGCAAAATAAAAAATTCAATTATTGGTCCTCATGCCAGTATTGGAGAATCCACGGAAATAGACAACTCTATAATTAAGGAAGCAATCATAGGAAATTTTAGTTTATTGGACAGCATAGTCATGCAACATTCTATTATTGGAAATGACGTAATAATCAAAGGTCGATCTCAGACTTATAATGTTGGTGACAATACTGAACTGGATGTTTTATAATAACACTTAGAGATCAAGTATAATCTGATTTTTAAGCAGATCTTCAAGTTTTTCTCTTTCGCGAATAAGGAAGTGTTTCCCTTCATGAATTAATACTTCTGATGGTCTGAATCTTGAATTGTAATTGCTTGACATTGAAAAACAATAGGCCCCTGCATTTTTAAAACAAAGTATGTCTCCAGGATGAATTTCAGTTACAACTCTATTGTTCGCAAAAGTATCTGTTTCACAAATGTAACCTACGACATTATATACTCGGGGTTTGCCTCCAGGATTATTAAGATTAATAATATGATGATAAGAGCCATAGAACATCGGTCTGATTAAGTGATTCATACCTGAATCTACTCCGGCAAAAACCGTAGAAGGGGTTTGTTTGATGACATTCGTTTTTACAATTAAATAGCCACATTCAGAAACCATATATTTACCTGGCTCAAAATACAATTTCAAATTTCTACCATACTCTTTACAGAAGTCATTAAATTTTTCCGATAGAATTGCTCCCAATTCTTCAACATCGGTACTTATGTCATCATCCTTATAAGGAACTTTTAAGCCACTGCCAAAATCTATAAATTCCAGATCCTTAAATTTTTTTGCAACATCAAAAAGTATATCTGCTGCAAAAGTAAATACACCAGGATCGAGTATATCCGAACCTGTATGCATATGTATGCCGTTGATATTTAGTTTTAAAGCCTTAACCAAGCGTTCAACCAATGGCATTTGGTAAATTGATATTCCAAACTTGGAGTCAATGTGTCCTACGCTTATCTTTTCATTTCCTCCTGCCATGACATGAGGATTAATACGAATGCAAAGTTTAGCCTCAGGATGATGTTGTCCAATGTATTCTAAGGTTTCAATGTGGTCAATGTTTACCTGAACACCAAGCTTTAGAGCCATTTCAATTTCATCAGTGCCAACACAGTTTGGTGTATACAATATTTTATTCGGAGGAAAACCAGCTTCCAATCCCAGCCAAATTTCTTGAATGGATACGGTATCTAATCCTGCGCCCCATTTATTAATTAAGCGCAAAATGTTGATGTTATTTAGAGCTTTACACGCATAGTGAATGCCAAGTTGATCCACATGAAATGCATTATTTAGCCTATCAAGCTGTCTTTTTATGATTTGACTATCGTAGACGTAAACTGGTGTTTCATATTCTTTTACAAGATCTAGAAGGTCCAAACCTTGAATGTGATATCTTCCATCAATTAATTCCATACACAAAAGTACAAGCTTTCATTTAAATTAAATAATCTTCATATACTGAATCTGATTAATACATTAGTCAATTGAAATAATGCAAAATCACTAAGTACACTTAGGCCATCCTACTAAGTTTAATATGGAAGAGGTTTAGTCTTTGATTTAGTCCATTTTTTTAATAGGGAGTAAATCTCATCTTTTTGTTCTGTACTGAAATTTCTAATTTTCACGCGATGACCCATATCAGATTTTACAAACATTTTACAATTGGTGTTTGGGTTAAGAGTAACATGACAAGAATACCAAGTGTCCAATGCACCATAGATGTAAATAATATTTTTTCCATCGTTGCTGGCTTTCTCGGTCATGAGTTTCATATAATTTGGATTATAGGAAATACTTACCCCCTCCGGACAAAAACTTAGATTTGTTGGATGCTTTTCATAAATGATCAAATCACTTAAACCCGTTGTGTCAAATCCGTAATAACCAAACTCGGACATAAATTGATAAAAAGATGGAGCAAAACTATTGACTGTTTTATCATCGTAATAATTAAAATCTACAACCTGCTCTACAAAGTCATAAATATCTTTTGCTGAGGAATTAATTGAAGGAAGGTCTTTGCAGGTGAAACCCCATTGCCAGAATGAGAATGGAAATTCCATACTTGCATATTCCAAAACTCTGTCTGCTCCTATTAGAAAACTTACTTTGTCCATTTTTGCTAAATCATTGATCATTGGAACCAATTCATTCCTATGTTGAAGCATAGCTCTTTGAAATTGAAGCACCATATTTCTACATTCTTCAGTATTTACTTTTTTGGTGTAATGTTCTATGGTTCTTGGATCCTCCTGTGCAAGAATAAATGGAGCAACATAAGCCACTGTTGCATTCATATCTTTTGGATAGGTCAATGCATAGAGTGCTGCGGTAGTTCCACCTTTACTAATACCAGTTACTGTCCAGTTTTTTTTATAAATTTTTGCCAGTTTAGTTTTGATAAAATGCAAGTCTTCCATTTCCTGACTACTTGTCAATAAGTTCCATGGAATATTTTTTGGCGTAGAATTTCCATGAAAGCGATATTCAATGGAGAATTGATTTGCATTCAGAATTTGCGAGGCTTCATAAATTCTATCTCCAATATTGTATCCCTCAGTGACCAATACATTAGGTTTTTTAAATCCTTTGTGATAGAGATAAATTGTCTGAGGAAAGCTTCCCAATTGAGGATTGTTGTGATCCAGAAATTGTTGAATGTTTAGCTCAAGACTAAATTGAAAATCTTTTGTAGAAGTTTTTTCCATTATAACAATTCCTGGAAATTCTTTTTTCAATTTTTCTTTCAAAATAGATTTTTCGTCAGTTGCAAAAAGTCTGCCTTGAATAAGTACAAAACACAGTAGTATGAGTATGTTCTTCATTTTTATAAAAAAATTAAAAATAATATAGTGAATTTAAAATTTCAAAGATTTGCAATCGCGAATTCTTTTTTATGTAATTCGTCTAACGCCATCAGTAATCTTTGCCGCAAATATAAACGGTGAAAAACCAAACTTTCTTTTATACGATGCTGAAATTTCTAGACTGTATTCCTCCTGAAATTGACTTGGCAAAAGATGAATGGTACAGCCTCCAAATCCTCCTCCCATCATTCGCGCTCCTAAACAAAGTTTATTCTCCTCGGCAAAATCAACTAAGAAATCCAGTTCCTCACAGCTTACTTTGTAATATTCTTTAAGTCCTTTATGGCCTTCAAAAAGAATTTTTCCCAATTGAACAGGGTCTTGATTTCTAAGACTTTTTACGAAATGTCGGACTCTATCATTTTCCTCCAGCACATATTTCAAATAAGTAAATTCCAGCTCCGAAAGCAATGATTTTACTTTATCGATGTGTTCGAATCTCAGTTCACTAATATAATCAACAATAAAACTATTGGCACTCAGAATTTTCTTTATGTTATTACAACTGGAGGAGCGATTATTATAATCTGAATCAACGAGATTGTGCTTGACCTTTGTATCAACTATTAACCAGGTAAATCCTTCTAGTTCAGCAGCAACATACTCAAAACTCCAATTTGAACAATTGATAAGCAAAGCATAGTCCGCCTTACCATTCAGAATTGTAATCTGATCCATCATTCCACCTAGAAGTCCTGAGCTTTTCTCAGCAATCACTGACAGTTTGGTTTCCTCCTCAATCGATAATCCAAGTGAAAACAACTCATTAAGCGCCCTTACCAATCCACAGGTCAAAGCGGAAGAGGAGGAAAGCCCAGCGCCTGAAGGAAGATCTCCTCCAAACTCCATTCTAAAAGGAGGCAAAACGGCAACTTCCACAGCTATTAAGTCCAATACTCCTTTAATGTAGACGACCCAATTATGCTCCATGGAAGAAAGATTGGAAGTTTCCTGCCTATCCAAGGCAGTTACCAGAAATTCTTCAGATCGACTTATTCCCAGAAAAATAGACTGACTTATAGCTGCAGGGAGTGCCAAACCACCGTTATAATCCGTGTGTTCCCCTATAAGATTGATACGTCCTGGAGCCTGAATAATCAGCTCATGTTCTCTTAACCGTTTAACATAGTCTTCTGTGTTTCCCATACTAAAACTCAAAACTAAGCCTATCGGCTCTTTCTTCTTTGAAAAAGTCCCTTCTAAATTATGAAATATACTATATTTGCCCTCCCTAAATTGGTCGGGTGGCCGAGTGGCTAGGCTCAGCTCTGCAAAAGCTGCTACAGCGGTTCGAATCCGCTCTCGACCTCAAACATTGAATTTCCCCTTATTCTGCCGAGTAAGGGGATTTTTTATTTTACACTTTAATTAATAAATAATGTTCGAATGCTGACGATTTGACTCAAAAGTCAAATATCAGCATGCCGACAAGCTATGCTTCGTCGGTCATCCACTCTCGACCTCAGTCCGCCAGCTGGCGGAAAAATCCTCTTACATGTATTTGTAAGGGGATTTTTAATTTTATACTTATTTTTTTCAATTTAAGTTCATTAATAATATTTAATTGTATAAATATTCCAGTAATTATTGAAGCAATATTCCATATTTTACTTTGTCCTATTCAATTAGGGGTAATCATATTTTACTTTACCTGTCATTGAACTCCAATATAAGTAAGGTAAATATTTTCCAGTAAAACGCTACTTGAGATAAATATTTTCCAGTAAATAGTAAAAAAATGAAAATATTTTCCATTATAGAGCTGAATCTTCACCTTTATAAAGACAATACGAAATTGTCTTCTAGCATATTATGGAAGTTAGCTTGAGAGTTTTCTTAAATTAGTTTCTAAGGCAGATAGAAGCTGCTAAATGCTTGTGATACCGACGAGACTTATAAAATAGTCCAAAAAAAATGTTTAAAGTTCAGAGTCTGTCGGCATTATACCATTTATAATTGGACTAGATATTGTTTACATTTGGTATAATTCTCATTCGAATCATGACTTCTTTGAATTATCCCACATTAATTGACCCTTCTTCAAGATATTGTTTGTATTTGTAACATTTTATTGTTTGATATTGAAACATTATATATCTTTGTCTTGTTAAACAGGATTACACCAACTGATATGAGCATAAAATTATCACAAAAGCAAATCGGTCAGAGGATAACTGAACTTCGAAAATTGAAAGGCTTTTCTCAAGAAGATTTAGCTAAAACTGTCAAAATTTCCCGCCCATCATTGACTCAAATTGAATTAGGAAACAGAGGTGTTGATATTCTTGAATTGCAAGAACTGTCTTTGGTTCTAGGTTTTTCATTAGATGATTTTATGTCAAAGGATTTTACAACAAGTCAAGAACTTGAAGGGAAAGTTGAAGCAAAGTCTAGCAAATCAAAAGAACGGATTTCTGTTCCGAAATTGCAAGTAAGCAAATTTAAGAATGTGTTACTTTATATCCTTGAACGATGCGCAGGAAAACCAAATGTTGGTGAAACTGTACTTTACAAGTTGCTCTATTTTTCCGATTTCAATTACTATGAATTGTATGAGGAACATTTGACTGGTGCTCAATACCGAAAATTGCCTTATGGTCCAGTACCACAAAAATTAGATACTATCATTGGCCAGATGATTGAAAATGGTCAGTTACAAAGAGTTAAAACGGAATATCACGGCTATCCTCAAATTCGCTACTTACCTTTAGAAAAAGCTGATTTAACCAATTTAAGAGCAAGTGAAAAGGAAATCATAGACAAAGTTATTGAACAAATGAGTGATTGGTCTGCTACAGCAATAAGCAACTATTCTCATATGGATATGCCATGGTTAGCTTCAAAAGAAGGAGAAGAAATAAATTATGAATTAGTTTTTTATAGGGATGTTCCATATTCTGTCAGAAACTATGGAGATGAAATTGAAGCACAATGAACTTCAATGAATTAAACGAATTTAAAAAAGACCTGAAGAACCTATTAAAAATTTACAGAACACTAAATGATGATTTAGAAGTTGTGAAACGAGTGTTGGAAGTTATACCTGATGAAAGACCACCATTTAGTTTTCGTATTGATAACTTAGGCATAGAAACATGTATCATAAAGGTTAAGAAAATTGCATGTAAAGCATTAAAGGGCAGAGGAGTTAATTCAGGACTGCGATTGATTTATGCTTACTTTCCTGAGGAACTAAAAATCACATTCATTGAATTGTATAATAAGAATGACAAGGAAAATGAAGATAAAAAACGGATAACGGATAATTTTAAGTAATACTGATTGGAATTATTTTTAAATCATTAAGGTATAATTTTAATGTGGAAGAGTAATCAATTATAGTGTTGAAACAACGGTCAGAGATACTTCGTCTTACTGCTTCCGACAAGTGTCAAATATAAAACATTTTTTTAGTCATAAATGAAGAGTGAAAAAACAAATCTTAAGCGGTATTGAGAGTAGCTTATGTTTATGGGAGGTATTATTCAAAGTCTTGTTTTGTAAGTCTTGATTGCCGAATTATCGAATGTAAAGTTCCTGGTTTAATTTCCTTGTGCATAGGAACAGGGACAGTAATGCTTGTGTCACCCAAGTTCTTTTGCATAATTGCATGACTTCCTTTTTGCCGCACTTGAACGAATCCATGTTTTGATAGAATTTGGCAGATGGGCTTTCCAGAAAGAATTCGCACTAAGGTTTAGATATTAACTGTTACCCTTGAAATTTGTAAGTCGTTATGTAATCTGCTTGTAATCTCAGTCTCGGAGGCTGTTTCATAAAAAAGTTCTATAGCTTCTACTAGATTTGATTTTGCTTCATCTGATGTTTCACCTTGACTAGCAATGTCTAATTCAGGACAAAAAGACACATAAGTATCGTCTTCTTTTTCTATTATAGCTGTTAGTACAATTTTTCTATTCATAATACAAAGATAAGCTTATTTTATATCTCCCATAACATCCATATTCCCAAAAATTTATTTAGCCAACTGCAAAAAAATCACGTATCTATTTTAGTTTTTATAAACAAATATACTGATTTTACATTCATTTCGAATATTTTTTCTATCCAATATAATTCATAATATTTAAAGTATTAAAATTGAACTTTCCTTGTAGAAGCCAATCATTTTAAACAAACTAGTTATTTAGTTGCATGCATCATAAACATTCTTCATCTTTACATAAAAAAGATGAACAAATATCAACTTACCATCAGCATCTTGTTTTTATTCATTAGCTTTTCAAATGCTCAAAAAGAATGGATAAGATGTTCGACGGGCTTGCCAGCGGATACAGGCATTTTATCTTTAGCGAAAATCGGATCGGTACTTTTTGCAGGTACAGAAAAAGCAGGAATTTATAAATCTAAGGATGGCGGTAACTCATGGCAGGAATTACCTTTAGATCCTGTGCTAAAAAACTCGCAATCCTGGTCCATGTGCTCTCTAGATACCTTCCTCATTGTTGGACAACGGGGAGGTGGAATATTAAGGACGACCCTCAATGGTTCTCACTGGGATGTCTTAAATAGTGGAATTGGCAGAAAGGTCTTACAAGATATTATCTCTGTTGGGAAAGTTATCTACGCAGCATCCTATGGCGGTGGAGTATATGTTTCTTATGATACCGCTGTGACATGGTCCGTCTTACACAACAATAAAGGTATGGATGATCTAAAAACTTTTTCACTAGCGAGCAATAGCAAATACTTGTTTGCTGGTACGGCAGGAATTAATACAACTATGCCGGATACAGGAGTTGCTTTTGTAAGTTCATTGAATGGCAATTCTTGGGAACTAATTAATAATGGATTTGTGCGGAATGGTGCACACCTGGAAGCTGTTTTGTCCATAGAAGCAAATGATTCGTTTGTATTTGCAGGTACGGACGATGTTGGTATTTTTCGTTCTACAGACAATGGCAAATTGTGGCATCAATCGCCTGGAACAAATTTAAATGGAGACGTATATTCTATTGCCATTGCAGGAAATCAGGTTTTTTATGGAACGACTTATGGAGGAGTTTATAGTTCTGATGACTACGGCTTGACTTTTACTTCAAATAATGTCGGATTGAGATTGGGCAATGCAACACTACCTTTTTTAGTAAAAGATTTATTGGTTTTATCAGATACTATTTATGCTGCTACTGACCTTGGGGTTTACAAACAAGCTTTGTCCAACATCACAAAAACAAAAGACGAATCTTCGCAGCTAGCAAAAGAGCCTTTTGTTATTTATCCAAATCCTTCAAACGGTAGTTTACAAATTGATTTTCTGGCTTCAAGTCCGAATGATAGTCAAATCTTTATAACAAATATTTTAAGCAATTCTACAACGCGATACAATAGAAACATTTTCTCTCGTGGAAATCAACATGCAGAAATTGATTTAACGGATTTAGCAAACGGAATTTATATTTTACAAATTAAACAAAAAGAAAGTATTTCTACCTGTAAGTTTATTTTGAATAAGTAAATTTCAACTTTTTGAGCAAAATCATTTCGAGAATAGTTTTCTTAACTTGTATAAATAAAGGATTAATATTCAACTACATTGTATTCTAAAATTTTTTATCCATCCAATATTTAGTTTCAGAAGTGCATAAAATGAAGAAGAAAAAAAGTTCTGAAGCAGACCTAGAAAACTCTTTCGATCGGATTGAAGCCAGAGAAGCAACTTATTTGTATATCTCCAAATCGCAGATACCAAATTCCGGAAATGGTCTATACACAGCAATTACAATTTGGAAGAATGAAATAATAAGTTTGTTTAAGGGCGAAATAATCTCCTCCATAGAGGCAAAAAAGCGTGAGAAGAAAGGACAATACAAGTATTTTATAAACAGGATAGACGGCACTATAATGGATTCTCTGAATACAAAATGTTTTGCCAAATATGCGAACGATTCAAAGGGTCTTGTCAAATCGGAATTTAAATTGAACTCCATAATCACTCTTGATGACGAGGACAATGTCTGCCTTGTAGCTACTAGAAATATTAAAGTTGGTGAAGAAATTTTTTGCAGTTATGGAAAAAATTATTGGAAGATGTATAAAAAAGAAATTCGTCTAGGTTTGAAAAAGGCATAGGACAATACCGATTAGAACTTAAATTAAAGTATAGCCTTAATTTTACAAATTGATACCACAAAGAATTGTACATTATACAACTCTTTCTAATATTAGATGGCCGTTGAAATTTCCACCATCAGAGTAACGAATTAGTCATGATGAGTTATGGGTAAATAGTACCCTAAAAGGTATATTTTTATTAAAAATAAAATATTTATACCCTTTAGGGTATATTAATATATAAATATTAAATACTTATACCCGATATGGTATAATTATTAATAAATGGACTACATTTATCCCCTTAAGGGTATAAATTATGAGACTGGGAGAATTTGTAAAAACCAAAAGAAATGCTGTAAAGCTTACTCAGCCTGAGTTGGCAGAGAAAGCTGGAGTAGGCCTACGGTTTATTCGGGAAGTGGAGCAGGGTAAAGAAACCTTAAGATTAGATAAAGTAAATCAGGTTCTGAAGTTATTTGGCCACGAAATGGGTCCAGTTGAGTTAAAACAAAATGAATTGTAAGCATGCGAAAAGCAGAAATAAAAATGCATGATAAAAAAGCAGGGTGGCTTACTCAAGATGATAACGGTTATCATTTTGTATATGATAAGCAGTATTTGAAATCAATATCACCAGAAGCTGTAAGCCTCACTCTGCCAATAAGAGAAGAACCATATACTGATAAGGTACTTTTTTCTTTTTTTGATGGATTAATACCTGAAGGCTGGTTACTGAATATAGCAGAAAAAAATTGGAAAATAAATCCAAGAGACAGAATGGAATTGTTGCTGGTTTGTTGCAAGGATTGTATTGGTGCTATTAGTGTTAATCCTGTAAATGAAGAAGAACAATGATAGAAAGATGTTTATATTGTTATAAGCCACTGGTTCTGGGAGAGAAGGATTTTCATGCAGCATGCAGTAAGAAAATATTTGGTCAAGCTGAACCTCCTGAATTACCTTATTCAGAAGATCAATTAGAAGGTTTGGCAGAGGAAGTTATTAAAACACATACTACAGTTACAGGAGTACAGCCCAAACTTTCCCTACACCTTGCAAAAAGTGATGGAAATCAGGCTATCAAAAAATTCACCATTGTAGGATTATGGGGTGGATTTATTTTAAAACCACCAACGCCTAATTTCCCTCATTTACCTGAGGTAGAAGATTTGACCATGCATTTGGCAAGTGCGGCAAAAATTAAAGTAGTACCACACAGTTTAATCAAGTTACAATCAAGGAATCTGGCTTATATAACCAAAAGGATAGATCGTGTTAAAAAAGGAAAGTTGCACATGGAAGATATGTGCCAGCTAACAGGGCGGTTAACAGAGGATAAATACAAGGGTAGCTATGAGCAAATCGCGAAGGCTATTGAAAAGTATTCAGCTACATCAGGATTAGATGTGGTCAATTTTTTTGAACTATTACTTTTTTCCTTTTTAACTGGGAATGCAGATATGCATTTAAAAAACTTTTCGTTAATCCAACAAGATGGTTTGGGTATGGTACTAAGTGCTGCATATGACCTAGTATCTACTGCATTAGTAAATCCAAAAGATGATGAAGACCTCGCTTTAACCTTAAATGGAAAGAAGAAGAAAATTAAAAAAGCAGACTTTGTTGCCGCTTTTAATTTGATAAAACTAGATACAAAACAGCAGGATAATATTTTCAATAAGATGGCGAAAAGTAAAGCTATTTGGATGCAACAAATCGACCATAGCTTTTTGAGTAATGAATTTAAAAAGTCCTATAAATTAATATTAGAGGAGAGATTTAGCAGAATTTTTGCTGCGGATATTTAGAAATAATTTAATAAAAAAGAAGGCCAGAAAAATAACGGTTCTGACAAAATAACGACTATGGCTATTAATTCGAATACTGAAATATTTCTCGTATTTGAAAGCGCTTTAGAAAATAGAGCATTATCGTTAAATTTCTTTTTTATATTTTTTATAATGCAAGGTAAATTTACATAGAAATGTGATCTAAATTTATTGACGTATTGCTATTTATATCAATTTCGGTATTATATAACAAAGCTTAGGATGAAGTAATTTTTACTACAAATTACAACCCAATCGTCTAAATTTGGAACTACGTTGCTAAACAATAAGAAATTATAATTCTAAAAACACTAAATGTTGCATTGAAGTTTATTCACCTATTTCTTCAAAATATTTCGTCTCATTTGACTTGCAGTTTCAGTTTTGCCTTCATGGTGCCAACCCGCAGGTAAAAAAATATAACTCAATCTATCTTTAATTGAAATACCTTTTTGAGTAACATCTTTCCACATGTGTTTCCATTCATGAGCGACCAAATTCCATGGATCTGTTTTTACTAAATCCTTGGTCAATCCATAAATAGGTGGAATTTCGCTTATTTCTTTTTGAAAAGTACCAAATAACCGATCCCAAATAATTAGCATCATACCCATATTTCGATCTAAATACTCAACATTAGATCCGTGATGAACACGATGGTGACTTGGTGTAACGAAAATATACTCCAAAATTGGATGCATTTTATCAATTGTTTTAGTGTGTACTAAAATTCCCCATATTTGAGTCGCTGAATAAATAAATAAAATATCAAGCGGCCTAAAACCCAATAAAGCTATTGGCGCAAAATAGATAAACCTATACAATGGTTGGAAAACAGAAGATCTAAATCCTATTGATAAATTAAATTCTTTTGAAGAATGGTGAGTCACATGAACTGCCCAAAATAAGCGACTGTAATGATCAACTACATGCAAAAGGTAATACATTAAGTCTTCCAAAAGTATTAGCACTACCCAATACAATATCGAAGTCTCAATGGTAAATAAATGAAATGCATACATAAAGCTGAGTGCCCCTAAAGTTACAAAGCGCATCAGAAAATCTAAACCCAGATTCAGACACATCAAATAAAAATTTGAAATTAAGCCTTTAAGAGTATATAATTGCCATTGATAAATTTGACTAAATATCATTTCAGCAATAATCAAAACTATTATTGTAATGCTAAATGAGGTGAGAATTATTTCTTGTGGGTACATAATATTAAAGGCAAAATTAAAAAATAAATTAATTTCCTTTTTTAAAATATCAAAGTAGTTCGATTTATAACGATTCTAAGCTTTACTCTTTTATATCGCATTTTTCAGCTATCCTATAAATGATTGTTGAAATTTTTAACTCTTATGCAAAAACAATGAATTTTTAATTCTAAAGTTTTATCCACAAAAATGGCTTTTTTTTACTATAATTTTATAAGAATATCAGAATGTAACATCATGGAGTTTCTTGAAAATAATTCTAGTTTTGTTTAATTGCTTTTTCAATTATTTTTTTAAGGACTTTAAGATCAATATCTTCCAATTTATTAACATAAAGACAACCAACTCCCGTTTTGTGCTTTCCTAATTTGGATAAGTCTTCGGCAAATTGCTTAATACCAGCAGTTAAGTAGAAAGTTATGTTCGCTTTTCGAGGTGCAAATCCAATTCGAAGCCAATCCACCTCTCTACCTGTAGCCGGACTTTTGTATCTTTTAATTCCAAAGCCGATGATGGAATTACTCCATAAAGTGGGTTCTTCACCACTTACTTTTTCCATCAATTTCAATATCAAGTTGCTGTCTTTGCACTTTTGTTCATCAACTATTTTATTTATAAAATCCTCCACACTAGCTGAAGTAGGTTTTGTTTTGATTTCAGCAAGTTTTGATTTTTTCTCTCCCATTTTATACTGCTAATTTAATAAACTGTGCTTCACATTTTTTTATAATGTAAACTTCATTATTACTTATTCTGCCACAAAGTATAATTTTAAAATGCCTATACTGATTTAATCGGTAATTCAATACTGTTAATTGGGCTCTTTTGCAAATCATTACGGTGCTATTTTTCTTTCTCAACTTCGCCTATAAGAAATCCATAAGGTTTAAGCGGTTCGATGTGGTCACATGCAATTTTGATCATTGCAATTAATGGTATGGCGAGAAAGATACCGGGTATACCCCATAATATTTCGCCAATCACTAGAGAAATTATAGTTGTGAATGGATTTATTTTCACATGTGGACCTACGATGAGTGGCTCAAGAATCCAACCTTGAATTAATTGTACCAATCCATAGGTTCCAATTATTCCACCAAGCATAGGAAGACTTGCTCCTTGTGCAGCTGCAACAAAAACTGTAAGTATGGTTCCAGTTATGTTGCCAATATATGGAACGATCTCTAATACACCACAGAGAATAGCAAAAAATATAGCATTTTTAATTCCAATTATACCAAATCCTATACTGTACATTATCCATAGGCAAGCAATCATTTTTGCAAGTCCAAGCAGATAATTTTGGGAGACTTTGGTAGCACTTAAAATTGCGTGTTCCATGTCTTTTCGCTGAGGCATAGGGGTAAGTTTGAGTATAAATTGTTTCATGTGGTCGCGATAATAAAGAAGACAAAAAAGATAAACTAAAATTAAAATTAAATTCGTGAATACATAAGCAAATGAACCAATCATTATCTGTGCGATATCAGTATATGAGGGCTGTTCTTGCTCGATAATTTGCAATTGTTTTTCTGCAGAAATACCTAAATGATTAATTAAAAATTCTTGAATTTGCACAATGCTTTTTATAATTTTAACCTTTATAACCGGGATATCATCCGTCAGCGCAGATACTTGCCACGCTAGAACACTACTTATTGAGACGATTATTAATAACAATGTTATTATACAAAATAAGACTGATAAACTTTTTGGAAGCTTTTTTCCTTGCATCCAATTGCAAAATGGCAAAAATAGTGTTGCTAAAACTCCTCCAATAGTTAAAGGCATTAGAAATTCCTTTGCGTAATGAAGTCCTGCAATAATAAGAAACACAATAAGTAGAGTGCTCAGAATAGAGGATTTATTTAAAGTCATATTACTTCTAATTATCTGTGCTTAATTTAATGGATTCTATTTCAATTAATATTATACGCATTTTTTTAATTTTAAATTTTTTTTTATTGCTACAAGAATCTATATAACTATTGTTTAATAATTTTCCCTTTACAGATAATTTTGTTTTTTTGTAGAATTTTATAAAAATAAATTCCAGCTTGGAGATGTTCAGTGTTTAAAGTTGTTGATTTGAAAATCTCACGCTTGATAACTTCTTTAGTTAAACAATCATAGATTACAATTATAGATTTCTCCATTGAAAAGTTTGAAATAATTATATTATCTTGAAAAGGGTTTGGATAAACTAATACAATATTATCTAATGTAGTTGTAGAAACTGAATTACTTGAAGAGCAGAATTTTCTAAAGAATGATCCAATAATTGAACTTTGATTAATATCCTGATTGGTATTTCCTAAACCTGGTACAGGAAATGTACCGCTCCATGTATGACCACCATCTATAACTTTATAAAGAGTCAATTCGCTACCATTGTTTCCACCATCATAAAAATATTTCTCTACATTACAATGATCAGTAATATTAATGTCTGGAATAATGCTAATTTCAGGCTTAAGATTACAATTATTGTGGCTAATCCACCACTTAATAGTTGTATCAACAGGCGGAATAAATGGTGAAACTCCATTATAAGCAACCAATTGATCTGCTGTACCATGAAAATGCATTAGAGGAATTTCCGCAGCTGAGGTGCAGGAATTTTGAAGAAATTTCGTCATGTTTCCGGAGCCAATGGCTATTGCATTAATTGGCTTTTGCAATGTACAGGCAAGTTTATAGGTCATAAATCCTCCATCCGACAGACCGGTAATAAAAAGACACAAATTGCAAGAATAGTTTGATCTAAGGGCATCAACTAGATGTGAAATAAAATTTACATCATTATTTCCATTTAAATCCCATGAGTTAGAGATTGCATTTGGGTAAACAACAATAAATCCTTCAGTATCTGCCACTTTATCAAACTGAGTATATAATTGTTGTTGTGTTGCATTAGAATTATATCCATGAAGGTTTAGCACTATTGGATATTGCTTGTTAGTATTATAATTAAATGGAAGATGAACAATAAATGTTCGCCATACATTTTGATCCAATATGCTATCCATTTGAGCAAAGCTAGAATTTGCTAATAGGAATAAGCTGACAAATAGAGCAAAACATTTATTCAAAACTAACATTATAATATTCTTAGGTAAATCCAATTTATAAAGTTACAAAAACAATTCCGCCTCGATTATATTAATTATTTCAGAGTTAAGTTTAATGGTCCTAAATATTCTATCATTACATGAATTTGTCCACAATTTTTTGAACGCTAGGGCCTAAAAATAAAATTGCAGGAATTACAACGATATAAGCTATGGCCCAAGATTTAAGCCAGAGTTTAACAAACAAATCAGTAAACCCGATATTTACTGAAATAATAGCAAAGGAAATTATGCCAGTTGTAATAATCCCCATAAGCATTGCAAATGCAATTTTATTTTTCATCAGTAATAGTACTGTTTATTTCTTGAATAATTATTAAGTAAATTCAATTTTTTATTCAATAATAAATATTAATGAATAACTCGCACTTAAATTAATCCATTGTTAGAATTAGATTATTGATGAAAGCAGCTTAAAAATCTGACCTTAATCACAATTTCTTTCTCCTAGACCAATAGGGGCATATCTGCAAATTTCATATGTAAGCGAAAGATACATCTTAACCTTTAATTGAAAATGGGTTAGCGTTCCGACAGGAGAACCTTCTGTTAATAAGACAAAAGTAATTCCAGCATTATTGAGTAAATCAAAATTGTCTTTGAGTATTTTTTTTAACTCCTCTACTCCTTTATTATTTAGCTCATTATTAATGTTAATTGCCTTACTAAATATAGATGCAGGTACATCAAAAAGTGGAAGAAACAAATCCTTTTTTGTTAAGGCTGTCAATATATTAGTGTTATCCAACACTGCAAGACTTGCAAACATTGCAGCAGAGGCATTATCTTCTTCTCTTAAGTATGCAATATTCGCAGAGGTCAACTCTATTCTTTTAATAGTAAAATTACTACCTCCAAGGCCTAACCCATCCTGAATGGTTTCACTGGTAACTATATGTGCTTGAATAATCTTACCGACTTTGTTCACTTTATAAATGAATTCAAATGGAACAGTTTTAGATTCAACAAAAACTTGATTCTCACAGAATTCTTCAACCTCTAAAAAAGTGCCACAACAGGTTGAAAAAATAAATCCACAAGAAATTAATAAGAAGTATAATTTTGTTTTCATGATTATATTATATTAAAAATTATAATTTTATTCCTAATCCTAAACTTACAGTTACTGGTCCGTTATAACTTACGGCAGCATGTAAATTCACCAACCATAATTTTAAAGCCGCACTTAACTCCACTAAAACCGGATACTTACCTTTAACATCCACGGTGTAAGTTTTTTGATTGTTTTCTTCGTTAAAGCTATATTGGAATTTTGTTTTGGAAGTTTGATAAGCTAGGCTAATTTGTGACGACCACCATTTACCTGATTTCCCAAGATATGCTGAAATAAGCTGATTTTGACCTTGCATATAGCTTCCAACATTAAACTTTTGATAATAATAGCCAAGGGATAAATCAAACGGAAGGGTCTTAAAATAAGCATTCAATCCATGCCTTAATCCGAATCCCAGATAATCAACTTTTCCAAAATCATTATTCAAATCAAAAGCGAAGTATCGACCACTAAGTTCCGTATTAAATATTCCACAAAGTGTAATTTGGGGCACAGCCAATGGAAGTTGACGAACATTATAACCCACAGGAAAAACAAAAAAAGTTCCATTAACACCTTCCACTGCAACAGCTTCATTTTTTCCAACTATTGTCGGAACAGTTGCTTCTTGCTCTGGTTCGAAGCCTAATCCTGTCTTGCCCATAAATGTTCTCATTGATTTTGATGGAAACGAGGCCATTGTAATAACTCCAATTCTTATATGAAAATTCGAATCCACCCTAGACCATTCTCTTATACCTGTATTGATATTTGCAGAAACAAGATCAGCTAAAGGCTGAAGATACGCTGCTGCATTATCGTCAATATAAGCGTCAACTAGAGTCTCGAAACTTTGTGACTTAACCACTGAAAGGCAAGTTGAAGTCAGCAAAAAAACCAACATTACTGAGAATCCTTTATGCTTCATAATCCTGTCATTTTTGATTATATTGATGCTTGTATTGCAAATATAAGCTTTCTTGACAAGTTTAGGGATGATTTGGCACTTGTTCTAACTCCAGGGAATAAATTGATTAATTCTTGAATAAGCTTCTTAAATCAATTCTAAAAAGCATTTCTCATTTACTGTCATAGCAAAATGCCTAAATTAAAAAGGAGCCCTAATCAATTAGAGCTCCTTTTTTAAATATTATTCGCTTTGCTTGTTTTATTCTACGATAACCATTTTGTTTGTTTTAGTATTGGTATCGTAATCAACTTGATAGTAATAAACTCCAGGGGAGAGAATTTCTGTTCTTCCTAATTGCCATTCATTATAACCTTTTTCAAGGCTTTTTGTAGAGCGATAGAATACTCTTCCACTTAAATCGTAGATGGTTAACATTACATCTCCTTTATTCGGTAATATCATGCCTATTGTAGTGGATTGCTTCCATGGATTAGGTTCATTCTGCATTACTATAAAATCATTAGTCTGCTCATTGTAAGTTCTCAATTGAATTCTTCCTTCTTCACCTGACTTATCAACACATAAAGCTTCAGTTATACTTGAACTTACTTTGATCAACTCGCTAAGATTTTTATCCACGTGTGATCTGATTTTTAAGGTAAAAATATTACTTTCAGGATTTCCGAATTCGCTATTCCAACTGATTGTAATCTTTCCTTCAGCAACATGAGCCAAGTTGAAATTATCTTCCCCAAATTTCTGAGTTTTATTTCCTACCAATTCGATTATTTCAGCCCATTGTGGATTTACTTCTAGGGTCATTTGGAATCCTTGAATTTCATTAAGATTTTTTGAATTAAACTTAATTTCATAAACCTCATTTTTTTGCAAATCATGATTCAACATACTTAGATCCATGATTCTAGCACTACGAGTTTCAATCTTATCAAAGCCTCTTGTTTTGGCATTGTCTGTTAAGTCCCCAATTTTAATTCCTATAAAATTACCGTGGATATCTCCTTTTAGACTTGGTATATCATAAGACTCCTGGAATGATTCATTCAATACTCCTTCTAATGGTCCAAAATTATAGTACTCGTTTACGAATCTCCAACTAGTATTCTTCGAAACCTCATTGGTAATTCCAAGAATAAGTTTTCTTAATTCGCTGATGTCCGCAGAAGTAATAGATTTTGAATTGTTCACATCCGCGGCAATCATTAGATATGGACTATTGATGAGTTCCTTACCCAAGATATGCTTCTGAATCTTAACGATATCCGCAGTGCTTACTCCGTTCAACCATTCTTCATTTAAGTATGGTCTTATGGAATAGCTTCCACCGGTATTCATTTCACCAAAACTATATGCACCTTCATAATTCGTCATTGTAGAAGCAAGTTTTGAATTATCCAAATTCACTTCAACCTGTTCAATCATGTTGTTGCTTGTTGAGTGAACTAATCCTGAAACTTTTGCAGTTGCATGTCCAGGACAAGGAGGATCCTGTTGTGGATTATCACTAACAATAATTAAAGTTTTTACAAAGGAGGTATTGCCATTGATATCAGTAACCCACAACTCTACATTTCTTGGTCCGATACTATCGCAAGTATATACTCGTCTCGTATCACTTGTATCGCTGCTAAAACTCAATTTTAATTTGTATCCACAAGTATGATTGGAACCGGCATCAAGATCGCTTGCCCAAACTATGGCCATTTTTGTATCTGGAATTCCGTCACCATCGGTATCCATACCAGTCAAACCAATTGCAAGATCTCTGTGTGCATATGCTGTAGGTGGTTTGCAATTTAATAAATTAAGCTGCGATTGACAAGTTGTAGTATTTCCACAACGGTCTTCCACTTCCCATTTAATAATGTGTTTTCCAATTGGCCAGGTTCCCGTTGCCACAGGATTTCCTATTTCTGCATGATTCACATCAAATATTCCATCACTATTAAAATCGATTTTATATCGGTACAATAATTCTGCACTGTTCGTGCAAAAATCTGTTGCAGCAATAGAAAGTGTAACTTCTATTGGTTTACATTCTACACTGTAAGAACAAATAGTTGTATCTCTGCAAGCTTTAGTTATTACAGGATCAATAGTGTTGCTCACTTTAATAATCTGAGTATCTCTGAATATTCTAATATTATTACCTTCATCTCTATAACACCAATCGATTACTTTCCATTCTCTGAAAATTTTAAAACAAGGTTCTCCAGGAATTGTAGAAGAAAATACATGATCCGTATAATCCAATCCAACTAAACTGCATTCATCATCAGAAAAACTTGGAAACTTATATGGGTCACTTAATAATTCCGGACGCAATAAACTAGGATCGCAAATATTAGTCACTTCAAAATCCAGTGGCCAGGTTATATTTAGCTCAGTCATAAGATGATGATTCTCTATGGTAATTCTTTGTGTACAACTATCTGAATTTCCCTGATTATCAACTACTACAAATTTACGAATGATTAAGCCCAATCCACACTGATTTCTTCCAGTAGTATCAATAGACTCAAACACCCGTGGATTGCAATTGTCATATGCTATTCCATCAAATGGATGTCCATCAATTTCGTACCAATAGCTCGGATCAATAACAATGGTATCTCTCAATGACTCATCTGTAGCTACTGTGCCAAATGAATTTCCTAAATGGGTTAAATCTATATCAAATCTGCAATCAATTCTTATGGATGGTGGACAAGTAATTCTTGGTTTGTCTTTATCCTGAACTTCTACAGTCACCATGCAAATTCCTTCATTGCCGGAATCATCTACAACTTTAAATCCTACCATAATTGTCTGACCAACATCCTCACAACAAAAATCAACTTCTGGACCCCAATCATCTTCACCAATTATTCCACAAGGATTGAGATCCATTCTTCTAACCTCAAAATGATTCACGTGACATTCATCAAAACTTCCATCATCAAAAACTTCTGCTGGAACCTGATTAAATCCGGAACCATTAATTGCAACTACAGTCCTTCTGTCGCATATTGCTACAGGTTCTGTAACATCTTTTACAGTTATTATAACAGTATCTTCAGTAAGATTGTAACATCCGTCATACACTCTATAAATAATGGTATCCTGTCCTATTGGTAGATCAACAAGACCTCCGTTTTTATTTGTTAAAATTCCGCCTGGATAGACGATGTCGATTCTCAATTTATTATGACATGCATCTACTGCTTCAATTGCAGGTAAAAATACATTTGCTACACATGATCTATTCGATGTAGTTGCTTCAAAATCGTATGCGCTATGCAGAATTTTAGGACCTACATTGTCTTTTATTATTAATTGTTGTAACACGGTCTTTACAATCTCTGAATTACAATACCATTCTCTCACTGTCCAGGATCTCATAATTTTTCTTACACAAGCAATTTCTCCCAGATCAATGTCTTCATAACTAATTAATAAGTTGCAATCGATTAATAAATTAAATGGATAAATATTGACAATACTTCCATTACTTATAAAAGTTGGATATCCGGTAACGGATGGACTTGGATGTCCCTCTGCGTCTAAAATGAGATTCTCATCACAAGCCAGTTCAATTATACCTGTTGGCAAATTAATGTCATCAGCCCTCATTCTTCTTAACAATATCTCTCTCGTACATGGTTCACTTACATTGCCATAAGCATCTGTAGCTATCCAAGTTTGAATAATTTTCTTAATGGAGAAGGTATCACAAGGAGTTAAGACAATACTTTCACCTAATAGAGTACTGTCATATTTGCTGCACTCTTCTGTTATCTGAATTCCTCTACCATTGATTACGTAGTCGAAACAACTCATCGTATCATTAATACAAACGATAGTTGGTGCTAACTTATCTTCAATTCTTACCTCTGACCAACATGAATTTCCGGTGGTAGGGTCAGTTACTTTGCCTGTAATTGTCTTTCCTACCCAATCTCCATTCAACGGATTTGGAACAGGATTTCCATAGTGTGATAATGTTACTTCAAAAATATCATAGCACTGATATTCTCCAGCCAGCAACATTCGTGCTGTAATTTCAGTTGAACAAGTTGCATCCAAAGAAACATTTACTGGTTTGCAAGTAATACTTGTAGATCCGATAATATTGACATCAAAACTACCCGATGCCATATTCCCGCCACCATCAGTTACTTTATAAACATTGGTTGTAATTCCAGGAGGGAATGGGTTACCACTTGGGATTCCTGAAATTAGTTCATTCTTTAGGCCGCCTTCAAATTCTATTACATAACGTCTAGGTAATGAAGATGGACTGTCAAACCATTTTCCTGTTGGGTCGAAATACCATACAAAATCACCTGGTATTATACCGGGTTGACCAAAACCCCAATTTGTAAATGAAAATGGCTCACCTGTCGTCCATTTAAAATTGTATAGAGATGGAAAATATCTCAAGCCAATCCAATATTGGTTATCCAAAAGACCAAAAGTGAATGGAATTTTTGTTTGTAAGAAATTATTTTCGGCCATATCTTCTATGGTAACTAAATGGCCTCCTAATTGTGCCGCTTTCAAGTTAGCATCAATCCATATTTTATGGTTTACAATACCTGGATTAGAAATATAATAGGTATTTCCATTAAAAGAACCTAAGTAAGTAAATCCTGGGAATGTATTTGTTGTATCAAAGCAATTGTCATTGACTACTACATTATAACATAACACTCTGTTGCATTCCAAACTATCTAAAGGCATAGTAATGTTTGTAGGCATGGTAATTGTTGGAGGTACAGTGTCATTCACTGTTATTGTTTGAACACAAGTCATCGTATTTTCGCAAGCATCACTTGCTTGATAAGTTCTTTCCAAAATAAATTTACTTGGAAATGTTTGGCTAATTTTTATATCTGAAACATGAGAATTAGTTACTGTACCTGCACAATTATCATCGCTAATTACAGTAGATGGATCTATTGGAGGAACCTCATTTGGACAAATCAAACTTAGATCAGCTGGACAGGTAATGCTTGGTCTTGTGGTATCATTTACAGTAATGAGTTGAACACAAGTAGCTCTATTTCCACACACATCATCTGAAGCATACGTTCTATGATATACATATCTGTTCGGACATGATTTCCCTGCAGCTGAATCGCTGACAAAGCTAATTATTACAGTACCGGAACAATTGTCACTGGAAGAAACTAAATTTATATCTTGAATCGGAACATCTGCAGAACAACTTACCGTTGTATCTGATGGACAGCTAATACCTGGTCTTGTTGTGTCATTTACGGTAATAATTTGAGTACATTCCACAAAAGGACAACAAGAATTGGTTACCCGATATGTTCTTGTAATTGTAAAACGATGTGTACAAGTTCTTGCTGATTCAACATCGCCTTGAAAAGTTGTATTTAATGCTCCGCCTGGACAAGGATTCGCAATAATTTGAACAGTAGCTGGATCATTTGCAGGTACATCAGGAGTACATTGTACATTTAATGCTGGTGGGCATTGAATTACAGGTTGTCCATAAACCGTAACTGTATAAACAATAGAGTCATTCGAACATTCATCAGCGTCTAAAATATTGTCATTATCCGCATCGTAGAAAATTTTAAAACTCATGATTAAAGTACCTGTTGTTAAAGGACTAACAAGACTTACACTTCTAAAAAAAGGAACAGAGTAGACAGAAATTGGAAAGACCCCATCTGCTGGAGCAAAGTTTACATTAGTTCGGTTAAAAGTTTGGATGACTTTAACATTTGCAATCGGCAATGAATTAGTCTGATCAATAAATTGACTGAAAAATATGTTATTTGGAATGGCACCACATACAGCAAAACTTCCTATTTCATTTATGTTGTCATGATTGTTGGTAGCTTGTATTGTGTTAATTGTTGTCTGAAGTGAAGGGAGTGGATTGACAGTAATGATATATCTCAAGGTATCGCCTACACATTCATTAGTATCAATAATACCATCATTGTTTATATCTGACCATGGAACAAAACTCACTGTTACTGTTCCAGTTATTGCTGGATTTGTCAATGAAGCGGTTGCAGGATTCACAGGTACAAATAATCCTATTGCACCAGAACAATTGTTACACCAAGGACCAAATGTGGTACCGGAAGTTGTGAATGATTGAAATAATTTTACATTCGTTGCAGTACTTAAATCCTGAAAAGGAGCACTTATAAAAATATTGTTAGGAGTTAAATTACAAACATTAATTCTTGCTGTATCCGTTATACCGTCATTATTGTTATTTAGTGATACTCCATTAAGATAAGTTACTACAGATGGCTTAGGTAATACGGTTATTATATAACGCAAGGTATCTCCGGTACATTCATCAGCATCTAAAATTTGATTGTCAGAGGTATCATCCCAAACTAAAAAAGTAAGGACAACAGTTCCTCCAATTAATGGATTAATGAGACTTGCTGTTGCAAAACTAGGTGGAGTAAAATTTCCAACAGAAGCAGAACAATTGTTACACCATGGAACAAAATTTGTTCCATTTGTAGTAAAGCTTTGATAAACATAAGGTTCAGAGACACCATTGAGTTCCTGAAAAGTTGAACTTATAAAAACATTGTTTAATACACCATCACATAATGTTATTCTTCCTGTATCCGTTATGCCATCACTGTTGTTTGTTACAAGTACATTGTTGACTTCAGCTTGCAATGCCGGCTTAGGATTGACAATATAATTGATCGTTATGGTGTCACCATAACAATCTATTGAAGGGTCAAAATTGTTGTCAGAATCAATATCTGTATAAAAAATTAATTTTTGTGTTGCAGTTCCAACTAATAATGGATTAACTAAACTTAAACTATAGTTAGATCCATTAAAAATATTCGCATTTAATACCGCTACCGTATTGTCAAATAGTTCTATCTCAGTAGGTGGCGGACTAGCAATTATTCCACTAATATTCCCATTGGAAGCTGTTTGTGCAATATAGGCTCGGGTTCCACTAGAAGTTACAGTATTTAAAGTATAGTTTGTGCCGTCACAAATATTTATTGTAGCTATTTCTGAGAGGTCCTGAACACCATTATTAATACTGGAAACTGCATTAGGAGGACCACCAGTAAGATTATATGTAAATGATCCATTAGGCGCACCAAGTATATTGGTGGCCGCTGGGAATGGTGCATCTAACCATGGACAATAAAGAACCAATGTCGAAACTGGCGCACCTGTTCCTCCACCTATTGCTCCAGGTCCGGAAGGATCATCCCAATAGTTAAGAGTTGCATCAACAACAGATAAACTTTGATTATTAACGCCAAAATTATCTCCAGCAAACCAATTATTAGCTGTTGCAACTACAGATCCTGCAGTAGAAGTTACCAATACATCTGTACCATTATCTATAACATCATTAAATACATTTGTATTTACATTTCCATTTCCACCATTAATAAACTGTATTCCAATTCCATTGTCATAAATATGATTATTATTGATTGAAGAAGTTCCTCCATTGACATTTATACCAATAGCGAAACCATGAATTGAAGCATCATTATAACTTACTGTTGCATTTGCATTCGAATTCTCAATTGAAACTCCAACACCTGTATTACCAATCTGGATAATCTCACAATCACCTTGAACTGCTGCTAATACTAGATTATGTGAGCTACTTGGACTATCTAATACACGCACTCCAATACCACCAATTTTTGGAGTTATTGACAATCCATTGATATTGGCATATGCTCCGTCAGGGGCATCAGAACCATAACCTTCAAAATTATTTACAAATACACCAATGTCTACTCCAGTTACACTACCACTCTGAATAATTGCTGGAGTTGCAAGCTTTACATTCCACACCTCATAACCTTCTGATGTATTGTTCGTTCCACTTCCATCAATAACATTGGTAGCAAAGTATGAAGGTACAGATAGTGAGGCAGCTAGAATTCCATCCCATACGGTTTCGTTAATATCTGCGATTGCTGTAATACTATCGGAATATATAAAGAATTGGTCAGCTGTGTTATAAGCTAAATTATGAAAAATTCCTCTTCTTCTAACACTCATTGTATTCTCACCAATATTTTGAGAAGCAATGTTTCCTGGATTTGGAAGAAAGAAATTTCCTGTTTGTATTCCAATCCTAACGTTAGTTATACAATTGTGAGTAACTTCAGCATATTGGTTATCATAAAGCAGTACTGCTCCGCCCCACTTAGCAATTCCTGAAGAAACGTCATAGGTTCCCAGATCTTGAATTTTATTGTAAGTAATTACATGACCGGATGAGGGTGTACCAAGAGTAAATTCATCTAAATTAATTGCGAAATAGGAAAGATTCTTAATTATATTATGAATCACAGTAAGTTTATTTACTCCTGGATCATAAACTGCAATTCCAACAGCTGCATCGATGTCTGCACCAGTTGTACTTGAAAAACCGCTATTTATTAATGGATTGTCACCATCAATAGTAAACCCAGAAATTGTAACATTTGGAACTGAAACAAGGATCATTTCAGCAGATGCAATTCCTCCAGGAATTGAAGGAAAAATAATTGCCTCAGGCAAACGTATTGCTGAGCAAGGATCTATACCTTCATTTGGACCAAGTATTGTGAGTTCCTTATTTATTGTAATATATTCCGGATAAATACCTGGCGCAACAGTTATCGTATCACCATCTGCAGTAGCTGCTGCATCAATCGCTAATTGAATTGTAGGATAAACAAATCCAGTAGATATATTTGTGGCTTGGGTATAAGCCATATTCAAATGGACTGAACTCCACAATACAATTAATAAAACGGATAATTTGAATGGTGACATTCTTGAATAAGTGCCACTCATTACCAAACTTAAGAAAAATTCATTATTAAATTTTTTTAAGATTGATAGAAGGTTAATGTTTGACTTCTTGGTCATAAAAAACAATTTTAGTAAAATGGTTAAACTTTACTAAATCGTTTTGATTCACTATTAAAAGTGCTAAAGAAGTTATTGGGTTATAGAATACAAATATAGATTAATATTCTGCTGCAAACATAAAACACTAATTATTAATATAATAAAGAAAAAATATAATTTTAATATTATATGTATATATATTTGATTTTCATACACTTATATATATACTTTCTCATATTTGATAAAAAATAATTATGTAACTGGAATAATAGTTTCTCCTCCTAAGTTCAGTTAATACTCTAGATTTGCCTGAATAATTAACAAACTTAGAGTCGACAAATTACCCATGCTTATATATAATGTAACCGTTAAGATTAATACCTCACATGCAGAAGAATGGCTAGTCTGGATGCGCAATCACCATATTCCCAAGGTACTTCAGACAGGTGCTTTTACGAAGTGCAGAATATCAAGAATTGACATCACAGAAGAGGACGGAGTAAGTTATTCAATTCAATATGATTGCTTCTCCCACAAAGACCTCAACCATTATATGATGATCCATGCTCCAGAACTTCAAAAAGAACACATAACCCGCTACGCAGATCAATTTGTTGCTTTTAGAACGGTGCTTGAAATAGTTGAAGAATTATATCCTAAGAAAAATTAATTATTTTCTAACAGCAATTATTTTTATACTCAACTTAATTTCATCATTAATCAACTTGTCCTTAATAATATTAATGATTTTTGAAGATTGGTAATTAATGTTCCATCTAGTCCGATCAATTGTAAATTCCGGAATAACTATCATTGCACTATTGCCGGAATAAATAACATTTGCTTTTAACTGAACTTCATTAGTAATACCTCTGATGGTCATATCCCCTACAACTAAATTGTTGGAAATACTGTCTGTAATAGGTATAACTTTTTGAATTATAAAATCAGCTTCAGGAAATGTATCTACGGCAAGAAAATCTACTGACTTTAGATGTTCTTCCAAATCCTTTTTTCCTTGAGCATCTGAAATGTCAAGGTTAGCAATACTTTTCATATCAACATGGAAATTTCCACCCTTCAACTGACCTTGCTGATCTATTTCCAAGTTCCCACTTTTGAATCTCAAAGAACCATTATGGGATTTCAAAGCTGCGGTTCCAATCCAATAAATTATACTCTGATCAGCATTCATTTCAAAAAGAGTTCCATAATTTTCATTAGATTGAGTCACTATTTCATTCTTCTTTTTCGGATCCATTTTACATTGTATTATAGAAAAAACGTAAGTCAATATTAAAAGTATACGTAAATTATTCATAATTTAAAATCTTATTGTACAAAGATAAATATTAATCTGAATAATTTATTTATTCATTTAAGAGATTCGTTGGACTGTTTGCCTCGGATACGAACATTTGACCAATTAAAAATCATGATTTCCCCTGATATCTCAACCAACAAATTACCACTTTCATTTACACTTTTTAATTTTCCTTGTAAGATTTCTCCATTTGTTTTTTCCAAAATAATTGTTTCATCTTTTTGAAATAAACTATTATTATAATTCATTGAATAGTCAAATTGCGAATCCTTTTTACTTTGATTAAATAATAAAATTAGTTCATCATGCAATTCCTGTAAAATACTCAATCGGTCAAAGATTACTTCAGATTCTAAAGCTAATGAAGTTGCTAAATTATTTATTTCAAAAACAGTCTGTGCTAAATTTAGTCCTATTCCTATTACAGACCAATGTACATCTTGCCCTTTTATTATATTTTGAATTAAAATTCCTGCTATTTTTTTCTCACCAAAATAAATATCATTGGGCCACTTAATTGTTATCTTTTTAGTTGGCAAATGCTTTTTTAAAACCTCCAGTATTGCCAATGTACAAATTTGATGGAGGATAAAAATTTGATTTACTCTCAACAATTCAAGCGTATTAAATACAAAACTGACTAAGAGATTAGAACCTGCCTCACTTTCCCAAGTTCTGCCATATTGTCCTCTCCCTTCTGTCTGAAAGTCTGTATAAACGCAAAATCCATCCTCTGGAGTGGTTTTTGATAAGAGTTCAATAGCATAATTATTCGTGGAATCTATAGATTCCAGATAAACATGATGAAAATTTAATCTTGAATAATTCAGAATTTTCGTTTAATTTGTATTAAATATTCAATTAACATAAAGAAATAAATCTCATATTGCCAAAATCATCTGCAAATTCTAAGTCAGCTTCAACTCAAGAAGCAGCACTTCTTTCACTTATTTTAGATAGCATACAGGATATCAAAGGTAAAAATATCATCCAAATAGATTTAAGCAAGATTCCTGAAGCGCCGGCAAAGTATTTTATTATTTGTGAAGGTGAAAGTTCCACTCAGATTCGAGCCATTGCAAACAATACTGCCAAACGCGTCAAGGAAGAAACCAATATAAGTGCAAATCACATTGAAGGTCAATTAGGTGCCAAATGGGTATTGGTAGACTTTTTTGATATCATAGTTCACGTTTTTGATAAATCAACCAGACAATTTTATGATTTGGAAAACCTTTGGAACGACGGCAAAACTATTGAATACCAAAACATCTAGAGCCAAACATCCAACTTTTGACCATTTCTTTCGTTTAACATAGAATACAATTTAGAATATAGACAATCATATTAATGGAAACTCCAGAAAATAATAAACCTAAAAAGCCAAATCCAGGAACAACCAAAGGATTTAACTCTTATTGGATCTACGGGATAATTTTCCTAACTTTTATAGGCATTAACCTATTCATGATGGTTAATCCAACTCAGTTGCCAATTAGCTTCAACAAATTCGAATCAATGGTAGCAAGCGGAGATGTTGATAAGGTAGAAGTGAGCAACAATAAAATTGCAAACATATATCTTAAGGATGAGGCATTTACTAAGGATCAATATAAGGATGCGGAAAGACCTGGAATTATCAAAAAACCGGCGTATACATTCAATATTGGACCGGCGGAAAACTTCGCAGATAAAGTAGATAAAATGAATGAGCGAATCGGCAATAAAGTCGATGTAGTATATGTTGAAAAGCAAAACTGGCTCGGGCCAATTCTAACCTTCGTGCTCCCACTAATTTTTATTGTCGTCATTTGGATGTACATAATGAGAAAAATGAGTGGTGGTAATTCAGGACCGGGAGCTCAGATCTTCAATATTGGCAAATCAAAAGCCATGCTTTTCGAAAAAGATGAAAATTCTCATATAACTTTTGCCGATGTAGCTGGTTTGGAAGAAGCCAAAGAAGAAGTAATGGAAGTGGTTGATTTTTTAAAAAATCCAAAAAAGTATACGGCTTTAGGAGGAAAAATACCAAAGGGAGTACTTCTGGTAGGTCCTCCCGGAACTGGAAAGACCCTATTGGCAAAGGCAGTAGCGGGTGAAGCTGCAGTGCCGTTTTTTACTATCTCCGGTTCAGACTTCGTTGAAATGTTTGTAGGAGTTGGTGCTTCAAGAGTTAGAGATTTATTCAGACAGGCACGTGAAAAAGCACCGTGTATAGTATTTATTGATGAAATAGATGCAGTAGGTCGAGCACGAGGCAAAAGTCTTGTTCAGGGTGGTAATGACGAAAGGGAGAATACACTAAATCAATTGTTGGTCGAAATGGATGGTTTCTCCAGTGACAATGGAGTAATCCTTATGGCTGCAACCAACAGACCAGATATTTTGGATAACGCCTTACTGAGACCTGGAAGATTTGATAGACAGATTTCAATTGATCCACCGGATTTAGTTGGCCGTGAAGCCATTTTCAAAGTACATCTTAAAAAGTTAAAACTTTCCCCTCTTGTAACACCTAAAGAATTATCGGAAATGACTCCTGGATTTGCAGGAGCTGATATTGCAAATGTCTGCAATGAAGCTGCTCTTGTGGCAGCTAGGAGAGGAAAAAAAGAAATCGATATTGATGATTTTAATTTTGCTCTGGATCGCGTAATTGGAGGTTTAGAAAAGAAGAATAAAATTATTTCACCGGAAGAAAAAGAAATAATCGCTTATCACGAAGCCGGTCACGCCATTTGTGGTTGGTATCTTAAGCATGCGTCGCCATTGGTAAAGGTCACTATTGTTCCAAGAGGATTTGGAACCTTAGGTTATGCGCAGTATTTGCCAAAGGAAGAATATATAACAAGAACTGAAGCTTTGTTAGATCGCATCTGTATGACCATGGCAGGTCGTGCTGCTGAAAGAATAATATTTGACAAAATATCTACCGGTGCACAATCTGATTTGGATCAGGTTACAAAAATGGCATATAGTATGATATCAACTTTTGGAATGAATTCCAAAATAGGTAATGTGTCTTTCCATGGAATGTCTCAGGATAATTTCAACAGACCATTTAGTGAAGAAACCGCAAAGATGATGGATCAGGAAGTCAGACTTCTTATTGATACTCAATATCAAAGAGCTCAAGATTTACTTAGTGAAAAACGTCCCGAATTAGATAAACTTGCTGCTGAATTATTGAAAAAAGAATTGCTGTTAAAATCTGATGTTGAACGATTAATTGGTCCTTCACCTTATCATAAAGACAAGCATGCAGAACCTATTCCATTCTCTGGTCAGCACGTCTCTGATGAGAAACCAACAGAACTTGAAGAGGATAAAAAATTAGAAGGATAATTCATTTTATTCTTTAGCTCACGAGAGCAATGAAATTATTCCGTCAAATTAATTCTAGGATCTAATTTCATTTGCAATATTTCTGCAAGGATAATTCCCAGTAAGGTCATTATTGCCGACATCATAAATAAGGCATGAACAACTGGCCAATCGCGATATCCTATAGATTGAAATAATAATCTTCCAGTACCTGGAATACTAAAAATATTTTCAATAATTATTGATCCGCTAATTAACAATGGAATTGCAGATGCAAACCATGCAACTAAGGGTATTATTGCTTGAGGTCTTGCTTCTTGAATTATACCTTCGCGTTTGGAAATACCAGAAGCCAACATTCGTTTCCAGCTTAGTTTATCCATATGCTCCAGATAACTAATCCTAGTTAAATTAAATACAATTGCTAATGAAGGCAGTACAAGCGAAATTATTGGTAAAATGAGATAATATGATTTTCCAAACCAAAATTCTAATGGTGAATTTACCTCTGCATGCACAAAAGAGGATGGAAGAATATTTAAAAAGCTAACTCCTGCAAAAAAAATAAGTAAAAGATTGGCAAACCAGAAAATTGGTATTGAATGAAATATGCTCAGTATTCGAGTAATTACTTCAACTAATTTTTGAGCTTTAGTTCTGACTGACCACTCTGCCAAAAATAAACCCATAAAAAAAATAATTATTAATACCGGTAATTGAATAATTACTGTCCAAGATATTGCATCCCAAACTTTATCACTCACTTTTTTTGAATCCCTCATTGAAATTCCGGATCCACTTAACCATTCATGATACCTATTTTTTAGCCCATTCCATTTCCAATTCGGCATTAATTTACTCCAATGGATGCTTGAGGGATTTTTCTTTTCTTCCTCACTAAATTCGGACATTATTCCAAAATAAAATAAAGGCTTTGCAGAAATCACTTTTTGTTGTAATTGTTCTGAGTTTGTTGCCTCATTCTCTAATTGAATAAAGTCATTATAGCTTCCTGGAATATTTGTAATAATCCAATGTCCAATTAAGGACAGGAACAATAACATTAGTATTGATTGAACAGTTTTTCTTACTGCATATTTATACCAATTCATTTGATATTTATCATTCCTTCAAAATAGCCAGGTCTTCTAGAACTTTCTAATACTTTTATTCTTTTGCTGTAAGCAATTCTTTCCTTTGGTGACAACAAAAATATTTGTGCAACGTCATCATGAAGTAGTTGTTGGAATTTAAGATATAAGTCATTTCTGATTCTGGTATCACTTGCCTCTCTAATTGCTAAAATAAGGCTATCCGAAGTACTTGTAGCATATCCTGATTTATTAAATCCACCAGGTTTTGTATTTGTGGAACTCCAGCTTTGGAATGGATCCCATAATTTAGGATCTCTCCTTTGCACCAATAACGCAAGGTCGAAGTTTAAGGCATTTAAATCAGTCATAAAACTGGCTGCTTCTTTGGGCTCGAGGTTTATTTTTATTCCTATCTTTTTTGCTTCTTCTTGCAAGAGCAATCCAAGTTTTTTAGACGATTCTTTATTCGATATCTTAAATTTAAACTCCAAGTCATATAATTTTCCATTTATAAACTTATCTAAAACACCATCATTATTGGTATCTTTCCAACCATCTTTCTTTAATAAATCTGCAGCATACACAGTATTAAAGTCATATTGTGTCATGGAATTATTATAATAAACTACGGAAGGATGTACGGGACTGTTAACTTTAATTGCTAGTCCATTGTATTGATCCTTGATGAAGGCATCCAGATCTATTAAATGCGCAATCGCTTCTCTGACATTGCGCGATTGTAGAATTATATTGCGGTGATTAATTTCTATATAAAGGTATTGCAATAAGGTCGGAGTTGCGAAACTAAGTTTATCATTGTTATTCTGTTCTAATTCTTTAAAGGCTTCAGGTGTTACATCGCTAACTAAATCTATGCTTCCCTTCTTTAATTCTAATAATGCACTTGCTTCATCAGGCATAATTAGATATTCAATTCTTTCAGGATAACTTGCCAGCAATGGAAAGTCTTTAACCAAAGAATCACCCCACCAATTTTTCTTTTTTTCCAAAATAATTTTTGAACCTGCCTGCCAGGAAATTAATTTGTAAGCTCCACATCCACTTATTTTTTCCCTACAATAATCAATACTTTGATACTCATTTGCATAGGCCTTCAATTCATTCCATTCTTCAATTTTCCAGGCTGCTGAATCTTTTTTTAATAAATCATTCAAGGAAAATTTTCTCATTATTTTTTTCGGATCATAAACATATTCCGGATAGATATAATAATTACCACTCATTTCTCTATTGAGCATATACTTACTATTGACTAAGAAGGTTACTGATTTTAAATCTGTAGAGGAACAAATAACATCTCGAATATTTTTAAAAAATCCTATATAGGTTTTGTTCTTTAGACAAGGATTAAGTGAAGATTTGATGGTGTATAGAACATCATCAGAACTTAGACTTGTTCCATCGTCCCAGACTGCTTTCGGTTGAAGTTGATAAGTATAGGACAAAGTGCTGTCATTTACTTGAATGGGGTCGGATAGTTTAGTAATTAAAATAGAGGATAATTCTAGACTCCCTGGTGAATATTCAAATAAAGGCGGCATTATTAATGCTTCAATTTGAGTCGCAATGGAGGATTGTGATACAACCGGATGCAAGCAATCAGGTTCATCAGCTAACCTAATTCTAAGCGTAAACTTTTCGTCTTTACGATCTTGCTTACAATGAGTAAAAAGACTAAAACCTATGAGCACAAATAATAATCGGCTAAATATTCTGATCAAAAAAGAAAAATTATTGTTTATCATACCATGCAAATTAATTCTAAAGCAAATATAATACTCCTAGCAGGAGGAAGTGGATTAATTGGACGAGGATTGATCAAATATCTAATAAGTCTCAATTATAAAATTAGAGTCCTTAGCAGGCGCAATATTTCAATTGAAGGGGTTGATTGTTATTTATGGAATCCGGAGACAAGATTTATTGATCTTAATGCATTGAAGGATAAGCCAATTATAATCAATCTGGCCGGAAGTTCAATTGCAGACAAACCATGGACAAGAAAACGTAAAAATGAAATTCTTTCCTCTAGAATAAATGCAATAAAAACGATTGAACTAGGCTTATTGAAATCAGGATGCACACCAGAATTAATTATCTGTACAAGTGCAATAGGAATCTATGGAGATAGACCTGAAACAATTTTAAATGAAGAAAGTCAGACCGTCAGCAGCGATTTCTTAAGTGCTACAGTTCATAGTATAGAAGAAGCAACTCATCCCTTAGTTGATTTATCCGAAAGAATTGTTCTAATTAGGATTGGCCTTTATCTTAGCACAAACGGAGGAATTTGGCCAAAATTAAATGCTGGTAAAAAATTAAGATTACTCTTCTGGTTTGGAAATGGCAATCAAATTTATTCCTGGATTCATGAAGATGATTTTAATCATGCCATAGCATTCATTATTAATGATAACAATATTAAAGGGGTAGTGAATCTATGCGCTCCTGAACCTAGCAGTAATAAAGCGATTCTAATAAATATTAAAAATAAGCTCAAAGGTTTTTCTTTTTGCTTTGGAATTCCGAGATTTATCCTCAAGTTAATTTTGCAAGAAATGTCTAATTTATTGCTTTTTTCACAACATGTAATTCCAACAAAATTATTAAACAATGGTTTTGTTTATAAATATCAAAACATTACTGAGGCTGTAAACAATTTAATAAATCAAAAAAATAATCAATGAGAGACTACTTATTATCTTTAGTATCCTTTAATGCTTGGGCAAATAAAAAAATCTGGGAAGAGCTCCTTTTGTTATCAGAGGTAGAACTTAATAAAGATATTCCCAGTAGTTTTCCTTCTATTATTAAAACGGTGAAGCACATCTTCGATGCTGAATGTGCCTGGTATTCAAGAATTCAAAATACGGTGCTTAAAAATAAATTTGGTGAGGTTTATAATGGTAGTTTTCCTCAGTTAATACAAGAAGTTTCCAACTGCTCAAAGCAATGGATAGATTTTGTTGAAGCAAGTTCTGAAATGGACTTGACCAAGGTATTCAAATACAAGAGAATGGAAGTAGAACATCAAACCAAAATGCAGGATGCAATAATTCATTTTGTTAATCATGGAACTTATCACAGAGGTCAACTGGTGACCATGTTGAGACAATTAGGAATAACTAAAATTCCATCAACAGATTTTATTACTTATTGCAGACTTTTAGAATAGAGCTTTTTATTGGCAATTTTACAAAGAATGTTATTTCGGATTCTTCTTACCTTTTTCTTTCGCCATCAATTTGACTTCTTCTTCAATTGCCGATTTAAAATCTGCAGCGTTTTTTATTATTGCTTCAAAACTAGAAGGTGGAGTTACGTCTGTAATTTCTTCCATCATTGCCAACTGCCGTATAATGCGGTTTTCCTTATTTAGAATTCTGCTATACAACAGTAGAATTTCTGTTTCTGATCTGCCTTCAAGTAGTGCTGATTTATCTACGTGTTCGATTTGACCTTTTATTGTTGGATTATAACCTTTGGGCATATCATTTACTATCAAAGTATCTTTAGATTTCTTAGATGGACTAAATTTCTTAGCTCTTGAAGTAATGCGATTATTAAGCTCGTCATACTCTTTTTTCATTTGTAATTTTAATGATTCTAGAGCTGAATTTTTAAGATCAACATTAGTTGACTTATTCGCTTTTACAAATTCTTTGATTACTGAAGAAAATTGCTTGATATCCTTGGATTCTTTTTTCCATTCTTTATTGGTATAGATAGCTTTAAATACTATTCCAGAATCCGGAATTGCGGCTAGATTATTACTAATTAAAATTAAGCAAGGTAATATAAACCTTCCCATTAAACTACTCATAGGTAATAGACGATTAATTACAATAATTATTGAATGCCATACTCAAATTGTCTGCAATCATTTGAGCGGATCTACCTTCAATATGATGACGCTCTAACATATGTACCAATCTTCCCTCCTTAAACAAGGCAATCGCAGGTGAAGAAGGTGGATAAGGTAAAAGAAATTCTCTTGCTTTTGCAGTTGCTTCCGTATCTACACCGGCAAAAACGGTAAGTAACTGATCCGGTTTGTGATCTCCTTTTAAAGCCATGGTAACCCCAGGTCTAGCATAAGCTGCCGCACAGCCACAGACAGAATTAACTACCAATAAACTGGTCCCATCCTTTTTTGACAATTTATTTATCACCTCATCAGAAGTCGTAAGACTTTCAAATCCGCTTGAATTGAGCTCCTGAATCATTGGTCTAACTAGTTCTATTGGATACATGCTGTATAATTTTTCTTAGAAACGCTTATTAACATTGATTTGTTTCAATATATTATTGTTTCATTATTATTAGCTGATTTGTAGCAATTTTTTAAGATAGGCTCCATAATCACTTTTACCTAGCTTTTCTGCTTGAACAGCCAACGCTTCTCGATCAATAAAATCCATTAAATAAGCTGCTTCTTCAATGCATCCAATTTTCAAGCCCTGTCTCTGCTCGATGACCTGAATAAATTGAGAAGCTTGCATAAGGGACTCATGAGTTCCGGTGTCGAGCCAAGCAACACCGCGTCCCAGAACACCTACTTTTAGCTTATTTCTTCTTAAATATTCTAAATTCACATCCGTTATTTCGTACTCACCTCTACTAGATGGCTTAAGGTTCTCAGCAATTGATACAACAGAGTTGTCATAAAAATAAATACCCGGAACTGCGTAATTAGACTTTGGTGTTGCAGGTTTCTCCTCTATAGATTTTGCCTGAAAATTTTCATCAAATTCTACTACACCGTAGCGTTCAGGATCGGCTACAGGATAGGCAAATACAATTCCACCATCAGGATCTGAAGAATCTCTTAACATTTCGGGTAATTTATGACCGTAGAAAATATTGTCCCCTAGTATCAAACAGACCTTTTCATTTGCAATAAATTCCTTACCAAGTACAAAGGCTTGCGCCAATCCATTTGGGCTGTGTTGAACTTTATATTGGATGCTAATTCCAATTTGCGAACCATTGCCTAGTAAGGCTTCAAACATAGGCAAGTCCCTTGGAGTTGAAATAATTAATATATCTTTTATTCCCGCTAAAATTAATGTTGATAAGGGATAATAGATCATCGGTTTATCATAAATTGGCATCAACTGCTTGCTCATCGCAAGTGTTAATGGAAATAGTCTTGTTCCTTGACCCCCGGCTAAAATTATGCCTTTCATATTTGTCTATTGAGGGGCCAAAGTTAAAACAAACTTAGAAGAAACTCCGACCCTTAAAAGATGAACTTAATTAGATATTTTAAATTGGAATTGCTGAAATATTATTTTTCTTAGCTCTTAATTTTAGGATGCCACTTTCGAATTAAATTAATTATTCATATACTCTTATTGCTTTTTTTAACACAACTTCGAAAATCATTTCTCATTAAAAGGTTGATAGGGCTTTATAATGAGCCTCAATGCCTGGTCATAAAAAATGTATGCCCAAAGCCAATTCAATAAAACTATAATTTTATTTCTGACACCAATTAGAAAATAAATATGTACAAACAACCAGGTAATCCAAGCGAAAAATCCTTCAAAATGAAATTTCCCAATGTCAACAACTGCTTTATTTCTTCCAATTGTTGCTAACTGTCCTTTGTCAAAATATTCAAAATCTTTTTGTTTATTTTCTTTGAAAAAATTTGCCAACCAATCTGCTTGTTGCAATGCAACTGCAGCTACTTGTGGATGTCCTTTTTGATATTTTTCGGTCGTGTAACAGGCAATATCTCCTATTGCATAAACTTCCTCAAGTCCTTTTATTTGAAAATTTTCATCTACGAGATATCTTTTATACTCATTCAGTGATTCTGATGGAATTCCAGGTATTACGGCAGGACTAACACCCGCAGCCCAAATTACTTTATTTGTTTCCAGAATATTACCGGATTTCAAATGTACGCGATGGTCTTTGATACTGTCAACAATTTGATTAAGGTGAATTTGAACTCCCAATTGCTTTAAATCTTTTTCTGCTCTTAAGGAAGATTTTAGTGACATACTGGGCAATAATTTTTCCGCACTTTGAATAAGATGAATATGCATTTTGCTAGAATCTAAGTCGGGATAATCGCGCGGCAAAATGTTGTTTTTTAATTCGGCCAAAGCTCCTGCTATCTCAACTCCTGTAGGTCCTCCACCAACTATGACAATATCTAAGAGACCTGGAACATCAGTTCCAACATTTGTCATGAGTGCTTTTTCCAAATCTCCTAGAATCCTATTCCTTAAATATAATGCTTCCGAAACAGATTTTAATGGAATACTATTTGATTCAAATTCAGCATTGCCGTAATAATTTGTCTTTGCACCCATTGCAAGTACTAATTTATCGTAGCGCATTATTCCTGCAGAAGTAATAATTTTTTTATCCTTACTATTTACTTCGAGTACTTCTGCAACACGAACAAAAAAATTGGTGTCACTTTGAAAACTTTTTCTCAATGGAAAACAAATTGAACTAGGCTCCAGACCAGCCATTCCTACCTGATAGAATAAGGGTTGAAATTGATGATAATTGTTGCGATCCAGGAGAACAATTTGAAACTTTTTACCAGCCAGTTTTTTTGCCAAGGTGTAGCCTGCAAATCCAGCGCCTACAATTACTATTCTTTCGAAAGGACTTTCAGGAATATTTAATGCCATAATTATAAAACAGTAAGCTCTAGATTTGGTTGGCTATTTTACAACATAATTACATTTAATTTATGAACTTTGCAGAATGTGGAAATTAATCCTTTTTGCATTTGCAATTGTTTCTTTCAACCTATGTGCTTTGCATAATGTAGATATTAATAAAGGATCCAAAATTGAAATAGATTCTGTTGCACAGAAAGAATTGGGTCACTTGTTTTTCTTCGATAAGAGACTCTCCTACAACAATGCACTTTCTTGCTCTTCTTGTCATGATCCAATTCTTGCATTTACAGATGGATATAAAGTTTCTTTCAATAGTTATGCAGAAGAATTACAAAGAAATTCCCCCTCACTATTAAACATAAATACAAGAAACAGTTTCAATTGGGCAAATTCTAAAATCACAACGCTTCAGCAACAGATGCAAAGACCGCTTTTTGGAAATCATCCAAAGGAATTATTTTTAACTGGAAATGAAAATAATGTATTAGACAGATTCAAAAAGGACAAATTGTATTTAAATCTTTTTCAAAAATGTTATAAACAAGCTATTCAAACAATAGAACTTTCTGAAATTATCGAATGTATTACATCATACATAAATTCACTTCAGAGTAGAAATTCAAAATACGATCAATTTCTATTAAATAAAGACAGCAGTTTATTAAATAAGGATGAATGGATAGGATTCAGACTATTTCATTCCGACAGCATTTCCTGTAATAGTTGTCATGGAGGTCAAGATTTCTTTACACCTGAAAGAGGAGGAGAATTTGCAAATATCGGATTGTACAATTGTAATCAGTCGTATCCGGAATCTGATCTTGGATTGCAATCAGAGGATAATGATGTAGATTACAATGGTGTATTCAGGATTCCTGGACTTAGAAATGTTATCCTAACCTCTCCATATTATCATGACGGCAGTGAGGAAGATTTAAATAAAGTACTTTTAAATTACGAGAGACAGGGTCGCCAAGTAACTTATGGAAATTGTATCGGAGATGGAAGTCAACATCCTTTAACAGATGGAAGAATGCAAAAATTTAAACTTCATGATTCTGAAAGAAAAGCTATAATATCTTTTTTAAATTGTCTAACAGATACTTCATATTTTCAAAATCCATACTTTAGAAATCCATTTGAATAAGATAAATCAGATAAGTTTTAATTATATTTACAACTTATCTGAATTTTTTATTATTAGAATATGAAGAGGTTTTTATTTTTAATAAGTTCTATAATAATATCAGAAACTATAGCACAGAAAAATGACTACATATGGTTATTTGGTTACCGGAGTGAATTAATTGATTCTAATCTGGGATATGGTGGATTTGATTTCGATTTCAATCAGAATCCTTTTCAGATAAAAAAGCATTCAAGGGAGATGCACTTAACTGGAGCAGATGCTTCTTACTGTGATAAAGATGGTAATTTAAAATTATATGCCAATGAATGTTTTATGGCGAATCAATTCGACAGAAGAGTAAAGGGAGGAGATAGTCTATTTAATTATTCAAGAATAAAAGGAGGTAATTGTTATTTGGGGGAACCAGTATCGGGGAATTCGATATTTCTTCCGGATTTTTCATCAAGCAAAATTGTACATTATCTAATGCTAGTTGATAGAGGTCTCCGTTTACCAATTGATAGTATTGACGGAATTACCTACGATAAATATCTGCTTCACTCAAAGATTGATCTAGATAGTAACAATAATGAAGCAGAAGTTATAATTTCAAATAGAGTAATTTTGGAAGATACATTTGCACTTTATGGCTTAAAATCCTGTAAACATGTTGATAAGAAATCCTGGTGGATAATATTAAAAAAATTAATGAGTCATCAATTTGTTCGAATATTAGTTAATGAAGATACTATATATCAAGTAGGTATCCAGTCAATGGGTAACTATAAAAATTATAATTTTTACGGTAGTGGCAATGGCACTTCAGCGTTTAGTCCCGATGGTAAGAAGTATGCCTGGTATGATCCATATAATGATTTAAATATCTATGATTTTGATAGATCCACAGGTTTGTTAAGTAATTATAGAAAGATTGTTATACAAGATAGTTTAACTGGTGGTGGTTTAGCATTTAGTCCAAACAGTAAATTTGCTTACACAACATCGCTTTATGATTTGTATCAGATTGATTTGGAGGAAAAGGATACATCACGAATAATAGAACACATTTCTCATTATTCTGGAAATCTATGTCCAATATCTAAAACATCAAGTGCTTACTACAATTTATTACTTGGTCCGGATTGCAGGATATATATGAACACCCCTGGAAGTGTAACATGTATGCATGTTATTAACAGTCCTGATCGAAAAGGAAAAGCCTGTAACTTTGTAGAACAAGGAATAATGCTTCCTTATCGCAACGGAATCAACATTCCAAACTTTCCTCATTACCGTATAGATAATACTTATCCCTGTGATAGCAATATCAGAACAAGGATATTGGATATTCCATCAGACGATATTCAAGCCAATATCTATTACTATAGGCAATCCGAAGAAATAGTAATCCTTGCCAATTGGAATCAAACCAATAAGCCAATGATTAGATTATTTGATCTTCTAGGAAGAGAATTATTAAGAAAAAAACTGAGTACTAATCTAGAAGAACAGCATTTTACTTGTTCAAATCTACCAAATGGATTATATATCTTTCAATTAAATTCTGGAAAAGCTAGGATAGCTAGCGGAAAAATATTTATCGATTAATGTCATAAGTGATATTAATAAGACATTTAGATTAATTTTGAAGTAAATTTATATTTCTTACAATCTTTTTTATTTTGAGAATAAAGTTTTTTGCATGCCTTAGTACAATTTTTATTCTGTCCACATTCAGTTATACAAATATCATAGGTTCTTTTTGAACAAACCAAACAATATTCTAGATTATTCTTTACAATTCGCTTTGTTAGAATTTCTTCATTTACTTCGATCGGCTTTAATTTAATTGTTGGAAATGACAAGATGATGATTTTTGTGATAGGTTCATAACCAGATGCAGCGATATGCACAGCAGTTATTTTATTTTTGTTATAAATAGTATATGATCCATCCTCTTTAGAATAACTTATACTTGAACTACCTGAGTTTGTGCTTGCACGAATTATTGCGTTGGGAATAGGTTCATTATTCTGATTTAATATTTTACCTGAATAAGATTTCTTTTTCTCAAGTTTGGGATCGTAAAATTCAATGGGTTGCTTGCAGTTTTCTAGATTGGGAACATAGTTTGCCAAATCTTTAAATAATTTTGCAAATGGCTTTACCTGATTAAAACTATCTAACATCCCATAATCAACGCTCCAGGCTACATCATGAAACTGCCACCAAGAATATCCTGCACCTCCACAGTCCAAACAATTTCGGAAAGTTTTAGTTAGAAATTTAGATTGTTCAACAAGGTTCCCATCGTTCTTTTTTCCTGAAGGTATACTGCTAGCTGCAAATCCTGTTTCACCTATTATCCAAGGTTTGGATTTGTTTTTCGATAACCAATATAAATTATTATAATAGTCTTCCAATCCACCATTTTTATCAGGATATAAATGATATGAGGCAAAATCTAAATCAAACATTATTGGATCCCAGTCATATATTGTATTCGCACCGGTGAGTCCTATTGTTATAAGTTGCTTTTTTGAATTTTGCCTTATGGAACTGCACCATTTATGAACCAGATAATAAGCATCAGCCTTGGTTTTTACTTTATGAAAATAGGATGGTTCATTCAATAGATCATAGGCCAGGATACAAGATTCGTTTTGATACCGATGCGCTAAGTATTGCAAATAGATATTGTAATCTTCATCATAAGGGAAATTGTGTACTTCCTTGCCACCTGTAACAAGTATTATTTTAAGGTTTACAGTATTGGCAGCTAGAATTATTTTATCTAATATTTTAAAATGATCTTCAAAAGGCGCCACAAACTCATGAAATTTAAGTGGTCCATAATAATAGGATATATCCAAGGTATAAGGCCTATCTGTAAACTCATTTCCATTCTTAATCCCGAATTCAAAATCAACTATTCTCAATGTATTGAATCCATAAGATTTTATAAGTTGAAAATCAGATACCATTTGATCAAAACAAACTTTCTCGTCCTTGCAATTAATTACTTCAGGTCGTGTGTAATAGGACATTGCAGGTGAAGCCCAATATATACTGTCATTTTCATGCCTTATGCTTACTGTATAATTCATTACCATGGGAAGAAATTTTTGCTCTCCCAAGTAAAAAAAGCCATTTCTAATTTCTACAAATTGAGCACTAAGATTAATTGTGATCAATGCAAAAAAATAAATACCACAAAATTTAATCATAACTTAATAACTACCTTATCAATGTCACAGTGCCTTTTGCGTTATAATTCTGATTCCTATTACAATTTTGAAGACTGCAATTTACACTATAAATGTAGGTGTCTACTGCTATTTTGTCGTCTGCATTCCATGCTTGATGAATGTCATTCGTTTCAAAAACTACTGAGCCCCAACGATTAAAAATACTCAGCTTATAATTGCTGATCTTATCTAAATAATCTTTAAGTACTATTGGAGCAAATTTATTATTTTCCATTTCACTTGGCAAAAATATATTTGGGAATTGAAATAGATTATTTATTGGAATGTCAGAAACAACTACAGTTTTATCCCTAACCTCATGACATGTAGAATAAGCTATGACTGAATATGATCCTGTGTCTTTAACTTCTAATATTGAATCCATTTTTCCGGTATTCCATAAGTAAGTAGAATAATTTGTATTAGAAATTTGAATTTTCAAATTTTCGCTAAGGCAAATAGTATCTGGGATTAAATCTACTTCATCTAGAATATTTGGTTTTGTAATTATGATTACACTGTCCAAAATTGCAGGACAATTTTCGTCGAACTTTGCTTCAACGTATATTTTTGTGTCACTTGACTTAAGTTCTATACTGTCTCCGGTTTCTCCATTACTCCATTTAACCATTTGGTAACCTGGAATGATTCCGATTCTTATTTTTTCATCTTTGCACAGACTTATCAGATCAGGTAAAAGTAGATCAGCTGCATTTTTTATTTTTATTAACTCCACATCATCAACATAAGTATATGGATACACCGAACTTGGTCTGCCTTTTCCGATAAACATGGTGTCATTTTTTCCTAAATTTGAAAATCTCCCAATAATTACATGATCTTCTCCTCCGCATGCTTTATAATTAAAACTATATTGTTTATATTTATTTACTGGAAGATATTCACCATCAGGTGTAGTAAAATTTGGAGTGAGTTTTTCTCCAAGATATTTTAAGCCTGAATAGTGTGGCAAACCCTTATGAATAAATACTCCAATTTCATCCAAAGAATAACTCCCGGCTTCTTCTACTTCTAACCAAAAGCTAAATTGATATTCTGCACCGGGTTCCAGTGGCATTGTAAGTACATTACCAAGATATTCAAATTTGCCAAAACTAAAAAATCCCCCATGCCTTTTTCCCATATATGGCAAAGTACTTCTAATGTCTGAAGATCCTTCTGTCACACCAAACCAATCAACGGGATTATTAGCACCATCCAAATAATTAAATTCAACTCCTTGATTTCCAAATCGACCGCAAAGTTCACATTTTTCAAATCCCGGATTGCTTATTAAATTTTGTGATTTAATTTTTAAATCAAATAATAAAAATAATAATATAAAGCAGGACTTGAAAACCAAACTTGAAAAAAAAATAATTCTATTCATCACAATGATATTAATTTTTAATTTATTTCCATTCAGGCCATCTTCCCGGAGTATATGGCGCCTTGTTCATTTCTAATTCTTTTTCCAAATTTGAGATTGAGCCATCTATATCTTTTAGATTTTTTAATACATTAGAAAATTGTCTTGAGGCAATCTCATAAGATTCTTTGTAAAATCCTGGAATTTCACTTGTTGTTCCATATAGAGAATTTTGAATAGTTCCAATTCTATCGTTAATTGTGCTCTTGGTTTCAAATTCACGACTTCTTAGACTTGGATCTCCTTGCAATACTATTGTGTTTTCTAATAATTTCAATCTCAGTTTATTCGATCTTTCAAACATCGAAGCTGGAGCTTCGTTGACATCCATAATTGCAAGATTAATATTATTAATTCTATTTTTCATCTGACCTGCAAGGTCATTCACAGCGGAAACTGCTTTACTTAAACGGTCGATTTTTGTATAGAAATCAATATTTTCAGTAAAATTAGGAGTTGGTATTGAACTGTTGTTTAACATTTTAATTTGAAATGATTGTTCATTTCCAATCTCAGATAAAATTCCATCGATGTATCTTGACATTCGAATAGTATACCTTCCAGGATTTAATAAATGACCTTGTTGATTGGATGAAAATAACTCATCTTCTGCGGGTGGGGTTCTGTCGGTTACCGGATCAGGAACAGGACCTCGCATATCCCAAGATATTTTTTGCAGGCCCTTGTTCGCTTCAGCTTTAAGATGTCTAACTATTTTCCCTGATGCATCTTTGATAGTAAATAAAATAAATGGATCCAATTGATTGTCTTCATTTCTTAAACTATCAAAACTTGGATAAAAGACAGATTCTTTTTTATCAATTTTAGATTTTTCAAAGTCCTTTCGAATAGTTTTTAACTTTTTTATTTCATCCTTAACATAATAGTATATAGTAATTGCAGGTTCGGGATTAGGACTAATAAAATAGTTGCTACCTAAGTGACCTTTACCTCTAAGCCCATGTCGGAAGGAAGGAATGTACATTAAGGCATCTTTGATTGGATAAATTATAGCTTCTTTTTGCAAATCATCCTTCTTGACATTTCTTAGTAATGAATAGTCATCTAAAATATAAAAACCTCTACCGAAAGTTGCAAGTACTAAGTCATTTTCTCTTCTTTGGATTTCAATATCCCGAACTGCAATGGTTGGCAAACCAGATTTAAGTGCTATCCATTGTTCTCCACCATTGTTGCTAAAAAATAATCCAAATTCCGTTCCTACAAATAATAAATTTTGATCTATGTGATCCTCTGCAATACTATAAACACTACCTCTTTCTGGAAGATTAGAGCTTAATGATTTCCAGGTTTTTCCAGCATCAGTTGTTTTTACGATATAAGGTTTAAAGTCTCCATATCGATGATGATTAAAACATACATATGCGGTATTTTTATCGAACAGTGAGCAAATTATCTGATGCACATAAGATTGTTTTGGAATTCCAATTATATTATCTATTGCCTTCCAACTTTTACCTCCATCCACAGTAAGTTGGACCAATCCATCGTCTGTTCCAACCCACAACATATTTTCATCAAACTTTGATTCTGCAATACTGGTTGTTTGACCAAAAATATCCGTACTGGTATTCTTTGCTACAGCATCAACCGGCCAAACTCTGCCCATTATTTCCAATTTATTGCGGTCTATTTTTCTACTTAAATCAGGACTAATAACTTTCCAGTTATTGCCTCGATCATCAGTTTTGTAAAGTCTGTTCGAACCAAAGTAAACTCTTTTATTATCAAATTGACTGATTAATAAGGGGGAATCCCAATTCCATTTTAATGCAGAATCTTCTTCTCCTTCAACGGGTTTTATATATAACATTTCCCCATTCTTTCTATCAAATCTTACCAATCCACCATATTGACTTTGCGCAAAGATGATATCAGGATTTGACTGATCTACTTGGGTTTCAAATCCATCACCTGTTGATGTAGCATACCAATCATCATTGGATACTCCATTGGCGGAAATAGTTCTGCTTGGACCTCCGAGACTCATATTATCTTGTGTTCCTCCATGCACGTGGTAAAACGGTAATGCATTGTCAGTGGTAACTTTATAAAATTGTGTAATTGGAAGATTTGATTTATAATCCCATGATTTTGCAAAATCATACGTTTCATATATTCCCCCATCACAACCTACCAATAAGTGATTGTTATCCAAAGGATCAATCCACATTGCATGGTTGTCAACGTGTTTATTAATTTCTCCGAGATTGCTTACGGTCTTGCCACCATCATTACTCAACTTAAAATAAGTATCTGTTATAAATATTCTATCCGCATTAATAGGATCACATATAATTTCCTGATAATAATTTCCTGCAGTTGCAAATCCTGATCTTTTTTCCCATGATTCTCCACTATCTAAACTTCTGTAAATGCCTCCATTCAATTTTGATTCACAGATTGCGAATATCATATTTGGATTGACAGGACTAATAGCAATTCCTATTCTTCCAAGCTCCCCAGTTGGAAATCCTCCAGCGACTTGCTTCCAGTTTTGTCCTCCATCCATACTTTTAAAAAGTCCAGACTCAGGTCCTCCACCAATATAAGTAAATACCTTTCTCATGCGCTGATGAAAAGCTGCGTAAATGACCTTAGGGTCTCTAGGATCCATGGCTATCTCACTGCATCCTGTATAGCTGCTCACGAACTTAATAAGAGTCCAAGTCTCGCCTCCATCAGTTGATTTATATACCCCTCTTTCGCCTCCTTCTTTCCATACCGAACCATAGGCTGCTACGTAAACTACGTTTGAGTTTTTTGGATCTATTATAATTTTTCCTATATGCTCAGAAGTTTTTAAACCTTTATTTTTCCAGGTTTTTCCTCCATCTTCGCTTTTGTATATTCCATCACCATAAGCTACTGAACGTTGATTGTTATTCTCTCCAGATCCAACCCAAATGACATTAGTATTATTCGGATCAATACTTACACATCCAATGGAATAAGACCCTTGTGATTCAAAAATAGGAACAAAAGTTGTCCCTTTGTTGGTTGTCTTCCATACTCCTCCAGAAGCTGCAGCTACGTAATATTCACTTGAATTGTGTGGATTTACCGCAAAATCGGCGACTCTGCCAGAGGTAACAGCAGGTCCTATACTTCTAAATTTTAATGCAGAATAAAATTCTGTATTCAAATTCATTGTTGTTTCAGATTTCTGTGCGATTATAGCTAACTTAAACAAAAGAAATACAATTAAGAAACTTAGTCTTTTCATTTTATACGTGTTATGAGTCATAAAAATATTCTAAAACTATTGAAAACAGAAAAATCTTTTTGCTTTGAAGATTTAACAGCATAATTAGCTCAATTCTTTTACCTTCGTAAAAAATAATTTCTCCATGAAAAAGGTGCTTATTATTGTAATTTCATTAGTAATAAATATTGTGTTTTTTCAAGGTCTATTGGCTAATACCTGGCTGGTTGGACCTAGCAGAACATATACATCGCCATCCAAAGTAAGCAATCTTGTGAACCATGGAGATACTATAATTATTGATGCGGGAATCTATGCAAAAGACGTCTGCTTTTGGAAAGCGAATCATTTATACATTAAAGGGATAAATGGCAAAGCACATTTAAAAGCAGAGGGAACTGCTGCAGGCCAAAAAGCTATCTGGGTAATCCAAGGGGACTCTATGATCATTGAAAATATTGAATTTTCTGAATGCAAAGTAGCCGATAAAAATGGTGCTGGAATAAGGCTTGAAGGCACCCATTTAGTTGTTCGAAATTGTTATTTCCACAATAATGAAGACGGAATTCTGGCCGGAGACAATTTGAACAGCAAGGTATTGATCGAATATTCAGAATTTGCAGGCAACGGATATGGAGATGGTCTTAGCCACAATCTATATATCAATCATATTAATTCATTAACCTTTAGATACAATTATTCTCATGATGCAGTAGTTGGACATCTAATTAAATCTAGAGCTCACAACAATTATTTTAGCTACAATCGTCTAAGTGAAGAAAATGGTTCAGGTTCTTATGAAATAGATTTACCTAATGGAGGTTTTACAGTATTGATAGGAAATATTATTCAACAAGGTTCAAATTCTCAGAATAGTGCAATAATTTCTTATGGAAAAGAAGGCCTCAATAATCCTACATCACATGAGTTATACCTGAGTCATAACACAATAATAAATAACAAATCGAATGGTACATTTATTCAATTGCAAAATGGAACTTCATTGTTGTTTGAATTGAATAATATTTTTGCGGGTCCCGGAAAAATTCTTGATGGCATACCAACAAAAACTGAAGAGTACGGGAATATAAGTAATAGCTTGATCAGTTATTTTATGTTTAAAAATCCAAATAATTTTGATTATTCTCTTCTTTCTTCTTCCCCATGTTTCAATAAAGCTTACTATTCAAACAATTTGTTTCCATTGCTGACACCATTCTATCAGTACAACCATTCATCAAATTATGAATTGCGCAATACGGAATTTATTAATGATGTTGGAGCACTTGAATCACATTTTCTAAATCCATTTGTTACACCTATAGAAGGAAAATATGGTGAGGATTTTATTATTGTCAACTATGTTGATTGGGGCATTCAAAAATATCTGGACGCATTCTGTGGAAGTAAAACTTATGAATCTCATCAAGGAACAGATTTTGTTCTAAGTGGATTTGAACAAATGCAACAAGGGGTAAACATTCGGGCGGCTGATGCAGGAATTGTTACAGCTATAAAAGATGGACTCTTCGATATGGAAACTGTTTCAGATACCAATAAACATTTTGGAAATTACATTTGCATAAAGCATCCGGGAAACTATTATAGCTATTATGCACACCTTAAAAAAAATTCCACACAGGTTAAAGTTGGTGATGTAATTCAACAAGGACAGTTAATTGCTAAAGTTGGTTGTAGTGGCAATTGTACAGACCCATATTTACATTTTGAACTTTGGTGGGATAGCCTTCAAATTATAGATCCATTTTCAGGACCTTGTGGTAATTCTAATTCCTTTTGGAAAGATCAAATTCCATATGATTCATCCTTTCAGGTATGGAAGCAAGGTTTACAAGCTGGACAAACAAGTTTGGATTCCTTGCGATTTCATAAAATTCATACTTTGCAATTTGATTATAATAAAGATTACTATGCCACTTATTGGAATCTAGAGTATGGCTTGCGAAAAGGTGATTTAAGTAGCATGCAATGGTTTAATGAATCAGGAAATAAAGTATGGCAATTCGATTTTATTCATTCTGAAGATGCTTGGTACTATTACTATTGGTCTAACGTAGATGTCAAGACCTTGGGAATTTGCAACAATTGTGAAGCTCGATATTTAGTAAATGGAAAACTTAAAGATAAAATCAACTTTAAAGTAATTGAATCTACAGGTATTAAAGATGAATTAGAAGAATCCATATTTATTTCTGGTAAACGATTATTTTTAAATAAATCAGGAATAAACGCAATTCATCTATTCGATCTAAATGGAAAACTTATCTGGACATATAATAATCCTATTAAACAACAAATCGATTTACCTCAATTGAACAATGGTTTATATATTGTAAAATTTCTATCTAAGGACAGAATACCTTCAAGGCAATATTTAGTTTTAGAATAGATTGATAACATTTTGGTATTTAATTAATAAATCTAGGACATTTAAATCTCAATTAAATACTAAATCACATGAAATCATTCTTTTTACTAATGCTGTTTACCTGTTTCAGCATAGCATCATCTCTTGGTCAAATACAAGCAAAATGGATTGGAGGATATCCAGGTCGTTCAAAGGACTGGAATTGCGCTATGAATTGGAGCAATAACAAAGTACCCAATGAGTTTACAGATGTAAGTATTCCATCATTTGAATATTGTTATATGAATTATCCTGAGCTATATTTAGGAGTCAAAGAAGTAAGATCTTTAGAATTAGGTAACTACGCACGCTTGAAAATTTCAACAAATTCTCAATTAATAGTTCACAAAAAAGCCTCTCAAGAATTGAACTTAAATAGAATCGAAATAAAAGGAAGGCTTATAATAAAGTATCACGATCCTTATGTATTTGCAACTCATTGAATAAGTAATACCAATTGTATTTATAAATTGGTCCAAACCAATTTATAAAACTACAATGGTTAATGCCGCTAAATAAATATAAAAAATCCAAGAACAAGAAGTGTGAATTGGACTATTTATATTTATAAGCGGTATAATAAAGCCAGTAACTAATTATCCCTAACCTAAGTTTGGATATAGCTTATCAAGGTTATAAAAGGGATGGAAAAATAATTTTAAATAAATATTAAGAATGTTGTTAAATTTACAAACCTAAACTTTCGACCAATGAAAAATAATAATGCAAATTTTTGGCTTAGTCTTGTAGTTTTAAGTCTTATTTCGGCTTGCTGTATTCCCTGCAACGATCCAGCTCTTATTAAACCGGCAACAACCGGCTGTAACACACAAATTAGATGGGAATTTGCCCAAGCGGTGAATCATAGCAATGGAACAATGACGAGTTCAATCAGCATAATTCCGGATCCTAATATAGCTATTAATGCTACACTTACTGATTCTACTTCTACATCCGTATTTGTTAGTGCTACGGATACCATGTGTGGCATAAAGTGCATTTCCATATCGGGTGGTTTTGGCTTAACTTGTTCAGGTCCTATAGGAGTAGGATTAGCTATAGATGGAAAAATTGAAAGTCAATCGGATTGTTCACCTTTAACTACATGTGCTTTTAAAACCATGAGATTATCTATACCGAATCTTGAATCTTATATGCGTTCTTGTAATGCACCAAAAGTGTTCTCAAATGGAGGGATTGGAATAAATGCAATTATAGAAAATACTATGGGCAAAAAAGACACCAGTCATTTATTAGTTCAATTCCATTTATAAAAAACGAATTATTAATGGGTGAATCATTTTCATCAGTTGCCCATTTTAGATAAGGGTCAAATTTCTTTTCTATTTACGAATAATTTACTTTTTAAAATATTCCGGGACTCTTTCTTTAGCTCTTTTTATTCTCGGCAGTGATTCATGTTGAACATAACTATTCTCAGGATGGTGTTTAATATAATCCTGATGGTAATCTTCAGCATTCCAGAATTTTGAATAGCTAACAATCTCTATAGATAATGGCTTACTGTATTTTCCAGAGTTACTGAGCTCTTTTAAATAATTTTCTGCCATTGTTTTTTCCTCTGTATTTCGATAAAAAATTATTGATCTATATTGAGATCCATGATCAGGTCCCTGACCATTAACTTGGGTTGGATCCATAGACGCTATGTAGACCTTAAGTAAATCTGAATACTTAATAATTTTAGGATCATAGCTAATTTCAAAGGACTCTGCATGACCTGTTGTACCTGAACCCACTTCTTCATAACTAGGATCCAGTTTCGTTCCTCCTGAATATCCTGAAATGACTTCTTTAACACCATCTAGCTGTTCAAACAATTCTTCTTCACACCAAAAGCATCCTGCTGCAAAAGTTGCTTTTTGAATCTTGTCTGTAAGAGCCGCATTTGATTTTGGTACAAAATGTAATGCAAGCCCATCAATGCAATATCTCAGACCTGTTGGTTTAGGTCCATCATTGAAGACATGTCCTAAATGCGCATCACAACGCTTGCATGTTAATGCATCACGACTCATTCCCATTGTATTATCCTGTGCTATATCAAGGCTCTTGCGAGAATAATAATCAAAAAAACTTGGCCAACCAGTTCCAGAATTAAATTTTGCTGCTGAACTAAATAAAGGATTATTACAACACACACACACAAATACTCCTTCATCATGGTTGTCATTATATTCACTCGTAAATGGCTTTTCGGTTCCTTCTTCGCGGGTTATGTAGTATTGTTCCGGAGTGAGTAGTTTTTTCCATTCTTCCTTAGATTTCTGTATCTTTACATCCCAGGAAGTATCTAAACTTACGGTTGAATTTTGAACTTGTTCCGCTGCTAAGGTGTTAGTTTTCTCCTCAGTAATGTGTTTTGGTGATTGAGCACAACCCACCACTGAATGAATTACTAATATTAACAATATCATTCTATTCATCATGTTTTATTATTTGTTTGGTAATCTTAACATTAAATAATTAATTTTGTTTGACGGATCAAAATATTTTATGGAAAATTTAAGAGTTGAACAAATTTATACTAACTGTCTTTACCAGGGGACTTATTATATCGTCTCAAATGGTGAAGCAATAATTATTGATCCGCTTAGAGATCCACAGCCATATTTGGATAAACTTAAAAAGGACAATGTCAAATTAAAGTACATATTTGAAACGCATTATCATGCAGATTTTGTATCAGGACATTTTGATTTAAGTGAATTAACTAAGGCCGCGATCATTTTCGGACCCAATGCAAATTTTGAACATGAATGCATTCATGCAATTGATGGTCAATTCTTTGAATTTGGAAATTGCAAAATAAAAGCTATTCATACACCGGGTCATACCATGGAAAGTACGGTTTACTTGTTGTTAGATGAAAATAAAAAGGAACATTCTGTATTCACTGGAGATACACTTTTTATTGGAGATGTTGGAAGACCTGATCTTGCCCAACAAGTAGATGCAATAACACAGGAAGATATGGCAGGAATGTTATTCGATTCCTTGAGAAACAAATTGATGACCCTCCCTCCTCATATTATGGTTTATCCTGCGCATGGTGCCGGAAGTGCTTGTGGAAAAAATATGAGCCGCGAAACATTTTCAACATTAGATCATCAATTAAAAACTAACTATGCTTTACGATCTAATATGTCAAGAGAAGAATTCATAATTGAAGTATTGGATGGATTAACTTCACCGCCAGCATATTTTAAAGATAATGTTCTTTTAAATAAATCTGGATATTCACCTTTTCAACAAATTTTAAAACACAGCAAAAAAGCAATTGATACAGATACTTTAGAACAATTTTTAAAAGATCCAAGTATTCTAATACTAGATACCAGACCCGCTGATCAATTTTCTCTTAAATATATTCCTGGTTCATTGAACATTGGATTAAATGGAGACTTTGCACCTTGGGTTGGCTCAATAATTGGTAAAACCAATCAAAAGTTAATACTAGTTTCAGAAATTGGCAGAGAAGAGGAATGCTTATTGCGATTAAGTCGAGTTGGATTTGATGCGGTAATTGGTTACCTAGAAGGTGGTTTTGAGTCTTGGCTAATTGCCAATAAAAAAACAGAACATGTACATCGAATTACTTCAATACAATTTGAACAGATGTCAGACAGAAAGGAATACCAAATAATTGATATTCGCAAAGAAAATGAATTTCGTACATCACATATTAAAAATGCTAAAAATTTGCCTTTAGCAAACATTCAAGATTGGTCTGATAGTCTAAATGAAAAGGATAATTATATTATTCATTGTGCTGTTGGATATAGAAGTATGATTGCTGCAAGTATACTAAAGGCAAAAGGTATTCATAACTTTCTCGAAATAGAAGGCGGATTTAATTCTATTCGCAAGACTTCAATTGAAACAGTAAATGAACTTTCAATAGCTAGCTAAACTGAAGATTCTATTTATGAACTTTTGCTTATGCAATTTTGGAGATTTGGAAACAGTTTATAATCTACATGAAAAAGCCATTGAGTTTCAAATAAAAAATTCCAATAATTCCTGGATAAGTATAGACAAGGAAACTATAGCCAAAGAAATAGAAAAAGGTGAAGTTTGGAAAATGACTGTGGGTAATGGAATTGTTGCTTCGTTCAAATTATTGTACAACGATTATGCTGTCTGGGGTATAAGAGACAACAACAATTCAATATATCTTCATAGAATAGTGGCAAATAAAGAATATCCTGAAAAAATACTAGAACACTTAATTCCTTGGATCGTTTCATTTGCGATTAAATGCCATAGAAAATTTATTAGAATGGATACTTGGTCAGACAATATTAAAATAAGAGAATATTATTTGAAATTTAATTTTCAACATTTGGGCGATTCTCAAGCAGCACATCCTGAATTGCTACCTGCCAATTATTCCTCAATTTCGCTATCTTTGCTTGAATTGAAAATTAATTTACTTGAATAATTCAATTTCTAAATCAGTTTCTGTAGAATCATCATTTTTAAAATGGATTTTATTAGCCGTTCTTTCAGTCATTTGGGGTAGCAGTTTTATTTTAATTAAAAAGGGATTATTAGGATTTGGATTTATTGAAGCTGCAACTATTCGATTGATGTCTGCAGGAATATTATTTTTATTTTTAGCAATTAAATATTTTAAGTTAATTCCAAAGGATAAACTTATTTATACCTTTTATGCTGCATTGTTTGGAATGTTTATTCCTGCATATTTATTTTGTCTTGCTCAAGAAAAAGTTGCCAGTGGAGTGGCTGGATTACTGAATGCCTTAACTCCAGCATTTGCTTTTGTTTTTTCGATTTTAATTTTTAAATCCATATATAAGTTTTCTCAATTTGCTGGACTTTTAATTGGATTAATCAGTGCCATGTTATTGGCATTTGAAAGATCAGAAAACGGAATTATATTCAATTCTTACGCTTTGCTAATTATGCTTGCTACCTTAAGCTATGGATTTAATATTAATTTAGTAAAAAATAAATTACAGGATGTCCCTTCACTGCCTTTATCCTATATCTCAGTAAGTATTGCCGGACTAATGGCTTTTTTATTTTTTTGTCTTCCTCGTTTGAGTCATTACAGTTTTAATAACACCAATGCTACACCACTGATCTCCTTAATTATTTTAGGTGTTTGTGGGACAGCAATTGCCCAAGTCATTTATTATAAACTGATTCAAATGACAACCCCATTGTTTAGCAGTTCAGTGACTTTCTTGATTCCAATTGTGGCATTATTCTGGGGAATTCTAGACGGCGAATCACTGCATATGGTTCATTTATTCTGTATTATGGGTATCTTAGTTGGTGTATATCTGATAAGAAAATCTTAAATATTTATTTTTTTGAACTTTTTCATGAATTGATTCTTTTTAGTATTGAATATTTAACTTATGAGAAAAATAGTTTTATTTGCTTCACTACTACTTTTACAAATTAAGTCATTTTCCCAAGTCGTACTTGAAAATGCATTGTTATGGGAAATAAGTGGAAAGAACCTAAAAGAAAGTTCTTACTTGTTTGGCACAATACATATCATTCCAAAAGAAGATTACTTTTTGCCTAAAGATTTTTCAAAAGCATTTGATAAATCCAAAACATTATATCTGGAATTGGATATGAATGAAATGAATGACATGTCCAATCTGATGTCTATCATGGATAAATGTTATATGAAAAACAATGTTAAGCTTTCTGATCTACTTCCTAAGTCAGATTATGAATTAGTAAAGGGGAAAATTGAAGAGATGGGATTGCCCATGATTATTTTTGAAAAAATGAAGCCCTTGTTTTTAAGTGCTTTAACTACAATGGGTTCAGAAAAAACAGTTGGCGGTGACATGGACAATATGAAGTCCTATGAAATGGAATTTACAAGTATGGCCAATGAAAAAAATATTCCATTAAAAGGAATTGAAACAATGGAATTTCAGTTAAGCATATTTGATTCTATACCTTACGAAGTTCAGGCAAAGAGTTTGGCTGAGTCATTCAAAACAGACGACAAAAAGTCTGATGATTCAATGAAGGGTTTAATAGAATTTTATAAGTCCCAAAACATAAATAAGTTATCATCTACCATTGAGACCTCTGAGGAATCCCTTAAACCTTATATGGATATGATGTTAAAGAATAGAAATAAATCCTGGATTCCTATTCTATCTTCTGCTATGGCTGATGGTCCTTGTCTTTTCGCTGTAGGTGCTGGTCACTTAGGAGGTGATGATGGGGTATTAAATCTTTTAAAAAAGGAAGGCTACAAGATTAAGCCACTAAAATAATAACTATGCCGATTATAAAATCAGTTCGAGGATTTACTCCAGTTATTCCAGAATCCTGTTTTATAGCTGAGAATGCAACAATAGTAGGAGACGTAATTATGTCTGAAAATTGTAGTGTGTGGTTTAATGCAGTTATTCGAGGTGATGTCAATTCCATAAGAATTGGAAAGGAAGTTAATATTCAAGATGGTGTACTTATTCATTGTACCTATCAAAAATCAATTACTGAAATTGGAGATCGCGTGAGCATTGGACATCATGCAATTATTCATGGATGTCAGATTTCTTCAGATGTATTGATTGGAATGGGTGCTATTATTATGGACCATGTAAAAATTCCCTCCTTTGTAATCGTTGGAGCTGGTGCACTAATTCCTGAGAATACTGAATTAGAAAGTGGTTATATCTACACTGGAGTTCCCGCCAGAAAATTAAAACTTTTGGATAAAGAAAATTTTCAATTTTTAATTGAAAGAACTGCATCAAACTATCAGATGTATGCAAATTGGTTTAAGGATTAGTAGATTCTTTTAAAAAATTTATTACAGTTCTAACACTCTGATATTTATGTAGAAGTACTATAGCTTCGTCATTTGAAATTTTAAACCTATCTGTAATTTGACTTATGCCTCTTTCCCATAGTTTGGTATTGTTCAACTTCATATCAACCATTTTATTATCTAATACACGACCAAGTAGAATCATTGTACTTGTACTGATCATATTTAGAATCATCTTCTGAGCAGTTCCTGATTTCATTCTTGTACTGCCAGTTACAAATTCAGAACCTACAACTGGAACAATTCTGTGATCTGAGAACAAATTTATTGGACTATTTGGATTACATGTAATACAAGCAGTTCTTATTCCATTTTCCTGACATTGTCTTAATCCATTTACAACGTATGGTGTTTTTCCACTTGCTGCAATCCCTATTACAATATCTTTGGAATCTATTGAATAATTTTCAAGGTCCATCCATGCCTGTGTTTTACTGTCTTCAGCTCCTTCCACTGCAGTGCGAATAGCGCTATCTCCACCTGCTATTAAACCAATTACTAGGTCTGGTGAAACACCATACGTTGGAGGACATTCAGATGCATCTAATATACCTAGTCTACCACTTGTTCCAGCGCCTATATAAAATAATCTTCCACCTTCATTTAATTTGCTTACTATCTCAAGTACTAATTTTTCGATATCTGGTATACAATCTTTTACCGCAAGAGCTACTTTCTGATCTTCAGAATTTATGCCAATCAATAATTCCATTGCGGATTTCTGTTCAAGATCGTGGTAAGCTGAATCAGATTCAGTAATTTGCTTATACTCTAACATGACTAATTTTTTGAGGAGATCATCATAAGTCCAACAAAAGTAATGGCTCCATTTAAAGCAACTAATAAATTGCCAAAAGTAAATCCACCTAACCACATTTGAGAATTATTATTTATAAAATATGTTAGTATTGGTGAAAAAATACAAATAATAGGTACCAACTTCGAATAAATAATTTTTCTTTTTGTCAAAATACCAAAACTAAACAGCCCTAAAATTGGCCCATAAGTTAATCCTGCAAATTGAAAAACTTTATTAATTACTGCATCGTTATTTAAAGCATAAAAAATAATTATAACAACAAAAATCATGAACGAAAAAAATAAATGCACCCAGGTCCTTATTCTTTTTTTCTCTTCTTCAGAACGGTTGCTCCTTTTAAAATTAAAAAAGTCTATACAAAATGAAGTTGTTAATGAGGCTAAGGCGGAATCTGCACTTGCATAATTAGAAGCAGTTAAACCAAGCAAAAATAAAATGCTTCCAGCACCCGTAAGATAATTGAATGCTATCATTGGAAAAAATTGGTCAGACTTAATCGGAATCTCTATACCCTCCTTTGCAGCAAACAAATATAATCCTGCACCTAGTGCAAGAAATGCAAAGTTTACAAAAAATAACAAGATTGAAAAACTGAACATGTTTAATTGTGCTTCCTTCAGGTTGCGACAGGTTAAGTTTTTCTGCATCATATCCTGATCAAGTCCGGTCATTACTAATGCTATTAACATACCTCCTATAACCTGCTTAAAAAAATAATTGGAATCATTCCAACCTGAATCTAGGTAAAATATTTTTCCATAGGAAGAAGAAAGAGTCATTTCAAAAAAACCAATTATACTCACATCAAATTGCACTGCTAAAAAGTAAATGGTAAGAATCAAGGAACTTATCATGCAGATGGTTTGAAATAAATCTGTTATTACAATTGTTTTGATTCCGCCTCTAAAAGTATATACCCAAATTAAAAAAATAGATATTAATACAGTCAACCAAAAAGGAAATCCAAAAGTTGAAAAAATAAAATGATGCATAACCATCGCAACAATATACATTCTAAAAGAAGAGCCAATTAATCTGGATAATAAAAAAAATGCTGAACCGGTTTTATAAGAACTATTTCCAAGTCTTGAGGCCAAATATTCATAAATAGAAGTAACATTAAATCGATAATAAATTGGCATTAGAACATTTGCAATGATCATATATCCTATTAGATATCCCCAAACCATTTGCAAATAAGAAAAATTCTGATTAGCTCCACTTGTACCCACAACACCAGGAATGCTAATGAAAGTTACTCCGGATAACGATGAACCAATCATTCCAATAGCAATGATGTACCATTTTGAATTGTTATTTGCCTTAAAAAAAGTATCGTTAGAATTGTCCTTACTTGTTAAATATGAAATCCCAATCAACAATAGAAAGTACAAAAGAAGTATAGATAACAATACAAGTGATTGCGACATTAAAATAATTTACTCGTAAAAATAAAATAAATAATTACTTTTTTACATATAATAAACCAATAATAGTTCTGATTGTTAGCTGGTTGTAATGATCTCTTCAATTTTCAAATTATACAAAGGGTCTTTTGAAGGATTAAATCCATCTATATGGTTATTGTCACTGATAACCTTGATCAACCGATCCGGTACTATGGTGGTCCCTTTTATGTCTATGTATATGACACAGACTTTACAAGTTAGTCTTACAAAGGCTGGATTTGTCCTGACCTGTTTTGGCTTAGGTGCAATTATTGGTGCCTTGATTGGTGGAAAATTAACCGATAAACTTGGTCATTATAAAGTGCAGTTGTCAACACTTATTTTAGGTGGAATATCTTTCTTCATACTTGGTCAACTTAGAGAATATCATTGGATTTGCATAATGACCTTTGTACTTGCTCTGGTGAATGAAGCATTTAGACCGGCAAACATGGCTGCTATTGGGCTATATAGTTCTGCAGAAAATCGTGCACGCAGCTCATCTTTAGTTAGACTTGCTACAAATCTTGGATGGGCTTTGGGTGCTACTCTTGGAGGAATTTTAGCTTCTATAAACTATGAATTGTTGTTTTGGGTTGATGGTGCAACTAATATAGTTTCTGCATTTTTTTTATATCTTTTTGTCAGGCCCAAATCTTCAAATAAAGTTCATGTTCCTCTTCAGAAATTAAAAGAAGACTCTGCTCTCAAGGATAAAACTTTTCTTTTATTTGTTGTTTTATCTTTTTTCTTTGCGGTTTGTTTTTTTCAAATCTTTTCTACCTATCCTGTTTATCTCAGAAAAAATTTATTCCTAGTTGAACAACAGGTAGGTTGGATTTTTGCGATGAATGGATTACTCATAGCACTTTTTGAAATGGTTATAATAAGTTCATTAACCGGTAAAAGGAATGAGTTGAATTATATTATTTTTGGATTAATACTTACAGGAAGTTCCTTTTTAATACTGAATACTACTCTTGCTAATGCAATTTTTATTTCTGTTATGTCTTGTCTTTTCTTCACTGCCGGAGAAATTTTTTCTATGCCTTTTATGATGAGTTTTTGGATGAATAGAACCAATGATTCTAATCGCGGTCAATATGCTTCTCTGTATACTGTAGCTTATAGTGCAGCACATATATCAGGACCATTGATAGGTGGCTTTATTGCTGATCACTTTGGATTTTATTATTTGTGGATTTTTATTTTTACTGTTTGCATACTTACTGCCATTGGTTTTTCTTTCTTGACAAAAAAAATTCTTGCTGAAGTTAAAGTTTAATTTAATACCATTTAATTTGCAATAATTTAAGCAATAAGTATTAATAGTGTTGTTATAATTTGAAAGTTATATTACTCGATTGGGTCAATATCCTACTTTTAGGCTAAAAAATAATTCAAATCGGTATAACTTTGCATCCAATGAGTCGCCTTCAAAAAATTAATAATTTTATTTCACTTTTCAAGCAAGCCTTAAGAGGGGATATTCATGATTATACAGAAGGAAGCATTCCAAGAGCTGTTTTTCTTCTTGCGGTACCGATGATTCTTGAATTGAGTCTGGAAAGTGTTTTTGCTGTTGTAGATATTTTTTTTGTTTCAAAATTAGGTCCAAATGCAATTGCAACGGTTGGTCTTACTGAATCAGTAATAACAATTGTTTATTCTATGGCGATTGGCTTGAGCATGGCTGCGACTGCTGTAATAGCAAGAAGGATTGGAGAAAAAGATCCTGATTCAGCAGCACATGCCGCTGCACAGTCAATTTTGATTTCATTGGTTATAACTTTTATTTTCAGTATGATTGGATTATTTTATGCTGAAGATATTTTATTGTTGATGAATGCTTCAAAGGAAGTAGCGAGAGAAGGCGCTTCTTTTGCAAGAATTATGTTGGGCGGATCCGTTGTAATCGTACTCCTATTTTTAATCAATGGAATATTTCGAGGTGCTGGGAATGCTGCAATTGCCATGCGCAGTCTTTGGTTAGCAAGCATTATCAATATCATTCTATGTCCAATCTTAATACATTTTCTCGGCTTAAAGGGCGCAGCAATTGCTACTGTAATTGGCAGAGGTACTGGGGTTTTGTATCAATGCAAATATTTATTTGGAAAATCAGGCATTATTCAATTAAATAAAAAATTATTTGTTCCTGCATGGAAACTCATTCGACATATTTTTGACGTTGCCTGGCCTGCAGCATTTCAATTTATTATCGCCTCTGGGAGTTGGATTATCATTGCAAGATTAATCGCTGAAATCGGTGGAACCAATTCCTCTGCGGGTTATCAAATTGCCATACGTTGTATTGTATTTTTTATTCTTCCAGCCTGGGGAATGAGTAACGCAGTAGCTACTTTGGTAGGACAAAATCTCGGTGCTAAAAAAATTGATCGCGCTGTTCAAAGTGTTTATCTTACTGCAAAATTCAACGCACTATTTATGCTTAGCGTTATGATTCTATTTGTTTTTTTTGCAGAACCAATTATAAGAATTTTTAGTGCTGACGAATTGATTATTGCTAAAGGCGCTGAAGCATTAAGAATTTTTGGATATGGATATGTCTTTTATGGTATAGGAATGGTTATGACACAGGCATTAAATGGAGCGGGGGACACTAAAACTCCCACCTTGATCAATTTAGTTTGCTTTTGGTTAATCCAAATTCCACTGGCTTATTTTCTTGCAGATTATATGGAATTGAATTATGCAGGTGCAGTACTTGCAATACCAATTTCAGAATCACTTCTTGCACTTTTGGCCTGGTATTATTTTTTAAAAGGCCGATGGAAGTCAGTTGTTGTGTAGTTCTAAAACAGGGTTGAATGCAATTAAATTCGATGTGAAAGAATTCTACCTGGATATTGAAATTACAAATCGGTAGACAAGTGCGAAAAAAGATCTTAAATGGCTATTAATAAAAAGCCAAATTAATAATTCAGGTTTACCCGTTCTTTGGTTTGTACCTCGCCTCATCTAAAATTTTCTGCGCACTTTCCTCCTTAATGAGATCATCTAATTTGTATTCCGGATGATTTTCCATATAGCTTCGTACAATATCTAAACCAATATAAACTGCTGCTCTACCGGGTGAAGCCTTAGGCATTCCTGGAGAAGTTGGACTTGGACTCACATAACGCATTATCTCATTTCTTTTTGTGGATTGAATATATTCTTTGTCATTTAGAAAAGACCAGATATCCATCTTATTGTTTTCACACCATTTTACTTGTTCAGGTGTGAATTCATACAATACAGAATCTTGAATATTGGGCATTATTTTTTTTAACAAATAGAGTTTTTTACCCTCAAATATCATATGATCTAATAAATTATTTAAAGGTATTTCTTTGAGTACATCTTCAGTCCAGGGCATCCATGTTTTTTTCAAAATATGTTCCTTATTAAAGGATCGTGTGATATATTTTGCAAACAATTCATATGTCGGATTAATTTGTTTGTAGTCAAAATCATTTCCGAGAAAAAAATCCAGACTTATTCCAAGACCATCCAACGAATCATTAATTGAAAAAATAATGTTTCCAACATTAAATGAACTTATCATAGTATAAACCTGTACAGGATTGGATTTTGGAAAATAATATTTTGCCAATGCTTCAGTCTGTTCGAATTGAGGTTTCAAATCATTGAAATCAGCATATAAGGAATCGGTTCTATATTGAATCATACGCAAAAAAGGATCTCCGCAAAATGATTTAAGTTCTTCATAAAATTTAGAATCCAATGAATCTACATTTTTGGTGAGCTGCATTATACTTTGAAAATATATTCTGCTGAAAACAGGATATTTGGCAAAAAGCTTTTGAACACTAGATTCTATATTATTTGTATCAAGAGAAAATATCTCTCTTTCAAATCTTGTAAATGAGATATCTTTCTTCAGAGTACTGACATCTGGAATCTCATTTCTCTTGTCTTTCTTACATGAAAGAGTGGCAATAAGTAAGAAAACAAGAATTCTTAAGGTGTTCATCTGTATTTTTACGTCTTATTAATTAAATTACAAAAATATATAGAGTTTATGAAATTGAATATTTTGATTTTAATCCTGATTCCTTGGATGGCCAATTCTCAATTAGATCGTGTTAATGCTTGCCTTATACTCGGTCCTAATATCAGTTGGATAGGAACTGACGACAATACCATTAAGACAGAAAACAACAGACTGGGTTTTAAGATTCAGGTTCAGGGAGAATACTTGCTTAACGAAAGATATAGCCTCACAGGTGGACTTGGTCTTTCTCTAATTCAGGGTGGAAAACTAAAATATGCCCAAGGCGGCAATTTATGGTCCGAATCTAAATTAAGCATTCCTAATGGAGATTCCTTATCCAATGGAGTAATACTTGGCTATAAGGTGAACTATATGGAGATTCCAATTGGCTTCAAGATGAGAACTTCTCAATATGGAAAATATCGTTTTTATGCGCAATTGCCCGAATTTTCACTTGGAATCAGATTAAGAGCAAGGGGAGATATCTTGGAAGTTAATGGTTTAAACTCATCAAATGAGAATATCAAGAGTCAAATTCTTTTTTTAACTTTTAACTGGGGTCTGGGAATTGGTACTGAATATCAAATTAAAGACAACTTAAATCTCATCTTGGGAGTTCGTTATATGCAATCCTTACTTGATGTTACTGATGATTCAGGCAGGTATTTTGATGGTTCAAAGCAAAATTCTAATGACAGAATTAACAACCTTGATTTCAGGATTGGTTTGATTTTTTAAATTAGGTTCTAAACTAAATTCAAGAATCAAATCAACACTTAATTGAGCAATAAATAAACACAATTATTTTATGTCTATGGAGGTTTGGAAGATTAATACCTTTATCAAATTAGCACTTGAAGAAGATATTAGAAATGGTGACATCACCTCAGAAGCATGCATTTCAAAAAATTCAATATCTAAAGCAAAACTACTTGTAAAAGATGAAGGTGTAATTGCTGGAGTTGAATTCGCTCAACAGGTAATAAATTATGTAGATTCTTCTATTCATATGAAAATTCATATTAAAGATGGATCCTATGTCAACTATGGACAAATTGCATTTGAATTAGAAGGCCCGACTCGGATTTTATTAGCAGTTGAAAGATTGATCCTTAATGTCATGCAAAGAATGAGTGGCATTGCAACACTTTCAGACAGATTCAAAAATGAAGTTCAGGGTCTTTCAGTAAAAGTTTTAGATACAAGAAAAACAAGCCCTCTTTTTAGACATTTTGAAAAATGGGCTGTTCGAATTGGTGGTTGTTATAACTATAGAGATGGACTCTTTGACTGGTTTATGATTAAAGACAATCATATAGCAGCAGCCGGAAGTATTGGAAAAGCAATTAAAAAAGTTGTTTCCTATCAACAAAAAAATGAAATGGAGCAATTTCCAGTAACAATCGAAGTAAAGAATCTTATTGAATTGGAAGAAGTTTTACACTTTGGACAGATCAGTAGAATAATGATGGATAATTTTGAAATTCCAATCCTTCAAGAAGGAGTAAAAATGGTAAATGGTCGCTTTGAAACCGAAGCTTCCGGTGGGATAAACCTACAAAACATAAGATCAGTTGCCTTAACAGGCGTGGATTTTATTTCAGTAGGAGCACTCACACACAGTGCCGGAAGCCTCGATTTAAGCTTAAAAATTCAGGAACACGACCTTATGCTGGGTAAGTAGCCACAAGAAAGACCAATAGTCCTATTGTGAATACCAACACCAACCAGAATCGAGCGTCCCGGTAAAAAACCGCTGGGGTTTGGTTTGCTTTCATACGCTCTATGAATTTGATTGTACTTAAAAAGATTTAATTTTTTCAATGTTTCGCTTGAACAGCTTTCTGAACAAGAGGGTTTTATAACGTGAGATAAGGAGTGCTATTAAAGGAAATTTTTTAAAGCAATCTCTGTCTATATAATTCCAAAAACGATGCCATATCATTTATCAATAATATGATCTATAAACAGGGCTTTTCAGCCGATTGCCTATTTATTTTTATAATATGAAAGTCCCTTTTTTATTGAAAATGAAGACTTTTACTAAAAATACCTAATGTATTTAGAATTGATATTTCATATGTTTAATATATAAGACTTGTAAGTTCATTTAACCTCGAATAATAATTGTTGATCTTAATAAATTGTATTGAGAAATAAAACCAACTATACGAAAAATCTTAGCCATTAAAAATAACAGTATGTGCTCTTCGATACGAAACAAAAGTTTAATTTTGAATTGATATAAATTGTTCTTTTTTATTTTGTATAAATTCAATTCTCAAATTATAAATAATTAGTTCTAATTTGTTCTAAGAAAATATTAATATTTTTTTCGGCTATTATTTGATTTCAAATAATTTATTTTGAAAACAATCTGAATTTTCTTTAATTATATACAACATTTTATTAATATCTTTGCTTCTTACCAATCTATAAGCATGTCTTCTTTTTGTCATCTTCATTGCCATACTCAATATTCCCTCCTGGATGGAGCTACAGATATTGCTTCAATGATGAAGAAGGCCAAAGCAGATCATATGGAAGCCGTTGCGATGACTGATCACGGAAATATGTTTGGTGCATTTTCATTTGTAAAAGAGGCGAAAAAAAATGGCATTAAACCAATTCTCGGTTGCGAATTTTATTTGGTAAAAGATCGCAGAAAGCAAAGTTTTCTAAAATCTGGAGGAGAATCCGATGAAAGATTTCATCAACTCCTATTAGCTAAAAATCAAATTGGATATAAGAACCTTTCGAAACTTTGTTCACTGGGATATATTGAAGGACTTTATGGAAAATTTCCTAGGATAGATAAGGAACTCCTTCTACTTCATCATGAAGGTTTAATTGCAACAAGCTGTTGTATTGGTGCAGAAATACCACAAGCAATACTAAAAGGAAATGATCTTTTGGCAGAAGAATTATTGAAGTGGTGGTTAGATATTTTTGGTGAGGATTTTTACATAGAAATTCAAAGACAGATTGGAAATTCAAATATTGATGATTCCGGTGTTAGCCTTGAACATGTAAATCAGAAATTATTGGCCTTAGCAAAAAAATATAAGGTCAAAGTCATCGCAACGAATGATGTACATTATTTGGATCAAGAAGACGCTATACCTCATGATATCTTGCTGTGTGTAAATACTGCTTCAAACGAAGATGAAACCAATCGTTTTAGATTTCCAAGTAATGATTACTTTTTCAAAACGCAATCAGAGATTGGAGAAATGTTTAAGGATGTTCCTTTTGCTGTTGAGCAAACAGTGGAGATTGCCGAAAAATGCTTTGTTCCGAATCTCGAAAGAGATATTCTCTTACCTAGTTTCCCTATTCCTCAAGGATTCAAAGATGAAACTTCCTACCTGCGACATCTTGTTTTTGAAGGTGCCAAACGAAGATATAAACATATCAGCGAAGAACTAAACGCAAGATTAAACTTTGAGTTAGAGGTCATTGAGAAAATGAAATTTCAAGGTTATTTTCTTATTGTTCAGGATTTTATCCACGAAGCAAGAAGACGCAATGTTCGTGTTGGGCCGGGAAGAGGCTCAGCTGCAGGATCTGCCGTAGCATATTGTCTGACAATTACCGATATTGACCCGATTAAGTACAATCTTCTCTTTGAACGATTTCTTAATCCGGAACGTATTTCCATGCCCGATATCGACATAGATTTTGATGACAAGGGACGAGATAAGGTCTTGGATTATGTAGTTCAGAAATATGGGCACAATCAGGTGGCTCAAATTGTAACTTTTGGTACGATGGCAGCTAAATCGTCAATACGTGATGTAGCAAGAGTTAAAAGATTAGATCTTGCAATATCTGACAAACTAGCCAAGCTTGTCCCTACAAGACCGGGCTTTTACCTAAAAGACTTACTGGATCAAACCAAAGAGATCTCCTCAGATCTGAATGCAGATGAAAAAGTTAAAGTACAGGAATTAAGAAAAATTGCTCTCGGACACAATCTAGAAGCAGAGGTATTGAAGACCGCAGTCAAATTAGAAGGATCTGTTCGAAGTACAGGAGTCCATGCAGCAGGTATCATCATTGCGCCTGAAGAAATAATGAATTTTATTCCGGTATGCACAGCTAAGGATACCAATCTCTGGGTAACTCAGGTCGAAGGTTCAGTCATTGAAGCTACAGGTTTGCTTAAGATGGATTTTCTCGGTTTGACCACCTTAAGTATCATCGATGAGACGATTAGGCATATAAAAAAGAAAAAAGGTCAGGATTTTGAATTAGATCTTGAAAGCATTCCTCTTGATGACCAAGAAACTTTAAAGTTATTTGAGAACGGAAGTACCACTGGCCTCTTTCAATTTGAATCTGAGGGAATGAAAGGCCATCTCAAGAACCTTAAACCTTCTGGAATTGAGGACATTATTGCAATGAATGCATTGTTCCGTCCTGGTCCAATGGACAACATAGATGACTTCATAAAGCGCAAACACGGTAAGACCTTAGTTACCTATCCACATGAGTGGTTAGAAGATATCCTGAAGCCTACCTATGGCATTATGGTTTATCAGGAGCAGATTATGCAAGCAGCTCAAATCATGGCAGATTATTCATTAGGTGAAGCGGATTTGCTTCGAAGAATAATGGGTAAGAAGAAGAAAGATGAGATGAATGAGCAGAAAAAAATATTTGTCTCCCGTGCTACTGCAAAATCTGTTCCTGAAGAAAAAGCTCAGGAGATATTTGACATAATGGCCAAATTTGCCTCCTATGGATTTAATCGATCTCATGCGGCAGCTTATTCCGTCCTTGCATTTCAGACCGGATGGTTAAAAACACATTATCCTGCCGAATTCATGTCAGCTGTATTGACTGCAAATAAAAATAAAATTGAAGACCTGCGTCTTTACTTGAATGAATGCACTTTTATGAAAGTAAAAGTTCTTGGTCCGGATATAAATGAAAGTGAACTTGATTTTGTAGTCAATACAAAAGGGGAAATCCGGTTTGGACTTTCTGCTTTGAAAGGAATTGGAGAAGGACCAGTAGAAGAGATTCTAATCGAACGAAACAAATCACCATTCCTGGATTTTACAGATATGGTTAAGCGATTAAGCTCTAAATCGTTTAACAAGAAAGTAATAGAAAGTTGTGTTTATGGAGGTGCTTTTGACAGCTTTGACAATATGCATCGCGCACAATATTTTGCACCATTTGACAAATTCGATTCGTACATAGAATATATGATTCGTTGGGGACAACAATACCAAAATTCAATGTCAAACACTGCCAATTCCTTGTTTGGTGAATTCAGTTCTGAAGAAATAAAAGCACCTACACCACCTCAGGTAGCAATATGGGATTCGATGAAAAAATTAAATCATGAAGTGGAAGTTGGTGGTATCTACCTAAGTTCACATCCCTTAGATGATTACAAAAGAGAAGTAAGATATTGCGCAAGCTGCTTGATTGATGAGTTAGGAAAATACAGAATCAACGAGCACTCAGGAATTAAAATTAGATTGGCAGGAATCGTTTCTGATGTTCAACATCGAACAAATCAAAAAGGTGAAGGATATGGTATTTTTACTTTGCAGGATTATCAAAGCAGTATAAGTATTAGATTATTTAAAGAACAATATCGAAATTTTAAAAATTTATTAGAACCCGGAACTGCCCTACTTGTTGAAGGAACTTATGAATTAGATAGTTGGAAACAAAATGATGATGAATGGGTCTTTCGGGCGCAGAATATTCTATTGTTGTCTTCTGGTTTGGAATATATTTGTAAAAAAATTACGCTTTATCTAAATCTAAAGTCCATAACAAAGGAAACCATTAAAAATCTGGACTTGAGTTGCAAACAGAATAAAGGTCAGCTTTTACCGAAAATAATTGTTCTGGATACTCAACAGGATATTAAATTAGAATTTCTAGCTATTAAAAAGAAAATTGCCGTTTCAAATGAATTCCTCAATGAAATTGAATCTTTGGGTCTATCATACAAAATGAATTAATCTAATAGGGATTCATGAAGAGCGAATTCTTTCAAAATAAAAGTGTTTATATTTTATTGTTCGGCATCTTTATTTGTTTGATAAGCCCCAATTTATTATCTGAAGGAATGTTCATGGATGGAACCATCTATGCCACACTTGGACGCAATCTTGCAGAAGGATTAGGAACTTTTTGGAATCCGCATTTTAGTCTTACCCACTTTGATGAATTTCATGAACATCCACCTCTGGCATTCGCATTCCTCAGCATTTTTTATTTAATTTTTGGAGATCATCTAATTATTGAAAAACTCTATTCATTCTCTACAATTCTTATTCAAGCAATGATCATTCATTGGATATGGAAAGAAATACAAGAAGACAAAAACAGCTGGTTGGCAATACTTCTATGGCTTTTCACTCCCATAATAATTTGGACTTCTACAAACAACATGTTGGAGAATAGTCTAATGATTTTTTGTAGCTTATCCGTTTTGAATTATTTATACTATTTGCGAAAAGGGCAATTTATTTACCTTCTACTTTCCGGCTTGATGTTAAGTATGGGTTTTTTAGTGAAAGGACCTGTAGCACTTTTCCCATTAACTTTTCCATTCTTTAACGCCATATTTTTACAAAAGGAGAATTTTTTAATCGCAATAAAAAAATCTTTTTTTCTGGGCATTATTGCAATCCTACCGCTGATCTTAATTTATCAGTTCAGTACACTGGCACATGAAAGTCTTGACAAATATTACAATAAACAAATTGTTAGAAGTCTTAGTGAAATTGTTACAGTAAAAAATAGATTTCAGATTCTAGTATTCGCGGCGAAGGAATTAGTTCCTTCAATTATAATTCTACTAATATTCTACTTTCAAAGAAAAAGACCAATCCTAAATATTCAAAGCGAATCATTTTCTCATCTGAAAACATTCATTGCGTGTGGATTAACAGGAGTTGTTCCTATTATGATTAGTCTTAAGCAAAGTAATTTTTATTTGATTCCATCTACTGTATTTTTTTCTATTGGACTTGCACTTTTATTTTCAATGATTTTAAAATTAAATCCGAATGGAATTAGTATATATAAAAATTTACAGCTTCCAATTTCACTATTTGTATTGAGTATAGGAATTTTTCTTTGCGTAATGAATAAAAATAGAATAAGTCGCGATCAAACCAAAATAAGAGCAATTAAAGAAATCATTTCTATAATTCCGAAAAATACAATTTTACAAACCTGCTCAGAAAACAGGTATGACTATAGCCTGGAAGCTTATTTTGCACGCTATCATAAGGTTTGTTTTGATGATAAAAATCAACATGAATTTATTCTCAGTTCTGCGATTTGTAAAAATTTTGAACTTCCAAATTATGCTCAACAAAGAAATATTTCAAGTACTGAATTTCAACTCTACCAAGTTCTACAGACTGTTCATTAGTCTGATAATAAAACATTTTAAATACGCTTCAAATCTTATATTTGTGCCCATATTAAATAATTAATGGAAAAGATTCGAATAGGTATTACAACAGGAGACATCAACAGCATTAGTCTTGAAGTTATTCTTAAATCATTGAGCAATGAATCCATTTTCCAATATATAATTCCGATCATCTACGGAAATATCAAGATAACTTCTTATCATAAGAACATTGTTAATCTTTCTAACATGTCTATTTATGTTTTGAATAAAGGTGAAAAACCAAAGCATAACAGAGTTAATCTTGTAAATTGCTGGAACGATAACATAAATATCAATCTAGGTAAACCAAGTCCGGAAGGTGGACAATTGGCTATACTTGCTTTAGATCAGGCCGTTGAAGATTTAAAAAATAATGAACTGGATGCCTTGGTTACAGGTCCAATACATAAGCATTCAATGAAGATGGCTGGCTTTAAATATATGGGACATACCCAATATTTAAAGGATAAAACCGGCTCAAATGAAGTTCTAATGATGATGGTAAGCAACAGTCTTAAAATTGGATTAGTAACTGATCATATTCCTTTGAAGGATGTATGTAGTGCCCTTACTAAGGAGCTTATCCTTAGCAAAATAAACATCATGGAGGATTCATTAATCAAAGATTTTGGTATTGATAAGCCCAATATTGCGGTTCTTGGCCTGAATCCCCATGCAGGTGAGGAAGGAATGCTTGGCACAGAAGAAGAGGAGATCATTAGACCGGCTATCATAGAATCTAAAAAGAATGGAAAATTTGTGAGCGGACCTTATTCTGCGGATGGTTTTTTTGGCTCAAGCTTATTCAAAAAATTTGATGGGATTTTGAGTATGTACCACGATCAGGGACTGATTGGATTTAAATCTTTGTCCTTTAGTGATGGTGTAAATTATACCGCAGGACTCCCTTTTGTTAGAACTTCACCGGACCACGGAACAGCTTTTGATATTGCCGGACAAAATCTTGCTGATCACCATTCCATGCTCAATGCAATTTATACCGCAAAGGACGTGGTTAATCAAAGACTTGGTTATATAGACGCGAGAAAAGATGTATTGAAGAAAAAGCCAAAGCTGTCAGAAGAACTGAGCGAGTAGGTTATTTTCACTCTATTAACATTCGTCTAGGTATGAGATTGGTTTACTTCGACCCTGACAACCTTGGCACAACAAAGATACAGATTTTTTATATATAAATATTACTAATTTAACAAATCTGTTGGGCTAGAATGTGCCTTAGTAGCTCTCAGCGTTGAAGTATTTTTTCTCTTTTTACTTACCGGTTTCTTTAAATTTTTAGTAGTCATCTCAACTTTTGCAGACTTAACACTAACTGCAGGTTTTGGGGTATTTACTTTTAGCGGACTTTCTGGCATTGCATAGACCTGGTTGTCTTCTTTAAAAGCAATAGGTAATTCTACACTTGAAGGGATATCTAAATTATTAAGATTAAGTCGTTCAATAGCATCAATAAGTTTGTCTGCATAATTTGGATCAGTTGCATAACCGCAGGTTTTCAGGCCCTTTGCCCATGATCGATAATCGTTCTTATCCAATTGAAAAAGAACCTTGTATCTGGAACGACAGGTAAGGAAATCACTATGATCAATATACGATTGTTCGGCTGCAGTATATTTTCTAAAGCAGGAATGTATTAATTCTCCATTCACATTGGTGTCGTCATCTTTATAATCATAAGTTTCACCTAACCAATCTCCCTTGCATTTAATTCCAAAGTGGTTGTTTGCATTTTTTGCTAATTCGCTTCTTCCGGATTGAGATTCCATTAGCCCTTGCGCGAGTTTGATAGATGCAGGTATTCCGGTTCTTTGCATTTCGCTGATGGCCATAGCCTTAAACTGCTCCACATAGATTTCTTCTTGCCTCAATGGTCTTGTGGCAATTGAGAATATGACTAGAAGTACAAGAACTATTTTTTGGAGGGATAAAAGCATAGTAAATCAGATTATGTGTAATCCACTGCAAAAATAATACCAATTTTGATATAAACAAGGGGGTAGTAATATATATTATTGTTGATTTACAACTACTTATAAGTTAAATAAATATTTAATATAATTGAAAAAAGTAATTTTAGCTCTAGATCAAGGAAGAATTTAAGCTGATCTCTGGAGATTTAAAATAATGGAGATTTGAGAAGAGTATAGGATTTTGCAACGTTTAGCAGACCTACCGTAAGACTGATAAGGAGTGTAGTCATGGTGAACCTTGTTAGCGATTTTATTCATCCCTTTTGAATAAGTCATATCTACTTAAAGTATCTTACTGCTTTTCCTTCAAATAATTCTCTAATTTCTTTCTATATTTACTTTTAATTTTCTCTCTATCTGTTATGCCATAAATTGTTTGTAAAATCGATTCTTGTACATTTAAATCAAAATTATTAACCTTCATCATCTCAATCAAGTAATTGACACTCTTTTCAGTTCCACTTGTTCTGAGTATTCCAAGCATTCTATCAAAATATCCTTGATTTATATAATCGCCTATACGATTGATAATTTCGATTTCAATTGTTTTGTCTGAATTAAAAAATGATAATAATACTCTATCTCTTAAATCCTCATAGTTTGTTGAATCATCAAATATCTTGAAATATGTGTCCTTCAGTTCGTATTTATTCTCTTCTAAAAAATTTGTTTCAGCTTCGATACAGTGATAGAAGTTTTGCCAATTGTATTGAGGATTGTTCCTTTTATAGTCTTTTTGCTTCATTCTAAAAAGCACGAAATCAAGTGAATCTTGTAAAGTCTTAAGTTGAGCATACCTAAACTCCTGTGCAAGGTTCTGAATGTCCATCCTAGATGATAATATCCGCAAATAGGAATTCGCATCTAATTCGATCGAGTGAGTGTTAATTATGATGCTTCTTGTATCCCTTAGTAAGGATAACCATAATGTGTCAGCACAATTACATTTTTCAAATTCTGTTTCAGACACTGAATCCATTTTGGCAATCAATTCATTATACTTGTTTTCAATTTTATTGTAATTAAATTCTTCATTAAATGCAGCAATTTTTAACTCAGAACATAACGTCTTGTATTGAGTTTGTCCAATTAATTGCACTGTACAGAATACTGAAATTAGTATGATTGACTCTTTATTCATTTTTTATAATCACTAATTATTTGGAATATAAGTGGTATCAGTTTTGTTGATAGTCAAAAGTAAAACATTATTTTTTCATTTCAAAACCGAAGGAGAATGGAACGAGACTATTTTGTGGTTGCCAATATTCCATGTTAGTTGGAATTTGTATTTATTTAGTCCAAGTCTAAAATAATTTTAATATTTACTTTGACTTTTAATTGAATATCAATAGGTAGTTCTCCAAGTTTAGTGGTAAGTCGTCTCCTATCAATGGCTCGTATTTGATCAATCATTATATCAGAGCCTTGTCTAATGTTCGAAGTTCTCTTTTTAAGGAATCCTTAAGATATCACTTTCCAGGGACACATTTGTAGTTATTTGTACAAATCACAATTGAAGGGTGATCTTTTAGAAGGTCTGTTTGTACGATAAGAACTGGTCTAACTTTGCCTTTTTCAGTGTCTTGCTGTTGCTCAAGGTCAGCAATCCAGATATCAAATTGCTTGCTTTTCACCCTGAAGGTTTTCAAATTCAGCAAGAACAGAGAGTGATTCTTTCTTAACCAAACTTGATTCCTTGGCTATCTTTGAGGCAATTAGGCTCTTTTTGTTGATTCGATTATAAGAATCTACCGCTTCATTTATGTATCTTTTTCTTGACTTTTTTACTTTAGTCAGGACGTCTTCAGTTTCGTTGAAGATATTGTGGTCTAACTTTAAAGATAAAGTTTTCATATATGCTGAAAGTATATCACAAAGATATACTTTCCTTTATTTTCCCACCCATCTTGGTGTTTTTCTTGTATGAAAGACAAGGCAAAGGAGGGATAAGTGAAGTTTTTAAAAGTAGGGATTACTTATACAAACTTCAAATAGCCGACAATACAATTAAGAAACCACAACTGCTTGTTTAGCAATCAGTACTTTTCTTTTCAAAATATTGTAACCATTGTGTTAGCTACAACAAAGTTTTTCATACGATGATGCTCTGTTGAAGTCCACACAAACTTTATTTATTGTTCGTTCAATTTTTGAAATCTATGTCAAGTCGTCTTTTCAAGTCAGTTAAAACATAATTGTGCTCTGCTTGAATTGCTATAGTCTCAAAGTAGTTCCAATAAAATCTTGGCTTTAATTCTGTTTTGTAAGATGTAATTCGTGTCAACTCAGTTTGGTTGCCTACCTGCTTGAATAAATAAATTGCGTCCTGAAAGTGCAACCACTTTCGTCCAGGCATCCCGTAGTTTGTGACTTTCATTTTAAGAATTTCTCCTCGTTTGATTTCTGTTACAACTTCATCAATTGTTCCCTCTTTGAAATAGCAAATTCTTTTTGCACCAACGCTGTCTTTTTCCAAAACACATTTTAAAGGAATTTGAACTCCGATGTGCATCAGAAAAGGTTTTTCGCTATCCAATGTGTCGACGGATTTGATATAGTCAAAAACAATTTCTTTGGAATAAGGAAGCAAAACTTTTGTCTCAACTGTTACATTAGTATATTTTTCAGTGAAAAAATTTTCTATCGAACTTGAGAGGATTAAAACAAATAGAGGAAGAAGATAAATTTTAAGCTTTTGGTTTTTTATTTTATTCTTCTGACTTTTATACTTCTGACTTTTATTCACTTCTTCCCTTATAATATTCCCAAGGTGCATGCCAATGAAAAGAGCAACAAAAAACAGAGGTGAAAGAGTAATTACACACCACCAACTTTCAAGTCCGCCAATAACAAGCAAGTAGAAAAAAATGTTAACTCCTACAACACCGGTAAATGCTAAAAGGATTTTTTTATTTGGATTAACGCCAATTACATACCCCAACAAAATCGGCATTACACAAAATAAAGTAAAGCCATAAGGAACAAGATTCAATTCCAAAAAGATAAAACCAATTGCTGATAAAACAACTGTCAGTATTGTCCCCTTGATGAAAAGCTTCATGTCCATTTCTTAGCTTTCAATTTGATGATTACATTGTACCTATTTATTGTAGTGAATGGCAGAGTTCAGCCAAGGCAGTACATGTAATTAAATAACCTTTATTAAAAACAAATGTTTTAAATTAACCTGTATATATCCTTTGATTTTCATTAGTCTTAATCTATGGCCTTCCATTTTTATCATGCTGCTCGGTTAAGAAATATTACATTTAACCTCTTGCACATTCAATTAGTTTTATTTTCTACTTGTCTGCAATTCTTATCAAAAATGTTCTTAATTACTTACGTGCAATTATTCTCTCAACAATTTCTGTTTAATTAAGCTGTAATTCGTTTTTTGCAAACACTGCTGAAAATTGATAAATTTATTTAAATAGCGCTTTTCTTTCTGCATTCAAAACAACTTTGAACTTAACTTTACCTGCCTTATTCCATCCACTTTCAAAACAATTCGCACCCTGTTTTTGAATGATCCGTTGATAGATTCAATGTTTCTAGATACCAGTAATGGAACATATACTTCGAATAGGCCCCAAATGCCTGCCATTAAGCCTGCTTCACAAAAGAATGGAGAATTATGATTCATACTTAAACCATGCTCGTTAAATAGAACATTCACAAATGGCTTTACCGGAATTCGGCTTGCTCTTCCTGGAAGACTGCTAGTGAAAGATGACGAAATAAGCCAAGGGCTATATCCAAGACTATCATTAATAGGTGAAACAATTCCTCCTTCAGATAAAGTCATTTGACGCGACCAGAATGATTTCGGAAATTTCGTAAAACGATCAGGATAAAATCCCTGAAAAAGATAATCCTCACGACCGCTCCTTCCGCTTGCAGAAAGAGCATAAAAAGGAAGGTTAGAAGTGTTTTTTAACATTGTTGCTGCAAACAATCTAATATCCAAGCCGTTGTTTTTTCCAACATAAGCAAATTTATAATTGATTTCCAACGATGTTTTTTTAAACAGCTTATTGTATTCAAAAGAACCTAATAAATTAAAAGGATTTATTCCCGTATTTTCCAAAAGATATCCGCACTGGATATAAGATCGAATCTTAGCCTTCTTAAGAAATTCAATCTGATTAATATCGGATGCTGCAATGTAGTACCCATAAAGCTTGTGTCGTATGGCACTATTAAAGTTGCTAGGTTTGAAATAAAGGTTTAGTCCGGTCTTTACCCTATGGAAATTTTGATTTCCAGGGGCCCCAAATTGTAATCCGTCCATAGAGATGGTTGCCATTCTAATTAAATTATTATATGGAGTGATGTTGTATGAAATTTTCCCAAATCCATTTAAGGTCGGATTCTTTATAGAAAGAAAGGGCGCAAAATTATACTCAACACGCTTGGGAATAAAAAAACCGTTTTGTAACAACATCCCTACCATGATACCGTTTTCTTTGCTCCAAATAATCGATGGTATATACATTAGTGATCGTTTGTCGGGATCATCCATTGTAAATAAGAGCTGGGTTAAGACTGGATCGCCCTTACGAAAAATTCCGGTTGTTCGAATGTTATTATTGAGCCTGTACAATTCGGGCATTATATGTTGAGGATCTATTATTATTTCAACATAATTACCTTTAGGAATATCAATCCATTTCTCACCCTCAAAACCATCAACCCACTTCTCGAAATAAATGGAATCGCCGGTCATACCGGCAATTACTAATGGCGACACCAACTCTCCATTGTTTTTTAAGAGTAGTTGCTGTTTGTCAAACTGTAAAATTTTGTAATCTAAGCGTTTGGTTGTACCAAGCAAATCGTCAAAAAACCAGGCTAAGTCTTTACAAGTATGGACTTCAAATACACTGCGAAGATCATTGGGTTGAGGATGCTTGAATTGCCATTTATGGTAATAATCGTGCATGATGGCATCGTATAGAGAATCACCGAGATAAGCTCTCAGGTAGTTGAAGCATAGAGCAGCTTTGTTATAAATAATATGGCTATAATTCGATTCACTGAATTCTGGAGCCGAAAGGCTAATTGGCTGTTCGAGATTTGTGCGGGACCGACCAAGCCATTCGAGTTCATTCATCCTCTGTACTGGTGTCTTATCAATTTTAAGGAACTTTGCCAGTTTTAAGTGCTTAAAATAGACCTCCCAAAGCTTCATTTCCGGGTATTTTTCAGTTGTGTAGCGCACTACGTTTGCGCTTGTAATACTTTCATCCATAAATGGATACTGGCGCTCGTTAGAGCCTAATGCGCTGTAGAACCAGCTATGCCCTACTTCGTGAGTAATTACTTCATCGAGGGAGTAGGCATCTCCAGCAAGACCAATCACAGTGATGCCCGGGTATTCCATACCATCCCCTGCGCTTAAGGCGCTTTGAACGGCCGTGAAACTTTGATATGGATAATCTCCATTCCATTTTGAAAAACTCCAAATAGCATCGTTGACATAATGTATTGCGTCTTTCCAAAGATTTAACTGTCGATTTGTAAACATTACCCATGTTGTTACTTCCCTATCAGACTCTGGAAGCTTCACTTTTCCTTTCATTACATGGAATCTTTTGTCGGCAAACCACGCAAAATCATGTATTTGCGCACCGGTATATCGCAAGGTTTTTAGTTGTTCTGATGAAAGGGGAAAAGGATCTTCGCCATTGTAATTGCCTAATTTACTTTTCCATACAGTGTCGAGAGCAAGCGAGTCAAGCATTTTTGCTTCCTGTGCATTTTGAAGGTTTCCTGTTGCCCCTACTATGTAATTTTCTGGTAAAGTTATACTTATGTCAAAATCGCCAAAATCCGAATAGAATTCACCTTGGTCGAGATAAGGCATTTGGTGCCAACCGGACTTATCGTAAACAGCTGGTTTGGGATACCATTGAGAGATTTGGTATGATTCTTCGATATGACCCAATCTTGAAGTGACCCCTTTGGGTATTTTTAAGTGAAAAGGTGTGGTTATTATTATCGTATCACCTGTTGCAAGCGGCTTAGAAAGTATAATCTTACAAATATCAGGCTCGTTTGGCAATAAATCCCATTCAAGTCTCTGGTCGTTAGCTTTAAAGTTTAAAGAGTCGATATATCCCTTTAGTTCAGGGTCTTCGAACAAAGTTTGTTTCCCGTTAAAACTCAATAATTGTTTGGCTAATGCAGTATTATTATCAGAATAGGCGTTGGGCCATAGGTGAAAAAACAAAAAGCAAAGGGTATCGGGAGAATTATTAATGTACTCAATTGTTTCGAAAGCACTTAATTCATGGCGTTTATCATTAAGCGAAACATCAATTTTATAGTTTACCTCTTGCTGAAAATATTTCTGAGATGAAGCCTCCGGAATAAGCCGGATGAGCAGCAAAAAAATTAAACCCTGAGGTTTTCTGTGGTTATATGCATACAGCCCGACATGCCAAATTAAAAACCCGATGAAACGCAAAAAGGCAATGGCGCCGAGACTCTTAATAATATTTAATCTCCGCGCCATTGCGTATCTGAATAAGTTGCCTACAATTAGACTAGAAGAAAATTAAAGTAAAATAAGTACTAGAATGATAATAAGGATAAGGGTGCCAGCACTTATGTAAATGTATCCACCACTTTTCTTCACGTTCTTTTTAATGCTCTTTAGCTCTTTTTTAAGCTCACTCTTTTCTTTCGTTGTAAGTTTCGATTTATCCATGTTCCGTATTTCTTCAACTCGATTGGTTAATCGGGTCAATTCTTCGGCAGATAATTTACTTTCCTTTTTTGGAGGGAAAGTAGCGCTCTCTGATGCATATGTCGAATTTGGCATATTTGCATAAACTGCTGATGTACTAAATGTAAGAACCATTAAGCACACAAAAATGATAGATTTTTTCATTTTATGATGTTTTAATTTAAAAATATTGAATGATGAAAGGTACGGGGCAAAGTATAGTGAACTATTGCATAATTATTTATTTAAGGTACATAATTCACACATTTACGCCACCACCCTAAATCTTATAAACAAATGTAGTACGTTTTTCTTCAAACCATTTGGGTTTATATCAATAAGAGGCCTTAACTCGGCCTTATCCCTAGCCCTTTTAACTAAGTGTATTAATTCGACATTGCGGAATATTAAGTAGTGCCTCAAAGATTGTTTGCAAGGATATTATCAAGGTACAACTACCATAAACATCAAACTCACTCAAACCCAAATACGGTATTGATAATTACAATCCTTTAATTTGTTCTTATTGCAAAACGGAAACAATGGTTTGATTGCTATTTGCTGTCATGGATCCAAAATTTAAAGGATATGGCTACAAAATAAAATGGAACAATTAAAATTGATCTTAAGACTTCGCCAAAAAAACGGCTGTTAGGCTCAAAAGCTCTTCAATAGTTTTTCCAATACTGAGAAGTTATTATAGACACCACTATTATATATCCTTATTTGGTAAAAGTTTACAAGAATAAAAATTAGTCCTATTAATATAATCAAAAACTTTCTTTTTCCAGAAAAGTATTTATCTAAAAAAGAAGCCAAAGCGAATGCGTAAACAGGAGAGCCTTGTGATAGAGCGCGACTAGAGTAAGATACACCATATGTCCAATCAAACCAAGATAATATAATCCATATATTCAACAAGCAAAATATTATTACCGCTTTTTTGAATGGTTGATTTTTCATAAGCCAAAAACCTGCAATAAATATTAATGTAATGGGTGTATAAATAAACCATCCGCTGTAAAATCCAAATAAAACCCTAAACCATGGGGTTAAAAAATACCACTTACTGCCAACATCATACACGAAGTTTCCAGTAGTATATTTCCAATAAAGCAACTGAGGTAATAAACCAATGATCCCTCCAATAATTGCCACATAAACATGTGCCAAGTTTTGTTTTATGTAAGCCCATTTTTGGGTTGAAAAGATTTTTGTTTGACACCCCCATAATAGTGGAATAAATATGATAATAATTTCTGTTGGACGTGAGATTGTTGCAATACCACAGATTATACCAATTAAAAAAGCAATAAGGATAGATGGTTTTGTATGCCATTTATATGTTAGCCAAAGCATAAAACAATACATAGTAAAAATCCAACTATGACTCATTGCTCCATCAATAGAAATATATTGCGGCAGATTGGTAGCTAAAAACAATAATAGAATTGTTAGACTTGTAATTAAATCAGAAAAGAAATTAAGCAATACATTTTTTAAGAAAAGTAAGCCAATAAAAAACCAAAAAATAGCTCCAAATAGTATGGAATATTGATATGGCCAGGAAAAACCATCTTGAGGTACATTTTCAAATTTAGCTATAACATGGCCAATATAAAAGAAAGGTAATTGGAGAATGCAAACTCCTCCTAGGTATTTGAATACATAGTTACCATTTGATATTTTATTTGCCTGATAAAGTTTGCCTCCAGTTACATGGTAAATGGAATCTATTTGAGGAAGCCAATGTAAATCTTTAACATCCCCATAAATTAAAAAACCAGGTTGATACATGTAATAACCAAGTGCATCCCATGAAGTTGCATTATATCCATTTGCAGAATTGTTTCTAATATAACAAAACCTCAATGTGATTGCTACCAATAATACTATGACAACAGATGCAAGCGAAAAGTTAGATTTATTTAGCATAAGTTGCTAATATTAAAGGATACCGAGTCAATAAAGTCTTATGGAGAAATTCTTTCATCAAAGCTTCAAATAAACAACTTTTTTTAAATCCATATTTTCTTTGCTTGTTAACGATCGGGCATATAAACGGTCTTAGCCTTCGTCGATAGCCAAAAGTAAAACATTATTTTTTTAATTAAACCAAAAGTAAAGGAAGCAAGACTTTTGCGAGTCGCTTATATGCCATGTAGTGGCAGGGCGCTCATTACTCATAATCTTGAATTAAAACTTCAGATAGTATTTTCAATCTAACATGAAGTAGACAAATCATTTCCAAAGATAATTTTCTTTTCTATTAAGAATCTCGCTTGCTCGACTTTTCTGGCCAACAATTTTAGCCAAGTCTGCTTTATTGAAACCTAATTTCTCCATTCTAAATTTTATAGCTTCTATTGGATCTGGAAAGCTAATAGGAAAGTGCTCATCCTCATATTTCTTAATAAGTATACTTAATATTTCTAGTTCGTCTCCTAATTGAGAATCTTTTATTGAATCAAATATTAACTCTAAACTTTCCTAAGATTTTTAATAGTCATTTTTATTTTTGATTGGTTTGATTATCATGTTGGTTAAATTTTATTTGCGTCAATTTTGTTATTTGAGTGTAGCTTAATGCTATTCTTCTTGGTATATTAAGCATCGCAATTCAAATATAAATTTTCTAATGGAAATTTAACTTTTTCTATATCCTATCCACTCAAATGTGAATAAATTTCACTCAAATAATTGCAGGAATAACCAAATAAAAATTGGTTACTTTCTAAAATTGTTTCATTATTTTAATTAGAATACCCACCTAATCCACAACAACAACTTTCTTTACACCATGCTTGCCATCTACCGTCCAATAGCTCAAGAAATACGTTCCAGTTTCATCAATACTTAAGTCAATTCTTTTTTGTGTAGCATCGGTCTTAGTTTTCCAAATTAATTGTCCATAGGAATTATTCAATTCCAGTTTTACAATTCCTGAGTTTGCATCCTTAACAAACAAGCTAAAATTTCCATGGCTTGGGTTGGGTTGTAGGTCAATGTTTGCTAGATTTCTTAGATCCTTTGTGGAGACCAGACTGGTTATAACAACGTTGTCAATGACTACAATGTCTCCATTGTAATCAATAAGTCCAGTTGTTGCATCAAAACTACCACTTAGACATAAATTAGTAATTTCAACAAATGAAGTTTTATCCGGAATATCATAAGCAATATGTTGAACGTTCAAAACATCCTCTGCATCTGTTATGACATTAGAACCCAAATTAGTATTGTTGTTGCTATAGAAAATAACTCTTGTACTTGCAGATGATTTTGGATTAGGCAAACCAACAGAGTCAAATTTAAAACTACCCTGCTTTTGTGCCAGATCAAATTCAATTCTAGGTCCTATGATATTGCTGATATCAGCACATACATACAATTTAGTTGTAAATTTAGTATTTTGCTGAATTGTACTCGCAGGATCAGTTCCCAATCTTGGAATAAATCTATTTGCATTGTCAACAATTTTTCCACCGGTCATAACAACTGCTTCGGAACTGAAAGCTTGGTTGTATAAAATTTGTGAGACGTTAAACGAATCAGAATAAACTTGAATCTTCGCAGAATCAAATTGAGCTTTTGTAAATTCTTCAACAACATTTACTACTCTGTTATTAATCATTACAAATTGACTGTACAATTTATTATTGCTAACAAGTGTGTCATTTATCCAATTCAATATGACCTGCACTTTCTTTACTCCCAGAAAACTTCTTGGAATAAGAATATTCGGAATGTTTAAGTTAGCCTGTGGATAAATTGAAGTTGGTGCTTTAAATTTATATGTATAACTTGAATCGCTAAATAAGAACAACAATTCCAAATCACTTCCTGAAGGAATTACTGTGCAACCATTATAAGTTGCATTTGAATTTGCACGATATTCATTCGTAGAATTTGGACAAGGCGCGCCAACTAAAGTAAAATTGTTCAATCTGAAATCGTTATCTGTAGAACTTGTAGATCGATTTATTAAAATAGAATACCTGTTGTTGGAAGTATCAGCATCTATAACAGATTCCATCCAAACATATAACCTTGATTGACCTGCTTTAATAATTCTTGGTGAGTTTGAGAATTTGTAATCTAAATGTGAACCAGATAGGATCGGTTTATCTAAGGTATACGTTTCAATAACGGTAGGAAAAGTATCCAATTTATAAGACATTGTAATTACTGTACCAACTGGAATTTCTTTAATACAACTTTGATTATTGATTCTTGAATTGATCGCAAAATAACCATCTTTACAAGCAGTTGTAAGCAGATTAGTATTAATCAACTGGATGTCATCATCAAGTGCACTCGTTCCAATTCCAACTGCTTTCCAGGCTTCCACTATATTCAAATACTCAGGAGAACAAGCTCCCCACCAATTGCTAGCAATTAAGAGCGAGGCTTCTTTAGCGTCATAATAATTGGAAGTACTTCCTAAGTAAGAAGTGAGTAGTGTGTAAGCAAGTTTAGTTGTGGTATCAAATCCCATTCTCTTTACGTTGTATTTTTTTCCTAACTCAGTACTGTCTTCTACTCCAGTACACAACAAATAATACCAGTAATTTATTACGCCACTGTTAGAATGGACACCTCCATTGTCTGCTGTTCCTGTCTTCCATTGTTTGCCCTTATAATATTTTGGACAGCTATAAGGATTTGGATCTTTCATGTTGCGAAATGCCAATGCTTTTGTTGCCGCAAAACGACCACCCACATACCAATTAAAACTATCTCTGTCAAATTCATATTCGATGGCTTTTCCAAAAATATCACTGAAGCCTTCATTCATTGCACCTGCTTCATACAGATATTCAAGTCCTGAAGAAAATTGTGTTACACCATGAGTGAATTCATGACCAACTACATCAATACTTGTTAGAGGTCCATAATTACCACCATCTCCAATTCCAAAATTTAAATTGAATTGTGTAGGACTCCAAAAAGCATTTACATAAACTTGTGTATCCAGTAAATTTACTCTTATTGGCAAAGAAGCATTATCCGCTCCTATGCGATTCATTTTAGTTTTATAGAAATCAAAGGTCTTTTGCAAGCCCCAGAAAAGATCGTGAACTCCATTTTTATAATCCTTTGTTCCTGCTTTCCAATCATTGTCGTCATCTCTATACAAAACACCATTTACATTATTCAGAAAAATTCCACCACCCCTTGACAAGTCTCTTGTAACAAAATCAGTTTCCTCATATTCTGCATCTATTTCTCTGGTTCCATGATATAATGTTTCAACTTTTCCTTTGTCTTTAAAACAATTCATCTCTGTTGAAAAATTTTTGATAACTATGCCATCTTGTGCATTTATTATAATTTTTCTGCTCTCCGAAATATTGCTATTGGATTCTAATTCTAAGACATAAGCAAGAACAAATTCACCGTCTGAAAAAGGATAATTATTATTAACTATTACTAATTTATTGGAAATGACTTTGAAAATAGATTTTTCAGTTGTGCATTCTTTCTGAGCTATTTTTTCAGCATCAGTTGAATTAACCAAAGGGATCACGTCGATATCCTCCAATGGAATGAGGAAACCATTGCCATTTACAACTCTGTCATTCTTTACATGTAAATTGTAATTAGAGCCATAAACTTCAATATTGTTGTGAAACTGCTTAAATCTGTAATGCTTAAACCCATAAGTATCAGAATTTAGATCCATCTGTTTCATTGAAGAATTGGCATTTAATCCTAGATTAATTCCATAGAAGTCAAAAAAATCGTTGGGACTAATTTTCTGAGATGCATTAAGCTGAAAAGTAGACTTAAATGATTCAGAAGCTGACCTTTTTACAAGAAGGTCTTGAGCTTGAGCATTCAGAAAAAGAGGAAAACAAAGAGTCAAGAGGGTTAAAAGGTTTTTCATTGATAGATTTTGATGTATAAAAGTACGCTTATCCGAGGATTTCACAAAGTTATACTTAGAAATGCTTGTTTTGAATATGGCTGATCTCGAAAATAATTCCACCCAATTTTTGGCCTATTAATGGCAATTTCTTGATGCTGATTTTACTTGAACTAATTTTTGAACTGTAGTTCAAGATGGATTCATTAATTCTCGCAGCAAGGTTTTCTAGTAATGGAGTGGATTGCTTCATTTGTTCCGTTATAAGACTCACCAGATTTTCATAATTAATAGTATCCTCTAGATTAATTTCTTTCTTAAGAGGTAAGTCAAATTCAATTTCCAAATCCACTAAAAAATTTTGTCTTATTGTTCTTTCTTTTAGGTAATAACCATGATAAGAAGAACATTCTATTTCCTTTAGCTTTAACTTTCCTTTTGTGGTTTCCATAGTCTCAAATCAAGTCGCAAATTTAAGTTCAAATTCTAAGCTCCTGCAATAATTATTTGTATTTCAAATTAAGTATATTTTTAATATGTATATTTGCCTTTTCAAAACTCCTCAATGGCTCTAGCACACAATTATACAGAAGACAATATTAAGTCCTTAGATTGGAAAGAACACATTCGTCTTCGACCTGGAATGTACATCGGCAAACTTGGTGATGGTTCTAGTGTAGACGATGGCATCTACATTCTTCTCAAAGAAGTAATTGACAATTGCATTGATGAATATGTCATGGGATTTGGACGAGAAGTGGACATTGAAATTCAAGAAGGTAGAGTGAGAGTGCGAGATTATGGCCGCGGAATTCCACTTGGAAAAGTTATTGAATGTGTATCACAAATAAATACCGGTGGAAAATATGACTCTAAAGCTTTTAAGAAATCTGTAGGGCTAAATGGTGTCGGAACCAAAGCAGTAAATGCCTTATCTTCTTATTTCAAAGTTCAAGCTATTCGTGAAGGAAAAACTAAAGTTGTTGAATTTGTTCGAGGTGAAATAACTAAGGATTACAAACTTTCCGACACAAAAGAAAACAATGGCACAATCATCGAATTTATTCCAGATGATAAACTCTTCACTAAATTCAGATTTATGCATGAATTTATTGAAAGTAGAATATGGAATTATGCCTATTTGAATGCAGGTTTAAAAATACATTTCAACGGCAAAACCTACATTTCAAAACATGGATTAAAAGACATGTTGGAAAGAAGAACAGATGGTGAAACTTTACATTATCCAATTATTCATTTAAAAGGAGAAGATATTGAAGTTGTATTAACTCATGGTGAGCAATACGGTGAACAATATTATAGCTTTGTTAATGGACAATACACTTCACAAGGTGGAACGCATTTGAATTACTATCGTGAAGCCATTGTCAAAACTGTTCGCGATTTTTACAAAAAGGATTTTGATGTCAAAGACATTCATACAAGTATTATCGGAGCCATTTCCGTTCGAATAGAAGAACCTGTTTTCGAATCTCAAACCAAGACGAGATTAGGCTCTACAAGTATAGCACCGGAAGGCGCATCTCTCCGATCATTCATATTTGATTTTGTATGCAAAGAACTTGATCTGCAATTGCATCAACAACCGGAAATCGCAAAAGAACTTCTTTCTAAAATTTTACAGTCAGAAAGAGAACGCAAAGAAATTGCCGGCATTAAAAAATTAGCAAATCAACGTGCTAAAAAAGCAAACCTTCACAACAAAAAGCTTCGCGACTGTAAATTTCATCTGTCCGATACTAAATTAAAAGAAGAGAGTAGAGCTGAAACAATGATTTTTATTACGGAAGGGGACTCGGCTTCCGGCTCGATAACCAAATCAAGAAAGGTAGATACTCAGGCGGTCTTCTCACTCCGTGGTAAACCCTTGAACTGTTTTGGAATGACTAAAAAAATTGTCTACGAAAACGAAGAATTAAACTTGCTACAACACGCCTTAGACATTGAGGATGGAATTGAGAATTTGAGATACAACAAAGTAATCATTGCAACTGATGCTGATGTTGACGGGATGCACATCAGATTATTGTTGTTGACCTTCTTTCTGCAATTTTTTCCTGACCTTGTAAGAAATGGACATCTATTCATTTTAGTAACTCCGTTATTTAGAGTAAGAGATAAAACTGTTACACATTATTGTTATTCAGAAAAAGAGAAACAAAAGGCTATAAAAAGTCTTAGAGGTAAAGCAGAAATCACAAGATTCAAAGGACTGGGAGAAATTTCTCCAGATGAATTTGCAGGTTTTATTGGAGAAGATATTCGATTAGAGCCGGTCGTTGTTAGTCAGGATTCGCACATTGAAAAAATTCTTTCCTATTACATGGGTAAAAACACCCAGGAACGACAAGATTTTATTATTGAAAAACTTAGAGTAGATTTAGATAAAATTAAGCCGATTGAAGAAGAAATTCAAGATGAAGAATTGGCAGAAACACTAGCTTAATTCATTACTTATTTTTCTTGACAAATTCTGCGCATTATTTATCCACAATTTAATTTTAATTAAACTGCTGCTCTGATTTTTGAGGATATCTCTTGCATTTCTTCTGCTTCTAATTCCAACTTAGCATTCGCGAAATTTAAATCTGAAACGGCATTAATTGGTACTAGGTGAATGTGTGCATGAGCAACTTCGAGTCCAATGACAGCTACGCCAACTTTAGTACAAGGAATTGACTTTTTTATTGCAATGGCTATTTTTTTTGCAAACAAAACCAAACCACTTAAAGCTTGGTCTTCGATATCAAATAAATAATCAACTTCTTTTTTTGGTATGACTAAAGTATGCCCTTTCACCAATGGTCTGACATCAAGAAATGCGAAATAATTTTCGTCTTCTGCAATCTTATAAGACGGTATCTCGCCACTAATTATTTTACTAAATATGGTACTCATGAGTGGCCAATTTCCAGAATTTCAAAACTCATAGTGCCGGCAGGTGTAATAATTTCAGCTTTTTCTCCAACCTTTTTTCCAAGCAATCCCTTCCCAATTGGTGAATTAACAGAGATTTTTAAGGCCTTTAAATCCGCCTCTGCTTCTGAAACTATTTTATATTGTATTTCTTTTTTTGTCTTAAGGTTGAGCAATTTCACCTGAGCAAGGAGAACTACTTGTGAGGTATCGATAGTACTTTCATCAATTATTCTGACGTTCATCAGCTTTTTCTCCAGATCATTAATTTTCATTTCAAGCATACCCTGCGCATCCTTTGCAGCGTGATATTCTGCATTCTCTGAGAGGTCTCCTTTTTCACGCGCTTCTGCAATTGCCTTAGAAGCTTCTTGTCTGCCATTTATTTTTAACTTGTCAAGTTCCTTCTTGAGATGATCAAAGCCTTCCTGTGTTAGATAATTTATGCCATTCATACAGCTGGTTTATAAAATGAGAAAGAACGTTTTCTGAAATTCAAAAAACGTTCTTTATGTAAAAGTTAAATTTATTCTATCTTATTTCCTGAACAAATTTGATTGCAAATTGGTTCCAAAAAAATTTAAAAGGACATTCCTACTCCGATATTATGAGTTCCTTGAAATGGGTTTGTAGGTCTATAAGCATAATCAAGGTGAAGAATATTATTTCCTTTTTTATCCAATGGAAGATTAAATCCTGCACCTAAGGCTACTCCTAGATAAGCTCCTTTTGTTTCTATATCTGAAGTCCCGATTTCTTGAGAATAAGATCCTCTAAGTACGAAGATTTCTCTAAATTCTGCTTCCAATCCCAAACCTATAATATCCTTTCCAAATGAGTTAGCTGTAAAATTGCCCATTGGAGTTAGCATCGCAAAATCTCCAAAATGAAAATCATAAGACATTCCTAAATGCAATAAAGATGGAAGTTCAAATCCACTTAATCTGACATCATAAGTCAAAGAAGTTCCCTGATCGCTTTTCAATTGAGTAGAAAGACCACCTCCATCAAATTTCATCGGGCTACCTACATTTCTTATGGCAATACCTAACTTGAAACTATTGTCTTTACCGGCGACATATTGTACACCTCCATCAATACAAAAGCCAAAGGCATTTAAATCTGCTATTCCCTCATTAATACCTCGTACAAGAAAACCTACTGCAACTTTTTCTCCAAAATTATGGGAATAACCCAAACCGATATTAAAAAAACTTGGTTTGTAAGTTCCTCCTGTTCCTTCCGGCGCGTTGGTTGTAGTAACTTTTATTTCACCAAAATTTAAGGACATTAAAGACAGTCCAAATGCACCATTTTTACCTACATGAGTAGCAAAACCAAAGGAGCTAACAGTTATTCCACTTGGAACCAACCATTTTGTATATCCTGCCATTACTTCTTTTTTCTTCAGTCTCCCTATTCCGGAGGGGTTAACAGCTGTTGCTTCTACACCTCGAACTCTAGATACATTCAAGCTTCCCAAAGCAGATCCTCTTGCCCAAGGATTGATTAATAATTCATAAGCTCCAGCTTCTCCCTGTCTGTCAGGATTTCCGGCAAAGCCAAATGTTCCGCTTAGTAAGGCAAGGCTTATCAGACCAATCTTAAGTATACTTCTATTCATTTTTTTAAATTTGAATTCGTAATTTATTTAAAAAAGCGGTAACGAATCATTCCTTTCGTTACCGCTAATAATTTTTTATAATCCTGATGGATCGAACTTACGTGCAACTCCAAACCACTTTATAATCTTCTCTGCTCCAGTACTTGTTTCTTCAATATGTATTAAATAAGCTCCACTAGAAATTGGAATATTTTTAAAGTTAGTGAGATCCCACTCAACATCTGCTGAAATCTGCTTCTCACTAATTCCACGTTCCGGATCACTTATAATTTTTGCAACTTCATCTCTTTTGTATTGCTTTATAAACTTGCCATCGATAGAATAAATAGTCACCTTACATTTTGCAGGAAGGTTAGTTATTTTAACAATGTTTTGGAATTGAGTTGCTTCATAACTTGAGAACCCGTAGTAAGGATTAGGTACTACATTAATATCACCCATTACATCTTCGAACTTACTCTTATTGTCTACAACACCTGGAGCTTTTCCATCAATTTTAAACTTGTATAAATTGTGTCCTTTGTTTTCATTGGTACCAACCGCATATTGATAAGGATCTCTTACACGAAGACTTACTGTAAGATCATTCGGAATCAAACCTGTCGAACCATTTCCAAGTGGATTAAGTTTGCCATTTTGATCCAATAATGTTGCCATAGAACACCAGGTAATTTCTCTGATAACTGTAGTCATTTTAGTTGGTGTAGTCTGAGGTTTTGCAGCCAACATAGCGGCTCTTAAGAGACGACAAGAATCATAATCTTGCTTGGTTGCATAGATATAGTGATGTCCACCTAAAACTGTTGATAGCAAACTCTGTTCAAAACCACATCCTCCATTTATAAGATTTATTTGTCCTGTCGGGTTCCACATGAGATCATTACCTGTTCCAAGTTCATCGACAAGGCAGTCTTTAATCAAATCATTGTCTGAATAAAAAGAATTTTCACCAAAGAAAATATTTAATCGTTTTCCTGATTCAACATCAATAGCATAACCTGGGAACCATCCCATTCCTGTTAATGGCTTTCCTGTTGCTGGATCTATTTCTCCATCTGGATCTGCTTTTCCATCTCCATCTGCATCATTTTTGCCAACTGACGGTAGATTTTCTTTTATTTGAAAGTTTTTAACGTTGCTAAATGGACTAACTTCGGCACCTCCAAATGCTCTTTTGCTGTTCCAGGTTTCAATAACCATACAACGGGTCCATTTAGATTTATCTGAAGTGAAAACGATGTCAACATTGTTCAAATCTGCCATTTTAGAATTCTGAATAAGGGTCTTATTTAATCCATTTAACCATTCAGGCGTAAATTCTAAACTATCTCCGTTTATCAACTTGTATGGATACCAGGAACCTTCTTCTACACCGGTTCCAAGAACCTCAAAGAGTGATTGTGGATCAAGATTATGTGCAAAAGCACCTAATTCTGTTTTGACAAAATTAAGAAAGACGTTATTCCTATCCGGTTGTCCGATAAACCATCTGACGCCATTTGGATCTTTGTATGTGTATTCTAAGCCGGAACCAATGATTCCATTCGTCTCCAATGGATCAGCACCGCAATCTTCAACCTGTCCAATTGAAACCGATATTCCCAAATTTGCCAATACCTGTTCTGAGAATCGGTCTATTGAACCGGTTGAATTAATCGAAATTGTTGGATCAGTTACCCCTTTTAATGTCCATTTTACTGGTATATCCAGTTTTGTATTATCCGGAAATGAATCTGTAAACTTGACCTCATACTCACCTTCCTTAACCTTTAATGGGTTGACAATTTTAACTTCAATAGGAGCTGAACCTTCAGCATATTCGATCTTTCCTCCAAAGCTATTGTTTAATATTTTATCATACATTCCGTCTGCCAATCTCAAGAAATTATCCCCAGTTCCTATTCCATCATATCTTGTAATAGGAATTCCTTCACCATAAGCAGAATTGACTCTTTCATAAACCTGAGGCCTAGGTGTAGCTGTATAAGGTTTGCCATCACCTGTAGGTCCTAAGTTGAGACGTCCTGGACAATACTGCATTCTTTGTCCTGAATTTAATGCTACATCATAGTCTCCATAATTGTTGTACGAATAAGCAACAACAATGAAATAATATTTTTTATGATTAGCAAGTTGTCTATTGATTCCCAAGGAAAAAGCATCTTCTGTAATGTTGAAAGTATGGTTAATTCCTGAATTTAGTCCTTCAACTTTGAGTTCAGGATGATATACAATTGGATGAGTTAGACTTGGTATTGGATTCTTAACTCCGACCCAATTGTAGACTTTCTTTATTTTGTTTTTTAAGTCTACAGTAAATATTTCTCTAATCTGATCCGGGTCACTTATAGATTTGTCCGATAAGGAAATGTCTGCGTTTGCCAATTGAAAGACACGATAACCTTCAAATCTGAATAAATTGTCAAATCCAGGAGGAATACCCAAACCTTTTTCTTCATACACCTCGTTGTAATTATTTGAACCTTGAACATTGCTCAAAATCATAATGAGTTGTTGATCTAATTCTACGAAGTCAACGTTTGGTGCATCCGGGCCATCTTTTAATCTGAAACAGTTGTCAAATAAATCCTGACAGAGTTGGTCGGCTTTCAACAATTCATCCAAATTCGGACAAGGATAGTTTTGATTGCCAACCCATGGAACCCCAATAATTAATTCATTCTTTGCTCCTGGCTGTAATTTTAATGGCCCGGTAGCTTGTATAGTTCTTCGGTCTCCTTCCCCTTGACTGGCTGAACACATAGACCAACCATTTTGATCGTTTGGTGGTGATGGGAAAGCATATCTTGTAACACTTGTACTTCCAGGGTTATATCCTGATCCACCTACAGTCAGCGGAGTACCGTCTTTCCAACGGCCAGTAATATAGTTGTAAAACTCTTTAGCCGTAGTAGGATCTGTAGTATTAGCATTCGGTTGACCAATGCTTGGATTGTTATAATACATGAAATAAGTCATTCCTAACTCATGTGCTGAATCATCCACAGGGCCTCTGAAATAATCTACACCCAGAATTGGAATATCAGTACAGTATGTATTAACACCTCTGTCGCAAGTACAACCATTATTACCGTCAGCAGCATCAATATTATAAATATACATTAAATCTCTCAGAATTCTTCTTCCGGTTACAGAATCATATTTACCACTAAACGAGGTATCGCATCCAATATAATCGTCCGCATAGCATCCTAAATCCGGATCAATCCACATTGCAAAATAACAAGAATCGATATCCTGAGGTGCGCGATTGACCAGCTTATACCTTTGAAAGGTCATATCATTCAACTCATCTGCCGTTCTAAAACCAAAGGCTTGAACCTGAACTTCCATTCTAATTGCATCTCCTTGTGAATTGGAATGAATACCACCATTGTCGTTATAGATCCAGAAAATCATTTCATCAGGAAAAATATCGTTTGGACAACCCAAAATATCTATTGTTGGATATTCACCAAACTGTGGTTCATAAACTTTGTTAAAGTTTAAATCATTGAACAAAGCAAGTCCTGCACTTGTATTGGGTAGTGCAAAACCATAATGACTTTCAAAATTTACATTTCCTCTACAAGGAAAATATTTAATATCGTCCGGTATTTCTGAGGCGCTTAATTCAGCTCCTGATCCTACATTGCCGACTTTGGCAGCCCAGTTTCTTCTCAGAATTCTAATGTTATCACCTGTAACCGAAAAGAATCTATCCCAGTTCAAGCAGGTCTCTGTAGTAGCTTCTCCAAGATCAGTAAGTGGTCCTGGCCAACAGTCATTTTTATTTCCTTCTCTAAATGGCTGACCCATAAATTTTAGTGCTCCTGAAGGATCTAAACCGCCGACCCAAACTCCTCCGGCAAATAAACTTGAAACCTCTGGTTTACCAGAACCTGCTTCAATTTTTGGAACTATATATCTTCCCTTACTTAAATCCCACCAAACGTCACCTCCATTTAATAAACGAGCGCGTACATTGTTTATTTCTTGGTCAATTTGCTTAGAAGCTGGGGAACAGTTTTCCCTTGGACGAAGTACTGATTTGTGTTCTACTTTTGCTGATTTCGGAAGATTAGGTTCGTGAGCCCAAATTGCCGAAAATGCCGTTAACAAAAGTGAAGTATAAATAAACCTGCTAATCATAATATATTTTTATTTATAATAAATTAAAATTCAAAAATTGCGCCTATGTAAATCCTCCTAGGTAAGGTAAAATTATCCGGATTCAACAAAGCCCAGTTATATGCATCTGTGAAATAGGATAGGTTTTCTTTTCCATAGGTCTGTACAACAGAGTTTATATCATTTTTACCTCTGTCTGAAGTCAAATAACCATCATCTTTAGCATCTCCTGAACCTCTGTATAATCCAATTACATTTCTAGTATCTAATAAATTTTGACAGCGAATGTAAACATTGAGACTGAGTGGGTTTTTTGCTTCAGGACGTGTCAATGTGAAATTTTTATCCGCTTTTATATCAATATTGAAGTTCCAAGGAAGTCTAGAACCATTGATGTCTCCTCTATATCCAGATCCATCAAATCTGACAATGGTTAATCCTTGTGAATAAGGTCTTCCCGAAGCTGTAATTAATTGAATGTTTAAACCTGCATCTTCAAAAATATTTTTACCTGCAATTCTAGGTCCATTATACTGTTTGCCATGTCCATATCGATAATCTGTAGTGAAGGAAAACCGATGCCTTTCATCATAAGTAAATGGAAAGATATTTCTAATATTAATTCCCTTTCCTGTTAATCCTTTTTGAGAATCTGGATCTGAACCGGTGCCATCAGCAAATTGTAAAGTATACGCTGCAGTAAAATCAAAATTATTGACCCTTCTCAAATCATAACTAAAATTAAATCCCTTTACCGTTCCAAAATCTATATTTCTATAAGTGTTATAAGTTCCTACTGTTGCTACTTTGGATAAAGTTGTAATTTGTATCATATCTCTTAGCTCATTGTAATACGCCGACATACTGAGTGCTGAGTTTTCAGTAATTTTTTGTTGGAAACCAACCTCATAATCTATCTTCTTGGATGGTTTCAAACTTCCGTTTTCACTTGGTGTTCTTCCAACTATATCAAAATAATAATAGGATAAAGCACTAGCAAATTGATTAGAAGTAGGTCTTTGAACTAAGATATCGTAATGTGCGAAAAAGTTTGCTTCATCAGATATCGGAAACGAAAATGCAATTCTTGGCATAAAATTGATCTCTGGTTTATAATCTTCAAAGGACTCATTAATATTGTCGCTACCGAAATCTTTACCTCGTATAGATCTTGTTTTTTCATCTGCTCTGATATACGCTGGATAGACCAAATTGTTTTCTCCAAAAATAGCCAATGAATTATTCGCTGCAGTACCATTAGGAAAATACCATTGATCACCATCCCTATATGCCTTAACATCTTTAGATCCTTCAGAATTGACATAAGTTTTAAAATCATCACCAATAGTAGTTGGAATTTGAGTTCCAGTCTTTTCTCCAAAAGATTTTGCTCCTAAGATTCCATAAAGGGAATAAGGGTCTCTCAATACTTTTGTATTCCCATCGTAGTAATCTACTCTGCCACCAATTCTAAATATGATGTCTTTGTAAATAAATTTATCCCCAACATAACCCGCTGCATAGATGGGTGAAAAAGGAGCGACGTCATAAGTTTTATTACCATTTGCGTCTTTTGCCAAAAAGAAATCTTCAAACTTTACACCTTTTCCAAGTTTGTTTCCTAAATAATCATAACCATTGTATCCAATTAAGCTTTGCTCAGTCAACTCAGTAGGTGAGAACATAGATAGACTTAATTTACTAGGATCTATTCCATCAATATTTGCATACACTTTTGCAACAGAATCTTGACCTGCCTGATTCAATCCTGGATAGATCAATTCTCTTAAGGATTTATAGAATTTTGCACCTTCTGCGGTGTCAATTATGTTACAAAATACTGGTCTACCTAAGGAATCATAGTAACAAATTGTATTAGGATCAATTCCTACAATATGCTGGTTTGCATACAATCTTCCTACTTTCCATAAGTCAAAGGGACGAACAGTATAATTTCGGTTTACCGATTGCTCCAATAAGATTCCAAATTGTATATTGTGTCTACCATTTTTAGAAGATCCATTAGGTAAGAAATCAAAACTGCTACTTATCTGTGCAGTTAATTGATCATTGTCGAATTTGTTGTAGTTGTTATAGACAGAGCCTACATTTGTTGCAAGTCCACTCCAAACTGTATTAAAAGTTGAAGACACGTTGCTGTTGAAAGCTCTGTAAGACTCAAGATTTACCGAATTTTCAGTATTGAGTTTGTTATATCTTGCAAAAATAGGATTTGCGCTATTATCACCATTAAAACCAGTGACTAGAGGAATAAAACCTACGTGAATGTTATTTTGATCAAAAATTGCAAACCACTCTCTATTAAAGTTACCTACGTGTCCGTATTCGAAAAATCGATCTTCGTGTCTGAAATCCTGAGTTTTTCCTTTTCTATTTTGATATCCTAACTGAATAGTATACGATGCATTTTGGAGACTGGATAATTTTTGAGTTTCTGCACCTTCTTCTTTTGGTGCATTTAAATCAACAAGTCTACCCAATCTATGACGCAATCTTAAGTTACCTCTCAATACATTGTTTTCTGTTGTCGGATTATTAATCCAATTCAATAGTCTCCAACTTCCACTTCCAATGTATGTGTCATCAGGTACAAATCTATCCTGTACATTCGAATAAGTTCCTGACAAAGTAAAATCTATGTTTTGACTAGGTTTAAAATCTAATTTACCTGTCATGTCCAGTGCCTTATTTTTATCGTTTAGATTGTATTTCTCAAAGTTTATGTCCGTTCCACTTTTTAGGAAGGCAGCATTTGGAGTTAGCGCTCCCTTAAATAAGGTAATTGGATCCTGGCTCAAGCGTGCAATCGAAGCTTCATTAGCAAAGTATTCGCCAAATGCCGGAGGATCATCGTCTTTTAATTCAGTATACTGTCCAGATAACCTAAATCCAATTACTGATCTGCCATCTTTTTTCAAAATAGGTCCGCTGACATTCGCATTTAGAAAAGTATATCCATAGGGATCAAGTCCATTGGATGTTTCTCCCTCGATACCCCCAGAAAACTTACTGGATGGGCCTTTAGTAATAAGTCCAATAATTCCTCCTGTTACGTCTCCATACTGAGGATCCAAACCCCCTTTAATAACAGTTACTTGTTCAATGTCTGTCGCTGCAGGGGCTCTTCCGTTTATTCTTATTCCATCAAGATAGTAGACTGTACCATCTGATCGAGATCCTCGTATGGTTACTGCTCCATTATCGACGCTAGAAACACCTGAGACAGTTGATGCAATAGTGTTTATATTTCTAGTCCCCAAATTTTTTATGTCTTCTGCAGTTATTGTCTTAGCAGTTGTTGTTGCATCTTTGTCTATGATGGGAACTTTATGTACTATTATTTCTATTTCGGCTAGTTTTACATCACTTGAAATTTTAAAATTTATATCTGCAACTTTTCCAGATAGCACAGTTACTCCAGTTATCATCTCCTTATTACCACTATAGCTGGCTTCAAAATCATACTTTCCTGGATCTAAATTAATGCTGTATGCACCATCAAAATCTGTAACTGCTCCGGTGACCAAATCTGTCCCCTTAAAAACTTTTACTGCAGCACTAATCAGAGGCTCTCCGGTATCTTTGTCCTTAACAACTCCTTGAATTCTGGTTGACTGGGCAAAAAGAGAAACTCCAGCTGTTAATAACACAGCCAAAAATGACCATTTGGTTAATCTCATGGATTGAAATTTTGTTGGTTTTACGAAATAAGTCTGCAATGTTAAGCAAATCTTAAAAAATTTCATTAAAGGCTTTTCCACTTTAACCTTTGTATTTTTATTATTGTAAATATTAATTCCCATATTATTTTATAAAATTCTGAATAATAATTAATTACATATTATTAATTATTAAATATTGTAATTTACCTAGATTAAAAAATTCCTTAAATAATTCCTAATCCAGATTATAATTTAGGTGTCGAGGGATTAGTTCGATAAGGAACTTAAATAAATCCAAATCTTAAAATCAAACCTCTAAGGCTAAAATATTATGATCAAATCAGACTGAAGCAATCTTTATTGCTTCCTTAAGATTTACATTGCACTTAGTCGATTCATACTAATTTCAACAAGGGAACGTCCTTGAAAGGCCTAACGCTGCTTTGAGTTTGAAAAACAAGCTAATTTTTAACTATTAAAGGCTAAATTATGGCCATTGATTGAGTATAGACTGGGCAATTTGGAGTTTTGATTCATGAGTCCATCCCGCAATGTGAGGACTTAAGATGGTATTTGGGAATTCATACAATTTGTGATACAAAAGCGTTTCCTCAGCATTAAAAGAGGGTGGTTTTTCATTTTCAAAAACGTCTAAACAGGCTCCTTTGATTTTGCCTGATTGGAGTCCATCGACCAAAGCATATGTATCCACCACTAAGCCTCGAGAGGTATTTATTAGGTAGAAAGGCCGCTTCATATTTTGAATAAAAGCTTGATCAATTAAATGTCTGTTTTCTGCTAATAAGCTAACATGAAGACTGATAACATCGCAGTCATACAATTCTTCAATATTTCTGACAGCTTCTAATCTACTGATCTTTGTGTCAATATTTTTATACTTATCATATACCAATACTCGAGCTCCAAAACCACTCAATAATTCACAAAAACGAGTTCCAGTATGACCGAATCCTATCACCCCAAAACATAAATTAGAAATCTCCGAGCCCCTGTTTTCTTCGCGCTTCCACAACAATTGTTTTACCTCCTGATCAGCCCTGGGTATATGTCTTACTAGCGACAACAACATTCCAAGGGCTTGTTCTGCCACTGCATTACAGTTGGCTTCTGGTGTAGTGATTACTTTAATGTTTCTGACATTGAGTTCAGCCAGATCAAGTATTTCTTTACCTGAGCCTAAACGTGCCACACAGCGTAATTTAGAAGCTTTTTGAATTAAATTTTTGTCAACAATAATTTTGCTGTTAATAACCAATCCTTGATAGTTCGAAACACGCTCTAGCACTTCATTCAAACTAATGTTAGGTTCGAAATCAACTATGTAATTTCTACTTCTAAATCCATCAATTAGAATCGGATGTACATCATCAGTTATGAGTATTCTCATAACGGCGAAGATAGTAATCCCACCAAGAAAATAAATTGAATAAAAGAGGAAAATGTTCCTTATTGTCCTCCAGGTGTGGCAGGCGCTGGAGCATCTGGGATAACTGGTGAAATATCAACTCCTGTTCCTGAACCTGCCAAAACAGCAGCTACAATGCAAAGAATGATTAAGGCACCAGCAAGATACCAAGTAAGTTTCTCAATAAAATCAGCTGAACCGGCAGCGCCGAACATTTGGTTGGCACTTGAGCCTCCAAAAGTAGAATCTATACCACCACCCTTAGGGTTTTGGATAAGTACAACACCAATTAGAAGGACACAATCAATTGCGATAAGTATAATTACCAGCGTAAGCATGGACTAGTTTTTTAGTTTTTCAATAAGGGGGGCAAAGATATCCTTTTTTTCAGGAAATTTTAAGCTTAATTTTTCATACATTGTTCTAGCTTCTTCTTTATACCCCTGGGATGCAAGAAGATTTGCCAGAGTTTCGGAGATGGGTGTCAACTCGGTCTCAAATTTCGCTTCAGCTTTGGTTTTAGTGATTTTTTCCCTTTTTATGGTTTGAGCCGGAATATTTAGAACTATATCGCCATCTGAACTTTTTTGTGCTAGAGAATTTAACCAGGTATGGAATCCGGATTGTGGTACGTATACATTTACTTTAACTTCTTCTAAATCAGTTTTGGACTCAAGATTTGGAATATCAATTGTGGGTTCTGTATAATTCTCTTCCGGATAAGTTTTGGCTTCTTGGGACAGTTCAATTGGTTCAAGGTCAAACACAGGAACTAATAGCTCTTTTATTTCTTCTTCTGCTGACTTGATTTCAATTATTTCTTTTGCTAAGTTTGATTCAATTCCCAAGCTTTCATCAATTTGATCTTTTGGATTTATAACTAAATCAAATTTTTTATCCCTTTTATTCCACTGTTGAGACAGTGTATAAGTAAAATCTGAATTTTGCAATTGATCGTTCATGTTGTTAAACTAATTTATTCCACTACCAATTCGAAAATGCACCATTAAAAATATCCTCCAACAATTGTTTATTGATATTATTTAGAACTATAGTTTCAACTTCTGAGAAACTTTTATTGGCATCAAAATCTTCAAACCTTGAAAAACTTTTTTTCCAATTGTTCTTTTCATTTAGAAGGTTAATACCTTCTACATCAATATTCACAGTTAATCTATTAATTGCATTAGTTTGTCCTGCAATTGGCGCTACGGAGGTAATATTAAATTGTGTAATTCTACAAACAAATTTTAAATCAGGTTTAGAATTATTCAAGACCAATCGGGATTCTCTTCTTATTTTATTTCCTAAAGCCAATCCAAAATCAACAGGATAACTAGAAGGAGCCGAAGAAGATTGATCTTCAACTGGATCAATAGAAAAATATTTTATATCCGGATCAATACTTGTTCCTTTAAACGAATAACATGCAAAAAGAAATATTGAAAGGATTAGAAAGATTCTCATAATTCAATATCAAATTGTTTTATTTTCCTGTACAAAGTTCTCTCTGATATTCCCAATTCATCCGCTGCGTCTTTGCGTTTACCATTGTATTTTTTAAGCGCTTTTAGTATGAGTTCCTTAGCCATATGATCAATAGAAAGTTGTTCGTCAATTAATTCTACAGATTCAAAATCATCTTTTTTCTTAGGTATAATGATGGGGCGAAAATCTCCATCATGACTTGTATTTTGTTGATATTTTTGATTGGTCCATTGTGAGTCACTATCTTCCGGTTTACCATGCGAATATGGAATTGACGAACTTAAATTCCCAATAGAACTTGGCATTTCCAAATCATTGGCTTGCACCATTTGAATAAACATATTTTTAAGTTGATTGAGATCTTGTTTCATCTCAAAAAGCAACTTATACAAAATCTCTCTTTCGTAATAACCTGATTGATCATTCATTCTATCTGATCGATTAAGAACAGGTAAAGGAGTGGTATAAATATCCGGTATGATTTTAATCAAATCTTCTGATCCCAGATTTTTTTTATCTGATAATACAGAAAGCTGCTCTACAGAATTTCGCAATTCTCTAATGTTTCCCGGCCAGGAGTAATTGACAAATAATTCCAGCGCAGCCTCATCTAATTCTATTGCAGAAGTCCTATACTTTTCAGCAAAATCTTGAGCAAATTTTCTAAATAAAACTGGAATGTCTTCTCTTCTTTCTTTTAACGAAGGAACTTTAATCGGCACCGTATTTAGTCTATAATAAAGATCTTCTCTGAATCTTCCATTTCTGACTCGTTCCAACAAACTCACATTAGATGCTGCAATGACCCGAGTGTTGGTTTTATGAACTTTTGAAGAACCTACACGAATAAATTCGCCGGATTCTAGGACTCTTAGTAAATAGGCTTGAGTATCCAGTGGAATCTCTGCAATTTCATCCAGAAATATGGTACCTCCGTCTGCTGTTTCAAAATATCCTTTTCGATCTGCAGTTGCCCCGGTAAACGAACCTTTCTCATGACCAAACAATTCTGAATTAATGGTTCCCGGAGGAATAGCACCACAGTTTACCGCAATGAAAGGGTTGTGTTTTCTTGGGCTAAGACTGTGAATAACTTTTGAAAAAACTTCTTTTCCTGATCCACTATCTCCATTTATTAAAACAGTCAAATCTGTAGAAGCTACACGAATGGCTGTATCTAAAGCTTGGTTTAACTTTTCTGAACGGCCATAGATTCCATACCGCTGTTTTATTGTTTGTACACTTTCCATTATGAAACTATAGATCCGTGTAAAGTTGCACTTGAAATTGAGTCAACCTTTACCATTGCATAATCACCAATCTGATATTGATTTTTCTTTTCAAAAAGGATAACTTTATTTTGTGAATTTCTGCCTCTGAATATTTCTTCAGATCGTTTTGAATAACCTTCAATCAATACTTCAAAACTTTTGCCAACGTCCTTAAGATTATTTTTGTAACTGTTTGCTCGTTGTAATTCAATAACTTCTGCTAGTCTTTGTTTTTTGAGCTCTAAACTTACATCATCTTTAAATTTTTTAGCAGCAGGAGTTCCAGGTCTTTCTGAATAATAGAACATATACGACATAATGTAATCTGCCAATTCTATCATACTCAAAGTCTCTTTATGATCTGAATCTGTCTCAGAACAAAAACCGGTTATGATATCTGATGAAATGGTGCATTCCGGAATGATTCTATAAATGGCCTCTACTCTATTGATATACCACTCGCGATCATAAGTTCTATTCATCAACTTTAGAATTCTACTGCTTCCAGATTGAACAGGCAGGTGAATATACTTACAGATATTTGGGTATCTCGCAATGGTGTATAGAACTTCATCAGTGATGTCTTTAGGATGTGAAGTTGAAAAGCGTATTCTCAATAACGGATTGACCTTTGCAACCAATTCCAGGAGATTTGCAAAATTGATTAATTCACTGGTCTCTGGATTTGTCCATTTATACGAGTCAACATTCTGACCTAAAAGAGTAACTTCTCTGTAACCTCTGTCAAAAAGATCCTGAGCTTCAGCCAAAATAGTAAAACTCGATCTGCTTCTTTCTCTTCCCCTTGTAAATGGAACTACACAAAAAGAACACATGTTGTCACATCCTCTCATTATAGAAATAAATGCCGTTACTCCATTGTCATCCATTCTTAGAGGTGCAATGTCTGCATAGGTTTCTTCCTTTGAGAGAAATACGTTTATTCCTTTTTCACCTTCTTCTACTTTTTTCAATAAGTTTGGAAGATCGCGATAGGCGTCAGGGCCTGCTACGAGGTCTACCAATTTTTCTTCTTCAAGAAACTTGGATTTCAGTCTTTCTGCCATACAGCCCAAAACGCCAACCATCAATTCCGGATTTTTTTTCTTAATTGATCTGAATTCCGTCAGGCGTTTGCGCACGCTTTCCTCTGCTTTTTCACGAATAGAACAGGTGTTGATAAAGATGAAATCTGCTTCTTGTATGTCTTTTGTAGAACGGAAGCCTTCTTGGGCCAGAATTGATCCTACAATTTCAGAATCACTAAAATTCATCGAACAGCCATAACTCTCGATATAGAATTTCTTTGCTATTTTTATATCATTGTATTGCTTTGTATCAATAATCGAACCTTGTGGTTTTTCTAAAAGTAGTTCTTGATAATTTGATTGAAAGGTCATTTTAAGTTGATTGTCAATTTTCTTAATTTAGATGCAAATTTACTAAATCGAACTGGTATGACAAAATGTCAGCATAATTAGTTCTAAAAAACTTCTCTTCTTAAGTAATTAATACAAAAATTAAAATACATTTTTATTTGGAAATGTCAAATCATTAATTTAAATTTACGCGATCCAAAATTGAAATTCAATATTTAATTAGTTTTCTATTTTTTTCATTTTAAACTTCTATAATCTAGAAGTACAAATAAAAATTATATATTATTAAATCAAATCAGTTTTTTCAAAACTCATCGAAAATCGAAAATCGAAAATCGAAAATTACTTTAAAAAGTAAAAACTTAGTTTTTCTTATCAGCTTTTTAATTCTAAACCTATCTTTTTTATCATGTAAGGAGGAAACTCAATCTCCAAAGATTTCAGCCTTAGAAAAAGGCCCTAATATTGATAGTGTAACTGTAATTTCTTGCATTGATGCAAACTTAGATTGCAGTGAAGGATGTTCTTGTAATAATCCATCTTGTTGTACTAGAATAGATTTAGATCCTTGCAACTTTGCAAATGGTCTATTATATGCACAAAGACTAGCTTGTGAATTAAATAAAGCTATTAGTGGATGTGCGGCACAAGAATTTCCTAATACATATACCTGTGGTGATGCCATGACAGTTTGTATTGCTTTGGGCAGTTATGTGCCGCCTGTGCTATTAGCGTTAATATCAGACTCTAATCCTTTTAGATTTTGTTCGGCAGATGACCCATGTGATGGATTAACATGCACTACTGAAAGTAGACCACTAAGACATTTTCCGATGAATATAAATTATCAAGATTCAATTGCTTATTGGATAACTTCAATCGGTTCAAATATTTTTCAATGCGGAGCAGGAGAAACTTTATTTATTAAGGAAACTAAAGTTAGTGCTTGTAAGGTGAGTAACAGATCTTGTACCGATTTATCAACTAGTTGTTGGGATGTTGAAATAAAAGTAACTTTTGTCGGTTATTGCTGAACAATAAGCGGTACAGGATCTTAATAAGATTGAGTAAAATGAAAAAGTTAATTTATACATTTCTGATTTTATTAGCTTTCTTTCAGATAAGTATTTCACAGAACAATTGGTTAAAAATTAACATGGATCCTGAGGCTTGGATTAATAGCTTAGCCTCATCACTTAATGGTGATTTTTTTGTATGCTTAAGTGAAGATGGCAGGATTTATAAAAGTAATATATTTAATGATAAAGATGAATATTTAGAAATTCTTCCTGAATTAAATTCTACTTTAAATATAAATTACTCCATCGACAATCAAGTCTTAATAGATATCAATGACATATTGGTTCCGTTTTATAATTCTTTTGCTTATAGAAAGAGTTCATCTGGACTATATGTAATTGATACACTTAAAAACGGTATTTTATCAACTGGTTATCCAGAATTCACAATAATTGATGACACTGGAATCGCTTTTGAATATTACATTTCAATATATAAATATAAAGAAAAATGGAATTCAAATACTTTTGAAGCAATATTTACTCCGAAAGATCCAGTAACTAAATTTTTTGCATTTACTGAAGATAATAATTTTTCTGTAACTTCTAATTCCAATACAACTGAAGTTTATAAATTAAATACCAATACAAAAAGTGCAAAGAAATTAATAACTACTACCTATAAAGTAAGATCCGAAAATTCATTAGCTCTAAGAGATGGCACAATATTCTTACCCTCAGACAAAGGGCTATTAAAATATTCTTTATTAAATGGAAAATATGAAGTTGAAATACTATTAATAGATACTTTGAATAACTCAAGGCCAATCCAAGCTATTTTTAGTTCCAAAGATAATAGCACACTAGTTGCTTACTTATCTCCTGATTTTTACTTCAGCTATGATACAGGTAAAAGTTGGACTAAACCCCTACTTTTCAATAAGTCATTTCCTAAAGAAAATCTAAGAATTATAAAAGCTGAAATCTGGGACAGTACTCATTCCGTAATGTTAGTTCAAGATGCCTGTGCTTACAAATTTGGACTTCAATTGAAACGATATCAATCTGGATGGAAAAAACTAATTCCAAATAGATATAATAGATATTTTACTCAATTTTTTATTGATTCAAAAGAAATAATTTTTGGACAAAACTTGGGTTGCAATTGGTTAACTTCAACAGATAAAGGAGTTAATTGGAATCTCTTATCTTCACCTTCCAATATAAACTTGAAACTAAGCTATCTTTATTATGATGAAAGCAATTTTTTTTATACATATTCTGGCTCTAAAATTTTCCGAAGCACAAATCCTCGAATTCAATGGGACTCTATTGGTATCTTACCAGAAAGAATTACAGATTTTCATATAATAGATATTAATCATTTAATTGCAGTTACAGAAACTCTTGATCCATTGAACGGAGCCCTCAAACAGAATCTATATTCCAGTTATGATCAAGGTATTTCTTGGACATTAATTTTTGATCAGAAATTAAATTCATTCTTCGGCAAATTCAGAAAAGATTTTTCAAATAATTTGTTTAGTCTTTATCCAGGAGCAATAAATGATTCCTTAAAAATTTCTAGCGATAATGGTAAATCATGGAATGTTGATTTAAGATTCAAAGATTGGTTAGTTCAAGATTTAATCTGGAGTCAAGATTCTCAATGTTATTTTATTGCAATCACTAGAAAAAATTACAATTCTCAAAGAAATGCATTGTATAGGACTAAGGATTATATTACATTTGATACAATATTTAAAAATATTAATACAGCAGTCTTTGATCTTAAAGTTCTAAATTCAGGAGAAATTGCAATATTAACATCCAATTTTAAGGATGGCATAGGAGGAATTTATATTTCAAGAAATAAAGGGAGTTCATGGGATAATTTCACTTCCACTTTGAATAAATCAGAGTATTTTTATCAGTACACTGATTTTATTAATTTCTATTTTGATCGGAATCAACAATGTTATTTTAATTTTAGATATGATGGTCTTTATAAATCTATCAATCGAGTTGAAACGAAAAATATAATAGTTTTAAAAGGATTTACAATTTATCCAAATCCAACTAATAATCAATTAAACATACAAGGTGATACAGATATAGTTGGACAAAAGTTTAAATTAACAGATATTTCTGGTAAGATAATTATAAACGGTCAAATTATATCCACATTTCAACAAGTAGCTATAGATAATTTAAGAAGCGGAATATACTTTTTGTCTGTTGGTGAAAGCACTCAAAAATTGATTATATCTAAATAAATACAGAATTTACTTTTAATATATTGTAATATTTATATCCTTAATCATAATATTTGAATTTTTAGATATTTGATCTAAGCTTGCTGGTTTATCTTTGCGGAAATTTCCACATGTCCAAAGATAGTTCCATTAAATCCGTTCTCATAATTGGGAGCGGTCCAATTATTATAGGTCAGGCATGCGAGTTTGATTATTCCGGCACACAAGCTTCAAGATCTCTGAGAGAAGAAGGAATAGAGGTAAGTCTCATCAATTCTAATCCGGCAACCATAATGACTGATCCGGTCAGTGCTGATCACATATATCTGTGGCCACTTACTGTAGAGAGCATCATAAAAATACTTGAAGAACGCCAGATAGATGCCGTGTTACCTACCATGGGAGGTCAAACTGCGCTAAACCTTGCCATTGAAGCAGAAAAGCAGAAAGTTTGGGAGCGTTTTGGAGTGCGAATGATTGGTGTTGATGTAGAAGCTATCGAACTCTGTGAGGATCGGGAGAAATTTCGTTCTCACATGCTTAAAATTGGCATTGATGTAGCTCCATCTCAAGTCGCAAACTCTTACTTAGAAGGTAAGGAAGCCGCTCAGGAAATTGGCTTTCCACTAGTTATTCGTCCATCCTTCACTTTAGGCGGAACGGGAGGCAGTTTTGTATATAAAGCAGAACAATTTGATGAAGCCTTAAGAAGGGGTTTAGATGCCTCACCAACCCATGAAGTCTTGGTTGAGAAAGCTGTTTTGGGATGGAAGGAATATGAATTGGAATTGCTGAGAGACAAGAACGATAATGTTATCATTATTTGTACAGTTGAGAATGTCGATCCGATGGGTATTCACACGGGAGATTCTATAACTGTTGCTCCTGCAATGACCTTGTCCGACACTGGATTTCAAAAAATGCGGGATTCAGCTATATTGATGATGCGTTCCATTGGCAATTTTGCTGGAGGATGCAATGTTCAGTTTGCTATGAACCCGGCAAATGAGGATCTAATCGCCGTAGAAATAAATCCTAGGGTGAGCCGTTCATCTGCCCTTGCAAGTAAAGCAACGGGATATCCAATTGCTAAAATAGCCGCCAAACTTGCTTTAGGTTATACGCTAGACGAATTACCGAATCCGGTAACAGGAACAACATCGGCTTTATTCGAGCCTTCGCTGGATTACGTTATAGTAAAAATGCCGCGTTGGAATTTTGAGAAATTTCATGGTGCAGACACACGCCTTGGACTTCAAATGAAATCTGTAGGTGAAGTTATGTCTATTGGAAGATCCTTCAATGAAGCTTTACAAAAAGCCTGTCAATCTTTAGAAAATGACCGCCAAGGTTTGGGCGCAGATAAAAAAGAATGGTTCAATACTCAGGATATACTTGAACGATTAGAAAAAGTTAGTGACGATAGAATATTTAGACTTAAAGACGCTCTGCGATTAGGCGTTCCGGAAAAATCTGTACAGAAATTAACCGGTATAGATCCTTGGTTTATACGCGAGATTAAAAAATTGGTACAACTCGATGAACAAGTCATTCGATATAATGTAGCAGAAGATCTTCCAGAAGATTTTTTGCTAGACCTAAAAAAGAATGGATATTCTGATGCTCAGATTGCTTGGTTAATGCGCATCGAAGAAAAAGATGTAACAAATTATCGACGCAAACTCAACATGAGACGGGTGTACAAAAGTGTTGATACTTGTGCAGCTGAATTTGATTCCAGAACAAATTATTTCTATTCAACTTTCGAACAGGAAAATGAATCTATAGTTAATCTGGACAAAAAAAGAATCATCGTGCTTGGATCAGGTCCCAATAGAATTGGTCAGGGAATTGAATTTGATTACTGCTGTGTGCATGGAATTCTTGCGATTAAGGAATTGGGGATGGAAGCCATAATGGTAAATTGCAATCCTGAAACGGTATCTACAGATTCAGATATTGCTGACAAATTATATTTTGAACCGGTATATTGGGAACATCTTGAGGAAATAATTGATCATGAAAAACCAGATGGAATTATCGTTCAATTGGGTGGTCAAACTGCGTTAAAATTGGCTGAACATATTCATAAAAAAGGTATTCCGATTGTCGGAACTTCTTATGACAGTATGGACATAGCAGAAGACAGAGGTAGATTCTCAGATCTTCTCAAGGAAATGGGAATTCCATATCCGAAGTATGGCGTTGCAGAAGATGCAGACGAAGCACTGGCTGTAGCAAAAACGATTAGTTATCCTGTACTGGTAAGACCTTCCTACGTATTGGGTGGACAAAGGATGAGAATTGTAATAAATGACGAAGAATTAGAAAGACACGTTTTGAATATTTTCAAACACATGCCGGACAATAGGGTGCTCATTGATCAATTTTTAGAAAGGGCGAAAGAAGCCGAAATCGACGCCATCTGCGACGGTGAAGAAGTACACATTATGGGTGTAATGGAACACATTGAACCTGCCGGTATACATTCCGGAGACAGTTCAGCGGTTTTGCCAACTTATAGCATTTCAAACGTAGCAGTGGAAACTATGATTGAATACTCAAAAAGAATTGCATTAAGATTAAAAATTAAAGGATTAATTAATATTCAGTTTGCCATCAAAGGAGATCAGGTTTACGTGATTGAAGCAAACCCTCGCGCTTCAAGAACTTCTCCATTCATTGCAAAAGCCTACGAAGTACCTTATTTAAATATTGCTGCAAAAGTCATGTTGGGCACACATAAACTTAAGGAATTCGATATTGTACATAAACTAAAAGGATATGCAATTAAAGTTCCTGTTTTTTCTTTCAATAAATTTCCGGGAGTGGATATTAGTCTGGGTCCTGAAATGAAATCAACAGGAGAAGCTATTTATTACATAAAAGATTTGCATGATCCATTTTTCAGAGAATTGGATGCGCGAAGAAATATGTATCTTACAAGATAATTTCTTGCGAAAAAAAAAATTGAAGCATTATAATATTTTAAAAAAGCCCTCTAATAGAATAAATGATTATTTGTCTAGTTTTTAATTCATTAATTACACAATGATCAGTACATCAGGATTAGTTAAAACATTTGACAACAATAAATCGATTGCTTTTCCTGATCTTCATGTAGCAAAGTCCGACACATTACTTATTCATGGTCCCTCCGGAAGTGGCAAAACAAGTTTATTGCATATTCTCTCCGGCTTAATGCGTCAAAGCCAAGGTTCCGTTGATATCGAAGGTAATAAATTAGAAAAATTATCCGATGTCCAGTTGGATGAATTTCGCGGTAAGAACATCGGAATTTGTTTGCAAAGACCAGTCTTTATTAAATCTTTAACCGTCATTGAAAATCTTTTGATCGCACAAAGAATTGCACATCAGAATCCCGATAAAAACTATTGCATGTCTCTCCTTAATGAAATGGGTTTAACCCAATGCAAAGATCAATTGACAAATAAATTGTCTCAGGGTGAACAACAGCGACTGATGTTTATCAGAGCCTTGATCAATAAACCAAAATTAATTCTTGCAGATGAACCCAGTTCTTCATTGGATGATCACAACACTGATCTTTTAACCAATCTAATGATTCAACATTCAAGTTTGCATGAAGCAACACTTATTGTGGTTAGTCATGATGATCGTCTTAAAAAAATGTTTGACAATAAGATTCTTTTGTCATGAATTACTATCAACTACTTTGGAAAAATCTCCTGGCAAATCCATTAAAGACTGTCTTCAATGTTATGCTAGTTAGCATAGCAGTATCCTTAGTGTTGATCATCTTATTAATTAATAAGCAATTCGGAAATCACCTTGGCAAAAGCAGTGAAAATATTGATTTTGTATTAGCGGCAAAAGGTTCTCCACTGCAGTCTGTTCTATGCAACGTTTTACAGGTGGATGCACCAACAGGAAATATTAAAGTTGGAGAAATTCAGGCCTTTCTAAATCCTGCTCACCCCTTAATTAAAAACTGCGCTCCGTTGGCACTCGGAGACAGCTATAAATCTTATCGACTCGTTGGAACCAGTTTAGAATATTTTGAGTGGCAGAATTTGAAATTATCAGAAGGAAGATTTTTTGACAAAGAAAATGAATTGGTCATTGGCAATGAGATTGCAATTAGAGAAAAAATAAAACTTGGCGATACGCTTCATAGCAATCATGGTTTGGTCAATCTGGATATGGAGCATGAGCATGCACTGATTGTAACCGGTATTCTAACTAAAACTAATTCTATTTCAAACAAACTGATTTTTACAAGTATAAGCACTTATTGGGATGAGCACAATCATTCAACAGATTCTGATTCAAACTCAATGCATGAATCTCCTATTCTCAGAAATCAAGACCTTATACAAAAAGACAAAGAAATTAGTTCTGTTCTCATTCAATTTAGAGGAAAAAATATCCAAACCCTAAATTTTGGTAGAAGTATAAATGAAAATACCAATATTATGGGTGTCTATCCGGCAATTGAAATAAGTAGATTATATGAATTGACAAATTCAGCAAGTGATTTACTTTATTGGATTGCTGTTATTCTTGGAATACTTTCGAGCATAGCATTATTCATTAATTTAGTTCAAGCATTAGAAGATAGAAAATTAGAATTGGCTATAATGAGAATAGGTGGTGCAAGGCCTGGACTTATTTTTAAACTTTTGATTGCCGAAGGTTTATCCATTAGTTTAATAGGCTGCTTGTTTGGACTTGTTCTCGCTCATGGTTTTTTATATATTGCTTCTCAATATTTTCAATTGGGATCTAAGTATGGGATTTCCGGAACTTACTTTATGCCTGAAGAAATTTTTATTGTAATTCTCACCTTGATTTGCGGAATGTTTGCATCTATAATACCAGCTTATCGTGCCTATAAACAAGATATTGCAAGTACCATTAGCAATTAACATGTGCTAAATTGCTGGATGTCAGAAATTATTTACAATTGAATCAATACAACTGCTATTTAATTACCACTAATTTTTCTGTGGCAATTAATTTTCCATTTTTTATTGCACGCACAAAATATACTCCATTTGAAATGTCATTTATTTCGATGATTTGTTTATTGTCAACATTATAGCAATGATTCGACGATCCAATTGTAGAAATTAACTCTAATCTATCTATCTCTTTTAAAATTCTGATAGTAACATTTCCATTTGTTGGATTTGGAGTTAAGATAAATTCTTTCTCATGGTTAAAATAATCTTTTACTCCAACAGTAAATTTAATTTCAAAAATTTCTTCAGCTGATTTTGAATTTCCACATTGATCAGTTGCCGTCCAAATTATTTTGTGCTTTCCAATTGGATAAGAACCAGAAGCATCAAAAGGATTATTTGGATTCAAAACTCTGATATTATCTGAGAACTTTGGAAGAATTCCTAACTTAAATTCTTGTTGGTTTAAGGATCCAACCTTATGATCAAATCCACCAGGGTATTTGCCTATTCCATCATTCAATTCATCAATTTTATAATCTAGAGATACAAAATTATTTCCTGCACAACTATCAGAAGCAATCTGATTCAGTAGGATAAAAGCCAAGCCATTGCCATTTGGTACCTCTTGTTTTCCAATACTAATTTGAATATTAGGTTTTGTGGTATCATATACATCAATAAGTTGTGATGCTTCCCATCTTCCAAAAGTTGCACTAATAAATGGATCGTATTGACACCAATCGATAACTACCCAAGTTCTAATAATTCTATAACAACTTTTAGGCGTATTACTGATTAATTGTTCTTTATATTCAATAGCTACTAAGCTACAATTAGAATTAGAATTAGGCCGATTGACAATTCTTGGAACTCCTAGTTTTGGATTATTCGGATTAGTTTGACTTCCACAATCATAAATTGAAATAATTTTGCCTGAACATATTTCATCAGGCCAGATGACATCTGAATAAAGTGAATCATTGCAATGCAAGCTGTCTACAAAGAAAGGATCACAGTCAATAATCCAGATGGTTTGAACTGCAGAATCCATTGGATGATTGCCACCGGAAGCAGTTATTACTCTTTCAATTTTTCCAATTCCACATTGCCTCTTATCATTAATTTTAATTACAGGAGTAGAGCTATCTGGGTCATTAAAATAACCATCAAATCCCCAAGTGAGTTCATACCTGCGTTGAGATCTTGCAGTATCAAAATAAGCATTGTATTTGTCGCATGCCTGTTTGGCAATAGTATTTGTGGAAACATAACCTCCCAGATAGTTTATTTTTGCATTTTTTTCACAAAATTTGTGACAAACTATATCCTCAACAACTACTTTTTTTCTTAATAAAGTAGATGCGACAATACTTCCAAAGGTTCTATCTGTTGGATCAGTAAGCAAATTAAAATCAAATTTGAATGAGCAACTAACTACCATATCCGGTGGAGCTATTATGGTAAGCGCTTGTGATTTGGAAGATTTTTTATCCAATTTAAGAATACCGAAATCATCAAACAAAATAGTTTCAGCTTTATGATTCATTTCTAAGTCATCTTGTTTCGACAAATTAATAACTTGAGCAAAGACTTGCTTTGAATAAAAAATACTTATAAAAAAAAATAAAATAGTTAGGTAATCGGATTTTGGACGTAGAAAGCGTTTTGATAAAACAGAAGTAGTATTCATGGGAGTAGATTTATTGGTTAAAAAATTAGTTTGTTAATAGCATTCTTTTTGTTGCACTATAGTTATTGGATTCCATTTGATACAGGATAATTCCTGAAGAATTAAAATCTTGTTTCTTAATTTCCAATGCATTGATTCCTTTCTTTCCATTTACTGAATATTCCTTTAGCAATTGTCCTGTTGCTAAGTACAATCTAATATTCACAAAAGCTTCTTCATTCAAATAAAATCTTATGCTTGTACTTTCCGAAAATGGATTCGGTAGATTGTCTAATAATTCCGTTTTATGCTTAGTTTGATCAGAGTCAAATTTCAATTTCAGATCGATCAACTCGTCCAGATTCGAGTATGCTTCAGCATTAGTTATGCTACTATTTAATTGGATTAAGTCACCCAAGTATCCCGATTTCTTTGCTTTGAAATTTATACTAAATAAGACTTGTGAATCATCGGTGTTTAAGTTTGAATCTGAATTCCAGGAAGTTGTAATGATTCCTTGTTCCAATCTATTTAATCCAAAATTTTCATCTTGCAAATTTAGTACTCCTGATTCAGTACCTGTAAACTCTAAAGCAGTTTGATCAAAATTTAGTGTAAATTGAAAACCTTCAATATTCTTAAAATTAGAAGAAGTAAAATCAATCTTATACTCTTTATCAATTTCCAAACTTCTATCCTTTAGACTGAAATCTAATGTTTCTTTTTTCCTTGTCTGAGTGTTGTAAATTTCACATGCTCTGGCATTCTCGCTCACATCACCCATTTTTATAGCAATAAAATTGAGCCTCCTATAACGATTACTTTGCGTTAAATTTATTGTATCAAGTGAAAAACTATTTAGCAAGGAATAATTCCATGGATTTGTAGCATCAATAAAGATTCTACTTTCTTCAACAAATGTCCAAGATTGAACTCTTCTAAATTCAGAAATTGTGCCCAGTATTAGTTTTCTTATTTCAGATATATCAGATGCAGTTATTGATTTTGAATTATTGACATCAGCAGCTATTAATAAATAAGGATTTGTAAGTGGAGATTTACCAAGTATATGTTTTTGAATTAGAATATTATCTAAGGTACTTACACCATTCAAATGATCATCATTCCTGTTAAGTTTTATTGTATAATTTTTACCTAAACTTAGATATTTAAAAGAATAAGGACCACCAAGAACTTCTTGTAACAGAATATCCTTTTCATATAATTGGACCTGAACAGGTCCGGTAATTTTTCCAATTCTGGTTTTTATTTCACCTTTTATTTCACCTAAAGCAGGGTCTGATGGGCAAATATCTAAATTGTCATTAACAATGATGATGGTCTTACAATAGTCTCGATTTCCCTCTTCATCTTCAACCCACAATTCAACATTAACTTTTAGTACAACATCTACTCCGCCCGCTACAAAATCATCACAACAGATTCTTATGCTTGGTTTATTGGCATCTCCATCGAAGTAGAATTTTAAATTTTCCTTCGAACTACAGTTGTCAAATGATCCATGATCAATATCTTTTGCCCAAATATCTACACATCCTGAACTTGGTATTGATATTGAAATTATTCCTGTTTGACAATAAGGCGTTGGAGCTTTACAATCTTTGATTTCAAATAAAGTACAGCAGGTTCCAATATTCCCTCCCGCATCTTTAACAAACCAACATAGTTTATGAATTCCAATCGGGTAAGCACCACTAGCATCAAATGCCTGTGTTGAGTCGTCAGCATTTCGATTATCTCTTATAAGGGGTAACTGCCCTGACTTAAACTGTGCCTTGCTAATTTCACCCACTTGTAAATCGTAACCTGAATAGATTCCTTTTCCATCATTGAACAAATCAATTTTATAGGACCAGAGCAATTGGTCATCAACAGTTGAATCGTCCTTTGCTTCAGCAGTTAGTTTTATATGTCCAGAACACAACTTGGTACTGGTATCCTTTACCGCTATTTCGCAATTACCGACAACACAAGTAACTAGTGGCTTTTGTGCAGTTAAACTTGCTAGCAAAGACCCTAAAAAAAAGAAGATAATCAAACTAAAATGTTTCCTTTGGAAATAGTCTATTGATTTTATAAAAGAAATAAAGGGGAGTAAATTTTTCATGAGAATAAGATTATTGTGAGCTTAATTCATTAAAAACAAAATCAATAATTTTGAGAAATAATCTAATTTGAAATTAAATACTAAGAACTTACAGATAAAATAATTTGACACTATTTGAATTATGGCTTTATCCTGATTAAACAAAGTTAATATTTCATTCTGTTATGAGCATTCTTTTTGTTGCACTGTAATTGTTGGATTCCATTTGATATAGAATAATTCCTGAAGAATTTAAATCTTGTTTCTTAATTTCTATTGCATTGATTCCTTTTTTTCCACTTACAGTATATTCCTTAAGCACTTGTCCTGTTACTGCAAACAATCTAATGTTCACAAAAGCTTCTTCATTCAAATAAAATCTTATGCTTGTACTTTCCGAAAATGGATTCGGTAGATTGTCTAATAATTCCGTTTTATGCTTAGTTTGATCAGACTGAAATTTCAATTTCAGATCCATCAACTCGTCCAGATTCGAGTATGCTTCAGCTTTAGTTATGATACTATTCAATTGGATTAAGTCACTGAGGTATCCGGATTTCTTTGATCTGAAATTGATACTAAATAAGACTTGTGAATTATCCGCGTTTAATTCTGAATCTGAATTCCAAGAAGTTGTAATAATTCCTTGCTCCAATCTATTCAATCCAAAATTTTCATCTTGCAGATTTAGTACTCCTGATTCTTTACCTGTAAACTCTAAAGCAGTTTGATCGAAATTTAGTGTAAATTGAAAACCTTCTATATTTTTAAAATTAGAAGAAGTAAAATCAATTTTATACTCCTTATCAATTTCGATATTTCTATCATTTAGAGTGAATTCCAAAGTTTCTTTATTTCTTGTCTGTACAGTTCTAGCTCTGGCATTCGCACTCACATCACCCATTTTTATGGCAATAAAGTTGAGTGTTCTTTGAGAATTGTTTTGAACTAAATTAATAGTATCGAGTGAAAAACTATCAAGCACTGAATTATTCCATGGAGACGTAGTATCAGCAAATTTTTTCCTTTCTGCAACAAATGTCCAGGATTGAACCTTTGTAAATTCAGAAATTGTGCCCAGTATTAATTTTCTCATTTCAGAAATATCTGCTGCAGTAATAGATTTTGAGTTAGTCACATCGGCTGCAATTAATACATAAGGATTTGTAAAAGGAGACTTTCCAAGTATATGTTTTTGAATTAAGGTAACATCTAAGGTGCTCACACCATTCAAATGATCATCATTCCTATTTAGTTTTACTGTATAAGTTTTATCAATCGAAAGATCATTAAATGCATAAGGTCCACCAATGGTTTCTTCCAATAGTATCTCTTTTTCATATAATTGAACCTTAACTGGGCCTGTAACTTCTTTATCTCTAGTTTTTATTTGTCCTGATATTTTGCCGAAATCAATTTCGGGAGGTGGGCAAATCTTTAAATTGTCTGTAACGACAATAATAGTTTTGCAAAAGTCTCGATTTCCTTCCTCATCTTCAACCCACATTTCAAGATCTACTCTTAATTCAGAACTCACTCTCCCCTTTGCAAAATCATCACAACAGATTCTTATGCTCGGTTTATTTGGATCTCCATCGAAGTAGAATTTTAAATTTTCCTTAGAACTACAGTTGTCCAATGATCCAAGATTTAGATCTTTTGCCAAAATGTCCACACATCCGGAAATTGGCATTGCAATTGAAATTATTCCTGTTTGACAGTAAGGCGTTGGTGCTTTACAATCTTTAATTTCAAACAAAGTACAGCAGGTTCCAATATTCCCTCCCGCATCTTTAACAAACCAACATAGTTTATGAATTCCAATCGGGTAAATACCACTTGCATCAAATGATTGTGTAGCGTCGTCAGCATTTCTGTTGTCTCTTGTAACCGGAAACAGTCCTAACTTATACTGTGCCTTGCTAATTTCACTGATTTGTAGATCATATCCCGAATAGATTCCACTTCCATCATTGTACAAATCAATCTTATAAGACCAGAGCAATTGGTCATCAGCAGTGGAGTCGTCCTTTGCTTCAGCAGTTAGTTCTATATGTCCAGAACACAACTTGGTAATGGTATCCTTTACCGCAATTTCGCAATTTCCGACAACACAAGTAACTAGTGGTTTTTGGGCAGTTAAACTTGCTAGCAAAGACCCTAAAAAAAAGAAGATAATCAGACTAAAATGTTTCCTTTGGAAATAGTCTACAGATCTGAAAACAGTAAGATAAGGGAGTAAATTTTTCATGAGAATAGGATTATAGTGAGTTTAATTCATTAAAAACAAAATCAATAATTTTGAGAAATAATCTAATAAGTAATTAAATACTAAGAACTTACAGATAAAATAATTTGACTATGTTTGAATTATGGCTCTATCCTGATTGAACAAAGTTAATATTTGATTTTGTTAAAAGTGCTTTTTCATAAGAAATATTTTCTTTGGGGTCTAAATATCATAATTTACAACTGATCTAGTAGTCTTAGAACTCTTGATCTTTATTCACTGTTTTTTCCAAGATTTGAGCTTTTACAAATCTATTTTGATTAATCATGAGTTCCATTGAGTTACTTGTAGATTTCATACTCGTTAATTAGGATCCAAGACTTCTCTTCGGTTGTCGATTAATCACTGATGACCAATGATTTCGCAGAGCGAGATCATTTACTCACTTCGTTCGTATTCTTCGTACTTTTTGTCGCGCAAAAAGTACCAAAAACGCAGCGTTCTATAAGGCAGCTTGTCTTTGTTTAAGATTTTATCTTACTTATTTTCATTATTAGCCTTCCGAAATGAAATATTTTGATCGCTGTATTTTATTATACTACTGGCTTCATCCAGGTTTGGATCTTATGTGTTTTTTGTGCTTAGAAATAAAATAATGCGATTCCTGTAATACTAATAATTGCACATCTATTCTTTCTATTATTATTCTTTCGATACAAGATCTTTCTTTAATCGCTGCTCTATAGAACGCTTTTTAATTCCTACTAAAATAATATTTCCAATTACTATTTTAGTGTAGGTGTTATTTCTTTTTACTTTCTACTTCTTACTTTCCACTTTTTACTTTCCACTTTTTACTTTCTACTTTCTTACTTTCTTACTTTCTAATTATAATATACTTTTATACACCCCCGGCGATTTCAACTCTCCAAAATGATCCACGTGAATTTTATAATATTGAAGTAAGATGTTTAGTAGTTTATTTCGATCTTCATAATTGACCTCTAAAGTCTTCTCAGAACTATAGGCATCTTGCATTAATTTAGAAAGTTGTTCGCTTTGGTCTGGCAGAATACAGTGGCTGTCCTTTAATTCATAAGGTACAAATACTGCATTGAGCAAATCGAATGAATTATTTATTTCAGAAAAATTATTCTGTGGTTGAAGTCCTAAAAAATTACACAATCTTATCATGAACTTTAAATGAAAATTGGCGTCAACTACTTCTTGTCTGTCTAATAATATCAAACACCTCCGAATAAACTGAAACAACTCCGCATTCCCCTGTTGATCTTTTATAGAATGTCTACACAATTCTATAATAAAAGTTGAAATTGCAGATTTGAATATTGTGTTGGGAATAGAAGTATATAAATAATCAGGATTGACTTCTTTGATGCGATGAAGATCTTTTTTTTCAGAATAATAGGCGACAAGTTCAACAAGATTTCCGATTTGAAATAAGGAACTTAAGCGAGAAGTTTTCGAATTGAAAACTGAGTTCATGAAAAAACTGTGCAATCCCTTTTCTTCAGTATACAGATCAATAATTAAACTTGATTCTTTGAATTTGACTGTTCGAAAAACAATTCCTTTGGTGTGAAGCATTTAATTGTTAAACAACTAAGAGATCAATCCTCTTCTTTGCATTTCTTTATTGAGTAAGGACAATTCTCTACTCATATCACCGGTAAGACTTGAATTTTCTTGTGCACGTCGGATGAGATAAGGAATAACATCCTTTACCGGACCGTAGGGTACATATTTTGCAACATTAAATCCCAGGTTGGCGAGGTTAAATGTAATGTTGTCGCTCATTCCCAACAACTGACAGAAATTAACGTTTGGATGATCAATTGGAATATTTTTTTCTTTCATCAAATCTATCTGCAAAGCATTGCTTTCCCAATTATGACTTGCATTTACTATGCTAATTGAATCGGGAAATTGTAACAAAAACCTCAATGCAGAATTGTAATCCGAATCAGTTGCAACTTTATCTTTTTGTATTGGTGAATCATATCCTTTTTCAGCTGCACGTTTTCTTTCTTTCTCCATGTAAGCACCTCTTACAACTTTTGCTCCCAAGATATAATTATTCGATTTTGCTTTTTCATAACTCGCTTTCAAATATTCAAGACGATCATGACGGTACATTTGAAAAGTGTTGTAAACAATTGGCTTTTCTTTATTGTATATCGCCATAGATTCATCCACAAGTTCATCGAGAGGATCCTGTATCCAACTTTCTTCTGCGTCAACAAAAATTGAAACTCCAAATTCATGAGCCTTTTCACAGAGTTTTTTAAAACGCTCCTTCATTCTGTGCCATTGGATTTCTTCCTGGCTAGTAAGTTTCTCCTTTGCCTGAATTTTTTCCAGAACCTGCATTGGAATATAACCCGTGAGCTTGGTACTAATTACGGGAACATTTGGATTGCTGTAGGCAAATTCTACTGCTTTTAAATTTTCATCCAAAGTTTTTTGAAAGTCCTCATCTTTGTTTTTGGCCTCAACACCATAATCTAGAATCGTCAGGGTATTATATTTATTAAGGTGGTCAATATTTCTCTGACAATCAAGAAGACTAACTCCACCACAAAAGTGATAGAAAATCGTCGCTTCAATTATAGGATCAGCGAGTCCGAGCGGCATTTTGGCAGCAAGATTTCCGAAAAAAGAACCAATAGCAACCAATCTGGGATTGTTCATGAGCTTAAAAAGCCTATAGGACTTCTTTAGATCTCGATCAGATTTGGCGGAAAATGCAATTTCAGTATTATAAAAATCTACCTTCGGGTCCCCGGGATCACTCATAATTGATTGATTATCATGGGAAAGGTTTTTATAAAGAGTTTCTTGAGCATTTTTCCCAGTTATTTATTAAGCAAAAATAAGCAATTTGCAATTTATTGGAATACGATGATTAAGGTTAATACATTCTTTAAGCGTAATAAATGTCAAATTCATGAAAATAAGTTGAAGACTTAATAAAAGTGATTTAATAAATAGTTGAATTAGCTTTTATCCCCCCAAACTGGAATTTTACTCTCCAAAATATTTCATCAAATGAATTCCTTCATCCAAAAATCTAAACTTAAGTCCGCTTGATGTTTAAGCATTTCTAATCCATTTTTTGTTTTAGCTGACTTTGATCTTGCGATCTTTAAAAACTCACTTTCCAAAGGATTGTATATCAAATCATAGACGAAGGTGTTTCCATTTATGTGTGAATAGTCTAAATCCGGTGCTTGATCAACAACAGGATACATCCCTACGGGACTAGTATTAATAATTAGAAACCATCGTTCATCCCAATTTGAATTGATATCCTCATAAGATCTTCCCTTGTTTGACGAACTAACAAGATCAAATTTGATCTTTCTTTTGTTCAATGCCCACTGAACCGCTTTGGATGCTCCCCCTGAACCTAATATTAATGCTTGGTTGGAAAAATTAGAAGGTATAAATTCTTCTAGGCTTGCAAAAAAAGCCAGACCATCAGTATTGTGTCCAAGCCATTCACCATCATCGAATTTAATGCAGTTAACAGCTCCAATTTCCTCTGCTTCTTTACTTAGTTTCGAAAGCAAGGGTAAGATCAACTGCTTATAAGGGATGGTAACATTGAAACCGGAAAAAGCTTGGTGTGTTTTAAGAAAATTCCCGAGCTCCCGAGCATCCTCAATTTCAAAAATTTGATACAAACAATCTACAACACCCTCAGATTCCCATTTATCCTTAAAATATTGCGGCGAAAAAGAATGACTTAAGTTTTTGCCAATTAGACCAAATTTCCTGAAATCCATATTGCGTAAAATTAGCTAAATACTTGATTTTCAAAACTTCTGACCACTACCTTATGAATAATTTGATCTCTTTCCCCATATCCATAAGATATAGGTCACAAAATTCATTCGAAATAATTCTTAAAAACAATACGAAGTTCTTCGTAAGTCAATTTTTTAAAGTATTTTTGCATTATAACACATTTCTTTAAACTCTTTTAGATAGTTAAAGTTATCTAAACTTATTGTTTGATGAAAATCCTAAAAGCATTTATTGTGTTATAGTTAAGTTTTTACGTTTTAATGAAAGAGCAAATGAATTCTAAAAAAGCCTGGTTTCTAATTATTCCTTCGATTATGGTGGTTCTGATTCTTAGTGCCCATTGCCGAAGTAATACTGACCCTATAACAAGGGAACAACTCATTCTACAGACTTTGTATAAGCAAAGCCAGCAATATCATTATGCACCTATTAAAATTGACGATGAATTCTCCAAGAAAGCGTTTCAGGATTTCTTAAACAATATGGATTCAGGAAAAAGATTTTTAACTAAAAAAGATCTTCGCTCCTTAGACAATTACAAAACACTCTTAGACGATCAATTCAGAGAAGGCAGTATCGAATTTTACAATAAGTTTACTGAAATCCTTCTTAAATCATTTGACAAAACCGAAGCCTATTACAAAGAAATACTGGCGAGCGATTTATTTCAATCTAAAGATGAAACGATGGTTGTTGATCCGGATAAAAGAGATTGGAGTGCGGACGACAAAGAACTAAAAGAGCAGTGGAGAAAAAATATCAAATACGATTTCTATAGCCGATATTATGAAGCTATGGAAGACCTTGAAAAGACTAAAATATCTAAAGCCAAAGATTCTACTATCATCGATATCAAAAAAGATATTATGGAAAGTTATGACTCTTATTTTGAGCGATTGAGAAATGCTAAAGATGGAGAGCGATTTGAAATTTATGTCAATAGTCTTTTACATCTATACGATCCACATACTGAATATTTTAGTCCGAAAGAAAAAGAAAACTTCAACATCAACATGTCCGGCAAATTAGAAGGAATTGGTGCGAGATTACAAACAGATAAAGAATATACTAAAGTTGCCTCTATTGTTCCCGGAGGACCTGCATGGAAACAAAAAGAATTGGAAACCAACGACATCATTATGGCTGTTAAACAAGCAAAAGATGAGTTTGTAGACATCAAAGGAATGAACATCGACGATGTAGTCAAACAAATTAGAGGCAAAAAAGGAACTGTGGTTACCTTAAAAGTAAAAAAAGCGAACAACAATATCGTTGAAATAACCATCGTGCGTGATGAAGTGATTCTCGACGAAGGATTTGCAAGATCTGCAATCATTCAGGTGGATAGTTTGTCCGGTGACAAAATTGGCTACCTGCGTTTGCCAAAGTTCTATGCAGATTTTGAATCTCCTAACGGCGTTTCCTGTGCTAAAGATGTCGAAAAGGAATTAAAAAAATTAGTCAGCGAAGGAGCTAAAGGTTTGGTCTTTGATATTAGAAATAATGGCGGAGGATCACTTCAAGAAGTTGTTGAAATGGCAGGATTGTTTTTCAAAAATGGAACTGTAGTTCAGGTAAAGGATCGCGAAAAAGTTACAACATATAACGATACCGATGATGGAATCGCTTTTGATGGACCAATAATTATGATGATCAATAGCAATAGTGCTTCAGCATCAGAAATTCTTGCAGCCTGTCTCCAGGATTACAAACGTGCAATTACAATTGGAGGAGAAAGAAGTTTTGGAAAAGGATCAGTACAGAGATTTGTAAATCTCGACAGAATAAACGGATATGATCAATTCAAACCACTGGGTGAATTAAAAATTACAATACAGAAATATTATAGAGTTTCAGGTGGTTCAGTACAACTTAAAGGTGTTGAACCTGATGTAAAAATTCCGGATATTTATCAATACCTCGACAATGGCGAAAAAGAATATGAACACCCATTAAGCTACGACGTTATCGATGCGAATGCAACGGCAAAAATTGACCACCCAATTCTCAATTATGAAGAAATCAGAGCAAAAAGTATTGCAAGAACTTCTGCAAATTCAGATTTTGCTCTAATTGATGAGCAGGCAAAAAGTTTTAAAAGCTTAAAGGATGATTTAATCTATCCCTTGCAGTATGACAAATTCAAAGCTAAGTTGGACAAGCGAAAAGAAGAAGCAAAAAAGTTTGAAAAAATTGGAAAAGATCAGGTCAACTTACTCTATGCAACCAATCTAAAAGCAGATTCAGAATATATTCAATCCGATTCATCTCGAATTGGAAGGAACGAAGATTTTATTAAGAACATCCGGAAAGATCTTCTTATCTTAGAGTCATTAAATGTCTTGAAAGATATTAAGAATTAAATTCCAAAATCAGTAATCTCGAGGTCGTATGAAGCTAATTTGTACGACCTTTTTATTCCTTTAGAAGATAATTCTTAAAAAAAGCACAAAAAATAGAATTTTAGGGGGCAAATTGACTCATTTGAAGGACTTTTTGTCATGAGTTTAAAAGCTTACTAAATTGTTGAATTTCAATTACTTGAGATAATTATGTAGCCAATTAGTCACAAACAAAGAATTTATAGGCTAATGGCATAGAGCTTGACTAGTTTAGTATATAAAGATGAATTAATTATGAATTTACCATTAAGATATTTGAGTACAGAGGCGCCGGAGGATTCCGAAATGATTCCATTTGTTGCCATTGCAGATGATGAGGAACTGAATACGGAGGACAATTTTGGCAGCATTCTTCAGGTTATGCCTTTAAAGAATACAATACTTTTTCCGGGTGTAATTCTTCCAATTACAGTGGGAAGAGATAAATCAATGAAAGCAATTTCTAAAGCTCATGACAAGAGCAAATACATAGCAGTTCTAACTCAAAAAGATAGTCGAACTGAAGATCCTGGGTTTAGTGATTTATACCCAATTGGAACAATCGCTCGAATTGTCAAATTGCTAAAAATGCCGGATGGTTCGCAGACGGTTATTCTTCAAGGCAGAAAAAGATTTGAAGTTGGAAAAATTATACAGGAAGATCCCTATTTAGAAGCTGAGATTATCCAAAGAGTTTATAAAAAACCTGAGAAGAAGCTAGAATACGAAGCAATGATTAAATCGATTCAAGAACAATCGAAAAGAATCATTGAACTTTCTCCTCAAATTCCAAATGAAGCACAAGTATTGTTAAAGAATATTGACAATGACCGATTCCTTCTTAATTTTATTTCTTCCAATTTGAATATTCAGATTGATCAGAAACAAAAATTATTGGAGAACGATGATTTATATTCAAAAGCAGAATCATTGCTGATATTTCTAACTCAAGAAATTCAATTGCTCGAAGTTAAAGATCAAATTGAATCCAAGGTTCGTGGAGATCTTGAAAAACAACAACGCGATTATTTTTTAAATCAGCAGCTGAAAACCATTCAAGAAGAATTGGGTCAGGATCCACAAGATCAGGATATTGAGGAATTGTTGAAAAAAGCTGACAAGAAAAAATGGAGCAAACAAGTTAAAGAGCATTTTGAAAAAGAACTCAATAAACTTCAACGAATGAATCCGCAGGTTGCAGAATATTCTGTGCAACTGAATTACATGGATTTGTTGGTTGATCTTCCTTGGAATGAATATAGTAAGGATCAATATGATCTGAAAAAAATTAGAAAAATTCTAGATAAAGATCATCATGGTCTTGATAAAGTAAAGGAAAGAATCATCGAACATCTTGCTGTACTCAAACTTAAGGGCGACATGAAAGCTCCAATACTTTGCTTAGTAGGTCCTCCGGGTGTTGGAAAAACTTCACTCGGTAAATCAATTGCCAAAGCACTCAACCGCAAATTTGTGCGTATGTCTTTGGGTGGTCTTCATGATGAATCAGAAATTAGAGGACATCGCAAGACTTACATTGGTGCAATGCCAGGAAGAATTCTGCAATCCATCCGCAAATCCAAATCAGCAAATCCAGTATTTATATTGGACGAAATTGATAAGATTGGTAAAGATTTTCGCGGTGATCCTTCTTCAGCATTATTAGAAGTACTGGATCCGGAACAAAATTCAACCTTCCATGACAATTACCTTGAACTGGAATATGATTTATCCAAAGTACTTTTTGTAGCAACAGCCAATTCCGTAAGTTCAATTCAAGCACCACTCTTGGACAGAATGGAAATTATTGAATTGCAAGGTTATTCTTTAGAAGAAAAAATGGACATCGCTGAAAAACATTTGATTCCTCAACAGCTTGCTGAACACGGTTTGAATTCAAAACAAGTCATCATACCTAAACCATTTCTTGAAAAAGTAATTGACGAATATACTAGAGAGTCCGGAGTTAGAACTTTAAGCAGACAGCTGGCAGCTGTCATGAGGAAAGCAGCTATCAAAATTGCTGAAGACAAAAATGCTACGGTCGAATTTGAAATAAATGATTTGAAAGATATTCTTGGCGTGCATAAATTTAACAATGACATCTATCAAGAAAATCTCCCTGCAGGTGTTGCGATAGGATTAGCTTGGACAAGAATGGGTGGCGATATACTTTATATTGAAACCTCGATTTCAAAAGGAAAAGGTAAGTTGAGTCTGACAGGAAATCTTGGCGATGTCATGAAAGAGTCAGCCTCCACAGCAATAAGTTTTGTCAAAGCACATGCTACTGAATTAGAGATTGCAGATGACTATTTTGATAACCACGATATTCATGTTCACATTCCTGAAGGAGCGATACCAAAAGATGGACCTTCTGCAGGAATAACTCTAATGTGCGCGGTATGTTCTGCAATCAAGAACAAAGCAATAAAGCCTTATTTAGCCATGACTGGTGAAATAACTTTGCGTGGAAAAGTACTTCCCGTAGGTGGAATAAAAGAGAAAATTCTTGCTGCAAAAAGAGCTGGAATCAAAACCATAATGATGAGTGAGGAAAACAAACCCCATATCGAAGAAATTCAACCTGATCATTTGATAGGACTTGAATTTGTATATGTGAAGACCATGCAAGAAGTACTTGAAGTTGCATTGGGAATTTCTAAATTCTAATTTGTAATACCAATTTTCCCTTTTTTATTTAAGGAAAATCATAGATAATAAAAATATTACTGGACTTATTAAGGTTTTAGAAGATTCCATCATATAGCTTACTTTTGCATCTCTAAAAAAATGACTTGACATGTTTAACAGATACGATCAATTCGAAAACAGACACATTGGAACTACGGGATTAGATCTTGCCCCAATGCTTAAAGCATTGAATATTAGCAGTTTGGATATGCTTATTGAACAGACAATTCCAGACTCTATAAGAAGGAAGGACAAAATGAATATTCCTGCTGCTATGACCGAATTCGATTATCTGCAGGAACTTAAAGAAACAGCCTCCCTCAATAAGTTAAAAAAGAATTTTATTGGTCAGGGTTATTATGGCACAGTTACCCCATCAGCTATCCTTAGAAATGTATTTCAAAATCCCGGATGGTACACTCAATATACTCCTTATCAGGCAGAAATAGCTCAAGGTAGATTAGAGGCCTTATTGAACTTCCAAACTATGGTTTCTGACCTTACGGGCTTACCCATTGCAAATGCCTCCTTATTAGATGAAGGAACCGCTGCTTCGGAAGCCATGCTGATGTTTCAAAGTGCTAAAGCAAAGAAAAATAAGGAGGAATCTCCAAACGTATTTTTTGTAGATGAGAATGTATTTGATCAAACGATTGATGTACTTAAATCTCGTAGCTGGCCAAAAGAAATAAAATTGGTCATCGGCAATGCCATGAAAGATCAGATTCCTGAAAATTGCTTTGGTGTATTAGTGCAATATCCTGCAAAAACCGGTGAAATTATTGACTATACAGAATTTATTCAAAAAACTAATTCCGCAGGAATTTTAACTGCTGTAGCAACAGATCTTTTGGCTCTGTGTTTGGTGAAATCACCGGGCGAATTGGGTGCAGATGTTGCTTTTGGAAATAGTCAACGATTAGGTGTTCCAATGGGATTCGGAGGTCCTCATGCTGCATTTTTTGCAACAAAAGAAGAATTTAAAAGAGATCTTCCTGGTAGAATAATTGGAGTATCCGTTGATCAAGCTGGTAATAGAGCCTTGAGAATGGCACTTCAAACTAGAGAACAACACATAAGAAGAGAAAAAGCTACTTCAAACATTTGTACTGCACAAGCATTGTTAGCCATTATGGCATCAATGTATGCTGTATACCATGGACCAATAGGATTAAAATCAATTGCTAGAAGAATTCATGATATGGCTAACGCTGCTTCAGTTTCATTGCGCGATCTAGGATATGAATTGACAAATCAACATTTTTTTGATACGATTTCAATAAAATTGAATTCAGATTTAAAAAACAAAATAAAAACTTCTGCTGACGAAAATGATTTGAATTTCTGGTATACAGAAAATTCAATACAAATTAGTTTTGATGAAATTACCTCTGTTAAAACTTTAGAAAATATAGTTGAAATTTTTGCAAAAGCAGCAGGCAAATCGACTCCAAAAATTAATGAATCAAGTTCCCTTGCATTGCAGGGAAATCTAGTGCGCGTATCAGAATATTTAACTCATCCTGTATTCAACAGACACCATAGTGAAACTGCTATGATGAGGTATATTAAGCAACTCGAAAATAAAGACCTTTCTCTTGTGCATTCTATGATTAGTTTAGGATCCTGCACCATGAAACTTAACGCAGCTGCAGAATTAATTCCTGTAAGTTGGCCGGAATTTGCAGATATACACCCATTTGCTCCAATCGATCAAACCGCAGGATATCAAAAAATAGTAACAGACCTTGAAGAATATCTCTGCAAAGCAACAGGATTTGATGCCTGTTCTCTACAACCAAATTCAGGTGCACAGGGTGAGTTTGCAGGATTGTTGACCATTAAAGCCTACCACGATAATCGCAATGAAACGAATAGGAACATAGTACTTATTCCAGCTTCTGCCCACGGCACCAATCCGGCATCTGCAGTAGTTGCAGGACTCGAGGTAGTCGTGACTGCCTGTGATGAAATGGGAAATATAATTGTGGATGACATTCGAAAAAAAGCAGAATTACACAAGGATAATCTAGCTGCACTTATGGTTACATATCCATCTACACACGGTGTATTTGAAACTTCAATAAAAGAAATTTGCAACATCGTTCATGAGTTCGGAGGATTAGTTTACATGGATGGTGCAAATATGAATGCTCAGGTTGGATTAACCAGTCCGGCAATCATTGGGGCAGATGTATGTCATCTTAATTTACACAAAACTTTTGCAATCCCTCATGGTGGTGGCGGACCGGGAATGGGACCAATTTGTGTCAACAATAAATTAAAAGATTTTTTACCGGGTCACATTTACAGACCAGTAAATTCAAATACAACAGCTGTTCCGGCAGTGTCATCTGCTCCTTATGGATCAGCTAGTATTTTATTAATTTCTTATGGTTATATTAAAATGTTGGGCGAAGAAGGAATGACCAATTCTACTAAACACGCCATATTAAATGCCAATTACATTGCAGCAAGACTTTCTTCAAGATATAAAATTCTGTATAAAGGTGAAAAAGGTAGAGTTGCACACGAACTTATAATTGACCTGAGACCTTATAAAGAGATTGGTGTAAGTGCTGAAGACGTTGCAAAGCGATTAATGGATTATAGTTTCCATGCTCCTACACTATCTTTTCCTGTTGCAGGTACTATTATGATTGAACCAACGGAATCCGAGAATCTTGAGGAGCTCGATCGATTCTGTGATGTGATGCTAAATATTCATGATGAAATAGATGAAGTAGCGAGAGGAGAATATCCTGCAGACAATAATGTACTCTGCAATGCACCACATACTTCAGCAGTTATATGTTCGGATAATTTTGACAAACCATATACCAGAAAAAAAGCAGCTTATGCACTTGCTTTCCTCGAACACAGTATGAAGTTTTGGCCTTCCATTTCGAGGGTTAACAATGCATTTGGTGATCGCAATTTGGTGTGTACTTGTCCACCATTAGAAGCTTATATGAATTCTTAAATTCAATAGATGATTTCTGCAGAATATTGCAGCAGCTTGTTTCTATCTTGCATTGAACAGTATCATATGACTGACGATGTCAACGTGGTTTGTCCAATTCTTAGCAGTGATTCTATACATGATATTCTCATAAACAAAGTGTGGATTGATACCATTCAATGGCATCTTGAAGATATCATGAGAAGACCGGAATTGGAAGTTGGCATTTTTATAGAAACAAAAAGAAGGATAGATTTATTAAATCAAGAAAGGACAGATTTAGTAGAGCGCATTGATGATTGGTTTATGAATCAATTCAAGGATGTAATTCTAATCGAAAACCCAAGACTCAACACAGAAACTCCAGCCTGGGTTATTGATCGACTTTCTATTCTCATGTTGAAAATTTATCACATGAATGAACAAACTCAACGCTTAGATGCAGGAGAAGAACATCTAAAATTGTGCAATAAAAAATTGGAAACGCTTCTAGCACAAAAATTAGATCTTTCCTTTAGTCTGAATACCTTTTTAACTGAACTTGGTACCGGTATTGCTCAGATGAAAGTTTACCGTCAAATGAAAATGTACAACGACCCAAGTACCAATCCTGAACTTTATCAAAAAAAGTTCTCATAATTTGAAAGTTCTCGTCATTCGATTTTCTGCAATGGGTGATGTTGCTTTAAGCCTACCGGTTATCAGAGCAGTTTTAAATAAAAATCCAGAAATAGAAATTAACCTACTGACCAATCCAAGGTTTGGGGCAATTTTTAAAAACATTCCGCGACTCAATATTCTAAGTTTTAATGTTTTTGAGAACTACAAAGGTTTCTTTGGCTTATGGCGCTTGTTTAAAGAACTTAAAAAATTAAATTTCAGCCTCATTATTGATTTGCATCAAAGTTTGAGATCGAGAATTTTACTTTTATATTTTAAACTTTATGGATTCAAAACAAATTTCATCGATAAAGGAAGAGAAGAAAAGCAAAAATTAATTGGAAATATTTTTTCAAATACTAAAATACTAAAACATATCACCAAAAGATATGAAGAGGTATTTGAAAGAGCAGAAATTAAACTCAACTTATCCAATAAAAATTATTCGGAACATGGCATCCACCATTCTGATAAAACAGTTCAAAAAATTGATGAATTTTTATTGCAAAATAAACTTAAGGATAAAACGCTTATTGGAATTGCCCCATTTGCAAAGCATGCTGTAAAAGAATGGCCCTTTGAAAAAATCCAGCAATTGATCAATGAAATAACTCAGAATACACAAAAAATAATTTTTCTATTCGGCCATGGATCGAGTGAAATATCCAAACTAAAATCCCTACTAGCCACTCAGAATACTTCTATACTTTTATGTTCTGAACATTTCAATTTGGAAGAAGAATTAGCTTTAATGTCTCAATTAAATGCTATGCTCTGCATGGATTCTGCAAATATGCATCTTGCAGAATTGTGCGGATGCAATAAGGTGATTTCAATTTGGGGTCCTACACATCCCAATCTGGGGTTTGCACCCTTCTTTAATTTAACAGAAAATATAATTCAAATTCCGGTTCAAGAATTGACCTGTCGACCTTGCTCAGTCTATGGAAACAGACCATGTCATCGCGGAGATCATGCTTGTATGAATCGAATTTCTGTAGAAACAGTATTGAATAAAATGAAGTAGATATTAAATTTTACTTATTAATATACAAGATTAATTTACTTTTCATATTTCCAGTTTCTGCCTTTCCCTTCTGCAATCCATAGAATTGCTTGATCCATTCTTTTTTGACGTGTAACATCTGTCTTTGCTTCTACAATCCACTGAATATATTCTTTCTTATGAGAATATGGAAAAGCTTCAAAATTAGTTTTACTAGCTTTGTTTTTATTTATCGCTTTCAAAAAATAATCAGGAACTTCAATTTCTTCTTTAGCTGATGGCTTCCTTTCAAGTTTAGCTCCCTGATCTATGAGTTTCATGGCTTGATGAATATATTTTATTAAGATCTTGTCTTTTGGAAGATCTTTAATGCTTGTTATTTTGCCAAGATGACCCATGGATTCTCGATCGTCACCAATCTCTAGAATTCCATAGGGATCTTTCATCTGCGCACTCAACCAAAAACCAAATGAACAATGTTGTTTAAAAGCTGCCATGCTACATAAGATGCTGTCCTTATAGTTAAAGTGCGGAAAACTCCATTTAATTTTCTCTTCAAGTTCAGGGCAGGCTTCATGTATTATTATTCTCAAATGATTTAATACCGGTTTCGCGAAGTCTTGAGATTTATTTATGTACTCTGTAACTTTTGAATTGTGTTTAGCCATATTGAGATTATTTTTTATTCTACTTCAATAATTTTTCTTTGAGATAGGATGCTGTATATGAGTTTTTAACTTCAAGAATACCTTCTGGCGGTCCCTGATAAAGAAGATATCCACCATTTTTTCCACCATCAGGACCAAGATCAATAATCCAATCTGCAGATTTGAGTACTTCCATATTGTGTTCAATAACTACTACGGAATGTCCTTTTTCAATTAATCCGTTTAATGCCAATAATAATTTTCTGGTATCTTCAAAATGCAAACCGGTAGTTGGTTCATCAAAAATAAAGAAAACCTGTTGTTGATTATTTTCTAATCCGAGATAGTATGCGAGCTTTAGTCTTTGAGATTCCCCACCGGACAAAGTTGAAGTAGACTGACCTAACATTAAGTAGCCAAGTCCAACATCAAAAAGTGGTCTAAGTTTTTTTACAATATCTTTTCTATCTTTAAATAATTCCAAAGCTTCTTCTATGCTCAACTTTAGAATTTCGTTAATACTTTTTTGTTTATACTGTACTTCTAATATATCATTCTTAAATCTCTTGCCATTGCAGTCTTCACAGATCAAACTAACATCAGATAAAAACTGCATCTCCACAATAATTTCTCCATCGCCCTTGCAAGCTTCACATCTACCTCCTTCTACATTGAAGGAAAAATGTTTAGGTAGATATCCTCTCATTTTTGAAAGCGATTGCGCTGCAAAAATTTCTCGTATGTCGTCCCATGCCTTTACATAAGTTGCAGGATTAGACCTAGACGATCTGCCAATTCCTTGTTGGCTTACCATTTCCACTTGACTAATTTTCTTCCAAGCACCTTTCAATTCAGCACCCATTAATTGAACATCATCACTCATGCTATCTTCTACTTTTTCTTTGAGTAAAGGATAGAGAATTTGTTTGATCAAAGTCGTTTTTCCTGAACCGGAAACTCCGCTGACACAGACTAAATTGTGCAATGGAATTTTTACATCCAACATTTTTAGATTGTGTAATTGTGCATTGCAAATCACAATGGAATCCATGTGTTTTCTGCGCATATCGGGGAGTGAAATTTTATTCACATTCGTTAGAAATGAAGCCGTAAGGTTGGAGGATTGTTTTAGAAAATCTTCATAAAGTCCGCTAAACTCTAATTGACCACCATGGATTCCTGCACCAGGTCCAATATCAATTATGTAATCTGCATTCCTTATAATTTCTTCCTCGTGTTCTATGACAATTACTGTGTTTCCTAAATTTCTCAGATAGCGAAGTACTTCAACAAGATTTTTGGTGTCCTTAGGATGTAGACCAATGCTAGGTTCATCCAAAATATACATTGATGAACTTAGATTAGAACCTAAGGTTCTGGTAAGATGGATACGTTGAGATTCTCCTCCGCTTAAGGTATTTGACAATCGATCGAGATGTAAATAAGGAAGTCCTATTCGCATTAAGACATTTAACCTGTTTTTAATTTCAGTAAGAATTCTCGATGAAATCTCCAATTCTATTTGACTCAATTCCATTTGGTTTATAAATTCGAGTAATTCATCTAATGGAATGAACATGAGATCTCGAAAAGTCTTACCCCCAACTTTTACATACATTGCTTCAATTCTCAATCTACCTCCCTTACACTGATCGCAGGTTGTTCTTCCTCGGTAACGAGCCAGCATAATTCTGTTTTGTATTTTATAAGCCTTCTCTTCTAAATCTTTAAAGAAAGCAGTTATACCCTTAAATTCCTGAATCCCATTCCAAACAATTTCTTTCTGCTCCTCAGTTAATTGAAGGTAAGGAGTATGTACAGGAAAAGAAATTTTATGAGCCATTTTGAGCAAGGGCTTCAACCATTCTTCAGATTTCTCACCGGTCCAACAGGCTATCGTTCCTTCGAAAATTGACTTAGATGGATTTGGTATAACTTTATTTTCATCCAAGCCAATAATTCTTCCATAACCCTCACACTTTGGGCAGGCTCCATAAGAATTGTTGTAATTGAAAAGTGCCGGTGTAGGTTCTAAGAAAGAAAGGCCATCTAATTCCATCCTTATACTAAAATCAATTTCTTTTTTTCTGTTGATTATAATCTGGCAGGTTCCGAAATTTTCAGAAAGCACGGTTTCAATAGAATCCGCCAGTCGCTTATTCAATTCTTCATCTTCTAGATCCAAGATAAATCTATCCGCTATGACTTTGTATTCTTTAGCTTTTGGATCAATTACTTTAATCTTCTTTAAATCTTTAGCTTGTGTCAATTCATCCTGAATATCTAGGACTTCAGTTTTTTTATAAAGTCTAGTGAATCCTCTTTGAACCAAATAATTAAATTCCTGCTCTAAGCTCCTATCGGGATACTTTTTTTGTAATTCAAATACCAGATAAATCTCTGTTCCATTTTTTTGTGAACGAATAAACTGAATAATGTCCTGAACGGAATTCTTCTTTACTACCTGGCCGCTTATTGGAGATATAGTTTTTCCAATTTTAGCAAAAAGAAGTCTTAGAAAATCATAAATCTCAGTCATAGAACCTACTGTAGAACGGGCGTTTGAAGAGATGACCTTCTGCTCTATTGCAATTGCCGGACATAAACCTAGAATATAATCTAATTCAGGTTTCTTCATTCTATGTAGAAACTGTCTTGCATAAGAGGAAAGACTTTCAACGTATCTTCTTTGACCTTCACTATAGAGCGTGTCTATTACAAGTGAGGATTTGCCGGAACCTGAGAGTCCGGTTACCACCACTAACTTATTCTTAGGAATGCTTACATCTATAGATTTAAGGTTGTTTGAGCGTGCTCCTTTTATTTCTATAGTCTGTAAAGGTTTGGTATTGTTCATTTATCTAATAAGATGTTGCTGAATTGCTGTAAAAATAATTCCGGACTTGTGCTTGGGCTCTATACTAAACCCTAGTTGACTCCAGCAAGTTTAAATATTGTGAGAAAGATGTAAAAAATATTTTTTTATTTAATTTATTTATAAAATAAAATTTAAATTCATATAACATTGTAATTCAACATATTAGGTAAATATTATGAATTCATAAGTTTTATTTGGCACAGGAATTGCAGCATTATAAAAGCATCTATTGTTTTAAAACTATGTTAAAATTTAGTTTTAAGGCAGCAAAATTAAATCTTTAAGTATCTTTACTAAGTCAAACAATAAATAAATCAAGCTAACGCCTATCGAATACAACTTCTACAATTAGTTCAAATTTAATATTTCTATTGTATGCAAGTTGTAAAAATGACTGATCAGGAATTGATCAACTTCTATTTAGAAGGAAACGAGAAGGCTTTCGAAGAATTACTTTTCCGCCACAAGAACAAGGTTTACACCACGATCTATCTATTTGTTAAAGATAGAGATCTGGCCGAAGATCTTTTTCAAGAGGTATTTATCAAAATTATAGATACCCTTCGCAAGGGCTCTTACAATCATGAGGGTAAATTCTCTCAATGGGCTACAAGGATTGCATACAATATGTGTGTCGATCATTTCAGAAAAGGCAAGAGACGCACCAAAGTCAATACTTCTGAAGACTTCGATATTTTTGACGTCATTTACATTCAGGAGGACAATAGAGAGGATGAGTTAATCTTAAGTGAGACACATACTCAAATTCGAAAATTGGTTGATCAACTTCCTGCGGAGCAGAGAGAGGTCGTAATTCTTCGCCATTATGCAGATTTAAGTTTTAAGGAAATCTCTTCTCTGACCAGAGTAAGTATAAATACCGCACTTGGGAGAATGCGATATGCCTTAATTAATATAAGAAAGATCATGGAGGAAAAATCTATCGTACTTCAATAGTTAAATAATGAAACAATAAATGGCTATATTGAAATTCTAGAGCCATGGAATCAAATAAAATCTGGGTTAACAATAAATAGAGCAGGAAGAAATTTCTGCTCTTTTTCTTTATAGATGTTAGAGAATAGCTAATTACTTTGATTTAATATTCATAAAGTGAGAACTTGCTTGAAATTGATCCACCAGCCGCTGGATTGACTTAAGTATGAAATCTAATTGAAAAAGTATAGCTTAAGAAAAAAAACGGGGCAGTCTCCGGGAGGAGGCTGCCCTCAGTTTTCAATGGGTTACTTTTGACTACTCCCCTAGACAAAAGATTGTGTAAAATTAATATTCCTTAAGACATTCCACGTATTTTAATTCGGAATAAAATAAATAATTAAAATTCCTTAAATAAAAAAAGGGGATAAAGTCGAGCGACTTCTATCCCCTCTTAATAACACTATGAGAACACCCTAAGCTATAAAGATATAATGATTTTTTCATTGTCAAGTTTTTTTTCATTTTTTTTGAAATTATTTTACTTGTAAGAAAAACTAATAATCTTTTAATTCCTCATATTCAATATTTTATCTTGTAAATAAGCAACTTAATTCAATCTTTGTTTAAGCATCCTGATCAATTTATTTTCTTCAGGTTAATGTTCAAGTCCAATGTGCAACTGAAATAGAACGAATAATCTGAAGAGCTTTTAGCTTTTAAGTCTTAAAAAGTAACTTTCCAAGGCTTTGTCTTCCACATAAGCTTTAGGCTGCTTCTGAATTTTTGATTCGATGAATCGAATTCTATTTTCTATTCCCGGATGAGTCATGAGAAAATCAGGTATTGCACTGTTTGAAATACTATCGGTACTCTCTTTAAGTCTATTAAAAAGTGTAATTATTCCATGTGGATCTAGAGATCTTTCATTCATTTTTTCTAGTCCAAAAAGATCGCTTTCCGTTTCATAAGCTCTGGAATATTTCAAATTGTATATCTGATTGGCTTGTTCAATAAAGACTCCGGCAATGCCAGTCAAATCCCCTAAGATAAAACTGATCACTGCAAATGTTGACATAGATTGAACTATTCCTTTAAGCAAATGACGCTGCTCAATGTGTCCATATTCATGTCCTAATAAGCCAACTAATTCTGTATACGAATTCATTTTATTGAGTAATCCTGTATAGACAATAATCTTTCCTCCCGGAAGCGCGAAAGCATTTACAACGTTTGAATTTGAAACATACACATTGGACGGAAATTCACTGTCCCATTGAAGTTCATTAAAAAAACTATCTATTATTTCTGATTTTAAACTGTCAATATTTTCTGTTGATTTGATGTTGTTAAAAATTGGTTCTCCAAGTTTTTGTTCCCATGAATATGGAATTAATGACACAGCCTTATCAACTACTTTTGGAATGCCTGAACTATACATCCAATATCCGGTAAGAATTATTCCAATTAATATTGCAGCCCAAAAAAACCCGGTTTTTAAAAAGGTATAATTGTTAGATTGTTTTTGATGGAAATCAACAAAATTTAATTTGTATGCTTGTAAAAAATCTTGATTGAAAATTTCAAGATGACCGGTTTTTAAATCTGTTTTGTAACTTAGGTAAACTTTAAAGTCATCGTTTTTAGGGTGAGGATTGATATCTTCAATTGGCCAGAATTCCTCTTCTAAGGAAACAAATAAGATGCCTACCCCGTTTTGTTCTAATACAATTTTAACCTCTTTAATTTGCTTATTACTTGCGCCGTAATAATGAGCAGAATATCTCTTCAATATTTTAATTTTTATAGAATCTAAGTTTCAAATTTATTGATTACGGATGTAAAGAAAATTAAGGAGCGCCAATTCAATGACATTTAAATAGCTTTTTCTTCCGCCTAACTATTTCGCTTATTTATTAGGTGGTGAAGAAAAAATCGGAGAAGCACGACAGAATAATTTTTAGACCAATTGTTTTACAGTTGAATCTTAAGTCTTTTAAGTCATAACATTATTAAAATAAATATTTATTAAAACTTAATAATTAGGTACTTATAAAATAATATATTAACTTATATGTTAAATTAATTGTTTTGTGAAATTATTATTAAATTTTCAAAAAAAAACTTATTTTTGGCTGTCTTTTCATCAAACCATATTAAAAACAAATTATGAAAAAAATCTTTACACTATTACTGTTCATAGTTCTTGTCGCAGGTGGACTTCAACTGTCTGCTCAAGCTAAGAGAACTGCATTGATTGAAGAATCAACCAGTGCAACCTGCCCACCTTGTGCGGCTACCAACCCTATACTATTGAAATATTTACAGCCTTATGGTAACAAGGTTATTAAACTAGCTTACCAGTGTTATATTCCATCGGTTGGTGATCCAATGTATGCATCTAACACGACTGAGGTTACCACTCGATTAAATTATTATGGTATTGCATCTGCTCCAAACGCAAGATTAGATGGCCTTAAGTTTGGTGCATCTAGTCATCCAATTGAGTTGGTCAATGATCCTAGTATTCTTGATACAAGATTGGATCTAGAATCTCCAATTGAAATTACAGTAGATCATATTATTATGCTTGGAACAGCTGGAGCAAAGGATTCCATGGATATTACTGTTCGTATAAAAAATGTAAGCGCAAGCGATTTTAGCAATGCAAATTATGTATTACACACAGTAATTGTTGAAGAGCAAATCAATTTTGTTAAACAAGCTGCAACAAACGGTGAAACTGAATTTCATACCGTAATGCGCAAAATGCTTCCTTCTGCAGCCGGTACAAAAATTACCGATGTAATCGCACCGGGTGCGACAAAGACTGTAACTTTCAGAGCTGCAGTTCCTACGTATACTTATTCTTATAAAGAAATAGCAGTTTTGGCATTCGTTCAAAACAATACTGCAAGTTCAAAAGAAGTTATTCAAGCCGCACTTTCTGAGCCTAAAGTAGTCAATGGCGTTTATTATGACCTTGCTATTACTGCAGGTAAACCAAATGGACGAGTGGACAACTGTGACAATACAGTTGGTTACGACCTAACAATAACTAACCTTTCTACAGGAACAGATACCATTAAATCAATTGATATAATTCCTTACGTAAATGGTGGTGCTAAAACTAAATCTACTTGGACCGGAGTTCTTCTTCCAGGTGGTACAGTTACTCACAAGGTTGGAAATCAGACTATGCCAGTAGGTAATTCAACGCTTAATGTTGCTATTGACAAGATCAATGCAGGTACAATTAAAGATCTTAACTTGATCAATAATTTCCAATCACAAAGCGTATTCACAACATACAATAGTGCTGTTGCAGGTACTGAAATTAAGCAAAATTTTGAAGCACCAATAGGTACTGGTGCTCCTCCTAAAACCTTACTTATTAATGAAGGGATAAGAATCTTCAAAATTGATTCTTCTATTTTTGCTTTTAATGGAGTAAATCCACCAGTAGGTGTGAGTGGTTTTGGAAACTCTAGATACAGTTTATTATACTATTTTATGGATGGTGGTGTTGCCGGATTAAGTTCTTCAATAATTTTTGATAAAGTTGACCTTACCAATTCTAAAAATACTAAGATCAGTTGGTCATATGCTTATACTACAAAGGACGGCAACAGCAGTGATAAAATGGAAGTTTTGGTAAGTAAGGACTGCGGTGCAACTTGGACTTCAGTTTATGAAAAACAAGGTGAAGATTTAAAAACTTGTGACCCAGATCCAAGCCGTTATCACTATCCTGGAATATATAACGCATATCCTGAAGATTGGAAGATCGAAGGAGTTGACCTAAGTGCATATGACGGTACTCCTGAACTAAATATAAGATTTAAAGGTACTGGTGGTAATGGTCAAGGTTACTTCTTAGATGACGTTAATGTAGCTGGAGGAGCTCCAAATGCAACGAATGATCCTGGCATACTTAAGTCCTTAAATGTTAGTCCTAATCCAGCAACGGATCATTTAGTAATTAAATTAAATGTTGAAGAAAATGCTAATGCTACAATTAGCCTTAGCGATATGAGTGGAAGAGTAGTAAGCAGCACACAAAAGAATTTGTTTGGTGGTTACAACCAATTCTCTATACCTGTAAATCAAACTTCCGGAATTTATATTCTAGAAGTTAAGACTGAAAAAGGTGTAAGAACTGAAAAAGTGTCTATTTTCTAAATCTTCTCAGATAATATTAAGAAATTCAAGCCCCTGTATTTTACAGGGGCTTTTTTATTATGTACCAAATATTTATCCTATCTTTGATTGTTAAATAGGATACTTATGAGAAGAACATTTACCTCTATTATACTTATAGCTTTTAGTTTTCTGGTTCAGGCTCAGAATTTCAGGTTCAAATCAGATGAAAGCCCTTGTAAAACGACTTTCATTACTGATCCATTGAGCCCTACAGATTGGCCATGCCATAATTTGATACGCAATCAAAGCGCAGGCTTACTCTACCTTTTGTGGAAAAGAGAAGATGTAACGGTTCCATTAGAGTGGGAACCTACAGTTTGTGACAATGTGAATTGCTACTATACTTTAATTAAAAGATGCCCTGTTGAGAATATAAATGAGATTGTAAAAGGAGGAAGCATGCTGGCAGATGTTCACGTTTATGACGCAGGGGTTCCCGGAAGTGCCTATGTAAGATTAGAGGTCTATGAAAGAGATGATACTACAAGTAAAATTTCAATTGATTACTTATTCAATAAAGAGAGTGTGGGTACAAATTCAATTCGAAATATAAGTCTTAGAATGTATCCCAATCCGGCAACAAACACATTTAACGTAGATTACAACACCGGAATAAATCGCATCGAACTTTACTCCATTCTGGGTACTAAAATTCAAAGTTTCAATACAGAGCCTTCGAAATCTTATGACATTTCTAATCTTGAAGATGGCATTTATCTTGTAAAGTTTATTACTACAGAAGGAAGAGTACTTAAGACTTTGAGACTACAGAAAAAGGGTACTAGGAGTTAGTAAGATTATAATTCCGCACTTCACTATTTTTTGATGTAGGAAACTTTTTCTTTTCTTATTATTTTATGATAATGAGGAAAATTATTCTGTTGTTTTGTTTTTTACATCAGCAATTCTAAAAAGTTTTTCACAAATAGTCTTACCTAAATTTCAGGCGGACGAATACATAATCAGTTATTTCGCACCATTTTTTATTACATCGGTGGAAAATGTTATTCATTGGGTCGAAATGATTTAGTTATAGAATCAGAACTTAACTCAGAGCTTTTAATCCACTAAGAGACCATTTAGGTATTTATTACAGAGTCAAGTTGCAAATTTATTAACACCAAATTCTTCAGGAATGAGTGGGTGTATTTATTTTCCGCGAATACTGTCGCGAATTTTATCGTGCAGTCCCGGTGCTAAATTTGGTCTTTGAAAATTCTCTTTAATCTTATCTCGAATAAGTCGTTGAGATTGAAATTCTCTTGAAAAAGTTGGATTTTTATCCATACTAGTCAGAAATTTTTCAGCTTCTTCCTGATTCATTTCATGGTCTAAATACGAGATTATTTTTCTCTTTATTTCATTAAAGTCAAAGTTCTCCATATTCACAATTTTAAAAATTAAAAAATCTGTTTTTTATTCTTCACCGGCTAATTCCTCGGAATCTTGCTGCTTATTGAGTATCAGTTTCTCTCCACGAATATCCTTAAAGCCCATTTTAAGAGCATATTTTTTCAAAAGATCTTTGAGCAAATTTCTTGCTCTAAATAACCTACTTCTTACCGTACCAATAGGTACATCCAGAATCTTTGATATCTCCTCATAGGTGAAATCTTCAATGTCACACAGAAAAATAACTGACTTAAATTCTTCCGGTATAGCATTAATTGCTGCTGTTACCTCATCACCCATCATCTTGTCAAAGATGTCTTCTCTGAGGTCATAATAACTACTTAACTGAGGATCATCACCATCATGATAAGCCACTAATTCTTCATAATCAACTTTAATCGGACGCTTTGATTTCTTCCGGTAATCGTTGATGTACGCGTTCTTCATTATCTTAAACAACCATGCCTTAGCATTAGTTCCTTCCTCAAACTTATCTATAAATTTATATGCTTTCAGATAGGTCTCCTGGACCAAATCTGCGGTGTCTTCATCATTGTAACATAGGTGGAAGCCAAAGGTATGCAGAGCCTCTAAATGAGGCATAAACTCCCTTTCAAACCTTTCCTTATCGTTCGGCTTATTCAAATTATTCGAATATTAGCCACAAAGAAAAACAATTTTTTCCTTATTAACTATTTAGAGGATTCTAACAACGCATTGTACATTCAATCTACAAGAAATATAAGCAATTCTAAAGCTTGGACTATGCTACTTTAGAGACTCCCAATACAAATTAAGATTGTAGTTATTAAGCACTAATATCCTTAGACATTCTCTTTAATATCTTCTTAACCAGCCAAGGTCCATTGAAGATTATTCCACTATAAATTTGAATGAGATCAGCTCCATTTCGAATTCTAGATAGTGCATCATCCGGAGTCATAATTCCTCCAACTGCAATTATGGTGGTCCCCTTAGATTTATTAAGCTGTTGAAGTATTTCTTCACTTAAGTTCTTTAAGGGAGCTCCACTCAAACCACCAATTTCTTTTGATAGTTCAATTTCTTTCAATTCATTGGGTCTTGATATGGTTGTATTTGTTGCGACAATTCCTTGAATTTTTGTAATTCTTACAACTTCAATGATATCTAAAATGGATTCAACATTTAGATCCGGTGCAATTTTTAAATAAATTGGTTTTGGCTTAACTTTTGCAGAATTAATCTCTTGCAAAGCTGAAAGAATATTACTCAGGGGTTCTTTTTCTTGAAGTGCCCGAAGTTGAGCAGTGTTTGGAGAAGAAACATTAACAACAAAATAATCTACGTAATCAAATAGTTTGTCGAAACAAATGACATAGTCTTCTTTTGCATTTTCTAGTGCGGTGTTCTTGTTTTTTCCAATGTTACCTCCTATAATCAAGTTTGCCGGTTTCTTAAAATTCTTTAATTGATTGACAAGAGCATCAACACCTGAATTATTAAATCCCATCCGATTAATTATTGCTTGATCTTTAATTAATCTAAATAATCTCGGCTTATCATTTCCAGGCTGTGGAAGTGGAGTTACGGTTCCCAGCTCAATAAATCCAAATCCCAAGTGAACCAACAGATCCAGCCATCGACCATCCTTATCAAATCCCGCAGCCAAGCCCAGTCGATTGCTATACTTCAATCCATCCACTTCATAATTCAGTGATTCATGCTTGTAAAAAAATGAGCGCTTAAATAATGTGGCGACCAATGGAATTTTAAGTGCAAATGCAAGAAGATCCATACTCAAATAGTGTGCTTTTTCCGGGTCTATTAGAAAAAATAACTTCTTGATTAATTTCCACATAATATTGTATTACAAAAAAGGATTTGTAAGTTTCTCTTGTCCAATAGAAGTCAATCCTCCGTGTCCTGAATAAACAACCGTGCTGTTTGGAAGATGCATTAAACTGAATTTTATTGAATTTATTAAGGTGTTGTGATCACCTCCAGGGAGATCTGTTCTTCCTATACTACCTTCAAATAAAACATCTCCTGAAAAAATAAGATTTTGTTCTTCGCAGTAAAAACTGCTGCTTCCCGGACTATGTCCAGGAGTAAATAAAGTGGCAAATAAATGTTTGCCAAGCCTTAGTTCTTCAGCTTCATGAATAAACTCTCCTAAAGATGGAAACTCAAAATTATTGAGTCCATACATAGTCAGTACTTGATTGGCTGATTGATAAATAAATTCTTCATTGGCATGCATCCTTGGCTTAATTCCATATTGCTTATAAATAAAATTACAGCCAAATATATGATCGATATGTGCGTGAGTCAGCCAACAATCTTTCATCTGTATCCCCTTATTATTTACAAAATCAAGAAAACTGTGCTCTTCTTCTGGGGTATAGAATCCCGGATCAATAATTATTCCTTGAAGATTATCATCCCAAATCAAATAGGAATTCTCAAAAAATGGGTTTGTTGTAAAACATTGAATATGCATATTTTATTTATACCTTTACCTTAATAACTTTAATATGATTCGCTCCATAATTATTTTCTTATTCTTCATTGTTGCGAATCACTCTATCAACGCACAAAACGCACAAGAGTTGTTTGGAAAAAATAAAGTCCAATACAGCGATGATCAAAATGATTGGTGGATTTACGAAACATCAAACTTAATTTACTATTGGTATGGCAAAAGTAGGAAAGTTGCGGAATTTTATATAAGTATTGCTGAAGCTGAGAATAAAAAAATTCGTGAAATATTTGAATTTCACTTAAAAGACAAAGTTGAACTGGTCATCTATTCAGATTTATCAGATCTTAGTCAATCCAATATTGATTTGGATCTTTACTTAACACCGGACAATTGGAATGAAGAACCTCGTGTTGTTGATCAAAAAATTTTATTGTACTTCAATGGAAACCATCAGGAGGCACTTAAATTATTGCGAAAGGGTTTAATTAAAATTTATTTCAATTCCATTTTTTCAGGTTCACAAATCGAAGAAGCAGTACAAAAAGTTATTTCCCTAAAACTTCCGGATTGGTTTGAAAAAGGACTTGTTGAATACTTAAGTGAGAGTTGGACTGATGAGGATCAATTCAATATGCGATCAATCTGGAAAACTTCAAGGAGCACAAAAGGCAATTTTAGAAAATTCAACGTCCAATATCCCAGCTTAGCAGGTAAGTCGATGTGGAATTATATCGTTCAAAATTATGGTCAACAAGCAATCTCCAATTGGCTATACATGACAAGAATTCAAAAAAATGTAAACCAGGCTTCCAAACTAGTATTTCAAAGAAGCCTCAATAATCTTTATGCCGAATGGTATTATTATTACAGCAGAGAACTCAATGCAATTCCACTTAAAAAGGAAAATACCCGTAAAATTAAATTAAGAAAAGAAGAACAAATTCAAGATCTTTCTTATTCCACTTTGTTAAAATCTAATGTTTTCAGTACGAATCAAAATGGTCGAAAAAGAATACGATTATTTGATGCAAAAAAATCTAAGACCAAATTAATCTATAAATCAGGTCACAGAAATAAAATTACCATTCCCGAAATTAACTATCCTTTATTCTGTGAATTTGAAAATAGTCCTCATTACTTAATTTTGGATGAAATACGCGACCGGAATTACATCTTCATTTACAACAATCAGCACAAACTCATATCGAAAACCATATTGCCGGAAGACATTTATGAAGTATATGATGTAGAGGCTATTGATGAAAAACACATTTATCTAAGTGCAACTAACAATGGACTTTCTGATTTATTCCAGTTTAATACCGTAAGTAGAAAATACGAAAAACTTACAAGTGATATATATGATGATTTGAACTTTAAAATTTCAGCAACTGATTCAAACAATATCTTATTTTGTTCTGGCAAACCAGAACATTTAGAAATTAACAAATCACTGGATTCCACAGTTCCTATCTTTCCATTTGATTTATATAAATACGATATCCTAAAGAAACAAAGAATCTATTTTGAGGAATGCTATGGTGGTGGATCTATAAAAGAATTTGAATTGTCGCCAAATTTCAAATTAATAAATAGCAATTTAAATACGGGTAAGCTCTTTTATCTAGAAAAACAAAAGGATAAATTTAATATTACTGAATCCTTTTTATTTAAGGTGGGAAATACCGCAGATGAAAAAATACTAAAAATATTTAAATCATTAAAAAATAAGTACGTATATCGAGTTGAAGATCTATCAGTAGAATCAGTTTCAAAACCCATTGTTTCAAAAATTATTTCACAAGATACTACAGAAGAAAATTATGATGATTCATTACAAATATCCTTTCGACCGAAAGTATTTTTTGAATCTGAGTTTGGTGATCCGATTAATGCAACAGAAATACTCAAAGAATTCTACAAAAAATCAATTCCATTTAAGTTAAGTGATCTTAAAAACTCTGAACAAAAATATACTACATCGAGCCCATTGATTAGCTTTAACCCCAATCAATCTATAGCATACCGTTTGAGATTTAGTATTGAAGATTGGAAGACTTCACTGAGCAATGATTTACTTTTTGGAGGATTAAATACTTATAGCGCAAACAATCCGATCTATGATCAGGTGCACTCAGGAATATTAATTAAAACCAATGTTAAAGAAGTATTTGAAAATTACAATATTGAATTTGGCATTCGAATTCCAACTAATTTTATTGGTTCTGAAGCTTATGTTCTATTCAACAATGTTAAGAAACGTTGGGATCAAAGTTATGGCCTCTACAGAAGATCGAATAGAACATCAATTCCTATAAAATTCAATACCGAATATCAATTTGTTACAAAAACATTTTTATTTAATCATGTTGCGAAGTATGCTTTAGATCATTACCAAAGTTTTAGAATAAATAGTACCGCAAGAAATGATTACCAATTCTTCAAAGCCAGTGATCGTAATACTATTGATTCTTCAGGTACAAATATTCAAACCATCGGCGTCAAATTAGAATTTGTCTACGATGATGCACTAAACACTTCACTTAATCTTAAAGAAGGATTTCAGGGAAAGGTATTTTTTGAAACCAATAAGCGATTTCAGACAACGCTAAGTAATGGGATTCACTCAAAAGGTCTTCCCGGATTTTTATTTGTTGCAGGAATCGATGCAAGGTATCATTTGCCTGTTCTAAGACATTCTGTTTTTTCAAACAGAATATATTTGAACTCTTCTTTTGGAACCCAAAGACTTTTAAATCATTTAGGTGGAACGGAGAATTGGTTGTTGTTCAAAAAGTACAATTATGAAGAACCTCCATTTATTGAAGGTGGTTATTCATTCTCACAACAAGTTACAGAGATTAGAGGGCATCCCATCAGTGCAAGAAAAGGAAGTGCGGCGATGTTGATTTCCAGTGAATTGAGAATTCCTTTTTTCCATTATCTTCTCAATCAGAACTGGAGAAATAGCTTTCTTAGAAATTTACAATTGCTTGGTTTTATAGATGCCGGACTAAGTTGGAATGGATTTGTTCCAAGCTTCTCAGAAGTTGATAAATATAAATTTGAAGCAGAGAATCCTGCTGTAAAAGTTCAGGTTATCTATAAGCGAAATCCAATTATCGCCGGTACAGGAATAGGTCTAAGAACCTCTTTGTTTGGCTATTTTATTCGCTTGGATTATGCATGGCCCATCGAACAACTCAAACTAGGTGTTCCAATTCCACATGTATCGCTGGGATTAGATTTTTAAAAATCAAAATCCCAAGTAAGAAAATTATTTTTTATCCTGTTGACTGAAAACCTTCTTAAGAAGATCAGATGTTCTTGATGCCAGGTTGTGTCTGATGTCAAGCTCTTCCTCTGCAATTTTCTTGAATAAGCCTTCTAAAGCTTTGTTGGTAACAAAGTCACTCATATCAGGATTAAGTTTTTTAACTAGGGGGAGTTGATTGTATTTCGACACCGCAGATGTCCACAATTGAATAGCACCAACCTTTTCCATGGATGTTGTTATAACCGGTTTGAATTCATTGTAAAGTGCTTGATTCGTTGTCCTATTCAAATACATCGTTGCTGCATCATCTTTACCTTTAAGAATGCTCCAGGCGTCCTGGATACTCATTTGTTTTATAGCAGAAAGAAATATTGGCTTTGCTTTGGTAGCAGCATCTTCAGCTGCGCGATTCAATTTTTCAATAACATCATTTTCGATATTACTAAATCCGGGAATTATAGCCAGTTTGTTACAGACGCTTTTTGCTTCATCAGGCAAGAAAATTTTATATGGGCTTTTGAAATATCCATCTTTTGCGGATAATAAATCTGCTCCCTTGCTTGTTCCTTTATTCAATGCTTCTTTGAGGCCAGAGGCAACTTCTTCCGTGCTCAATTCTTCAAGACCTATCTTTTTTAAGATTTTTCCAAATTGGCCATTGCAAGAGCTGAGCCCAATGCTGAGCAGTAAGAAGACTAGGGAGATGTATTTTTTCATCATTTTATTTTTATTTCTATAAACAGCAAATGTAAAATTCAAGTACATATTTTTAGTTAAAATATTGTGAAGCTTTTTGGGGTCAAAATTCAGGCTTTTCGTGCAGTTATTTTTCACATTGATTAACTTACTCAAGTTTCGCATATTTGTATTCAACTTGTCAAATTATTACATTTGATTAGATTAGAATTATTTATAAATCCTGAAAAAAGTAAAGAAAACAGACCTTAGCCCTGAAAGGGTGCGCTATGTCAAAATCTTGCGAAGCAAGATGAAAGGATAAAGTAGTTCAATATAGCCCTATATGGGCGTAATATTAATCCTATAGGAATCGCTCATCATATTCAGTATTGAATTTTTTAAGGAAAGAAACATACTCTTCTTCAAAAGTCTTTTTCCTATGAAGTTCATTTTGATAGGCTATATAGTTAACCTATGAATCTATTTCTGAAGGATTAACTGAGAATGCTCCATAACCATTCTGCCAATAGAAGTTCTGGAATACACTTCCTTTGGTTTTTATCCATTTTGAAGAGTGAGATTTAACTTCTTCTAATAATTTCATTAGAGGTATTTTTTTTGATAACATACACAGGATATGAATATGGTTTTTATATCCACCGATCTTATTCGCATAACATTCGAGATTATTGCAAATTCCTCCTATATATTTGAAAAGTTCTTCTTCCACAGTTTCATTAATCAAATTTTGTCTTTGTTAGGTACAAAAAACGATGTGTAGGTAGTTTTTTACTAGGGATTGGCCGATGTGGTTTGAATTGCGCCCTTTCAGGCATACGCGTCAACTTAACGGAAAGAGGTTTTCATATAGACCAAAA
>JBDTWI010000005.1:0-163293 GCA_040006775.1 Saprospiraceae bacterium
AGCTCATCCCGCAAATCCAAGGATTTGCGAGGACTATAAGGCTGGATAGAGCATGACACCTTTGGCGCCAGAGTCTCAGGTTCGAAATGGCAAACAATGGTTTGACAAAATATTAAAATTGGTCTCATAGCTCATCCCGCAAATCCAAGGATTTGCGAGGACTATAAGGCTGGATAGAGCATGACACCTTTGGCGCCAGAGTCTCAGGTTCGAAATGGCAAACAATGGTTTGACAAAATATTAAAATTGGTCTCATAGCTCATCCCGCAAATCCAAGGATTTGCGAGGACTATAAGGCTGGATAGAGCATGGCGTTTTTAGCGCCAGGGTCTTAGGTTCGAAATGGCAAACAATGGTTTGACTTTATATTTAAAATTGGTCTCGTAGCTCAGCTGGATAGAGCATCTGCCTTCTAAGCAGAGGGTCTCAGGTTCGAATCCTGACGGGATCACTTGAATATCAAGGAGTTATGAATTAGTTTTCATAACTCCTTTTTTATTGTGCAAACCTTAGTTTAAAATGTTCTGCATGACTATGAAAACGAAGTTACTCCAAGGTTCTTCCAAAGATGCAAGCTCATGTTGAAGCAATACAAGTAACACCTAAGGCCTAACGATGGGTAATCCACTGAATATTATTCTGATTTGCTTAATTTTATAAAACCAGAATCTCCAGATTCAGTTACAACATTTACAATAATTGTGTGCGCAGAAAAATCGCCTTTATTAATCACTATTGAGTTGGAGTTAGTATGGTAATTTTTTATCAGTTGCCCATCCATTCCGAAGAGATAAATACTTTTTGCTTGACCTTCAATTATTTCAGGAAATAATAAGGTCGTCGATTCTTTAAATGGATTCGGAACAGCTTTGAGTACAATGTGCTTTGGAATGTTAGTCACTGACGATAACGGATTCATTTTCAACTTGGTTAAGAACATCGTCCTATCGATCGCAATATCTGAGGATTGAAGAACTAAATATTGATCTATTCCGAAAGGTTTAAAATCAATTATGTTTCCATCTAATGTAAGACCTCCATTCACTTCATATTCAAGGTTAATTTGTCCGTTTGAATTAAGGCTGAATAACTTAGAATTTTGATTTGAATTATCATAAGCAAAAAACAAGATTTCATCCTTCGATTCATTGTAGTAATGGCTTAGTATACGAAAATTATGGTGAAGTAATTCGTAACTTCCAGATGAACCATAACTGGAATCAAAGCTGCCATCTGGCAGGAATTTCCGAATAAGTACCTTATCATCATCCTCCCCCATAAACAAATAAAGCTCATCATTCCTTCCAATAATAATCGACTCCAGAAATATTTTTTGCGTTGATGTGTTCGAATTGGAATAAATTTTCAAAAATCCATTGCTTCCGAATCTATTGTCAAGTTCGTATTTCGAATTTAATTTCACAAGATAACTGCTTGTAGAATCAGTATTTGAAAATCTAATTCCGAAATAAAAATTTCCCTTACTATCTTCTACAATATTTGAAAATTCAGAATAGCATAATATATCAATACATTTATCAGGCAAGGTATAAATCGAAGAATCAATGTTTCCATTAGCAGCAACATTAATAAGTTTTATTTTTTGAAAGGTATTTACAGGAAGGAAATCTGCCAAAACAATGAGATAATTACCACCTGAACTTCCAAAACCAACTTCAAGACTAAAATTACTACCAACAAATTGTGAGCTATTAAAATCAAAGCTAGAATCCGTAATATGATTTATATTTATTTTCTGAACACTTAGTTCTAATCCTCCTAATAAATATTTTCCGAACGAGAAAATTAAATCCTCACCACTAGTCATGATTACACTTCTTACAAAAAGATCACTACTCTTAAGTTTGAACGTATCCGGATTATGTCTATTGGTGTTGCTACGTAGACTTCCCAAACTGTCAATATAATAAAGCAGATTTCTTCCTAAAAGGAAGATATTCTTATTCTGGTCAGTCACTATACCCCCAAAACTACTAACCAATGGTATAGGAAGCCTAATAGTTCCCTGTATCCCAAAACTTGAATCTACAATAAGTTTCTGGCCACTTAGATTGAAGAGAAGGAACTGGAATAGGATGAGATATCTAAGAATTTTCATAATATTGGGCATTTAAGATATCAAAGATAAAACCTCAATTTAAAAAATCCAAGAACTTTAACAATATTCTTTACAAATTGAGTAGTAACCCAGTTCACTAATGATGAATCTTTGGAGTTTTTGGCCGATTCAAAAAATATGAATTCATGTGCTTTCGTTCTTCATCTTGTTATGTTTCAGAACGAGATATTGTTAGTAAAATAAAAGATTTTTGAATTGTGGTCTGGAGGAAAATAATATTCTTGACTAGTATTTTGATAACAGTATCAATAGGATCTGCCTGTGCATCTACGGATACTTTAGATGTTAATAGTAAGTCTAACTATGAAATTGCATTTACGCCGAGAGTCAGCTTTTATCAGACTTTCAAAATCTCACCCACAAGAGGTGTAGATTATTCAGATTTTAATGGAATCATGAGACTACAATTAGGTAGACGTATTATTTCGAATAATTATCTTCACGTATTTTGTGACTTATATTTTAGAAAGACAACAGATCAAAATTTTAGGAATAATTATCACGGTTATGTTGCTGGATTGCAATATGAAAGAAAAATGCAATCAGAATTAGTTATTAGTAGGAAATTTAAATGGTACTCAAAGGGTTTTTACATTAAATTTTATCCGAATTTATTAATTACCTACGGGCTGACCAGAATAAACAGTGGTATTAGTTCACAAGGCCTTAACTTTAAAGGAAAATGGAGCATTTATCAAGCGTACGGCACTGGTCTTACATTTCTTATTAACAAGCACATCAACTTACAATTAGTTTATCAACTTGAATACCTGACTAGCTTAAAATCTTATCCAATGAGATTTACACCCATGCAAACAAAACTTATTTATAAATTATGAAAAAATATATAGGCATAATATTGATAATAATGATCTGTAACATAGCTGATGCTCAGAATGATTCAAAAATAACAATAGGAGCATTTTTTACAGCTGTAGTATTCGATTATAAATACGATTTAAATGGAAAACCATACACACTTTGGGAACATTATCTAAATATTAATTCGCAATTAAGGTTTAAGAGAAATTGGAGAATTGGTCTTGAATTCAACTTAGCGGATATTGATGGGGAAAATATAGACAATCCATTTTATTTCACAGGCTTAACGCTTGACTATGACTTACTTCGTTCTAAAAAATTTAGTTTATATCTGCGCACCGGATTGAGTATTGGGAATTTGAGTTTTGCAGGTGAAGATGGCCCAACAAAAAGGATTGTTGTAAATCGAATTATTGGTATTTCAATGTCATATAAAATTTATAAGTTTTTAATGGTCAATACAGGTTTTTATAACCATTATCCTCTGAATAAAATCGAATATAAATACGGAATTAGCCAACCATTCATAGGATTGGGAATTAGGCTTTAATTCATATGTCACATACAGATGAAGAAAGTATTATGCTGAGATACAAAAGTTTATATTTTGGCTATAGTCGATGGTTGTCATGATTAAACGTGAACATACTTAGCGGGGGCTTTTTCCAATTTGAAACTAGAGAGTGAAGCATTCAAAATTCTCCAATTTTTAATTCCTAAAATTCTCCTTCGCTCTTCTGTTGATTGACTTTTTGAAATGTGTAGTTTGTGCATTTAACAATTGAACCAAAAGCCTAAAATAGAAAATCTTTTTTACATATTCTGATGCTAATTAACAAATTAGGCGAAATGAGCCCACTTTAACTTTCAAATAGTTATCTCAAAAATCCCTCGTATGATTTTTTATTAAATTCTTTACCTAGCTTTAAGTTATACCTCAGCCCTAGTTGAATTGCTCTTGAATAGCTCAAATTTGAAAGATCTTCTGAAACTAATGGATAATTTATATTCCATTTGACTTTTCTGCCAAAGAGATCAGTTAAGTTTAGTCGAATAGACCAAGGATTTGCTTTAGATTGATAGGCAATACTGAAGTTTGCAATCCAATAACTGCTAATGCTAATGTAATTTGCTTTATATGGAAGACTGTAGTTAACACTTCCACTAAATGCAAAATTGTTCAATTGATAATTTATATTAAAAACGAAACTATTCGAATAACCTTTCACACTTTTTTGATTTAACAATTGAGATATAATTAAATTACTATATAATGAAAGGTTTGTGTTTATCATTTTATATTTTAATGGTAATTTGAGATTCAGCCCAAATGTATTTTCATATTTTGCACTTTGTGGAGTATAAATTATTCTCAATGAATCAATTTCTATTGGAAAAAATACTCTTGGGTTTATATTCCGATTAAAATAGGTGCTAAGATTAAATGATTTGAAATCGAGATTAAATTCATAAGAGTCAAATATTTGTGGTTTTAGCAGTCGAATATTTCCAGAAACTAAAGTAAATAACTGATTATTAATTCGCAACAAAGGGTTTGCTTCAGAAATAGTTTGTCTTTGAATTCTTTTTGTGTAAGACAAGTTAACAGTCATATTCTTAAATTTCTTATTTAAAAACAAAGATGGAAAAAGATTGAGATAAAAACCATTGTCATTTGTAGGCTTATTTATCTTCCAGCTAGTTGTCTCGAATCTTAATCCAATATTCCACAATATGGATAAACTCTTGCCACTTAATTGCGAATACAAGGCATTTATTTCTTCAGTATATCTGAATATGCCAATATTTTCTATATTATTTATTTCCTCATTTGAAAGTGCGAAGTTGCGCTTTAACCCATACCTAAGTTCTAATTTCTTGAATAGAGTATCGCGAAAGTTAACTAAACCCGAGTAATTATTTACTAGTTGCTTGTTTAGAAATGCTATCGAAGATAATAAATCCGCCAAACCTCTTTCAGATTTGGACATTCCATCAAAATGAAACTGAATATCCGCGTTGAATGATTTATTATTATACCAATAACCAATATTTAAATTATTAAATGTAAACACAGAATTATTTATGGTACTTGTCTGAAAAACACTATCAATAATTCCATTGTTGATAAAACTTAAATTGTTGTATGATTTTATCCTAGATGAATCAAATATGCTATTTGTAGCATATTTGCATTCCAGATTGAATTCATTCTTTTGGTTTAGCTTATAATTTGCTCCCATATTAATTGAAGCACTAGGTGAATTATTAATCGATGAAGTTACATTTTCAACTTTAGTATTTTGTGAATGATATACAAAGTTTATTAAAGATAACTGTGCGTCCTGACTATTCTGATATTGCAAATTACTATAAAAACCAATATTGCCAAGTTTATAATTTAAATCAATTCCATCGTATGTGCTATAGCTATTTCTCATTAAATTGTTTTGAAATACTCCAATTCTATTAGTAGAATAAACAGTGCTAATCTTGGTGTTTTTTGTGGTTATAACATCGATCACAGAAAAACCATCAGCATCAAATCTCGCAGGCGGATTGGAATAGACATCGATTCTATCAATCTCGGAATTTTGTAAATTGAAAATTCGCCGTCTGTTAATTTCATTTGTAGTTCTATTGCCTTTACCATTAATAAGGTATAGTATTGAAGAAGTATTTTTAATTGTAATTCTATCAGCTGTTGCATATACATTCGGAATTAAATTCAGAATTTCGAAGGTTTGGTAGGCAGTTCTAGAAAGATAACTATCCTTTATTTCAAGAGACACATGATCTGCTGCTCGTATTAATACTGGTTTACTGGATTTAGTTTCAACTTCTTTAAGTTGAATCAATTCTCGTTCCACTTTTATTTCTCCAAGGTGTAAATCTTGGTTCGCAACTTGAATTCTAGGCAAAATTATACTTTCGCTAGTAAACATCTTTAATTTAATAAAGTACTCTTTTGGTTTCAAATTGGAGAAGTTAAAATGCCCTTTATCATCTGTTAATTTTTGATCATATAGGAGACTATCGGTTAGAGAAAATATTGAAATCACAGAAAAATCAATAGGAGAATTCTCTTCATTTACAATAATTCCATCAATTGAAAAATTTGATTTTTCTTGAGATATAAGAGTATTAATTAGCAAAAAGTTAAAATAAATTATTAGCCCAAAAATTGTTTTCACTTATGCAAATTTTGTTAAAAATATATTTTTGTATGCTTCATTAGACCTGAAAATTAAATCTTTTATTTTCAATAATTATTTCATGAACCTTTGTTGGCTAAACGAAGCTTGTCATGCTTTAGTATGAGCCTGCGACCAATCATCAAATGTAAGACATTTTTAAAAGAATAAAAGATCATAAAAATAGTAATTTTTTCAAGAGAGTGCTAAGGTAAATAAAAACTTATATGGCTTCACATCAATATCAAGTTTTTTTTTAAATAAGTATTTACACGACCTTAATGAACCATGACCTAGCAGGAGGCTCTTGCAAACAAAACACAGGTTATTCCATTATTAAAGGCTATTATCTTGACAGTCGATATCATAAAGCAATAATTCTTCCACAAATCTTTGTTATCCCTACCAAATATTTCTTATATTTACAAGTCCATTAACTACTTCACCATGAAGCACATAGGGCTTATAGCCAAGTTAGTATCCCTTTTCTTCTTAACCCCGCTGCAATTTCTATACCCGCAATTGAGTCTGACTACTGAGTTAAGTCCTATCATAGAGCATTGTGGGCCTGAAGCCGGTTTATATATTTGTATTCGAAATGATACTGAGTTTCCACTTATAAATGCACCAATCAAGATACTTTTTGATTCTGGCCTAGAATATTCCAGAGCTGAATGGAATGCAAGTCAATTTCAAATCATTTCAAATGTTCCTCAAGAGCTAGTTATAAGGCTTTCACAATTGGAGCCTTGTCAGGAAGTATGCCTATTTATTTATTTTGCATACAATTGTCTTGATTACACAGGTGAGAGAAAGTTAAGAACTACTCTGCAAAACGGAAATGAGCTCATTGAGAGCCAGTCTTCATTATTTGCGCTGTCTCCTCAGCTTGAATTAAGTAATATTGAAGTTCAGTATGACCCAGTTGGTAACATTTTCTACAGAACGATGCAGTTAAGCAATATTGGGAATACCAAAATAAGTAGCTTTCAAATCAACAATTCAGGCAGAAAAATCGAAACAATTATAAGTTCAAATGTAGGTCAAATTGCAAATAGCGGAAAGTCCCTAGAATTCAAACCGGATGACTTTCTATCCATTGGAAATAATAATTCATTTTTTGATCCTGGGGAATTTCTTCTAATAAATCAGATCATTCGATTAGACTCGTGTATCAAAGAATTAAAATTTGAATTTGATTTGGAATTAAAGTGTGAAAATAAAACTTGCCTGTATAAAATTATTTCAACACAACTCAACTTGATTGATTTTTCTTCTGCAACACCAAGATATTTAGCTTCCCATAACATGAAGTACTCATTTTGTGATTCGATAATAATCAATACAAAATTGTATTTACACAATTTGAAAATTAATAATGTAGTTTCTAATGCATACGATCTTTCGCTGGACTTCGGGTGGTTATCAAATAATTATAGCGGAAATTATTACAATGATGGAAAGATCGAGAACTTAAATTTGATATTAAATAACCAAATCTTTCCACTGATTATAAAAGGTAAAATTTATCCCTTTCAATTCAATATTTTTAAATCAGATCCAGATGGGAAGGGAGGATTAAGCGATCTTGATGGAGACGGTGAGTTTGACGATCTTTTGACTGGTGATACGATTGACTTTACTATTACAGCATCTGTAGACCCAGAGGCATATAACTTGGATTGTCATACAAATTCATTATTTCCAAGTCATACCTATGGTATTGATATTCACCATTCAAATTTCTGCAAGGATAAATTTATTTCTAAAGCCAATGATATCAATAGATATAACCTTAATGATAATCCAACTTACATACTTAATAGAGAAAATTCTAATGGAATTGTTTCTTTTGCACATAAGTATCCTGAACCAGGAACTGATACTTTATTCATCGAATTTAAAAATATAGATTCTGATAACTTTAGGTATTGCAATAATCCAAGAATAAGATATTACATTCAATTTCCATCTAGTGTTGGTTATGATTCAAATCAAGCAATCATTTCTTCTGGTCGGATAATGAATGTAGTATTAACCGACAGCTCTCTGAGTTTTGAAAGTGATTTGTTTCAACTTTTAAAAATTCCTATTCATGTTTTTTGCGACAGTAGTGATTTTAGGTCAAATTTAGTAGACAGCGGTGAATGTTATAAGTGCAGAAACAATTCATTCGCAATTTACCAATTTAAAATTTCTTCAGAAATAAAATGTGAGGAAGGAAATATGGATTGGATTCCATTTGCTTGTTTAACTCCTAATTCAACTTTTTTCAGGTGTAATTTCGTTGATGAACCAAATTATAATGAACACGTTCCTCCAATGAGTATCGAGAGTTTTGTTCCAAGTAGAATTAGTTTTGGTCATTTAGACTCAACGCAAACGATTCGGATCAATCCCGATATCGACTCTGTGGATTTATTGAATGTCAGTCAATTAGATACTTTTGAGATAAAAATAAAGCTATCTTCATTTTGTAAATTTCAGAAATACAATTACTCCAATTTACTTTTAAGAATGAATTATTATCGTAATGCTAATATTTTATCAAATAATGAATTTTTTCCGTATGAGTTATTTGGGTATAAGCTATTATTTTATAAGTCAAATAATCAACTATTTTTTGAGAAGACAAAAAATATGGTTGTACCATATGTTTATAAAGACCATAATGATTATAATTTTCCTATCTCAGAATTATTGGATGATCCACAAATAAGCCAATATTCGATAAGCGAATTTGATTCAGTCATACTAAGTGTGAATGGCCGAATCAGCAAAAATGTATTGTTTGGATCTCCAAATATGTTAGACCTTAAAGTTTTCCTAAATTCAAGAGTTGGCAATTGCTCATTTAATACTATTAAAGAAGCGAGATTTAACTTTATTAATTCTAACAAAACCTATTTAAATGAGTCTTTGAACATTGTGAATTACTCTCGTAATATCGCTACTTTAATCGTATGTGATTCTATTACATTGACCAAGAATATTTCTTGGCGAGATTATGGTGGTTATCCGGAAATAGACAATTATCGCAATGAATTTCGCAAGCCTGTCAAGATTAAGAGTCTAAACTATCTTATTCCAGAGTATTTTCAAGCCTATCCTAGTGCTTTGATCAGAAAGAATTATTATGGAAGTAAAGGTGATTCAATTATAAATAGATTTATGAAGAACTATTCCATTGGTGATACACTCAGATATGACAATCTTTTAGAATGGGAAGATTTTGATAATGCCAATACTAATTTACTTACTTATTTACGACCGAAATGTTACATCGATATTGTAGATTCCATTCAAGGATTTATTGATGCAATTCATTATTATAATAAGTCAGCTACAGAAATGGAAAATGTTAGTGTGCGCAGCTCAGTGGTATATCAATTGCCTGGCCTAAAATTAGCATCTTATTTAGACAGACTATTGTTTATAAAAGATACTGTATCGAATTGGCTCTTCGATATTAGAACTCCTGAAAACTTACACAACAGTAGATTTAATCCTAATAATGTTGATCATTACTATAAATTCGATAATACCTGGTTGTATGTAGAAAGCAAATCAGGATTAAATTATCCGATACAATTAGAAGTTAACTCAGCTAAAGGTGTTAAAAAAATTATTTACCCAGAAAAGATGGTTATTGGTAATGCCTGGTTATTTAAGTTAGACTCAGTTCGGAAAATTGATAAATGTGAACTTCGTCTAGTGAATAATAATTGTAGCTTAGATTCATTGAAAATAATTTTAGGTAATTCCTGTGACGGCTACCCTCTTGATATAAACGACTTGCCCAAGACCTGTATTAAATATGCTCCGACAAAAACACTCATGCTGGATTCACGAACTGCCTTATTGGAATTTGTTCCTAAAAATTCTAAAAGCGAAATTCTAGTTCATAAATGCGATTCAGTAGTTGAAGAATATAATGTAAAAAATATTGGATTGGCTTATTCGTTTAATACCACATTGCACGTTCAAGTTCCTAAAGGAGTGAGTTTGAAAAATGCATATATCAATTATCTAAGCAGTAGTAATATATTTAGAAATATACCTGTTCAATACAACAATACTACCTCAGAGTATGATGTACTCATTAGTCAGGGCCTGAACCGAGGATTTTTACCGGGATTCACTGAACTTGATTCTTCTAAGTTAGTATTAAGACTTGTGTATGCCATTGACTGTGATATTGAAAACGGCGAAGCAATAAAATTTAGAATATCTTATTTCAACCTTTGTAATCAGCTTCAATCAAAAGAAATAAAGTATTCGCCTAGAATATATTTTACTGAAGACATTCAATCTAATAATTATTTGATCGATTATAAAATATTAAAAAATAATTCATGCACCGATTCAATGCAACTTAGAGTTCGCTTGCTAAGATTAAATTCTAATCCGAATATTGCCGATCGATTCACATTAACATTTGACAACAAACTATTTTTCAATAAGAATAGTCCAATTCAATCATTAGGCATAAAAAGTAACTTCTTAAAGCATCTTCAAAGTAATGAGTCAGAAAGCCTGACCTTTGAATTGAAAGATCAACAGAAATCTGGCGATACTGCCGTAATATTAATTCCGCTGCATGCCTGGTGCCAAAGTAATTGCACTTCAACTTCTATGACCTTCAGTATGGAAGAACTTAAGGATATAGAGTGCTCTACATCCATTGGTGGACGCTGCGCTCATTATAGCGTTACTCAGTCGTTGATTGAAGATAGCATAAAGCTATTTCCTGTTATTGATATTGATAAAGTAGATTTGCAATTTAGTAGTGTCTCCTCTAATCAAACTAAAATCAATGCATCAATAATACTCCATTATGGATCCAACTTACAAATGGATCAAAAAGTAAACTTAAAGATTTATCATGATTCAAACGGAGATGGTATATTAGATCCTAGTGATCAATTGTTACAATCCATAAGTTATCAACTTCAGTTAGATAAAGCCACTCAGATATTGCTTTTGGACTCACTTCTTGTAGATCAAAATGTATCTTGTCCATTGATTTTTGCATTGATTAAAGAAGACAATCCTTGTTTATGCCAGTCCGATACACTTGCAATCAACTCACAAATTAATAATCGAATTCAAGACCTTTATCATGTCTGTGAATTGGATAGTCTTGTATTGGATTTTACAAGCTTATTGAAGGAAGGAATAGTTGTTAATTTTGACAATACACCTTACCTTCAAAAACGAGCTGACAATCTTTTTGTATTCCATAAAGGACAAGAATCGCTAAGCGCAGAGGACGAAGTGAATATAAATTGTACGTTTGGATACAGTGACTTATGCAAGGTATCCAAAGTGATAAAAATTGTGATTCATGCCATAGATGCAAGAATTAATTTGATTAAAGATATCTCATGTTATAATAGTACGGATGGAACATTGCAAGGCTTAAGTGATTTGAATTCAAAGAATTTAATTTTTGAATGGAATCCTACCAAGAATACTTCTCCCCTCTTGACGAATATCAATGCCGGCACATATCAACTTACAATAACGGATATTAACGGCTGTACATCAACAGCAGAATATGAAGTAAAAAATAAAGAAAAGCTAGAGTTAACACTAGATTCTAAGCCAAAATTCAATCCTTATCATCTGGCGTGTTTTGGAGATCACGATGCAAGTATAAATAGCACTTACATGGAAAATCAAGGCCCCGTCAACTTTCAAATAAATGGAAGCAATGTAACTACTCCAATTGTAAATCTTGGTGCCGGCAAGTACAATGTTGTGATTATAGATGCAAACAATTGCACAGCTGAAGACAGCATCATTCTGATTGCTCCTGATTCTATTGAAATTATAAGTAATATAAACTTGCCACTATGTTATGATTCTAATACAGGAAGTATAGAATTAAAATTAAAAGGTGGAGTACCAGATTATAAATATTTATGGGAGGATGGCAGTAATTCAAATCCAAGATTATCTCTAGGAACTGGTTTATATCATGTAATAATTAATGATAATAACAATTGCACCATTATAGATAGTTTTGAAGTCGATGCTGCAATACAAGAACAACTTGTTGTTAATCCGAAGGATACTTTAATTGATTTTGATGAGTCGTATGTTTTGAGATTAGATTTTTCTTCATTTATTCAAAAAGTTACATGGTCACCTTCTACCTTTTTGAATTGTAATGATTGCCAAAACCCAATCGCAACACCAAAACAAGATTCAAAATTTACTGTATTAGTTATGGATGCGAATGGTTGCAACTATTTTGATACACTACAAGTCAGATTGAAATATAATCCTAAAATTTATTTTCCAAATATTTTTTCTCCTAATGGCGATGGTATAAATGACCATCTAATATTATATGGAACTGATCAACTTCAATCCATCAATTCTCTCAATATTTATAATCGTTGGGGAAATCTAGTATATTCTAACCAGCAACTTGAGCTACAAGATAATTACCCGCTTTGGGATGGAAAAATAAATGGAAAACTTCTCAATCCAGGTGTTTATGTTTACGCACTGGATGTAACAATCAAAAATGGGAATAGGATAATTGTAAATGGGGATATTACTTTAGTGCGATAAGGAAGGATGTTCTACTTGGAAATTGAGTATAAAATTTTTAGATAACTGGCAAGAAAGAAAGTTTTAGCAGGATCGCAAAATAATAGCCGACTCCATTTTGAAGATTAGTATAATAAAAAATGGCAAGAAATATGAATATCCCTTGCCATTTCTTCTTTGCTAATTAAAGCTAGAAGTCATTAGTTTTTTAACCCTAGATTACTTACCAGGAGCCATTGTCTTTGTTGCACCTGCAGGTTGAGCTTTAGCTGATTTAGGATCTGCTTTACAAGCTGCACCACATACGTGTCCAACTTCACCATGAGCCAATACATGCTTATCAGCACTGCAAGCTGCAGTACAAACATGTTTTCTAGGAGTACTGCTAGCAGTAGTTGCAGTACCAGCTGCAGTTGAACTAGTTTTGTCCATTGCTGGTGCTGGTTTAGCTTTTGCAGAAGTTGCAGCAGGTCCAGTAGTCTTTCTTGTCGTAGGATCTTGAGCTTGAAGAGAATTGAATACTAAACAAGCTACAAATAGAAATAACACATTTTTCATTTTAAAAAATTTTATTTGTGAATTAATAAGTTTAAATTGATTTAAGCCATTCTTAATAACCAACCGGTGAAGTCTAAGATAAACCGTTCAATTGATTAAGAATATAATAAGGTTCTATTAGCCTAAATATTGTTATCACTCTGATAAAAAAAAATTAAATAATAAATTCAAGGACTCTTGTAAATAGCTTAAAGTTGAATTTTCTCTAAAATTCCGCACAATATTACACTTATTTATTATACCTAATAGGTCAAAGACATATTTTATTCTATTTTGTAGATAAAAGACTGTGAATAAGGATCAAATCAAGCATTTATTATCCTATTTTGAGAAAAAACCGCTGTTTTACGCGCTTAATTTGGTATTTGTGCAAATGTTACTACCCACAGATGCCTTCGCATCCATAGGTAATAACGGTCTCAAAATAATAAAAACTACATCTTTATAATCGATAGATGATTATATTCTATTGAATAATTATACTTTTTTATTTGGTAATTCGCCAGATGACTAATATAATATTTCAGAATTACTTTACTTACTTTATTTATTGTCGTAATATATTTATAGTAATTCGAATACTGTGCCAAGTTTTCAATTGAAAGAAAATTAGATACCCTAACAAACGACAGTGCGAAGGAGTCTTAATATGTATACTATTAATAATCAATATTTTACACTTGATAATAAATCTTAATTTAAATTAAAAAATAATTTAGAATTTTATCAGATTGTTCACTTTCTTATAAGAAAAATCACAATATGTAATTGTTCAGTATTTATTCGTTGTGCTTCTTTGAAGGCCCCAGTGTCTGTAATACCTTAGCTTTCTTCTTTCTAAGTTCAGCTTCAGCTTCTTCTTTACCAATATAATACTTAATCAACTCTTCTTCCCTCAATGGCTTATTCTCCAAGTGGCGGTAAAAACAGCGAATCAAGAGATCTAGTTTATCATCAGTATCTCGAATACCCTTGAGACTGTAGTAATGACTTATCCTACTCCCCTCATCAAACCCCCAATGAATAAGCATCCATCTCCCAAAACTAAAATGAAGTTTTGAAGCAATGGAATCCTCAGGAACTGTCAAAAGCTTAGCTCTTGCCTCCGGTTCTGTCAACCTTACCAATTCTTTCATTGCCTCATCGGTATTGCTTGGAATGTAGACATCATTAATTCTACTCAATTGAATTCGAGACTCATAGTTCTTTTTGTATTCCCTCTCCTGAACAGATTGTGCCCCTACAACCAAAGGAAATAGACCCAAGACCATCAAACGCAACAATAAGTTCATATTCTAAGATTCTTTCAAAATCAACGAAAATCTTACCTTTCCATTATCTATGAAAGACAATAATTCAGGTCTTAGACCAATAATAATAGGAATAGGTATGCTATTGGCAAGTTTAGAAATTCTAGTCTGGCTAATAGATGAGTGGAGTGGCTATTTCATTAGTATCCTCCTTTCAATTTTGAGCTTTTCAATTCTAGTTCTAAGTTATGTCTTTGAGTTTTTAGAAAGATCGCGAATCCCAAAATGGTATTTTCCAATGATCTGGATCATTTTGCTGGTTTCCATATCCATTTTTGCGTTTATGACTAAATTAAATGAAAATCAATTTGATTGGAACCGAAAGTAACTGCATCCTAGCAAATTCGTACTTTTGTCGTGATGAAGCTAAATCTATGGATCGCAACGATCCTACTTGGACTTTCTTGTAATTCGCATCCGTCGGTTGAATCTTTTGACACAGCTGACCTTGTAAAAGTGAATAGAAGTTTACTAGAAGTTGCTATGGTGGATGGCTTTTCCCCTCCTGTAGCTTCTAGGGTATACGTTTATCCTCATATTGCTTTTTACACGACATTGCGCCTTTTCTATCCTGATAGCTTAGCTGACTTAGCTGGATCCTTAAATAATTTTCCTGAGTATAAAAATCTGAATACTGAAAATGCAAATCCGGAATTAACCGCTTTACTGTGTTTTGCTCAAGTATCTAAAGCATTAGTTTTCTCAGAACAACTTGCTGAAAACATGCAACAGGAAATATTGGCAAAAGCAAATTCAATAAAAATTTCGCCTTCAAGCATTACCGCATCAAAGGAATTGGCTGCTCAAATTACAAAGACCTTAATTCCTTGGATTAAGTCGGACAATTATATATATACAAGAACTTTAGAAAGATATACAAGTTCTAAACTACAATATAATTGGAGGGAAACTCCGCCGGATTACACAGCAGGTTTGGAACCTAATTGGTCAAAAATTAGACCTCTGATTACAGACAGTTCTAATCAATACAAATGCAATGCTTTACCGGAATTTTCATTGGATAAAAAAAGTGATTTTTACAAAACAGTTTATGAAGTTTACGCAGAGTCAAAACAATTGGATTCCGCTAAAATTAATATCGCATTATACTGGGATGACAATCCCAATGTAAGTAAATATTCCGGCCATCTTATGCGCATGGAACATAAGATTTCTCCTCCTGGTCATTGGCTTAATATTATTGGTCAGTTTAGTATTGCAAATCATAAAAGTATTTTTCAAACTTCTATGGCATATACTTTAAGCTCTATAGCGATGTTTGACGGAATCATTCAGTGTTGGAAAACTAAATATGAAACCAATATCATAAGACCGATTTCTTATATTTTAGAAAATATTGATGAAAGTTGGCGTCCATTGATTCAAACTCCTCCTTTTCCTGAATTCACTAGCGGGCATAGCGTAGTTTCAGCTGCTGCTGCGGAAGTGTTGAGTCAATTGTTTGGAAAAGATGTTTCATTTATAGATTCAACCGAAGTTTTGTTCGGCCATCCAGTTAAAAAATTTACAAACTTTCACGAAGCAGCAATGGAAGTTAGTCTCAGTAGATATTATGGTGGAATACATTACAAACACAGCGTGCTTGAAGGCAACAAACAAGGCATATTTATTGCTCAGAACATTCTCCAAAAATTAAATTCAGAAAAGCATTGAACCCATTCCCTAATCAACATAAGTTAATTGCATTATTGCTAGTTTTTTTTTGTTCCTGCGAACAAAAAAAAGAAGACAAGAAAACGGAAGCTTCAAAATCCTCAGTTTTTACAAGTATTCCAAGTACCGAATCGGGAATTGATTTTGTCAATTTATTAACTGAAGACGACAACAATAACTTTTTACACTACGCCTATTTCTACAATGGGGCTGGCGTAGCAGCGGGTGATGTCAATAATGATGGATTAGTAGATCTTTACTTTTCATCTAACCTTGAATATAATAAGTTGTTTTTAAATCTTGGCAATTTCAAATTTAAAGACATCACAGAATCGGCAGGGGTCAATGGAGGTGTAGGATACAAATCCGGAGTCACTATGATCGATTTGAACCAAGATGGTTGGCTGGACATTTTTGTTTGCAAAACAGCCATCCAGGATTCTAGCTATAGACAAAAAATGCTCTATATAAACAATCATAATGGGACTTTTACAGAAAGTGTTAAAGAATATGGATTAGATGATCGTTCCTATACGACTCAAGCCTATTTCTTTGACTCTGACCAGGATGGAGATTTGGATGTATATTTTGTAAATCATCCAATGAATTTCACAGACAACAATTATGTCAAACCGATGCTGCCCACCATGGACATTAACAAGTCTAGAAATTCAAAAAACTTAGATTACATAACTGATCGATTATACGAAAACAGAAATGGAAAATTTGTCGACATCAGCAAAGAGTCAAATATTATTAATGAAGCTTTTGGATTAAGTGCAGTTGTAGGAGATTTTAATTGCGACGGCATGATGGATATTTATGTCGCCAATGACTTTTTACAACCAGATTATCTTTACATAAATCATGGAAAAAATAAATTTAAGGAAGAATTCAGCAATTATTTTCAGCATTGTCCATTCTCTAGTATGGGTTCAGATTTTAATGATCTTAACAATGATGGTTGTTCAGATTTAATCGTTGTTGACATGACACCAGCAGACAATTATCGGCAGAAAAATTTGTTGATGACCCAAAACTTTGACCGATATCAGTTGATGCTCGAATCAGGACTTAAAGCACAGTTTTCAATCAACAGTCTACAACTTGGTTCCTGTGGTAAAAGTTTTTCTGACATTGCATTTCTAACCGGCTGTGCTTATACGGACTGGAGTTGGACACCTCTAATTGCAGATTTTGACAATGATGGATTAAAAGACATTTTCATTACAAACGGATATTTACACGATGTCATGAACAGCGATTATAATCGCTACAAATTAGACTCTCTGGAGAAGTTACACCATGCAGGTTTAATAACTCAGCTGCAATGGATTAATCAAATTCCAAGTGTGAAAACGAAAGATTATTTTTTTAAAAATAACGGCAATCTATCATTTACGAATACCTCTGAGGAATGGAATTCCGGACCAGCAAGTTTTTCACACGGAGCCTGTTATGCTGACCTTGATAATGATGGCGACTTAGATTTAGTAGTAAGCAATGTAAATGATCCAACAACGATATTAAAAAACAATTCTAGAGAAACGGATAAAAATCATTTCATAAGATTTGCCTTTGGAACAGACGAACACCGATTAAATGATGGAGTAAAAATAAATTTAGAATTTTCGGATCACAGCATACAATGTCAAACTCTACAACAAACCAGAGGATTCCTTTCTAAAGTGGAAGACGTTTTACATTTTGGATTAGGACAACAATCTGCAGTGAGTTCAGCTGAAATAATATGGCCAGACCAACATAAACTTATTCTGAATAATCCGGAAATTGACAAGCTACATACAATACATTATAAGGATTCGAAAGATGCAAAAAATACGGCAGTAAATAAGACTTCAATTTTTGAAGATATTTCTAAAAATACTATTGGTGACCTTCGACATCAAGAAAATACTTACATTGATTTCAAGCGCGAACCATTGATGATTCATAAGCTCTCCGAAGAAGGACCTTGTGTTGCAGTTGGCGATGTTAATAATGATGGTTTAGATGATTTTTTCGTTGGAGGCTCAGTAGGATATGCCGGCAGAATATATACTCAAACTCCAAATGGTAAATTTATTTTAATGCCAAATAAAGATTTTGAAATCGATAAATTATCAGAAGATGTTGCCTCAAAATTTATTGACATCAATGGAGATAAATTACTTGATCTCTATGTAGGAAGTGGAGGAAACGAATATCCTGCTAATGCGACAGAATATCAGGATAGATTATACATCAATAAGGGAAAAGGAATATTTGAAAAATCAACAAAAACGCTGCCTCTGGAAGGCAACAGTGCATCCTGTATAGCATTTTCAGATATTGATCAGGATGGAGATCAGGATATTTTTGTTGGAAGCCGAAGTATTCCAGGTAGATATCCAGAGAGTCCTGACAACTTATTGCTCATCAACAATGGAGGAAATTTCACCAATGAAATAGATCAAATCGCACCAGAGCTTAAGCAGATTGGAATGATTACTGATGCACAATTTGCAGATCTGGATTTGGATAAAAAGGATGAATTAATTGTTTGTGGTGAATTTATGCCCATCACGATTTTTAAAATTAAAGACAAGAAGTTTATCAATGCGAGTTCAACTTTTGGATTGGATCAAACAAAAGGTCTTTGGTACAGCATAAAAGTTGTAGATCTCAATAAAGACAATTATCCTGAGATCATTGGAGGAAACCTTGGATTAAATACAAGTCTAAATGCTTCAGATTCTAAACCATTAATGCTTTATTATAAAGACTTTGATAAAAATGGAAGTCTTGATGCCGTTCTTTGCAAATACAATGGAGACAAATCTTATCCTGTACTCTATAGAGATAGAGTCTTAGATCAAATGGTCTTTCTCAAGAAAAAATTTACGCGCTACGAACAATATGCCAACACAACAATAAAGGAATTATTTAATGAGGAACAATCTAAAGACATGAAAGTACTTTCAGCAACTACACTTTCTAGTTTAATCCTTATTAATCAATCCGGCAAGTCCTTTCAAATACAAAACTTACCGATAGAATGTCAATTCTCTCCACTTCAATCGATTTTGGATATTGACTTTAATCATGACGGAATACTAGATTTAGTTACGGGTGGAAATTTCTATGGAACAGACGCGCAATACGGTCGTTATGATGCATCAAATTCCTGTCTGCTACAAGGAACCGGAAGTTTAAAATTTAATTACCTTAATTGTGTAAATGGTGGATTAAATATCGGAGGAGATATACGCAGTATATCTATGCTTAAGAGAAATAAAACAAACTGCTTTTTAGTAGCCAGAAACAATGAACAATTCAGCTTATTACAAATGAAGCAATAAACCTTATTTTTTATTCTTAGCTTCTTCTTGAATTTGTCTATCCTGTTTTAGTACCAATTGAAGAATAAATCGAATTAAATTCAGAATCGAAAGGAAAACTAAGTACACAATTCCGAAGACAAATATGATCCACTTGATAGATTTAACTTCAGAAACACCCTGCCCCGTCAAGAATTGGCAAAAAATAATATCTAACGCTAGAAAACCAACAAAACCATAAATTGAATTTCGATAATAATTGTTTATGTTTTCATTTTTAAAACCAAAAACAATATTCAGCAAAATATAAAACAAGAGTAATGTAGGACAAATTGCCCAGATATCGATTACCTCAATATCCTTATGCTGCAATTTATAGATGATGAAATAACTTAATTGCAAAAAGAAAGCGATAGCTAAGCACAATGCTGCTTGGAGTATTGGTTTTTTACGCAGATCATTTATCCAATATAACATGATAAGATTTTATACTAATTCCCCAATTAAATCAAACTCTGCACAATCTTTCACCTTGACCATTGCGAAATCACCAATTCTGCAATATTGTTCAGCAGAAATCAACACTTCATTGTCCACTTCAGGGCTATCGGATTCTGTTCTGCCAATAAAATATTGACCTTCTTTTCGATCTATCAAAACTTTTTGGAAAGAGCCAATTTTTGCTTGATTTAATTCCAATGATATTTCCTCTTGTATTTTCATTAATCTTTGTGCCCGCTCCTCTTTAACTTCATCTGGTACATCATCAATCAAATCGAACGCAGAAGTATCTTCTTCATGCGAATACATAAACACACCAAGTCTATCAAATTTGGTTTCTTTTATAAATTCAATTAATTCATCCACATCTTCTTCTGTTTCTCCAGGAAATCCAACCAAAAGTGTAGTTCGCAATGTGATGTCCGGAATTCGTAAACGGATATTTGCAATTAAGTCTATGGTTTCCTGTTTTGTAATTTGCCTCTTCATCTTTTTTAAGACTGAATCCGAAATATGTTGCAAAGGCATATCGAGATACTTACAAAGTTTATTTAAACTTTTCACGGCGTCAATGATCTCCAAAGGAAATTTCGAAGGATAGGCATAATGCAAACGAATCCATTCAATTCCTTCCACTTCATTTAGACTTTTGAGCAATTCAGGAAGCGATCTTTGCTTGTAGATATCCAATCCATAATAAGTCAATTCTTGTGCAATAAGAATCAGTTCTTTCACTCCACCTCTTGCTAAATTGCTCGCTTCTTTGACCAATTGTTCTATAGGAACTGAAACGTGTTTGCCACGCATCAACGGAATTGCACAAAATGAACATGTTCTATTACAACCTTCGGATATTTTCATGTAAGCATAATGCGAAGGAGTACTGAGTATTCTTTCACCAACCAATTCTTGTTTGTAATCCGCATTGAGCTTATTTAACAATGCAGGCATTTCCATCGTCCCGAAGTATGCATCAACCTCTGGAATTTCCTCTTCCAATTGTTCTTTATAGCGATGTGAAAGACAACCAGTAACATAGAGCTTTGACAATTTCCCTTCATTTTTAAGGGCCGCATATTCCAAAATCGTGTTGACAGATTCTTCCTTAGCGCGATCAATAAAACCACAGGTATTTATGATGACAATATCTGAAATTTCTTCATGTTCGGGATTGTGTTCAACAGCATAATCGTTATGACTTAGTTGAGTTATTAGATTCTCTGAATCTACATAGTTTTTGGAGCATCCAAGCGTCACCAATTGAATCTTTTCTTTTTTAAGGGTTTTTGTTTTCAATTAGCTAATTTTACGCAAATATAAAACGAATTGACCCGTTTAATAATTATGAGAGCTGTTTCCTTGATTTTAATTCTTTTGTGTTTCCAAAAAACGATCAGTTCGCAAATTGGATATGAGTTAAATTTAAGCAGTCATAATCTTTACCAAAAGCAATCTAATAGAAACCCCAATCCTGTAGACATTCAATCCTATGGACTACAGCTTGGAGGCCAGTATTGGTTTAGGTTGAAAAATTACAGAGTTGAATTCATACCGGGAATCCATTTAGGCACAGAATTTAGTCAGAAAAAAAATTATTCTAGTTATAAGATTACTGATGTTCATCTACTTACAAGTATTCCATTGCTCATCTATCCTCTTAATTTCAAAGAAGATTGCAACTGTCCAACCTTTAAAAAATCAGGTAAAAAGTTTGAAAAAGGCTTTCATCTAATTGTTCAACCAGGTCTAAGTTTTAACCGACGAAACATAAATCATGACAGCGTCACCCTGGTAAAAAATAATATGACACCGATATTGGGGTTGGGTGCAGGAATGGATATAGGAATTAACCGTCTTATGACCATTACTCCTTTTATTTTGTATTCAATTTATTTTAATGATTGTCTTCTGAAAACTGAAAAAGAGATCATTGAAATACAACACCACAGTATAAATGTTGGAGTAAGAATTCGGCTTTACAAAAACACGCTTCACTACTAAGTCTTCATTTTTTTTATAAATTCCCATGCGACAATTCCTGCCGCAACACTGACATTTAATGAATGTTTCGTTCCATGTTGAGGTATTTCAATAAAATAATCAACAGTGCTTAATATCTCATTAGAAATACCTTTAACTTCATTTCCAAGAATCAGTGCATACGATTCATTTGGAGAAATTGAAAAATTTTGCAATTCGATGCTTTGATTGGTTTGCTCTATTCCGATAATCTTGACCCCTTCTTTTTTCAAAGCAAGAATACATTCTAAAGTGTCCTTATAATATTCCCAGGTAATCGTCTCAGTAGCTCCTAGTGCAGTTTTTTGAACTTCTGGATGATTCAATTCAAAACTGTATCCACAGATATATATTTTGGAAAAAGAGAAGGCATCTGCTATTCTGAATAAGGCGCCAATATTGTGACCTGAACGAATATGATCAGCTACAAAAAATAAACTTACCTTTGACTTTTGTTTAAATACTTCAGGCAAATCCCTATTCAAGTCCTCTAATGAAAGTTTCCTAATCTCCATGCTTACTACGCTTAAATCAATTGTAAAATTAGAAAAGAACCAACAAGTATTCTATACAATTCTGCTTGCTATTGTCTATCTAATCTATTGGCCGTACGAAGCGATTGGCAATGACATGGTAGAAATCATTCCTGCTTTAAAAAAATTACACCATCCGGACTTATATCCAAGAGACTTTTATCTCAATTTCGTTCAGGGTTTAATGGTTCATGAAAGAAGCTTCTTTTTATATTTTCTATACTTTACAGGAGGAATAGTTCCTATAATCCTTATGCTCATTTATTGTTGCTGTCTTTTTTTCTTCATTTTTGGATTGTTCAAATTGTTTCAAACTTTCATTTCCAATATATTATTTCAGTTGTATGGGATATTGATAGTGCTTTTTGCATTAAAATATACTTCGATTGGTGGGAATGAACTTTTTTATTCTATGCCTACTTCAGCGATTTTCGCTAAAACGCTCTGTGTTTGGGCAATTTATTTTTTTCTAAAAGAAAAACGATGGATTTCTTATTCCTTAATAATTCTTGCAAGTTATTTTCATGTATTGGTTGGCGTTCAGATTTTTATTATTTTATCTTTAGTTGACCTCATATCGAATTATAAAAGAATAAAATTCTGGAAACTCGCAAAACCAATTTTAGTTTATGCATTGTGCATTGCTCCATATGTTCTTGCTTTGATCTTATCCAGGCAAAATCCACACACCCATGACAACAAGCTTGTAGATTTAGTTGAATTTCGAATTGGTCACCATTTCTTTATTCAATATAGCTCATTGGGTTCAATTGTTCTTTATTGCATAATTTTTATTGCCGGACTCTTTTTATGGAATAAGGAGAACAAAATTATAGCAAGATTATATTGGATACAAGCGATTATTTTGATACTTTATTTAGTTTTTGGAAATCTATTCAGGAACGAATACTTATTGCAATTTCAATGGTTAAAAACCACGATCTGGATTGAATTGTTAACCACCATTATTCTAGTGAAGAAAATATCCGAAAGCCTACAATTAAATTTAAATTTGGAAAGAAAAAATGCCTTAATTGCTTTTGGATTTATTTCCGTTCTAACTGCAAGCAGATTTACGACTAAAGAGAATACGAATTCAATTCAAGAGGAAACCCAACTTGCACAATGGGCTAAAGACCATACAGATATCAGTGCGTTATTTGTCTATTCTCCTTATTTTACTAGATTCAAAACGGTTTCAGAGCGTTCATCTTGGATAGACTATAAAGCGATTGCTCACCAAAAAGCTTATCTAATTCCTTGGGCAGACAGAGTGCAAAAAATATTTGAAATTGGCTTACAAGACAGAAGAAATGGCAGTGATCTTGTACATCTAGCAAATGAAAATTATTCGAAAATTTCAGATGAAAAGTTAGCTTATCTTTTTAATGAGCAGAATGTGGATTATGTTATTCTTCCAACCCGACTAACTGAATCTTCTATAATGACTCCTGTTTATTCCAGTGAACATTACAGCATTTATAAAAAACGTATTTCAAACTAATTTATCTTATAAAGAAATCGAATTGGAATATCAATTCTTTTTTTCCAATCCGACATAGCATGTGAAGCGCCATCAAATTCCTGACTAGAAAAATTATTTATGCTTGATATTTTTTCCACATTAAAGAGCTGATCAACTCTAAGCTGATATTTTTTATACCAGCCATCGATATTGTCTGTTCCATAATCAAAATAGAATCTCGAATTTGAAGAAGACGGTAAATAATTTTTCAAAATATCTAAATAAGCATCCGGAATTCGTTCTCGGTCATGAATCACACTCAATGGCCAATGTGTAGAGAGACATAAAGCGGTTGAAAATTGTTCAGGATACTTAAGTGCAATGTAGCAAGAGATCAAGCCTCCCATGCTAATTCCTCCTATAAAACAATCTTCAGCTCTGCGAGAAACGGTATAATGTTCTTCAATAAATGGTTTTAATTCTTCGAACAAAAATCGAATATACAGATCTCCTTCCGGTATACCACCATATTCTTTTCGGATCATTTTTTTATCTTTCCTTCTTAAAGATTTATAAATTTCATTGGGCAGATATTCTCTAAATCTTTTTTCAGTATTCCAGATTCCAACTATGATTAAGTCATGGATATTATTTCGCAGAATACATTCGTGAAGAAGTAATGGTTCGTGTTGATATGCAACAACTTGATCAAATAAATTTTGACCATCTTGCATATAAAGTACTTTGTACACTTTGGATGAATCATATCCTTGCGGAAGATAAATTTCTATCCCTCTATTTCTAACAAACTTTGATTTAAAATTCTCAATCCGAAAGATTGAAGTATTAGAATCCAGCACTATTGTCTTAAGGTCTTGTGCATTTGTTCCATAAACAAAAAGGTTAAAGAACCAGCTAAGTACTGCTTTAAGCATCAACAATGCAAACTTATTTCTTATTCTGAACACAGGCTTTAACGAATTCAACAAAGAGCGGATGTGGTCTTTCAACTGTACTCTTTAATTCTGGATGAAATTGAACACCAACAAACCATGGATGATCTTTAAGCTCAATAATTTCAACCAACTTGCGATCCGGATTCATTCCACTGAATATCATTCCGTTCTTTTCAAAGGTTTTAATGTACTTATTGTTAAATTCAAATCGATGTCGGTGTCTTTCTGATATATTTTTCTTATGGTAAGCTTTGTATGCCTTACTATTTTCAACTAATGCGCAAGGGTACGCACCAAGCCTCATTGTTCCACCCTTAGTTTTTATCTTTCTCTGCTCTGGGAGCATATCGATGACCGGATTTTTTGAAGCTGGATTGATTTCAGTAGAACTAGCGTCTTTAATCTTCAACACATTTCTTGCAAATTCAACACTGGCACATTGCATTCCAAGACAAATTCCAAAAAAAGGAACTTTCTTTTCCCTGGCATATCGAATGGCATTAATCTTACCAACTATTCCTCTTTCACCGAATCCAGGTGCAACCAATATTCCATCCAAACCATTCAACAAGGATGCATAGGTTTTTGTATCTTGAAGATCCTCAGAATGTATTGCTACAACATGCACTTTTGTATTGTTTGCTGCACCTGAATGGACAAATGCTTCATAAATGGATTTATAGGCATCGAGTAATTCATTGTACTTTCCAATTAATCCTATTCTAACTTCCCGCTTTGGATTTTTTAAATGATCTAAGAAAACTTTCCACTTCTTTAATTCAGGTTTCTTCTTGGATTTGATTCCCAATTTTTCTAAAACCCGAATATCCAATTTTTCTTCCTGCATTAGAATTGGAACATCATAAATACTTGATGCATCAATGGCTTCAATAACACAATTTTTATGTACATTACAGAACAGTGCCAACTTTGCACGAATATCATCACCAATTGACTTTTCAGTACGACAAACCAAAATATCAGGCTGAATTCCTGCTTCCAACAATTCTTTAACTGAATGTTGAGTGGGTTTCGTTTTTAATTCCTGGGCAGCCGCTAAATACGGAATTAAAGTGAGATGTATGGAAAGTGCATTTTTACTGCCTAATTCCATTCTTAACTGACGCAAAGCTTCAAGGTAAGGAAGGGATTCAATATCCCCTACAGTCCCACCTAATTCAGTTATAATGATATCGTACTCTGTTTCTCCAAGCAAGGTAATTCTACGCTTAATTTCATCGGTTATATGTGGAATAACCTGAACTGTTTTTCCAAGATAATCACCTCTGCGCTCCTTATTTATTACAGTTTGGTAAATTCTGCCGGTGGTAACATTATTGGCTTGTGAAGTAGGACTATTGAGAAATCTCTCATAATGCCCAAGATCAAGATCGGTTTCTGCTCCGTCATCAGTCACATAACATTCACCGTGTTCGTAAGGATTTAGAGTTCCCGGATCAACATTAATGTAGGGATCAAACTTTTGAATGCTAACTTTGTATCCATGTTCCTGAAGAAGTTTTGCTAGAGAGGCAGACACAATGCCTTTGCCTAAGGAGGATGTTACTCCACCCGTAACGAAAATATATTTGGTCATGTTTGTCTGTTTTTGTTACGGGATGCAAAGTTAACAAAATTTGGTCAATATTCTAAAATTGAATGCCTATTGTACAAATCAAAGTCATTTTATAGTAGGATTGATTCATTTATTTTATCTTCAACAACAAACCTTTCAATTTCATTTATTTTATATCTACTAGAATAAAAGGTATGGAAATCAAAAAATAATTTCAATTATTTTATTATAAATTTGAGCTATGAAATTAAAATTTGCAATTATTTTTTGTACAATATTGATGCTATTTTCAATTTCCAGAATAATCTCAAAAAACAATAGCAAAACAAAAGATAATAAAGAAATCCCTACGGATTGGTTCTATCAACAAAGGGCTTATCCCTATGATCAGATAAATTATGATGCATATAACATGGCTCTTACACAGGTTCGCCAATTCAAAAACGGCTTAAGATCAGGAATCCCTACAAAGAGTTGGAAATTAGTTGGTCCGTCAAACATTGGAGGAAGAATTACTGATATTGAAATGCATCCTTCTGATCAAAAAACAATATATGCCGGAACAGCTACAGGAGGAATTTTCAAATCTATTGATTTTGGGATAAACTGGAAACCGATTTTCGATCAAGAAAGCAGTTTGTCCATTGGTGACATTGCAATTTCTGCTACAAACCCAAACCTCCTTTTTGCAGGAACAGGGGAAGCAAATGCCGGAGGCGGTTCTACCACTTATGATGGAACTGGAGTATTCAAATCCACAAATGGGGGTAACAGTTGGACTTTTTCCGGATTAGAGAAAATAAAAAATACCGGACGCGTAATTATTGATCCAAAAAATGATCAGACCATCTATGTCGCTGGAATGGGAGATTTATATGGAAATTCTAGTGATAGGGGAATATTTAAATCAACGGATGGTGGATCAAACTGGCAAAAAGTACTTTATGTGAATGATTCAACAGGAGGAATAGATTTGGTTATTAATCCTCAAAACACCAACATTCTATATGCTGCGATGTGGGAACGTGTGAGAAGAATAAATCGCAGAACTTATGGTGGAATTTCCTGCAATATTTACAAGTCAACAAATGCAGGTCAGACTTGGTTAAAACAAGGCAATGGATTACCGGTTTCAAATTCTAATTCCGGAAGAATTGGCTTGAGTATAGCAGAATCTAACCCCAATATTTTGTATGCAATTTACTCGGATAAAACGGGATATTTCGATGGAATTTACAAAACCACAAATGATGGCAATAGTTGGGCAAGAGTCAATGATCAATCCTTAAGCAATATGTTTGCATCCTATGGTTGGTGGTTTGGAAGGATTAAAATTGATCCTACGAATCCAAATAAAGTATACGCTATAGGATACGAATTACATAAATCTACTGATGGTGGCAATTCCTGGAATGACATAGGCGCTAATATTCATGTAGATCATCACAGTATTTACCCTCATCCACTCAACTCTAAATCTATCGTTCTAGGCAGCGATGGTGGTGTTTTTACTTCCAAAGATGAAGGCAATTCTTGGACACATTCCAACAATCTTCCTATCACTCAATTTTATACTTGTGAGATTGACAACAATAATCCCAAAAACTATTATGGTGGTGCTCAAGACAATAATGTACTAAGAACCTTATCTAATGATCTTAACTCCTGGAAAGATATTTTAGGTGGAGATGGTTTAGTTGTTTTAGTTGATCCCAACAACAGCAAAAATATTTATGCAGAATGGCAATACGGTGAATTGTCAAAATCAACGAATGGAGGACTAAGTTTTAATTATTCTACCGATGGCATAAGCAGCTCAGATAGAAAAAATTGGAATACACCGGTAGTGTTTGATCCAACAGATACCAAAGTATTGTATTACGGAACGAATAGACTTTATAAGTCGCTTGATCAGGCAGATAACTGGTCAGTAATAAGCCCTGATCTTACTAATGGAAATGGAGGAAATAATCTAGGAACTATAAGCTGTATTGCTGTGTCCTATTCAAATAACAAAGTAATTTATGCCGGAACGGATGATGGCAATGTTTGGAATACACTAGACGCTGGAATGAATTGGAAAAAAATATCCTCTACTTTACCTAATCGATGGGTTACCCGAATTGCGGTGGATAAAACCAATGCAGCAATTGCATATGTTACTTTATCAGGATTCAGAAAAAACGAATATTTATCTCATATTTTTAGGACTGAAAATTATGGATCAAGTTGGCAAGATATCTCTTACAATTTACCTGAAGCTCCGTTGAATGACATCCTAATAGATCCTATGGATAATTCCACTTTATATGTTGCGAGTGATGTCGGTGTGTTTAAAGGATCGAACAAGGGAAATTGGACTATTTTAGGAGATTCCTTACCTTTCGTACCAGTCAATGATCTTACTCTACATTCTGCAAGTCGTCAATTGTTGGCAGCTACATTTGGACGATCTATGTATACTTATGATCTAGGGTTATCCACTTCAACAAATCAATTGGACAAAACTGAAAAGTTCATTGATTTCACTGTACTTAACAATCCAGTTTTTTCTGAATTAAAACTGATATTAAATTTCTCAAATCAGGAATTCGGAAAAATTCAATTGTACAATATGAATGGAGAGTTGCAATACAATTTATTTTTAGGAAGTTTTAATTCTGGTATTCAACAAATGAATTTTAATATTTCGAATATCCAAGAAATAAAATCCGGAATTTACTATTGTGTACTTATAACTAATAAAAATAAGTTCAGCAAAAAAATATTAATTCTGAAGTAGAATAAAGAATTTAAAAAGAATTTAACTTTTTATGCTTGATGTTCGCAGTTCATTGTCTGAATTAAGATTTGTAGGATTTTATGATGGTATGATTTTTTAGGATTACAAATTCTAGAAATACTGCATAGCGCTTAATTGTCTGAACTTGGATGGATGGGAATCATGGGAATCATGGGAATGAAAATGTTGTCTACTTTGATGGTCGCAGTTTGCAACTGCGATCCAATATTTATCGATTTTGCAAATCGAACTCTATGGATAGTATAAACATAATGTTAAGGCATGACAGGTTAGAATTATTTAGAATTTCAAATTCTAGACATATCGCTTCTTTTTACAAACTGCAGCGATCGGGTATATTGTCTGAACTATGATTTGAATGATTATTTGATTGCCTATGATTGTAAACTACGACAATCTCTAATAAGTCTTTGTCCTGGAAGGATAAAGCATTTTTAAAAAACGAAATAATAAAAGATCTACCGCATCGCAGTTACAAACTGCGACGATCAACATTTTTGCATGAAGATGCAAAAATGGTGACAAAAAAATAACAACGTAAATATATGCACTGGAAGGGCATTATCGTTCATAAATCACCCTTACCTAACCACCGTAACATCTCCTTTTTCCTGAAGTAGCCGACTATCTTTCAGCCTCAATATAGCATGCCAAACATAAACTCCTGGATTGACATTTACAGCTTTAAAAGTTCCATCCCATCCGAGCTCAATGTTGTTGGAATTAAAATGTTGTTTCTGCCAGATTAATTCTCCCCATCGATCGTAGATAGATAAGGTTTCAATTTCATCAATAGCGCCATTGTCATAAATGGTAAACTTTCCATTAAGACCTCCGGGATGAATGACGTTTGGATAATAAATGCCCACTTCATTTTCTATAGAAAGTAGTAGTATATGAATGGAATCGCAACCATCCTTTGAAACAAAATCTGCCTCATAGCTTCCTGATTGGGAATAGTTCTTTTGATCGACGCTCCATATGTAATCTTGATTGGTGTAAACAGTATCCGTTTGTTTGTATTCAGGATTGACTAGGAGGCTTAACATAAGGATTGAATCGCAACCCTGTGTTGTCTTTAAAGGAACTGTATATTCACCGGATTGATTGTATAAAGTATTATTCACAGGCCAGAAATATTCCTTGCAAACTTCTGCTTGTTCTTGCAATTGAAAACTCTTATTAATATTTAATTCTAATGTGTACACTGAATCACAACCTAGAATGTTTATATACTTTTGTGAATAGAGTCCTGACTGATTGTAATCCAAATTATTGACTTTCCAATGATAATTATCACAGGTAGATACTTTATCTAGAATGCTGTTCGACAATATCTTTAAATCCAGATTAATTACAGAATCACAACCTACAGAATTTTGTAAAGTAAACAAGTATGTTCCATTTTTATTTAGGGTTTTTCCTAGATAATTCAAGCTATCACATACAGAGAATGTCACATTAACATTACTTGATTTATTGATGATGAGATTCAAGTTTATTATGCTGTCACATCCATTTACATTTTGTGATTTATCTTGGTAAAGTCCACTTTGAGTATATGTCTTTCCATTCCATAGATAGCTGTCACAAGCTTGTTGTTGCAGACTGATGTTATCTGATTTTTGAATACTCAGATTCAGTGTAGCAATACTATCGCAACCTGAAATATTTTGTGTTTTAAAAGTATAAGTTCCACTAGAAGAATAAATTGTTCCATTCCATGAAAGGCTATCACAAGTAGAAATATTAGTACTTGAATTACTTGACTTATCTATTGTCAACAAAAGGTTCGCAGTACTGTCACATCTGGCAATGTTTTGAGTTAGAAAAGTGTATGAACCACTATTAGTATAAGTCTGCCCATTCCAGTTATAGGAATCACAGGTTCTAATATTGGCAGTTGAGTTAGTCGATTTATTTATAATCAAATCAAGGGTAGTGATACTATCACATCCTTGTTGACTAAGCGCCTTGCTTTGATAAGTTCCTGATTGAGTGAATACCGTATTGTTCCAGGAATAAGAATTACAAGAGGTCTCCTTAATATTCATTTGAATTATACTATCGATGGTGAGTTGTAATGTAATTAAACTGTCACAACTATAAATACTCTGTCCCTTATAGGTATAAATTCCACTCTTGTCATATGTCTGTCCATTCCAATCATAATGATCACAGGCAGATTGAGTTATTGATTTGGAACTTGAAGGATGAATCGTTAATTGAAGTGTTGTGATGCTGTCGCAGCCTGTAATATTGATTCTGCGATCTTCATAAGTTCCGCTTTGATCCAAATACATTCCGTTCCAGTTCAAACTATCACAAACAGACTGAATAATATTCTTTTGATCAGAATTATTGATGGTCAGATTCAATGTTGCACTACTGTCACAGCCGTTTACACTTAGCGTATCATGAGAATAAATTCCGCTAAGTGTATAATTTAGACCATTCCAGAAATAAGCATCACAAGTGCTTATATCTTGAATAGAATGGACGGTATCTACTGTATTTAATTTTAAGATTGTAATCACACTGTCGCAACCATTGAACTTGTAAGTCTTGTGTTCATATCTTCCTGAATCTGTAAGTGAAGATCCAAAGAATAGATATTTATCTCCTCTACATATACTTGCATTAAGTTCATCAATCTTCGGAATGTCGATACTTCTAGAAATATTGTCCGTATAATCGCATTCGACCTGAATAAAGTCCGGATCTCCAAAAGTTCCATTGCCTGTTCTCTTGGTATTTACTACCATGAAGAGATCTTTCAGATCCATTATCTGAAAGCGATAGACCAGATTAAGAAGGCTGTCTCCTGCAAGAAGGAACTGGTCCGTATGAAAGCTTCCGATAAAGATCCCAGTAGTATTCGGATCTCCATTATAGAAACTTATGATAAGATTCGTATCCACATCCTGTGAAGCATCTTTCCGATTGTACACATCAAAGATTACAGAGTAGGTCATAGTAACTACATCGTAATTAATACAACTGATCTTACCGCTAAGGCTCGCTGCAGCTTTCTTAAACATTCCATTAGAATCGACATAAGATTCTTGTTGCATGAAGTTGTTGTACTTGCCTTTCTGATAAGTGGCTTGATTCTTCTGGACTCTGGGGACTGTGAGATCGTCATTAATGAATAAAGGATTGTATGCATATTGGTTCCAGATACCGCGAGCAGGGGCCCAGCTCGAGTCTAAATTAGAACTTCCAAAAATGTTAACATTCCCATTGTATTCATCAATATTTAATCTACCACAAGAAATACATATCTTAGCTTGTCCTTTAGAATCAATGTCGCTAACAATTGGTTGTTCTGAACCAGTACCTGAAATACAATTTGCAGAAAACAAAACTATAGGAATTGAAGTTGAACCATCTATAATACTTAATTTAGTTTCATCCCTCAAGATTATTTCAGATTTACTATCATTATTTAAATCAAATAGCACTGTTCCTACAGTTCCTGAACTATCAGTACAATCAAAAACCCAATCTTCATTTAGAATGCTTGTGCCGTCATAAGAGAAAGAATAAACCTTAGTGCTTTTAATTATTATAATTGAATTTGTTCCATTTCCTTTAATATCTCCAATTGATGCAATTCCGACTGTAGCATTTTGATTCCTAGTATTGACTCTTGCTAATAATTGTGGTGTGCCAGAGTTTAAATAATAAACATAGATCATCCCCTTACCAGTTGTACCAGGAGAAGCAACAATCACATCAAGTACTCCATCGTTATTGATATCTCCAATTGAAGTTAAGCCATCCCTGAATTCTCCATTAATTGAAATATTCATTGGAATGATTGAATTACCTGAAATTCCATTAACATTAGTAATCTTAATTTTGTAAATAGAATAACCTGCAGCAAGTTCAAGATCTGATGGATCATCATCAAGATTACTTGCTACACTTATGCCACCAGGTGAATATCCATAATCCCATTCAATTCCAATTCCATTCATTCCTCCATCCAGAATATTAATTCCATTACGAGCATTAAATATTAGATTTTTAACATAGATCTCTGGTATTCCATCTTGATTGAAATCTGCTAATGATAACATCCCGTTATATTCATCACCATTCTTTTTATTAATTCTTGTATCTGAAATCCATCTAAGACTTCCGTCTATATTATAACATAGAATTCTATTTCTAACATTTCCGGGATTAAGAGAAACAGAAGCTGCCAAAATAAATATTTCAGGAATACCATCACTATCAATATCACCAATCGCAATACTGCTACCAAAAGATTCCACAACTGGAACATCCATTATTTTTTTTATTTGCTTGGTTCTTGTATCTGCAATTACTATTTTATCAGAATTTCCATTTAAATAAATTATTTCAGGAATACAATCTTGGTCAATATCTGCAGCTAATAATAATGAAACTGTTGATGTTGTATCGTTAAATTCGTATAATTTCTTTAAGCTTAATTTATTAATTCTATATTTATCATGGCTAAAACATTTAATTGAATCATGTAAACAATCACTTTTTTGAGCTCTAATAATTAAGTTGTATAAGAAAAATAATATAATTAACTTGATTTTCATTAAGTAAAATAAATTTTTTAAACTGTCATAAAATAAAGTTGCAAAGCTAACTGAGCCTTGCAACTTATTAATAAATTTAAATTTTAATGAACTTTAAGTAGTGTGTTATACCTTTCTTATCTCGATAACGAACAAAATATATTCCTTGATTTAATTCAATATTAATTCTTGTAAGATTTTCAATTAAAATATTCTTGAATAGAACCTGTGAATTTTGGTTAATTATATCGATTGAACAAGGACCAAGAGAGCTATGAAAAATTAATTCATTCGAGACTACAGGATTTGGCATAATCCAAACATCACTAGTATAATCAACTTTTTCAAGAACATATTTGACTCGGTAATTTAGATTTTCACAATCAGGAAGTGGAACATAAATAAACTTAAAGCAATCAGTATTATCACAAGTACAAATTGCAGTTGAACATTTATAAAGTTTAAGATAAATATCTTCATCAAATGTACCAATACTACTAATGCTGCCAGTTCGATTATTTGAATTAGCTGAAGGAATTCTAGTAATGCTTTGGTAACATGAATATCCACCTGATGAGGGTGTAACAACTACACCAAAATTAAATTCATCCCCTTCTTCGTTACATCTTACGCCCTTAACATAAGCTTCCAAATTACATTCTGGTTCATTTATTTCGTGTGAACAAGGTTTTGGTGGGCAAACAATAATATTTAAATTACATGTTGTTCCTCCAAATCTGTATTCCAAATTGAACATCTTGCAACCTTCAGAAATTAAACCTCCAGAAATTGTATATTGGGTACCAAAATATTTTGGCGTCATAACATGATCAATAAAATAAGCCCCACTCGCACTAGATGTAATCTCGATTTTAAAAGTCCAAGTATCATTAGTTGGATCAGTGTCATTTCCGCTAATACAGGTAACATTTGTAATTTTTGTATTATTTAAAACTTCACAACTTGTAGAACAATGAATCGGCGGTACAATATGAATAGTTTTAATACATCCATTAATATTTACACTTAATGACCAGCTGCCTTCTTGAATTAATATTGGCCCCAAATCAAAATCACTATTTCCAACTCCGCTCTCAATTGTATATATTCCAGATTCATTTGGGTAAGGATTATCTAACTGCCTTTCAATAGTCCAAGTGTTAGTTGATAATATATTAGTTATTTGTACATTTACATAGTAATAATCATCAGACAAAATACTATTAGTAGAGTTGTTTTGGCAGGAACCAATTGTCGCTTCAACTGTAAACGCCTTATAATCATCGGTACATATTTCAATGGTATTGGAATATACTAATGGCAAAGCCACAACACCGTTTCCAAAATATAACTCAACAAATAATTCCCTGCACGTATCAATCAAAAAACTGTCTTTCGATAATTTAAAACAGAATGTATGATGAATAGTATCAATAATAAGATTGTAAATTGTAAAATTTGGAACATTTATAGAATCTAACCTCCAGTAACCACAAATAAATGGGTTAGTATAATCTCCACATATCTTAATTGTATCTCCTTCACAAGAATAATGATCTATACCTAATTCATTTTCATCTAGTTCCTGATCGTATATATTTCCAGATCCTAAAGAACTTCCGGCACAATCCTCGCAAATTCCATCAATATATGCATAACCAAAGTGTTCTCCTTGTCCACAATCAGCCGCAACAATGTCAAGTGTTGCAATATTCCCAATTTGATCTTTTGTTATCTTTACCCTATGGCAAGCCCAATCGAGCACCTTAATAGGAACAAATGTACAAAATGAGTCGGTGTATGATTCAGGGCAATTTAATACATCTGAATCAAAGCAAAGATTATACGATGGGGCTAAATCACACTTTATACTGAAAAAGGGCTGATTATTGGAGTGTGACGGGCTAGTTGGATATTCCAATACGGCTGCGTACCATACAGTAAATTCTCTATTCTCTTCTGTTACCCTAAATCTTTTTGTAATTTTATTTACTTCTTGCTGTCCATCACAACTAAAGTTTGCGTTTTGTCCATATTTATGATTTATTCTTGCAGCATAGCTTCCAAACTTAGTGCGATTAATACCAACTAGATCATCACTACCACTACTTACAATTTCAAATCTTCTTGAATTAGGTAATGAAGTTGAACTAAATGTAGTTGGCACAATACCACTAAAAGGAGCACATACATCACTACCAGTTCCAAAAGTCCCAAAACTGCCAAAATAATAATCAAACCCACTTTCAAAGCCACCATTATCACAGACCAAGGTATCAGTTTGAGCTAGTAACTTACTATTGAAACTGATCAAGAACAAAAATATTATTAGGAAATTGAATTTTTTGAGAAGATTGGCAGTATTTAATACGCCCCCCCCCCATTATTGCTATACAATAATTCTGAATTAAATATAATTTTTTCATATTTAATGAATTTAAAAGTTAAAAATAAGAATTCTATGTGGATTTTACTACATATCATTATTAACAGAACTAAATCAATTAATAAATACCAGCAGTAAATGCTGTTATCCTTTTAAATATATTCCACAAGTTATATTCGGATTAAAGAAATCAATCCAGCAGTTTAGATTTCCGTAAGAATGTTCTCATAGGCGGGGAGCTTTAGAAAAATTAAATATTTACAATTACAAATATATTACAATACATTCCATGAAAACATCAGTGCTTACCCTGATTTTTTAAAAATCAGTAGAAACCCTTAGCTTATCCTTATGAGATTATGAGTTTGAATTATGATGCTTATTCGTTTAATAGTAATTCGCATAGTGTGATTTTGATTGTTGCAGTTTGCGTTCATTGTTTGAACTATGATTTAAATGATTTTATGAAAGACTCATGCTAAAGCTTGACAAGTTTGATTAACCTAGAATTACAAATTCTAGAGATATTGCATCGCTTTGCAAACTGCGACAATCTTTATTTGTTTTTGCACTGGAAGTGCAAAACATTTTTAGAAAACGAAATAATCAATTATTTTTTGGCGGCATTTTTGCATGAATTTGCAAAAATGGTGACAAAAACATTACGCTTACACATAAATTGAAGCTGGAAGCTTCAATAAGCCACATTTTTTTGGCGACATTTTTGCATGAATTTGCAAAAATTGTGACAAAAAAGAACAACGCGAATAATTGTCCTGGAAGGGCAAGACATTTTCAAAAATTAATAAAACAAAAGATGTACCCCATCGCAGTTGGAAACTGCGACCATCAATATTTTTACATGAATACCGATGAGACATTTATATCCATGCAATAAGCTTATAGAGAATCAAGGTCTGTCGGTATGATACCAGTTAATTTTAGGTAAAATATTATTTCAAATTTGTATCATTTGCAAAAATTGTGACAAAAAATTGCTCAAGTTTATCGATTACACCTGCTTTAAAAGCAGATCTATTTAATTTTCCCCATCATCTGCAGTTCCAACCGTCTTATGCATTAAATAAGCCTTTAAAAATTCATCAATCTGACCATTCAACACTGCATCGGTATTCCCAGTTTGATAACCACTTCGGTGATCCTTAACACGTCGGTCATCTAATACATAGGATCTTATCTGCGAACCCCATTCATTTTTAGTCTTGGTAGATTCCACTTTTTGTTTTTCTTGAAATTGTCTTTCTAATTCTCTTTCATAAAGCCGCGATTTTAGCATTTGAATTGCTTTATCCCTGTTTTGATGTTGGGATCTTTCTTGTTGACACTCAACAACAATTCCTGAGGGTAGATGTCTAACCCTAACGGCTGATTCCGTTTTATTAACATGCTGTCCTCCTGCACCACTTGATCTGAAAGTATCCCATTCCAAGTCCGCAGGATTAACATCCACTTCAATGCTTTGATCCACCAATGGATGAACAAAGACTGATGCAAACGAGGTCATCCTTTTTCCCTGAGCATTATATGGACTTACTCGAACTAATCGATGTACTCCATTCTCCCCTTTCAACATACCATAAGCATAATCGCCGGTAATTTCCATTTCCACACTCTTAATACCGGCAACGTCACCACCTTGAAAACTCAGTTCACTCCTTTTGTATCCATTTCTGTCACAATACATCTGATACATCCGATAGAGCATTTCTGCCCAGTCACAGGCTTCAGTTCCTCCTGCACCAGCATTGATTTCCAATAGACAGCTCAATTCATCTTCTGGCCGGTTCAATGTCGAATGAAATTCTAGATCATCAACCAAGAGAATGCATGCCTGATAACTTGCTTCAAGCTCTTCCTCAGTGTATTCTCCGGCATCCATAAATTCTAGTTGAACTTCAAGATCATCCATAGCAGTTTGGGTAGAATTGAAACCAGTAAGCCATTTCTTGTGGGTCTTGATTTCCTTCATAATAATTTCAGCCTGATGTCCATCAGTCCAAAATTCAGGATTAAGCGTTTGTTGTTCTTTTTCTTCCAGTTCTATCTTTCGCCTATCGACGTCAAAGATACCTCCTCAACTCCGCGAGCCTGGCCTTAAGATCTTTTAGTTGATCCAGTGTCATCGATTGTTAGTTTTTAAAATAATAAATGATTAAGGTGGCAAAGTTAATAGAAAATGCTCTTTAGGATTCATTTAAATAAATTTTGTAATTATTGAATACTTTACTACTCGACTGATATTCAGTTTAATTTGAATTTTATTTCGCTCTGGAATAAAATTATTAATTGAAATACTATAAAAATTGAAATGGTCGTTTTAACTTTGTAACTCAAAGTACTTTTATGGAAACAGCTAAAGACGATATCCATCACATCAGACGCATCATGGAGCGTTCCTCGACCTTTCTCTCCTTGAGTGGCTTGTCAGGAATATCTGCAGGTGCAAGCGCTCTTTTGGCAAGTGGCTTGGCCTGGCAATTAATGTATAAACACCAAATTAATTATCTAGATGGTATAACAAATAGCTATTCTAGTCAATTGATTATTCAGTTGATCGGACTAGCATGTTTGACTTTTATAGTAGCCATTCTTACTGGTTATTATTTCACAAGAAACAAAGCTAAGAAACTCAATTTATCCTTATGGACGAATACCTCCAAAGCGATGCTCATTCATTTGCTTATTCCATTGATTACAGGTGCTTGTTTGTGTTTAATATTAATCAGCTATAATTTATTTGTAATGGTAGCTCCTACTACCTTACTTTTCTATGGGCTGTCCTTGGTAAGTGCGAGCAAGTTCTCACACAGGGAGATATTTACACTCGGTAGTATTGAAATTGTCTTATCACTGATTGGATTTCTATTTCCCGGTTATGGCTTGTTGATCTGGGCTCTTGGATTCGGAGTTTTTCATATCCTATATGGAATTATTATGCACATCAAATACCAATAATTCTTGTGAAAGATATTAACATACACAATTTGAATAAGGATTTTGAAAGCAGGATTCGACTTGGAATCATGTCTGTGCTTATGGTAAACGAATGGGTGAATTTTAATGAGATGAAAGAACTGTTAGAACTCACCGATGGTAACCTAGCAAGTCACATCAATGCTTTGGAAAAAAATGAATACATTGAAATCAGGAAAGCTTTTGTAGGAAAAAAAACTGAAACCTCCTATCGAATTACTTTATATGGTAAAAATGCATTTAAAAATCATATCAAATCACTATCGAATTTAATTAAATAATTTTTTTAACTATTTACTTTGTAACTCAAAGTACTTTTAAATATTAAACAATGAATATGAAACAAATTACCTCAAGCTCACTCTGGTCAGGCTGGACAATGACCTTTAAATTAATTGGCATTTTCTTTCTAACTCTTCTCCTTTTGATACCCAGGTTTATGCTCACTGATTTGGTATCAGAACGAGAAGCACTCAACAATTCGGTCTGTGACGAGGTCTCCTCCTCCTGGGCAAAAGATCAACTAATTACAGGACCCTACCTTATTATACCCTACTGGGAATATGCATTTGACTCCATTCTTAGACAGAAAAAAAATTATTACAAATTGATCATTATGCCTGAAGAACTTAAAATTGAAGGCAGTTTTACTACGAATGAAAAGAATCGCAGCTTATACAAAGTGATGCTCTATGAAACCAAATTAAATTTTTCCGGAAATTTCAAAATACCCGACTTAAAAGAATTGAATATACTCATCCAACAAATTAACTGGAATGATGCCTTTATTTCTTGCAGCATTAGTGATCCAAAAGGAATTTCAACTGAATCCTACATCACTATTGATTCCAGTAAAATAAGAATGAATCCCGGAATGTTGGGAATGGATATTCAATCCCGATTAGAACCATCTGAAAGTCCAATTTCAAATGCTCAACGCAGAATATTTAATTATCAAGGCCCTTCTATGAATGGTTTATCGGCGCATTATCCTATCCTAAATCCTGAAAACCCAATTGAATTTTCACTGCCAATTGATCTCAAAGGAAGTCGCTCCTTACTATTCAGCCCAGTAGCTCAAAATACTTCCGTTACCATTCGATCTGCATTTGCAAGTCCTTCTTTTATAGGTGAATTCTTGCCTCAACATGACTTATCTGACAAAGGCTTCACAGCAAATTGGAAAATACTAGACTACAACAAATCAATTCCACACTACTACAACAAGACCAATACAGTTGATTTAGGAAATAACTTATTCGGAATGAATATTCAGAATCCAGTAAATCATTATTCCAAAACAGACAGAGCCTGCAAGTATTTAATACTCTTTATAATCATTACTTTCCTTGCGGTCTTTCTTACAGAAATAATTCACAAGATAAAAGTCCACATTTTTCAATACAGTTTAGTGGGTTTGGCTTTAACTATATTCTTCGCACTACTCTTATCCATTTCGGAATTTCTTACTTTCAATTTATCCTACGCAATATCAGCCATTGCCATTACAATTATGATTTATATTTATAGCTTGTCAATATTTCAAAAGATTAACTCTTCATACTTATTGTCATTCTTAATCATTTCATTCTTTAGTTTTATGTTTATAATTATCCAACTTGAAAAAGTGGCATTGCTCTTTGGCACTATCATGTTATTTATAATGTTGGGACTTACTATGTTTATTACAAGAAAGATAAATTGGTACGAACAAAACAACGACGCAGAAGATCGAATAGTTTATTGATAAAGTATATAACTTTTCTTGATTGATACCAATAAAAAAGGGCTGAAATATTAACTTCAGCCCTTTTATTATTATTGAAAATAATATTATTTTAATCCGTTTACTTCAATATAGAAAGCTAGGTCTGCTTTCGCAGGAATAGCAGGAGGACTTCCAGCTTCTCCATATCCCAATGCAAAAGGTATAAAAAGGGTTGCTTTTGAACCAACAGGCAATAATGCTACGCCTTCGTCCCAACCTTTAATAACTTGTCCTTGTCCAATTGGAAATTGGAATTCCTGACCGCGCTGAAATGAATTGTCAAACATCGTTCCATCCATTAAAGTGCCATAATAATTCACTGAAACTACCTGTCCGGCTTGTGCTTTTTCACCTTTTCCAGTTTCATGCACAATATATTTTAAACCCGATGCAGTGGTAATTATTTGTGCTTTATTCTTACCAGATTTATAATCTGCCAATGTTGCTTTTAACTGAGATTCGATAGCCGGTAAAAGTGCACTAGACTCAGCAACTTTTGCGTTAACTGCATCCTGTTCTACTTTCATATCTCCTTGATACGCTGTCTCGTCTTTAATATCTGTAAGTGTTACAAAGAAAGCCAATTCTTTAGCATCCGGAATTCCAATCTGCTTTCTTATTTCATCATCAATTGGTTGGCGAATAACTCCACTGTCTCCTTTTGAAAGACAATACAATATTTCAACAACTGGCTGAGCATTCTTTAATTCTTTCTTCTCTTGTTTTGGCAATTTGAATTTAATTACCGGTGATTGTGATTGAGAATTAAAAACCAAAGAATCTTTTACTTTTACTAAATATCTAAAGTACACATAATCACCCTCTTTAGCAACATCTCCTGCTTGATCATTCAAAATTGAATATTTAAAACCACTCAAGCTGGTCTTTTCAGATACTGTCTTGCAGGCTACTAAGCACACGAGCATACTAGAAATGATAAATAACATTTTTGTTTTCATTGTAAAATTTATATTTGTTTAAGAATTTACTACTGTTTGTACTCCCATAACTTCCTTCAATTTAGAAAGAGTCTCATCTAGATTTAATTTAGAATATCCTCCGGATGCATTGCGATGTCCTCCTCCATTGAAATGTTCTTTGCAAATTGCCTGAACTGAAATATTGCCTTTTGATCTCAAAGAAAGCTTTACAATAGATGGTTGATTCATTACCAGCGCACCTACTTTCACATTCTTAAGCATCATGAGATAATTTATAATTCCTTCAGTATCTCCGCGTCTAATATCGAAGTTTTTATAATCTTCCTTACTTAAATAAATTAATCCAAACTCTCTATCTGGAAATAATTCCATTCGATTATGCAAGCAGTGTCCAAGAAGTAAAAGATATTTATCCGCCTGACTATTCATCACCAATTCTTGAATAAGCGTGTCATTCAATCCCTGTCTTTTGAATTCCGCACAAATTGAAAAAACATTCTCAGAAGTACTGTGATGGAAAGATCCAGTATCGGTCATAATTCCTGTATAAAGAGCTTCAATCATCTCCTTACTCAATTCACTAGATTGTGTTAATTCAACAATAATACTATACACTATCTCACAGGTAGAACTTGCTTCAGTTTCTGAAAAAATTAAATCTGCAACGGGTTCAGGATCTAAATGATGGTCAATCATAACCTTAGGAACTTTGGCAGCAAGAACTTTGACACCCAATTTATCAATCCTGTCCAATGAGTTAAAATCTAATAAAATGATTAATTCTGCCTTTTCAATTGCTTTCTCACATTCAGACTGGCTGATATCACAGATCAATATCTTGTCAGATTCTAACATCCATTCAAAACATGCTGGGAATTCACTTGGGAAAATAATTTGAACAGAATGACCCTTTGACTTTAGGAAATAGCTAAGTGCAAGACATGAACCTATCGCATCACCATCGGGATTTCTATGAGATAGCAAAACTATCCTTTTAGGAGCTAATAACAAATCAGAAAATGCCGTAAGGTCTTTCATCTTGAAGCCACAAAAGTCTGCATAATCTTAGAAAAAATATTGAATGACTTGTTAAGAATTAGTTCATCGAATACTAAGGCTATAGTTTTGCAGCCAAAATAGATCAAATGTCCGGAAAAAGAACTTTTACTATGATAAAACCTGATGCAGTAGAATCAGGACATATCGGTGGAATATTAGCGGTAATATGCAACGCAGGTTTCAAAATTGTTGCCATGAAATATACTCAACTTTCAGCTCAAAAAGCAGGGGAATTCTATGAAGTACACAAAAACAGACCTTTTTATGGTGAATTGGTTGAATTTATGTCCAGAGGACCTATTGTAGCAGCTATCCTTGAAAAAGAAAATGCAGTAGAGGACTTCAGAAATTTAATTGGCGCAACTAATCCTGCCAATGCAGCTCCAGGAACAATAAGAGCCTTATATGCTAAAAGTGTGGGTGAAAATGCCGTTCATGGTTCTGATTCTGATGAAAATGCTATGATCGAAGGAGCATTTCACTTTGCAGGTACTGAAATATTCGGATAAGACGATTTAGTAAATTGGCCAGAATCCGGAATATACCTGATTTGCTGGTCCAATAAGATGAACTGTTGTCGCTTTTAACTTATTATCCATAAACAGTTCAACTTGAAGTTTACCGCCTTTTGCTTCTACTTGTAAACTTTGTTGACCTTGCAATTTCAATTTGTTCGCGAGATAATAAGAGCTGGCTACAATTCCAGTACCACAGGCCAAGGTTTCTTTTTCAACTCCTCTTTCAAAAGTGGCAATTTTCAGACTTTGGTCTCCAGTGATTTGAATAAAATTGACATTTACTCCTTCTTCAGAGAATTCGTTTCTAAGCCTTTTTCCTTCCGAATTGATTTCATACTTGAAAACATCTTCAACCTCTACAATTAAATGTGGTGAACCGGTTTGGACTAGAGGCCCTAAGGCTGTATTTTCTAATCCTTCAATATCTTTCATGAGTATTTTGACGGTATTGTGATCCATTATTTCGGATGAATGTGGCCCATCAGCAGCAATAAAATTGAATTTGTTCATATTCCATTTTCTACTTGCATACAATGAAATACATCTACTTCCATTGCCACAGAAACTTGAAAATCTACCATCGGAATTCAAATATTTCATTCGAAAATCGTACTGTTCATCCGGACAAAGAGCTATAATTCCATCAGCTCCAATTCCGAAGTTTCTATCGCACAATTTTTCCATTAAAACCTGATCCTTAAGATCAAGAAGCTCACCTTCTATAAAGTCCAATAGGATAAAGTCATTTCCTGCCCCCTCATATTTTTCAAATGGAATCAATTTCATTCTAATTAATGGCTAAATTTTCCTTAAGCTCAACAAATTTATTCAAAACTAAAGTGATATTCGCAAACATAGGTTTCTTATTAAAAATTTGAGAAGGTTTAATCCATATTGCGGTCTCAATGTCTTCCTCTAATTGAGGTACTGGCAATTGATCGACATAGCATTTAATATAGTACCACTTGGTTTTCTTAAGGCATCGATTGTTTTTTAGATCTCTGAAAAAATGATAGGTATTTACTATCTTTTCTTTAAGTATGAGGTTATTTAGCCCTGTTTCTTCACAACATTCTCGAATTGCAGCTAATTCAAAAGGTTCATTTTTATCCAATTTGCCTTTTGGCAAATCCCATACCTTTCTTCTGAAAATTAGCAAAAGTTCCTCTTCGTTGTTTTCAATAACCCCTCCGGCGGCACTAATGTTGAGCATTAATTCTTTCAAGTCTTTCATAATTGCCTTTGCTTCAACAGCATATAAAACTACTATTGAAAATCTATTCGACTGTTCCAAGAGATCAAGGTATTGAAATAAGGTTTTTTGTTGACCTTTATAAGGCATAACAAGAGCTTGATGAATAAAGTCTTGCTTCGAAAGCTCTGATTCATCTAATAGAATCAGTTGCTTTTCATTAACATAAATATCATACCTTTGGCTAGCTTTCGACATAGTTAGTAATGAATCTTGCAAATAATATCGCGGACAGATTATTGCAAATAAACGCAATAAAATTAAATGCTACAAATCCTTTTACTTGGGCCAGTGGGCTTCGCTCTCCTATTTATTGTGATAATAGGCTAATTCTATCTTTTCCAGCAGAAAGAAAAATAATTATTAAGGCGCTGACCCGTCAGGCAAGCACTTATTCAGGCTTAGAAGCTGTTGCAGGAGTTGCTACCGCAGGTATAGCCTGGGGTGCATACGTTGCTGAAGCACTTGAACTTCCGTACTGTTATGTACGCAGCAAACCAAAGGAACATGGACTTAAAAATTTGATAGAGGGTAGACTTCCTTCGAATGCTAAAGTTTTGGTGATTGAAGACCTCATTTCAACAGGTGGCAGTTCACTTGAAGCTGTTTCGGCTCTTCAAGATGAATTTTATGATGTCGTAGGGGTCCTATCCATATTTCAATATTGCTTTCAAACGGCAAAAGAAAAATTTCAACTAAAAAATATTAAATTTTCAAGTTTAACTGATTTTGAAACGCTTTTGGTACGAGCTTTGCAGACTAACTTCATTAACAAAGATGATTTCAATCGTCTGCAATCCTGGAACCACGATCCGAAATTATGGTCAGATCAATTTGAAAACCATAATTAACATATGCCACTGATTACAAAAGATTCTGAAAAATTTTTATTCGAGTATCTCGATAACCCATCCCCGACAGGCCACGAAGCTGCTGGTCAGAAGATCTGGTTAGAGTATATTAAACCCTTCATTGATGAGTATCATTTAGATCATTATGGTACACTTTACGGAGTAATTAACCCTGGAAAGGAATTTAAAGTAGTCATCGAAGGCCATTCTGATGAAATCTCCTGGATGGTTAACTACATCAGTGATGATGGTTATATTTCCGTTATTCGAAACGGAGGTGCAGACCAATCTATAGCGCCATCAAAGAGAGTCAACATACATACTCCAAAGGGTATTGTTAAAGGTATATTTGGATGGCCTGCCATTCATTTGCGCAAGGGAAATGACACGAATCTTACAGCTACTATTGAAAATATATTTATTGATGTAGGAGCAAATGATAAAGCGGAAGTTGAAAAAATGGGAATTCATATCGGCTGTGTTATAACTTATGAAGACTCTCTATTTATGCTGAATGACAAATTCTATGTAGGTCGCGCATTAGACAATAGAATGGGTGGATTTTGTATCGCTGAAGTTGCTCGATTATTAAAAAAGAATAAAATCAAATTGCCCTATTCTCTGTATGTCGTTAATTCTGTACAGGAAGAAATTGGATTGCGCGGAGCTGAAATGATCGCCAATACAATTAAGCCGAATATTGCCATAGTAACTGATGTAACTCACGACACCCATACTCCTATGATCAAAACAAAAGATCAGGGAAGTATTAAATGTGGTGGAGGGCCAGTAATTTGCTATGCTCCAGCTGTACACAATAAATTGCAGGCCTTACTAGTGAAGACCGCTGAAAAAAAGAAAATTCCAATTCAAAGAACAGCCGCATCTCGTTCAACAGGAACTGATACCGATGCATTCGCATATTCCAATGGCGGGGTACCTTCTGTATTAATTTCTTTGCCTTTGCGTTATATGCATACAACTGTTGAATTATCTAGTAAATCTGACGTAGAAGCCGTAATTAATTTGATCTATGAAATGTTGCTGGCTGTAGATCCAAAGATGAATCTTAAGTATTTTTAATTAACTCTTCCCTAGCAATTATTTGTTTATAAAATCGTTTTCGATTTTCGATTTTCTTGGCAATATTTAATTTAAGTGACTCAAATACATTGAATTTTTTGAAGCCTTTAGTTTTTTACTCTAAGAGATTTGTTTAACTACTATAACTATTTTTATAAAATAATTCCGTTCACTCTTACTTGAGTATTGAACTAGTTTTTCTTATCTTTGTTAATACAATATTCTTTCATTGAACTTCTTCAATATAAATCATGTATTCTTCTCAATTCTCCATTACCCGGTAAGTTATATTGAATTTATAGGTAGCATCGCCGGAATAATTGCAGTTTGGTTAGCAGCAAAATCTAAACTCTTAACCTGGCCAATTGGTATAATAAATATAGTCTTATTTTTTTTTATTTTTTGGCAAGTGCAATTGTATTCCGACATGTTTTTACAAATTTATTTTTTTGGAATCAGTCTTTATGGTTGGCACAATTGGAAAAGAGAAAAACAAGATACTATTCCTATAAAAATCTTGTCGAATCGTTCAAGAATTAATAATTTAATACTCATATTAATTGCATCCATATTTTTCGGATATATAGTAAGCAATCTACCACAATATTTTCCAGCAATTTTTAACAAGCCGGCCGCATTTCCATATCTTGATACTTTTGTTGGAGTAAGCAGTATTGTAGCGAATACCTTAATGGCCAAGAGAATAATGGAAAACTGGTTATTGTGGATTGCGATAAACATAGTCTGTGTCGGTCTTTATTTAGCAAAAGATATTGCTTTTGTTGCACTAGAGTATTTTGTATTTCTTATTTTAGCTGTTGTGGGTCATGTATCCTGGCAAGCAGAGCGCAACAAACTCATTTCCTTACAAATACACAAAAAATAACTTGATTACCTCAGATAATCTGTTTGCAGAAATAATTGTTCCTCTTCCTTTAGAAGGAACTTTTAGTTATAGAATTCCAAATGAATTTATTCAAAGAATAAAGATAGGTCAGAGAGTAGAAATAGAATTCGGCAAATCAAAGCGATATGCTGGAATTGTTAAAAATATTACTAACACCAGCAACTGGACCAAAATTAAAGATGTTCTCGACATTCTAGATGTAGAACCCATAGTCAATATTCAACAACTTAATTTTTGGGATTGGATTGCTGAATATTATGTTTGTACAATAGGGGAAATTATGCAGGCTGCGTTGCCCGCAGCATTTAAATTAAGTAGCGAAACGCTAATAGTCAAAGAGGATATCAATTACACACAACAAGAACTTTCTGATGAAGAGTTTCTTATTCTGGAAGCACTTGATATAAGGAATAGCCTAAGCTTACAAGATGTTCAATCCATACTTCAAAAAAAGTCTGTTATGAAGCTTGTGAAAAATCTGATGGATAGAAAATTATTAAACATTACTGAGAGTTTACAATCAAAATCAGATATACCTAAGGTAAGTTGGATTAAGCTTCATGATAATCTTATAAAGGAAGAAATTAATTTGCATAATGCCTTAACTGATATTCAAAAAAATGCAAATCAATCAAGACTTTTCCTCACTTATCTCAAAGAAAAGAAGGACTATTCCTGGATTAGAAAAAAAGAATTATTGAATAAAAGTAAAACAGAGTCTTCAGTTGTCAAATCACTTTTGAAAAAAGAAATCTTAGTTGAACAGTTATTGGAAAAATATATCTATCCTGAAACAAAGACGCATCATGATTCTGTTTCATTAACTCCACAACAAATTCAATCCATCAACGAAATAAAAAACCAATGGGAAACTAAAGACGTTTGTTTACTGCATGGCATAACAGGAAGTGGAAAAACTCATATCTATATCCAATTAATAAAAGAGACCATCAATCAGGGAAAGCAGATATTGTATTTGTTACCGGAAATCGCTTTAACTACTCAATTGGTCTTAAGATTAAAGCAATATTTCGGTGATGAACTATTGGAATACCATTCCGGAATTGGAATAAGCAATCGATCAGCAATTTGGAATGCAAGCCTTAATAATCATCAATTAATTGTTGGCGCAAGATCTTCAGTATTTTTACCTTTCAACAACTTAGGGCTTATTATTATTGATGAAGAACACGATCAAAGTTACAAACAGTCAGAACCCTCTCCAAGATACAACGCTCGTGATGCAGCCCTCGTACTTGCCCAGGATTTCAATGCAAAAGTATTGCTTGGATCTGCGACTCCTTCAATGGAAAGTTACTATAATGCATTACATGAAAAATATGGCCTAGTCAAATTAAACAACAGATATGGTGAAAGTGAATTGCCGTCAATCAAAATTTTACCACTGAAAGAAGCAGCAAAATACAATCAATTAAAAGGGCATTTTACTCTAGACCTAATTGAAGAAATAGGCAAACAACTTGCACTTAAAAAACAAATAATAATCTTCCGAAATAGAAGAGGTTACAGTCCTGTAGTACAGTGCAGCAATTGCAATTGGGAAGCATTGTGTGACCAATGCGACATTCATATGACGTTACATAAACAATTGAACATATTAAAATGTCATGTCTGTGGTAAAAGGCAAGTCAATCCATTGCATTGTCCCCAATGTCTACAACACACATTAAAACTTCTCGGCTTTGGTACAGAACAAATCGAAGAAGAGTTAAAGGAATTATTTCCTGAAACAATCATTCAAAGATTTGACTTAGATGCAGCAAGAAACAAAACAAGTCAATCGCAGATTCTCGACGATTTTCAAGACGGAAATATTCAGATTCTGGTTGGAACTCAGATGCTGAGCAAAGGATTGGACTTTGAAAATGTTGCCTTAGTAGGAGTTCTGAATGCTGATCAAATTCTATTTTATCCTGATTTTAGAGCTCAGGAAAGGGCTTTTCAATTATTGACACAGCTAAGTGGAAGGTCAGGAAGAAGAAATGAATTGGGTTCAGTTTATATACAAGCCTATAATACCCAACATCAAGTCCTCACTGAAGTTTTAGAACATAATTTTGAGAAATTTTATTTTAGAGAAGCAAATGAAAGAGAATTGTTCAAATATCCTCCTTTTATCAAAATTATTAAATTAGAAATTAGACATCGCAAGGAAATTGTCTCTGATCAAGCTGCGGAGTATATGGCTACCAAACTTAAAAAAATTCTTGGAAAAAGAATTCTTGGACCGGCAGAATCATCGATTTCCAAAATCAAAGGATACTATTCTAAAGAGATATTTATAAAGCTTGAGAGAAACTTAGCACTGATCAACAAGACAAAATTACTAATTCATCAGACCAGCCAATTGATGAAAAATGATAAGGCATGGACCTCATTGCGAATACTTATTGATGTAGATCCATATTAACTAAATATATCCTGATTAAACCTTTTATTAAAAAATCTGTCTAACTTTAATTAAACAATAAAAAAATGAAAAATTATTTAATTTTATTTACCCTATGCCTTATGGGCAATTTTATACACGGCCAACAAGATTCTACTGGCTTGCCCGGAGATAACTTCAGTCTTGAAGGAGCATTGAGTTTATTTAACACAGCAAAGAGCCCTGAGGAATTTGAACAACTTCTCAATTCAGAATCCAGTCATGTAAATAACCTTGACTTAAACCAGGATGGTGAAATTGACTACATTAAAGTCATGGGAAGAATGGACAAGGATGTTCACATATTTATTCTTCAAGTGCCCATTTCTGCTGCTGAAAATCAGGATATTGCTGTCATTGAATTAGAAAAAGTTGGCGATAACGAAGCACATATTCAAATCGTCGGTGATGAAGAAATTTTTGGTGAAGAGATGATTGTTGAGCCAGGTGATGGCTCGCAAGAAGAAGAAATGGAAGAGCATAAAGGCGGAGGACCCTCCCCTTCAGGATTATCTGCATTTGTTGTTGTAAACGTATGGGGATGGCCATGTGTAAGATATATCTATACTCCCGGTTATGTTGAATTTAATTCTGCGTGGAGATGGAAAATTTATCCAAGTTGGTGGGCACACAGGAGACCATATGCTTACTCCGTCTGGAGACCTTACAGGTATAATCATAGAGTTGCAACAGTAAGAGTTGTACACACACATCGATTAGTTGCTGCTCATAGAATGTATACTCCAGGAAGAGCCCATTCTACAACAGTTCGCACACATTATGCTGGAGCACATAAGAATTATACAGTAACCAAAAAGAAAACTACCGTTACCGGACCGCACGGAAGAAGCCATACAAAAACAACCAAAACTGTAAAGGGACCACATGGCCACACAAAATCTCAATCAACTAAAGTAAGAAGAGGAAAATAACTAAGTGCATATCTTTTATGGAATTAAACAATTAATTCATACATATAAAGAATGCTTGATTAAGTCAATATTATTTTACTTAATTGAGTTTTAAAATAGAAAAACAACTCATAAAAAAAGCCTTCTCATCGAGAAGGCTTTTTAATTTTTAGTATACTTTTTTAGAATACTATTTGAATGAAATTTATATGAATTGATTATTAATACAATCTAATCCACAAAATTTATCAATTAATAATAACTCATTTGTTTTACAATCTTTTCTGTCCATTCCGGAAGTATTCTATGTTCTATTTCTTGAACTTTTTTAGATAATTTTTCAGCTGTATCTCTGCGATCCACTTTTGTTTTTTCCTGATGTATGACCTTTCCCTTATCGTAACTTTCACTAACATAATGAATCGTAACACCGGTCTCTGTATCCCCAGAACTTATAACAGATTGATGTACATTCAATCCATACATTCCTTTACCTCCATGTTTTGGCAATAATGCCGGATGAATATTAATCATTCTTTGATCAAACATTTTGACAAGAAATGGTGGCATCAATAATAGAAATCCAGCCAAGACCACAAAATCTATGTCGTATAGATTCAATAAGGAGGTCATATAACTATTATTTGTCAATAAAGATTTATTGATCACTGAGAATTGGATATCATTCTTTTCTGCAAGTTTAATAACTCCTGCTCTTGCTGAATTTGAAATTATTAATTCAATACTTATAGTTGGGTTCCCTTTAAAGTATTTAATTAACTGATTTGCATTGGTACCTTCTCCTGAGGCAAATATTGCAATTCTTCTTTTCTTCATAGTTTCGATAAGTGGGTTAAAATTACGATTTTATGGAATTATACAAAGAACTATTTGAAGGATCGATAGCAGACATGGCTGTAATGACTCTCTCCTTTTCTCCTTGTGTTCCTTGCTTAAATATTTCAACAATTTCATTCTTTTTGGCACCAATAAAGGATTGCATTAAAAATGAATTGGGATAGGTCTGGTCTGTATCTGCAACTGCTTCTATTGCATTGACTATATTTGATCTTGAGGATTCAGGTGTTTTTGAAAAATTATCCATACACAAGCGATGATATTCATAATTTGCTCTTCGGAAGGGCTTCATTCGAATATTTGCAAGATTATCCAATAGGAAATATCTGCTGTTTTTCTTTTTACTAGCTGATGACCAGCTTTCATCAAATTGTTTTGCACCTGATGGAATAGTATTAACCATATTCTGTAATAAAGTGATGTAACTGTCACCACCTTCTAAACTAAAACTATCATAATCCATTGCTAGTATAAAGTAAGAATAAAAAGTAATTAGCGCAGATAAGTTATCATAATAAGTTTCCTTACTATTTTCTAAAGGCTTGAAGGGATCAAAATTAATTGGTATATCTTTTTCTGTAATGACGAGCAAAGTAGTCTCATAAGAAGATCCAAATACCGGTCTGGAAGCATCCAAAATTAAATCACAAGTAAAACTATTGTTGCCATAATCAGTTCTTATATTTAATTGCAACTTGCACTTTATCCTTTCATTTGATTCAAAATTGTCATTGGTCCATTTTTGATTGTTTACTAAATCTTTTATTGCTTTTTCCATTATTGGAAAAACTGATTTATCAGAAGCAGATGCACTATTTGGCGCAACTACAACAACGTTCATATCAAGCTCCTGTGCAATAATATTCTGAATTACAACAACAAGCAAAAAGTTTATCAATATTACAATCTTAAGCGATTTCATTTTTCAATTAAAGTTTTAACATTTCATCAATAATATCGCAAGCTAAGTCCTTCTTCGATTTAAGTTCGAAAGATAGATATTCTCCATTTCTTTTCAAAATATCTATTCTATTCGTATCGTAACCAAATCCAGCTCCAATCTCACGTGCCGAATTGATAACGATCATATCCATATTTTTCTTACTTAATTTGGCTTCAGCATTTTGCTTAATTTCATTGGTTTCTAAAGCGAAGCCTACTATTTTCTGATTTTTTAATTTACTCTGACCCAAATGAAGGGCAATATCATCAGTTGGCTGGAGTTTAAGTTCTAAAGTAGCCGTTGATTTTTTTATTTTGGACTCGGAAACTTGTACTGGTTTAAAATCTGCAACTGCTGCAGCCAGAATGAAAAAATCCATTTCTTTTTGAAGTTTTAGAACAGCCTCTAACATCTCCCTGGCAGAGGTAATTTTTGTTATATGCAAGGCGGAATTATTAGCTACTTCCACAGAGCTTGGACCAAGAATCAGAAAAACCTCAGCTCCTCTTTGAACTGCTTCTTCAGCAATTCTTATTCCCATTTTACCAGTTGAATGATTGCCAATAAACCTAACCGGATCTATGGCCTCATAAGTAGGTCCAGCGGTAACTAATATTTTTTTACCAATTAGGTCTAGTTTTGAATGAAAATATTTTTCAACATATTCAAGAATATTTTCAGGCTCTGAAAGTCTTCCTAGGCCAACTAATCCACTGGCCAATAGTCCTTCACCAACTGGCACAAGCTCAACTCCTCTCTCCTTCAGAATTCGAAGATTAAATTCAGTAGCCGAATGCGCCCACATATCAAGATCCATAGCCGGTGCAATCATTACCGGGCATTTGGCTGACAAATAAACTGCAGTTAGTAAGTTATCAACTAATCCTACAGAAAACTTTGCTATCGTGTTGGCAGTAATTGGTGCTACCAATATAAGATCGGCCCAAGCTCCTAATTCTACATGATTTTTCCATTCCTGATCATACACTAAATCAGTTAAGACAGGGTGATTAGAAAGACTTGAGAAACTTAATTTCCCAACAAAATTCTGAGCGTCTTTCGTAAGAATAACCTTGACTTCAGCTCCCAGTTTAATGAGTAATCGCAATAAAATGAGTGACTTGTATGCAGCAATGCTACCACATACACCAAGAATTATTTTTCTGCCTTCAAGCTTCATGCAGATTTATTAATCTAAATTTTTATTCCTGATGTGCAGATTCGTCTTCTCTGTATTTAAACTCCAATTGATTATTGGTAAATTCGTTGATTGCAATCAGAACAGAATTAGGAAGCTTTTCGTAGAATTTTGAAATTTCCACCTGCTCCTTATTTTCTTGTACTTCTTCTATTGTGTCAGAATGACTTGCAAACTCTTCTAACTTTTCGTGAAGCTCACTTTTAATATCATCATTTAATTGACTTGCGCGATTCGCCATAATATTGATCGCTTCATAGATGCTTCCAGTCTTCCTAACCATTTCGCTTATGTCGCGAGCCTGTATATTAGGATTAATTTTTTGAACTTGTGTCTTTATATCCATTGTATAAGGGATTATTAGATTTATTAATTGCTTTTTTTCTTATATCTTTTATTTCCTGATTTTTACCTGAAGGAAATTTATTTAAGTAAATATCAGAGAGTTCAACGGTTTTCAAAAATCTCTCCTTTTGTTTTTCAAAAATACTGTTGATTGCCCATTCATAAGATGCTTTGATCATCAAAGATCGAATTTCTTTTTCGTTTTTTGTTTCCGGAAAATCTGTAAGCAAATTAGTCAAAGTACTTATAGATGATTGATAATATTGAATATTGTAATACAACTTTCCTTGTTCAAAAGCTTTTATTTCTAACTTTAATCTTAATTCATCTATCAACTGATTGCACTCTTTTATCCTTTTTGATTCAGGATAATTATTTGCAAAAGTCTGAAATTGATCAATTGCTTTTAGTGTAGAAGATTGATCCAACTTATAGTTTGGCGATAATTTATAAGAAGCATATGCTGCCATAAATTCTGCTTCTTCCTTTCTGGTGCTGTTAAAGAAAGTATTCGAATAATTAGTAAACATGTAATTCGCTGTTTCGTAATTACTCAAATAATAATTACAATACGCATTGTTGTAATAAATGTCTTCTGCTTCTTTTTGACCTCTGAAATTACTAAAAATCAAATCATAGAGGGTTGAAGCCTTAAAATAGGATTTCTCAGCATACAACTTATTGGCAGTTTTAAGCATGAGTTGAGCATCGCCACTGGTGCGAATTTTCTCATACGATGACTTACAAGAAAGCCCTAGAAAACCTAGCAGTAAGATAAATAATAGATATTTTCCCATTGAAGGGCGCAAAGTTAAGAATAAATAACGATAAAGACTGAATTCTTGTTGCATGTATTAATAATTCTCATTTCTTCACATAGTTTAATTGCTAATATATATTTTATTGAATTTCAACATTATACTATATTTTAGCCTTATTTAAGCTCAAAGACAGTGTAACTTACTTATCAGCTCCTCTGAGAAAGTTGAAGGTCAAAGTACATTGACTTTGATAGACATTAGAACTTCCATTCTTGTCATAATTCAAAATAGAAGAAAAAGTTGTCGTACCGGATACTAGATTATTAGGTTCCAAATAGGCGTCAATCTTCAAAAGCGCTGATTTGGGAATACTGCAAGAAAGTAACTCCCCATCCGCATAGGACAGTTCAATATCGCCAGCTGTAACTGAACTAACATCTACAAAATTTACTGCTGAGAAATCTCCACTTCCAGGTGACCCCTGCCAAGCAAAGTTGATTGAACTCGAGGAATTCATTGCTCTACCGTCTACACTTATCAAAGGCTTGCAATAAACTCTTGTGACATTATTGTTAAAGTAAAAATTAAGGTCATCCGAAGTGTTTTTACTTTCAAATTTCAGTTCTTGACCAGCATATGGGCCAGCACTAAAAACTATAGTAATTTCAGTTTTGACTTCATCCAATAAGGGGTCAACAATACAGGAATTAAAGGTGACTAAGAGCAATGCCAAGCCAAATAATATTATTCTCTTGTTCATAAAATTTATTTTTTTGTAAAATTCACTTTTTTTAATCTATCGTCTTATAGTTTATATTCATTTGGTCGAAGATTTGAAAAACTTTTGTAATGAAATTCTCATCAATGATCTTTGATATTGAATCAGCATCATAAATTAACTCTGTTTCAAGAAATTTATAGGTCTGTTCAAAAGGTCCAATCTCAAATTTAAGAATTATTTTTTCATTTGACTTAAAAACGCTAATCAACAAATTTGGATGAGGTATTTGTCCCAGTAATCTCACTTTTTAAAATTTTTACTCCCGTGATAATGATTTATTATTAACTTACTGTAGTCTTCATATATTTTCTTGTACTCCGGAAATTTTGTTTGCAACAACGAAATTTGTTTTTTTATAATACCAGCATCTTTTCTCCTAGCAGGTCCACTTTGCATTTTTTCCGGGCCCATTTCAAAAACATGAGCACTACTATTATTTAGGATTGCTTCTAAGACCTTAAATTCTATTTGAATAGAGTTTAGAATTTGTTCTGCAATGACATAATTAAAATTTGAAAAATTATTTGCAAACACTGCAGCGAGATGAATTAATTTTTTCTTCTCCTGATCGACAGGAATTCCATTCCATTTCAATCCTTTACAGAAATCAAGAATCTCATTAACAATACTTAGTTCTCCATCAATAAAAAAAGGTATTTGTTTCCAGTTTAATTTTGCATTTTCACTAAAACTTTGCAATGGCCAAATCACAGCACGCTTTTTGAAATAAGGATTTATTTCTTCATAAGATTTGCTTCCTGAAAAATGGATTATTGTTTTTTCATCACTTAATCGCTGAGTCAACAATGTACTTACTTCAGCAATAGCATCATCATTTACACAAAGCAGATAAGCATCGGCTTTTCGTACTACTTGATCCAAATTATAATTCACTAAGGTATTAAGATCTTTTGCCAATAAGTCAGCCTGTGTTTTATTTCTGGCAACGAGTTGATTGATTATTATTCCTCTCTTGTGTAACTGTCTCCCCAGATGATTTGCTACATGTCCCGATCCGATGAGTACTACTTTGGCAATCATGGTTACAATTTTCTCCGAAAATAGGAAGCCATAGCCAATCCGAAAACCATAAGAAGACTGCCAGTCCAAACCATTATAATTCCCGGAAATTCGATAATCTCCATGACAAGATAATCCGTCCTTGGCGCGTTCTCAGCAATTCTAACAGGAATGGTCTCAGGAATTTTCAAGATATTATATTCAAAATCCATCACCCCATTCTGTGGATCAATATGATTTAGATTGATAGAAATTCCTTTTGTATAACTTATATAAGGCAACTGAATTGCTCTACTATCTCGAATCAAATATACCGGCATGAGTTCGTGCACCTTGTCATTTATCTTTACTTCTAGCCTCGCTCCCACTGCTATATCGCCACTCTGTGGAATATAATTTGCAATGCTTGGATTTCTGTCAAATCCCATTAGTTTGAAGCTTATTCCATCTTGAGTTGTAATAGATTCTTTTTCTTTAATACTAAATTTTCTGGCCTGCAGTTTTTCTGCTTCATTGGCAATGGAATAAATCAAGGTATCTGAAATTTCTGAACGAATACCAAGTTTTTCGTGTTCAAATGGAAAACGATAAGCTAAATTAGACTTAAAAATTATTCCCGGAGTCAGCACTGATTTTACAGTATCTGTCTCATCTCCAACTTCAATTTTTATCTGTATTCCTAGATCATCTGAACTGGAAGCAATATCCTTACTCGTAAAATCGCTTTTGATTTCTCTTAATACAAAATAATGTTTTCTACCAAAAACTGTATCGTTTAATTTCAAATTATACAAGACATACTGCAAGCTGTCTTCCGCTTTATTTGCGGACTCCACATCCATTTGAACAATTGGAATTTGTGCAATCAAACTAAAAAGATCCTTATTCCAATAATGTCGAATATAGGGATTTGCAGCGGCTACTTTGGTCATTCGATTATCGTATTGAATATCAGGATGAAGATTGAATTTTTCTTGTGTGTTATTCAAACTGTCCACGCGCAAAAGTTCAATATTGTATTTTCTAAATCTTCCTTCCAGAGTATCATGTACATAGTTCATCCAATAGCCTTGAGCAAACTTTGGTTCATTCTTGAATAACAGAAAATGTTTATCCAAATTGTCTTTATTGACATCGAAAAATTCCTCTTCCTGAAAAAACTTATTCGGCACAATATTCCTCCTATTGAGCCCGGTAAATAAAATGCCTAGTAACAATACACCAAATCCAATGTGTGCAAGTGATGCAGACCTAACTTTGGGATCCAATTTATAAGTTTGTATCAGATACCAAAGATTTGCACAAATAGAGAAAAGTGATGAAAATAGTAAAAGATAAATAGGATAATTTGTTCTATGCAATTGTGCGCCAATTATAGCAGTGAATACCGCACTTATGGATACAATAATTAATAAACTTATCAATACTCCTTTTTTTACACCAGTTAATTTATTTCCAAGATATCTTAAGTATAAAGTGAAACCGGATAAAATTGCAATGATTACTGATATCCACAGTTGAAACTTATTATGATGGGCTATAACATCTACAGGTGCACTGCGATGATAGGAGGATAAATCAATAGATAGACTTGAAGAAACAAAATCAAGAATTTTATTATACACAGGAATGCTTGTAGTAAAAGTAATTAATATTGCACTAAACAACAATATCAAGCTTCCAATAAACATCCAAAATTCTCTGGAGGCTAAATTTTCTTCCTCTTTGATAACCGGAATTTGTTTGCGTTCACGAAAGAGAAAATACAATGGAATCAAAACACTCGCAAAAATAAAAGCTACCAATTGCCATCCCAATCCAAGTCCTGTAAAAGCATGAACACTAGTATCACCCAAGACACCACTTCTTGTTAAATATGTAGAATATATAACTAGAGAATAAGTAATAAAGTAAAACAATACTGTAGCCTTAATGGAATAATTGGTTGCTTGAGCAATCATATGACTATGAATCCCTGCAATCAATACCAACCATGGAACAAGAGACATATTTTCGACAGGATCCCATGCCCAGTAGCCACCAAAACTTAAAGCTTCATAAGCCCATATTCCACCCATTAATATGCCAAGTCCCAAAATTGATCCGGAGAATAGACTCCACTTTAGACAGGGTCTAAGCCACTCTTTATGTTTTTTTGTTATCAGGCCTGACAATGCATATGCAAAGGGAACAACGGTAGAGGCAAATCCAAGAAATAAGGTTGGGGGATGAATGAGCATCCAATAATTCTGCAATAAAGGATTCAAACCATTTCCTTTAACCAAGGATACATAATTCGGATTGTTAAATAGGGGGATATCCATCGTCTCTCTTAAGAGTAAGAATGGATTACTCCCAATTCTGTAACCAAAAAAATAAATTCCCAGAATCATGCTCATCAATACTGCCTGAACAAGCATGATGATTGCAATATTCATCCAGGTGAAATAATTCTTATGGTTTACCAACAACCAGCATAAGATTGTATTCCAAAACATCCACAACAGAAAGGAACCTTCCTGACCTTCCCAGAAAGCGGACAGGATATATTTTTTAGGTAAATCATCAGAGACGTGTTCCCAGACATAATGAAACTCAAAAAAATGTGAACTCATCATAAACAAGATCATCCCAATAACCCCTATGAGCGAAATTTGATGAATGATCAAGCCGTATTTCCTCCATTTCTCAAAAATTGGAATCCAATCGCTTTGGACATAATAGGAACGAATAGAAATTAAGGCTGTATAAATTGCTGAAAGAAAGGCAAGTATCAGGAAAGCATAACCAAGATGCTGCACCCAAAGGTGTTCACCAAGATAGCTGATTGGCTGCATTAACTTTGACTTTTAATATAGACTTCTTCGTCTTTATACTTGGAAGGGCATTTGAGTAGAACATCAGAAGCGATAAAAGTTCCATCAACCATTTTACCAGTAACGACTATCTGTTCTGACAATTCAAAATCCTGAGGCTTGGCAGCTTTTAGTATAACCTGAACAGTTTCTCCAGCTTTGTCTACCACGTAAAATGAAAATCTATTTGCATCTTGAACAGGATCATAGACCATATCCTTAGATTTATCCAATTGCCCCACTATTTTCACTGAATTGCCGGATTTCCTAGCTTCCTGAAAATTTGAATAGGAAGTAATATCCTTTGAGGCTGAAACCAGTAAAATTATAGCAGTCATCAAGAACAAAATGCCTAGAATAAAGGACTTTTTCATACTGTAAAGTTAATACTTTTACTATGAACGGTTAGAATTAAGTAATGGTTCGAAAAAGTGAAAAAAACATAAGAGATTTTTATAAATTAATGGTCTAATTAATATAAATATATATATAATTAACTCACAGTCAAATACTTACAGTTACAACTTATTTTTGAAATCCCGCAATAGAAGTATTATATAAAACTATTTACGTCTTCTTTGATTGCCGTATTCTAGGCTATTGCTATAATTTAGACTACCCAATCTGAAGGAAGTCTTCAATCCTTTATTTTTCCACAACTCTTGTTCTAATCTACAAAAAAAAGGAAGTTCAGAATTGGCTAGAAGAAAATTGCTTTGTTTTAGCTTATAACTCTGTACAAAGGAATTCAATTGAAGTGAGTCACAAGAAAGTGTGTTAAACTTACTAGAGTTTTGCTTGCAAAAGTCTTTTTGTGCATGGAGCCCAGTAAAGCACAATAAACTAATTATACCAAAAATTAAATTTTTATGTATCATGTTGGAATCGCACACAATATACAACATCATTCAATGACAATGAAATAATTTATATATAATATTTGCAGATATTAAAATTATTTTTTCAACTTTTAGGATTGGTAATAATCGAATCTAATTTATCAACTTCCATTTAATAATTTGCAGTTATATAGGCCATAAAACCTTAATATATCAAGAATTAAAAATCAATTAAATAGTTGCTTTTATTTCCACAACCCTAATTACACATCCAATTGACTATACTTGCTCCAAAGAACAACCACAATAAACCCTTAATTAGGAAAAAACAAAATCCCAGTATACCTACCCTCTTTATCCAAGCTTTTTGATTCTCTTTCACTGTCTAATCAATTATTTAGGTTTGTATTACTCCCACAGAATATTTAGAAATAGGACTTTGATTGGCAACTTCTATTCCCATTGCTATCCACTGACGGGTCTGTCTTGGATCTATAATTGCATCTACCCATAATCTTGCAGCTGCATAGTAGGCGGATGTTTGTTTCTCGTAGCGCTGGCTTATAGTTTTGAAAAGTTCATTCTCTGCGGCGTCATCCGGAGCTTCTCCTTTCGACTTTAGTGAAGCAACCTGAATCTGTGTCAAAACTTTAGCGGCTTGCTGTCCACCCATTACTGCAATTTTTGCTGTTGGCCAAGCTACAATGAACCTTGGATCATATGCTTTACCACACATGGCATAATTACCCGCGCCATAAGAATTTCCAACTATTATTGTGAATTTAGGAACCGTACTATTTGCAACTGCATTGACCATTTTTGCTCCATCCTTAATTATTCCACCATGCTCAGATCTTGTGCCTACCATAAATCCAGTAACGTCTTGTACAAAAACAAGTGGAATCTTTTTTTGGTTGCAATTCATAATAAATCTTGCAGCCTTATCTGCAGAATCGGAATAAATAACTCCTCCTAATTGCATTTCTCCTCTTCCGGATTTATGAACCATGCGATCATTGGCAACTATGCCAACGGACCAACCATTTATTCTTGCATAGGCGCATATTATAGACTTGCCATAATGCTCTTTATATTGAATCAATTCAGAATCATCCACCAAACATTCCAGAATACCTTTCATGTCATAAGGCTTCAAACCTTCCGCAGGAAATCGTTTCAATAATTCATCAACGTGAACTTTTGGTTCTGTGGGTTCTATTCGATTAAATCCTGCTGACGGTGGTGCAGCAATTTTATCCATCAATTTGCGAATAGTTTCTATACAACTTTGATCCGATTTTTCTTTATAGTCGGTCACTCCGGAAACAGAGCAATGTGTATTCGCTCCACCCAATGTTTCGTTGTCTGTTTCTTCTCCAATTGCTGCTTTTACCAAATATGGACCTGCGAGAAAAATAGATCCCGTATTCTCTACAATCAAGGCTTCATCTGACATGATAGGTAGATATGCTCCACCTGCAACACAGGATCCCATTATGGCAGCAATCTGTGTAATTCCCATACTAGATATTACTGCATTATTTCTAAACATCCTTCCAAAGTGTTCTTTATCCGGGAAAATTTCATCCTGCATAGGAAGAAAAACTCCTGCACTGTCTACCAAATATATTAAGGGCAATCTGTTTTCTATGGCAATTTCCTGTGCCCGTAAATTTTTCTTTGCAGTTATTGGAAACCATGCACCTGCTTTAACCGTAGCATCATTGGCAAGAATTATACACCAACTCCTGCTCACTTTTGCAATAACAATAACCACTCCTCCGGAAGGGCAACCACCATGTTCCTCATACATTTCATAACCTGCAAAAGAGGACAATTCAAATACTTCTGAATCCTTATCAACTAACAATTCAATTCTTTCTCTGGCTGATAATTTTCCTTGAGTTCTGAGTTGTTCCAGTTTTTTTAGCCCGCCACCAAGTTTGATTTTATCAAGTTCTTTGTTGTATTTGCTGAGCAGCAATTTTAAATGGTCTTCGTTTTGATTTTTTTCAATCTCTTCTTTAGTCATTTCAAATTTTTCATTCATCATTTCGTGGATTTGGTAACATCCAGAATCGGTAATAGAATTTTATTTATTCTTAATCTACTTGTTACTTTTCATCCTTATAAAAACTATAAGGGTAATCTCCGTTGTACTGTTCATATAGTCCATTGAACAAAATTTTGGAATCAGATTCTTCAATCGCTTGAATCAAATCATTGACAGTTTTAATCAGTTTTCCATTCACCGAGGTGATAATATAATTAGGCGCCATATTGGTATTCCAGATTATGCTATTTCTTTGAATGTTAACCACCTTTACTCCTCTTGTCTGTAACAATTTCATTTCCATTTCACTAAGTTCGCGAACTTCAATTCCATACTTCAACAAACTGGGATCTTTTCTCGTTGCAATCAGCTCTGTAGAATTAATTTGATTTTTCAAAAGCGCTCTGGTCTTTAACAATGCTTTGTTTCGCCAATAGCTTATACTGATTTCAACTCCTGGTCTCATTGTGCCGATTATTTCCTGCAATTCTGAAACATTGTTTACGTGATGATCATTAATTTCGAGAATAACATCGTCAGGTTTAAGACCTGCAAGATCTGCAGCTCCGCCCTTTGAAGTATTAGAAATATAGACGCCCGATACTTTTGATAAACCAAAAAGTTTTGATTTCTGATCATCTATATTTTCAATAGTGACACCTAAAAGTCCTCTTTGAACAGCGCCAAATTCTTTCAAATCTGAAACAACTTTATTAACTAAGTTGGATGGAATTGAAAAAGAATAACCCTCATATCTGCCTGTATAAGTCATTATTGCAGTATTGATTCCAATCAGCTCTCCTCTTGTATTGACCAATGCTCCACCACTATTTCCTGGATTTACAGCAGCATCAGTCTGGATAAATGATTCAATTCTGTATTGCTGACTATTTAGGATATTTATATTTCTTGCTTTTGCTGAAATAATACCTGCGGTTACTGTCGACTGTAATTTGAAAGGATTTCCAACTGCTAAAACCCATTCACCAACACTAGTAGAATCGGAATTTCCAAACTGCAAATAGGGCAATCCGCTATCTTCAATTTTTATTAATGCTATATCAGTAGTAGGATCTATACCAATTAATTTGGCCATATACTCTCTATTGTCATTAAGCAAAACTTTTATATTTTCTGCCTTGTCAATGACATGATTATTCGTAATAATGTAACCATCAGGTGAAATGATCACCCCTGAGCCGGTGGAGTAACCTTTATCTGCTTGAAATGGTTTCGAATTATCTCCAATTGTATTTTCAATGTAGACTACTGCGGGAGTAGTAATGCTTGAGGCCAAAACAAAGTTAGCTGAAGCCTGATCGAATTGAGCTACTCTTTCTACACTTACCCTTCTCTCCGAATTCTGCCCGATAGCAATTTGGTTTCTTATAGCCTTGAGCATTTGAACCTGATTGGAAGATTGAAAATAGTGGTAAATACCTATACTAAGCGCTGAACTTAGCAAGGCAATAAGTACTATTATTCCTATAAAACGTTTATTCATTAAATGTTACATATTATTAATATACATAATATATCAATTATTATGCCTAATTGATATATCCAGTTATATAACAAAAAAATTAGCTAATAGATTATCTTACAAGATTTAAAGTTGACTTAAGACTTGCTTCTCTACTCGCACCACATAAATCGAGTTTACCTGTAAAAATGACTATATAAGTATCCGCCGGTGCTTGTAGTCCTCTGTAAGTTCCATCCCATACTTCCAGAGGATCGCTAGTTTCAAAAACGGCCTTACCCCATCTATTATAAATCTTAAGCGAATAGGCTCCTTTTTCAAATAAGACACCTGGATCATATACAGGTTTATAGGTATTATTTGTTAACTCATTCGGTGTAAATATGTTGGGTAACTTTACTTGTTTGTTTGCAAGACTTTCATCCTGCTCAACATTAAATACAAGAGTCGCAGACCCACATCCATTTTTATTGGAAATTACTAATTCGTATTTACCTTTTTCTTCAATTAGTAAAACCTTATTTTTTGGAGAAACTATATTTCCATTCTTTTTCCAATCGAAATTAACTGAATCAAAAGGATATCTAAATTGTGTATTCTTCAAAAGTATTGAATCTGCATATAAAGTGGTATCCTGACACAATTGAAACATAAAAGGTTCTTTTCCTAAACTGTCAGGTAAAGAAATTAAAGCAGTGACATCAAAAAATACATCTACAAAACAATTGAGTCCATTGCGATCATAAATTCTAACCTTATACGGTCCAGGAGTAAGATTTGTGAAATAGGTCAATGTATCCGGTCTGCTACCATCCAAACTTAGTGTAAATGGTCCATTACCGGCAAGAATATTAATTTTTGCTGAGCCTGTTCCAACATCTGTACAAGAAGGCGTAACTACTGGCTTTGCAACATTAATTGTAATGTATGGAATTATGTGAAAGATATTGCTTCGAACACAGCCATTTTTATAATAGGCTACATAGCGATAAACTCCTTCCTGATTAAATGAAAGAGAAATGCCAAGATTGTTTGTAATTATTTTTTTATTTAGTATATCAAACCATTCTACAGAATCTAATTTTGAAAAATCATTTACTGTGTAATTGATTAGTTTATTTTCACAACTAAACCATAGGGTATCAGCAATATCCAGATATGGCCTAATGGTATCGATGCTTATATTCAAAGTATCAAAAACTGTACACTCTTTGTTTGGAGTAGTTATAGTAGCAACGTACAATCCAGGAATTGCAATTGCCAATGGATTAAATCTTTGATTCGTCGGCGTTACTCCTGGACCAATCCATCTAAAATCATAAGATGGTTTGGTCTCCTCAATTTTAGCCAAAACATCTACTGTATCATTATGACAATTCAAAGTAAAGTCAAGCCCCAAATCAAGTTTTGGTTTAATTAAATTCTGAAGGACGTACATCGTATCAGTACCTGTACAATTGTTTCTCTTATCTGTTATTATTAAGATATACTGTCCAGGAGTTGTAACAGAAGGCTGAAGTATTGCACTATTTCCACCATTTATTCCTGACCCATTCCATAACACTGTAGAATTAGCGGTTGGGATGTTCACACTGCCACTTAAAATTACAGAAGATAGCTCACAAGTTATCGTTCTGTCAGGTCCTGCATTTACGAATGGTCTACCTCCGGTATCAAATATTGTAATGGAATCAAAATCTGAGCAATGAGAAGTAGAATCATAAATAAACAGGTAATATTTGCCGATACTGTTGACTACGATTGTATCATTATTAATACCAATAATTCCCAAAGGTCCTGACCAGGTATAGTGTAATTTTTTTCCAATTGATTGTGCTGCAGAAATTGTCACAGAGTCTACGTTGCAACCTAAGTCAGGAGATTTGACTAATTTTATTTTTGCTAAAGTATCCGGTGCAGTTACAACAACAGTACTTGTATCAGAACAATGAGAATTTTGATTTATTGTTATCAGGGTATAAGTACCTGATATCTTTACAAATGGTCTAATTAAATTTGAATTTGCAGAATCAATTCCAGGACCTGTCCATTGAATTAAGATGTCGGTTCCGGAACTAGTATTAAATCCACCTAAGGTCACTCCCAATGAATCGCAGAATATAAATCGATTCAATCCGGCGTCGGCGACAGGTGTTGAAAAATTCGAACTTACAAAAACTGTATCCGTAGATTGACACTCGTTGTTTATATTTTTTATTTTGAGAATGTAGCTACCTGATCTGTTTATCAATGGATTGATTTCAGAATTATTACCTGCATTAATTCCAGGGCCGGACCATAATAATGAATATCCTGCCCCAAAATCTGATGAGTCGCCAAGTAAACTAACCGTGGGATTCAAACAATTCAATTCTTGATCAATTCCGGCATTTGCTTTTGGCTTAATAGTATCAATGTCAATTACAATAGTATCTGTTCCTCTACAAGAACTTATTGAGTCTACCACTTCAAAAACAAAAATACCCGGTCTTTCAACCGTAATTGTAATAGAATCTTTTTGAGTAGTTGTAATCCCTGGACCACTCCATTCAGATCTTCTTGCAATCCCTAGATCTGCATCAATCGGAACAATTTTTAGTTGAGTGATGGAACAGTTTAAAGTTAAATCCTTTCCAAGAATTGGCTTTGGAGAATTATATACTTTAATTGCTTGACTAAGTTCTGTTTTACATCCTGTTTTATCAATTGCTTGAACAAAATAAACTTCATCATTCTGTGGACAAACTGTTATAGACTTTGTACTGTCTACAACATTCCAAACAATTAAATTAGAGGAATCTGAAATGCCTGTTAACACTACACACTCTCCTCTGCATAGCACTTTCTTACTTGCTTCAATGCTTAAAGTTGGAGGAAGTACTTCTTTTACTTCGAAAGAATCAATTCCTGAACATCCATTAATGTTCGTTACAGTAACTGTATAAGTTCCTGAGTTAAAAACTGAAGTAGTTCTTATTTTATCCCCATTACTCCAAGAATAGCTTGAAAATGTTGAATCAACAGCAATATCAATAAATGATCCTGTACAGACAATATTTGGACCACTAATATGTGGACTGACTTTAGGTGAAAACTTCAATTTAGTTAATTCACAATGAAATTCAGGAATATCAGGAATTGTAAAATCTTCAAAACTTAAAAAAGATCCATTACAATAACATTTATCCTGATCAATTTCCCGCACATAAATAAAAGGAATGGTATCATAAGTCCAAATTTCTTTCCAAACGATTTGAATTTCTTTGTTGTCTATCAAATCAATTGGGTTGCCTGAAATATCAGTAGAAAATAATTCAAAAATTAAATTGTCCGGTCCGTAATAGTTTGCACCTTTTGGCAAATTCAAAACATAATTATTACCATTCAAAATTATTGTGTTCGTACTACTCAATTTGAGTAAACCGGTATCTTGTTTAACAAACCAATTCCCTCCAAGATGAATTGGAACGATGAGATTCAGTGTGTCAATTTCAGTTGTATCAGTACACGCATCTGATATATATCCAAAGCATTTTTGCAAAGGACATTTAAGGTCTAATTCATTTAGAATGGCTCCTGTTATAAAATTGAAAAAAGTATTTAATTGATTGTTTTGTACTCTATTGTTTGAATCTAAAGTTATAAAAGCATTTTGAGGAGTATTCCAGGTGACTTCTTCATTTACCTGTTTGTTTTTAAGACTTAAAACAATACTATCTGCCAAACATGTTGAAGAATTTGAGCCATATATGGTTGGTTCTGCAGAATAAGCATCGCATTTACCTAACATCTTTATTTTCCAAATTGGCAAAGGAGGAATTATACCTTGGAGATTTCTTATTTGACCACAAGAGTCAATTAAGGAAGGTTGGCAAAAAGTAGCCGGATATCCCAAACTAATTTCATAGCCAATTTCTTCTGTTTTGTATGAGGTATTCTCAAAGTTAATAACTATGGTATCAGTACTAGTGCAAGGAAGACTATTTACTTGATATACGAATTTATACGTACCACATACAGCGGCATTTACTCTAATCATTCCTGAGCCAAGATCTTCAATTGCCACGTACTTAATTGCTGAATCACATAAATAGCTCCAAGTTCCATCAGATGGACTCCCGGTAAGTAAATGCTTAAAACCACATACAGTGGTATCTTTTCCTGCGTCAGCACAATTTTGACCGGTTAAAAGAGCATTAAATTGTAGTATGAATAAAAGAAGGATGAGTGTTCTTTTGACCATTTTTATGGTTTGATATTTTTGGTGATGAAGACTATAGTTTGGATTTATAGGCTAGTTGACACAACAAATATATATATAATAAGAATTCTATTTATTAAAAATATAGTCCTCATTGATACTTTCAATGCTGTCACATCCACATAGGAGCATATTAATTTCTAATTCATTTATGATGTTTGAAATTTGCTCTTCAACGCCTTTTGAACCGGCAACTGCCAAAGCATAAACGTAGGGTCTTCCTAATAATACGGCTTTAGCCCCCAAAGCCAATGCAATGAAGATATCTGTACCGGATCGAATTCCGCTGTCTAACATTAAGGGAAAGTTCTTTTCTAACTTTTTGCGTATGGATATCATTGCATCCAGGCTAGAAATTACTCGATCCAATTGTCTTCCACCGTGGTTTGACACTATAATTCCATCAATTCCTAGTTCTACAGCCTTAAGTGCATCCTCATCGCGCAAAATTCCCTTTAGAATTATAGGTAATTTAGTTTTAGATCTCAACCATTTGATGTCTTCCCAATTCAGATTAGGTTTGGAGTAAATTTCGAAGAATTTTCTAACTGCTTTTATAGGGTCTTTGGTCTTTATATTTTTTAAAAAAGAACCGTTATAATTCCACATCATTTGCAATGAATTCAAAATGAGATTCCAGCTCACTGGCAATTTATTGAAATGTGCTTGATGGCGTTCGTGCATTAAGTTTTGAAATATAGGATCTGAACTGTACTGTGCTATTCCTTTTGCATGGGCAAATGGTAGATAGGCATTCTCCAGATCAGCCTGTCTCCAACCTAGAGTTGTTGTATCCAAGGTCAATACAATTGCTTTGTGACCACAACTTTCGGCACGATGAACAAAGCTTTCAACCAATTCGTAATTTTTACTAAAATACAATTGAAACCATCGATTGGTATCGGCAAGTTCTGAAGCAACTACTTCCATTGGAATCGACGCTTGATTGCTAAAGATCATTGGTATGTTGAGATTCCTGGAAGCTTTTGCCAATTCAAGATCTGCATTTTTGTGTACCAATTCCAACACCCCAACCGGAGCAAATAATAATGGTGCCGGCAACTGTATATTGAAGATCTCTGTACTGAGATTAACTTGATTTATTCCATGAACCATTTTAGGCAGAATGGCATATTTTTGAAAGGCGTTTATATTATTGACAATTCCCTCATTGGTTCCTGCACCATAAGCTACGTAATCAAAATATTCTTTCCTCAGTTTTGATTTAGCCAATTTTTCTAAAGCATCAAAATGCATTGGAAGTTTGGGCTTATATCCGGCAAGACCTTTAAGGAAGACATCTTTCAATCGATCTGCTGCAGTAAGTATGGCCATGTATTAATCTACTTTCAATAGAAACTTATTTTTCTTTCCATTTTCTACAAGTATGTAGATATTGTGCAATAGAAAATCTTTATTCACGATAAATTGAATGTCCGAAATTTTAGTTTTATTGATACTTATTGCACCATTTTGCAAGGCATTTCGCGCTTCAGTTTTGGATTTAAAAATCGGGCACACTTCACTAAGAAGATTCAAAACATTAATTCCTGAATCCAATTGATCTCTATCCAATAAAAATCCTGGAACTTCATGCTTTACATCATCCAATTCGCCTATGGTCAGAGCACGTACAAAATCTGCATTACAATCCTTGTTAAATAAAAGTTCACTCACTTTCAATACACTTTCAAATGCTTGTTGTCCGTGAATTCGCACCATTATTTCCTCTGCAAGAATTTGCTTTAATTTTCTTGGATTGTCTTTAAAATCTGATTCCAGACTGAGTACTTCTTCCTTAGATTTAAAAGAAAAATAACGAAGCAGTTTACTTAGATCTGCGTCTTCGCAATTCAACCAGAATTGATAGAATTGGTAAGCACTTGTCATCGATGCATCGAGCCAAACATTTCCATCCTCAGATTTGCCAAATTTTTTACCATCGGATTTGGTTAGCAGAGGGGTTGTAATTGCAAATGCCTTATCATTATCGGTATTTTTTCCAATGTAATCTATACCAGACACTATATTTCCCCATTGATCAGATCCTCCCATTTGCAATTTACAATTGTATTGCTGATGAAGACAATAGAAATCATAAGCCTGAATCAATTGATAACTAAATTCTGTAAATGAAATTCCAGTTTCTAAACGCTTCTTAACGGATTCTTTGGACAACATATAATTCACTGTAACACTCTTTCCAACATTGCGAAGAAAATCTAAAGCATTCATGTCTTTATAAAAATCAAAATTATTGACAAGAATTGCTGCATTAGGTCCATCATCAAAGTTCAAAAACTTTTTGAATTGAAGAATTTGCTTATCAATGTTGGCTTGTAACTCATCAATTGACTTAAGGTCTCTTTCTTTGTCTTTTCCAGAAGGATCTCCTATCCGACCGGTTGCACCTCCCATTACCACCACTGGCTTATTACCACAGCGTTGAAAGTGGCTCAATAGGGCTATTTGAACATAATTACCAAGCCCTAAAGAAGGCGCAGTCGGATCAAAACCAATATATCCAATTGCCATTCCTTTAGCGAAATAGTCTTCAATTCCCGGTGTGTGGTCCTGAATCATATTTCTCCATCTCAATTCTTCCAAAAAGCTCTTACTTTGCATAAAATATACTTCCTATAAACGGACAAAGATAATTCACCTCTGTATTAATGAATAAGGCAAAAACTAAACCAAAATCTAAAGCCAACTAGGCTCTTCAAGGCTCCTATGAATATTAACAGATTTTTAGCTGAAAAAACCTATAGAGCCTTTAAAAAGTCATCCATAAGGAATATTTTGAAGATTTCAATTATGACCACAGCTTTATGCGTAAGTGTGATGTTGGTGGCGAGCTCTGTTTTTGAAGGATTTCAACAACAAATTGCTGAGAAGGTATTTGGTTTTTGGGGGCACATACATATAACTGATGTAGAGAGCAATAGAAGTATAGAACCAATTCCACTGAAAGATTCAAAAGAATTAAAGAAGCTTTGTATGGAGTATGATTATTCATCACTTCATTTCGCTAAAAATCCAATTAAAGACATTGAAGAATTTGTTCTGCTACCAGGAATTTTAGGAAACAAAGATGAATTTGAAGGTTTATTTTTAAAAGGAGTAAACAGTCATTTTGATTGGGACTTTCTTAAAAAATTTATTAAAAAAGGAAACAAACTTCAATTTAACGACAGTAGTTTTTCAAAAGAAATCATCCTTTCAGAACAAATTGCTGCTAAGCTAAATTTGAATGTTGGGGAAAGCCTTATAGCTCATTTTTTTATAGACAATAAACTCATAAAACGAAAACTACAGGTAGTTGGAATATATCGCACAGGATTGGAAGAGTATGATAAAAAATTTGCATTAGTTGATATTGCGCTTTTACAACAATTGCTACAATGGAAAAAAGATGAAGTTACAGGACTTGAAGTTTTTACCTCAGAAATAAACAGAGTTGAAGAAATTAATGATTTTCTTTACGAAAAAGTATTGCCCGGCACTGTATACTCAGAATCTATTCGAAACAAATATCCTGCAATCTTCGAATGGTTGGCCTTACAAGACATCAATAAATACTTTATACTTGGATTAATTTTTCTGGTATGTATTATAAATATCTCAATAACGCTCTTGATCTTGATCATGACCAGAACACAGATGATTGGAATTCTCTCCACTATTGGTATGAGTGCGTGGGATCAACGAAAAATATTTATCCGATATGGAATACAAATTGTTACAAAAGGAATGCTTATCGGAAATGCAATTGGACTGGGTATTTGCCTCTTGCAATATCATTTTAAATTCATCAAACTCAATGAAGAAAATTACTATCTAGATCACGCACCCATTAGTCTTAATCCCTACATTCTAATATTTGTAAATTTAATTTTCTTCGTAGTGATCTGCATCAACCTCATTATTCCTTCTTACTATGTGGCGCGGATCAATCCAGTAAATGCTTTGAGATTTAGGTAATACCGTGAAAATTTGAAAATTAAAAAAAGGAATTAAGTGATTTGGAATTAAAAATAATTCACAAGGTTCTTTCGAATCCTTTCCTCAACATTAGGATTTGAATCTTTGACAAAAACCACACCGGTTATTTTTTCAAACAATTCAATGTATCGATCACTAATCTCCCAAACAAAAGAATCAGGCATCTCAGGCATCAATTGTCCTTCAAGCCCTTGAAAGCCATATTGCATTAGCCATTCCCGCACAAACTCTTTGGACAATTGTTTTTGTGGTTTTGAATTTTCTAAATTTTCCTGATATCCTAACTGAATATAATAGCGCGAACTATCAGGTGTATGAATTTCATCCATTAGAATAATTTTATCATCATAAAGACCAAATTCATACTTTGTGTCTACCAAAATTAAACCTTTTTCCTTTGCCATTCTAGTTCCCATTTCAAATAAGGCTAAGGCATAATCATAGATTTGATTCAAGTGATTTGCTGGTAGGATATTTTGATGAAGAATTTCGGATTTAGAAATATCCTGATCGTGTCCTTCTGAAGCTTTTGTTGTTGGAGTAATTATTGCCTGATCAAACTTCTGTGATTCTTTCATTCCATTTTTCATACCAATACCACACAAGTTTCTTTCGCCATTATTATAGGTTCTCCATGCATGTCCGGCAAGATATCCTCGAACAACTATTTCTACCGGAATAGGCTTACACTTCAACCCTACACTAACATTAGGATCCGGAGTGGATTGAAGCCACACTGGACAGATATCTTTTGCATATTGTAGAAAATAGCCGGCAATTTGATTTAGTACCTGCCCTTTATATGGAATTGGTCTAGGAAGTATATGATCAAAAGCAGAAATTCGATCTGAACAAATTAGAATTAATTCGTTACCAGTATCGTAAACGTCTCTTACTTTACCATGATATACTAACTGCTGATTTTTGAATTTATACTCTGTGTTTTGAATACAGAATTGCTCAGGATTTGAGTTCATTATAATAGTAAGTATTAAATATTCCGCAGTAAATTTCTGGCTATAATAATCTCTTTCAATTCCTTTAGAGTAGCATATTCATTCGGAAGAGTCTTTTTGATGACATCCTTTATAGCCACATAAGAACCTTCAGTGAGTTCTGGAATTTTGTGTTTCATCTTCTCCTTAACAATATGCAAATCATTTTTTATAAGGGTTCTTATTCTTGGTATATCATGCCAATCACCTTCAATGGCTATTGTCTTAATCTCATGACCATGTTCATCTCTAGAATCAATTTCGATGGTGGAAAAATCATTGAGCAAATCAAATTCTGAAATTGCGGGTCCTTTTAAGAAATGATAGGTCTCTTCTTGAATTTGATTATTGGTCAACAGGATTTCAAGCCCTTTATCATGAATTCTGTAGACTAAAAGTCTGATTTGATTAATTAAAGTCATGGTGACAAAGATAATATCCTCAACCTTAGAAACTGGAAACAATTTCTTATCTAACTGTTGCTTAAACAGTGCGGATTTTAAAAGAATTCTTTGTGTGGCTTAATTAGCTTTCTTAATCTTCTGAAAGCGTGTTCTTTAAGTTGTCTTGTCCGCTCAACAGAAATATGAATTGTCTTTGCAATATCTTCTAAGCTAGACACGGATTGACCATCAACGCCAAAAATCATTTTAACAATTGTCCGTTCTGTAGGGGAAAGATGGTTGATGGCGTAGTTTATTTCTTTTTGCATACTCTCATCCATAAGTTTATTGTCCGGAGTAAGCTGATATTCATCAAACAGGAGTTCTAGTCGTGAAAGACTTGCGTCATCGCTGCTAACAGGCTCATCCAAGGAGCTATGCTTAGCGCTAGAAGTCAGAATATTAGTCATTTCTACCTCACTAAGGTTCATCAATTCAGCCAGTTCCTCATTACTTGGCTCTCTTTCAAATTCCTGAATAAATTTCTGTTGACGATTATTAACCTGGGATAACAAATTAACTTTATTGTATGGAAGCCTAACCATCCTACTGTTTTCAACAATCGCCTGTAATATAGACTGTCTAATCCACCAGACTGCATAAGTAATAAATTTGAAACCTTTAGATTCATCGAATCTTTTAGCTGCTTTTAATAGCCCTATATTTCCTTCGTTTATTAGATCATTGAGTGAAAGCCCATTATTCTGGTATTGCTTGGCAACCGAGACTACAAATCTTAGATTGCTATTTACCATGGTCTCTAAGGCTAACTGATCTCCGGTTTTAATTCTTTTGCTTAAATCAACTTCTTCTTCTGGGGTAAGCATACTTATTTTGCCTACCTCCTGAAGGTATTTTTCCAAGCCCTCGCTTTCCCTAGAAGTGATTTTCTGTGAAATCTTAAGTTGACGCATTCTTAATTCTTACAATGACTCAAAGTAAGAAAAAGTTTCTAATCAATAATAATTTAATAAAATATTAACCCGGACAAAACGATTCTTTTTAGAATATTCGAGGTACAAGTGAGCCTTTTTAGCCTTTAATGTGGAACGATTCTCGATGACTATATTTTTGCAAATACTCTGTAATATTCATCCAAAAACATAGTAATAAAAAATGAATTAATTGTCACATGCTTTTTATTTTAAAAGTAGCTACGAATTGTTTGCTACTGCTTGGATTGGTCTTATTGTAGGCAATTATCAAATAGCTGTAAAGCATAAGTCTTATTGATTACCAGGATGATTTATAATATGAAAGAGATCATAGAATAAATGAAACTTTAGTAAAATAAAAAATCCCTCAAAAGAACATTTTGAGGGACTACTTCAGGTTAATTCTAACAATAACAGTTATTTGTTTATAAAGTTAATTGTGTTTCGCGCAATGTCTGTTCCTAGCTTTCTTCCTGCATCTATGCTGGTTCTAAAATGAATGCCAGTGTAAATATCTCCTTGGGTTGCTTCAATAGAAAACTGTTGAAAGGAATCAAACTGCTTAGATTTATTTCTTAAATCCGGTCTTTCTACTTGTGTATTGTCTGTAAAACTTTGTCTGTATCCAAAGAAATTTGAAAGAATTTCAGCTCCAATGGAATAACAAACTGACTTATCTGAAATACCTTCCGGTATTGGTAGGGATTTATATTCAGGTTGATAGATTCTGTTTATATTTTGTCTTATGTAGGTCGAAGCTCTTAGTAGGTTGTTTGTATAAATATATTTGTAACAAGCAATATTTCCATCGTGCAAAGCAAAAGAAAGTTTTGACATGAGTTCAAGCGACTTAGGAAAATCAAGTTGATTCTCTGCCATCAGTTGAATAGCCAATAAATAATTGTGATAGAGCGCTTGTGACATTGCACCCATGTCTCTATTAAAATAAGCTGCTGCCTCTTTCTCTTGTTCAGTCATTGCCAATGCCATATTGTAAATTTCTACAGCTTCTGAATACATTATAGAGCTGGAAGAATTGGAATAATTTAATTCTTTGTTTAATAATATAACGTCCACATTCTGATTTAGAATTGGTCTCACCTTTCCCCAATAAGGGAGCATTGGACGCGGTGAATAATCCGGGGTAGTTGGAATCCATTTTCCTTCTCCGGTTGGTATTGTGTAAGAATTGGTAAAAACATCCAAATAGGCTTCACTCTGGCCATCTTCAGCAGCATAGTTAAGCACTGCAAAAGCCAATTCTCTACCATACAACTTAGAATTCGCCAAAACTACTGAATCCAGTCCTTTAGAAAATCGGTTGAAAATATTCTGGTAAATGGACTGAATACGCTGTTTTGCATTTGTTCCAGATCCATAAATATTCTCAAAATAAACTTTAGATGCTTCGTTTGCTACCGTTGTCCAGTTATATTCATAACTAAGATCAGGTTGAGGAAAGTTAAAGTTGAAAGCGCCTGAGCTACCTTTCAATGATTTCAAATCAGGAATACCTCGATATACGGATTCATGGACTAAAATCGAATAATAAGCAAGAGATCTTGCCATGATGGGTTCTTCAAATCCATTACACTTAGGCCCTAATTCAAGGCTTAAGCTATACCAATTTTTGATCAATGTATGGTCGGAAAGATCTAGATTGGGGGAGTTAACAATGGGCTTATCTGGTTGGCAGGAACTGACTATTGCCAGTATACCAATAGATAATACCTTCAGGTTCAAGGTTCTAATACATTTCATTGGTTGCGAATTTAAAATACTTAAAAATCAAAATCAGGCACAAATATATTACGATTTTTTATAATATGTTATTGCTTGATAAAAATAATTAAATTTAATTCACTTCCTATCTAGTTTGATTCGTTTTCCTTTATTTTAAACAACTTCTCCATGACCTCAGGCAACTGCTCTGCAGAAATCTTCTTGGTCAGGATCTTCTTATTTTTATCTAAGATATAGACTTGAGGAGTCGTTTTAACATCGTAAAGATACCGATAATTTGATAAACCGTTGGGATCAGAGGTGTTTATCCAGTCACCAAGCTTGATTTCCGAGTTATCCCAGCACTTCTTTTCATCGGGACCTGACTTATTACAGACAGCAAATATCTCTACTCCTTTGGACTTATACTTATTGTAAAAGTCAACAATAAGCGGCATTGATTTTTTACAATGACCACAATCCGGTGCCCAAATGACCAAAATCGTATATTCTGCTTTGACAGAATGAAGATTGATCAATGTGGAGTCTTTTTTATAAATATAGAAATCAGGTGCTATTTTATCTATCAATAGAGGCTTTAGTGCTTTAGCATCCCTTATAATTTTTGCTAAAGACTCTTCATCGACCCAAGGTGTTTTTCCTGAGGCATAATACTTGTCTACAAGATGTACGTATACCCCGTCCATGCCCACGAATTTACTATTTGCAAAATTGGTTAACTGGGTGGACAATAAGTACTTGAAGATTTCTGATTTTTCATCACAACGATCAAGAATAAAATCCAGTTCTGCATTGATAGAATCCGGATGTTGCATAACCAAGTTTGAGAAATATTTATCAATCTTAGATTGAAAGAAAGGTAAACGAATTAAGCGATTGTCTTTAAAATCGAAGTAATCAAAATAATGCGCTTTATAATATTTGTATACCTTATCGTTTTTTTCGTCCTTATTACCTGTAAACTCAGGTATTTCAATCTCTTTAGTAGTATTTATCAATAATGCAAGAATACTTTTTCCTTGCTCTTTAATTACATTTTCCTGATGCATTTTTACATCCTTATCTAAGTTGATTAAGTCATTTTCAAGTTTCTTCTTTAGGACTGAATCTTTGGAAGCCTGCATAATCTTCGATAAAGAGTCTGCCATTTCTCTCTTAGCTGATACAAAATTGATGTAATTTAAAAATTCGGTATTCAGTTTAGAATTTTTAAACTTGGCAAATTTTATCATATCTCCCAGCTGTGTTTCTACACTAAACTTGGTTTTATCTTTATCAATAAGAATCTGAAGAAAATTATGATCCGGCTCTGTAACAATAAGATACATTCCTGGCTCAAGAAGAGTATCAGCTTTAAATACGAAATCATTGTTTTTTCTAAATGCAGTATCCTTAATGTACTCCTTGTCTCCATAATGATAACCTAGTAGTAAGGTATCGTGGGTATAGCCTTTTATTGAAACTTTAATTTCATACCCCTGACCAAATAAGACGATTTGGGAAAGACAATACACAGTTAGAGCTAAAAGCTTATTAATGTTCATGGGTTTGAAATAATTTTAACATAAGATCCTAAACGGAAATTTCAATCTCTAATTTTAACTTAGCCTTTAATTAGATATAAAATTTACCCTCAAGTCCTCAAGTAAGTTATAATTGTAAAGATAAAAATATTTAAAAAAGTTCAATAAAATGGGAGATTTAACCCATTATTAATAGTTTATATTACAAAAAAAGCTATTCATTACGGCCAGTCTAAATAATTGCCGGTTAAAATGACAATTAAGCATAAATACCTTTAAAATTTGAATAAACGATAATTACATTGAATTTCAGCCCTTTCAGCTTAAATTTCAAGCCTTAATAACTTGATTTTAAGTGTTTTAATAAGTTATAATTAACGGAAATTATTCTACTCAATTCTATTTTAAATCAGGCTTTTGCTTGGTTTGCCAATAGAAAAAGTACTGCCATACGAACTGCTACTCCATTTTCCACCTGATCCAAGATTATCGATTGTGGGCTATCCGCAGCGTCAGAACTTAGCTCCACACCTCTATTGATTGGACCCGGATGCATAATTATTTTTTTGCCTGCCAAGCTGTCCAATTTATCCTTCGTTATCCCGAAAAAGCTGGCATATTCGTTGGCCGATGGAAAATATTGCAGTTGCATTCTTTCTGTTTGAATCCTTAATACATTGGCTACATCGCACCATTCAAGGACCTTGTCTACAGAATATTCTACTTCAACATTAAGACTTTCAATGTGCTTTGGGATTAGTGTCGGAGGACCACAAATTTTGATCTTAGCTCCTAATTTTATTAGGCAGAAAATATTAGATAAGGCTACTCTAGAGTGCATAATATCCCCTATTATGGCAACTTTGGTATCCTTGATCTTTCCAATTGCATCTTGTATTGAAAATGCGTCTAACAATGCTTGTGTAGGATGTTCATGTGTTCCGTCACCCGCGTTTATAATCTGTGCCTTAACTCTTTTTGAAAGAAAATGTGCCGCACCAACTGCAGAATGTCTTAATACTATCATATCCACTTTCATGGCAAGTATGTTCTGAACAGTGTCTAATAAGGTCTCGCCTTTACTTACCGATGAACCTGAAGAAGAAAAATTTATTATGTCCGCAGAAAGTCTTTTTTCTGCAAGCTCAAAAGAAAGTTTTGTTCTAGTTGAGTTTTCGAAAAACATATTGGCAATTGTAACATCTCTTAAGGAAGGTACTTTCTTTATAGGTCTGTTGATTACTTCTTTGAATTGTTTTGATGTCGCTAAGATTAACTTAATATCTTCAACAGTTAAATCTTTAATTCCAATTAAATTCCTTGTAGATAATTTAGCCTCAGTCATTTTCAACATTTTCTGCGTCATAAAACAAGACTCTATCCTGCCCTTCTACTTCGTTAAGTTCCACTTTTACGTAAGCATTGTCTAAGGCATCAACTTTTAGACCGATATAGTTCGCCTGAATAGGAAGATGTCGATTAAATCTTCTATCAATAAGTACAAGTAATTCAATGGATGCAGGTCTACCGAAATTTCCTAGAGCTTGTAAACCTGCTTGAATGGTTCTGCCACTGTACAATACATCATCTACAAGAATGACTTTCTTATTCTCAATTAGAAAGTTCATATCTGTCTCCAAAGCCCTTAAAATTTTATTGTCTTTCCTGAAATCATCTCTGAAAAAAGTGATATCCAATTTTCCTATTGCATATGGTCCTGAACCATGAAGTTCTATCAATCGATGAAATATTCTATCCGCAAGGGTAGCTCCTTTACTTTGAATTCCTACAATACAGGTATTTGAAAAATCTTCGTGGCGTTCAATAATTTGAAAGCAAAGTCTGTCAATGGTCCGTTTAAGTTGGTCAGTATTGAATAGTACTTTGCCTTTTTTCTTCATGTAATTAACCGTGACATGCTTAATTGAGTGCAAATATACAGAAATTGAATCAATTCAACAGGTTGGTTTTATCTCAGAAATAGTTTAGAAATTAAATAATAAACACAAGTCTTGAATGATGCTATTAGCAGATAAATTCATTCAAAAGTAAATCTAAGCTGAACTATTTCTGAGATATAAAATTAATGATCAATTTACTTTCTTATCAATTTCTAGAAAATAAAAATTAGATAGATTTACTAAATTGATTTCAATTATTTTATATTGAAAACAATTTAAATAATTATAGCGAAAAAAGTTCTCTTTCATTGCTTCCAAATAAATCACTGAAAATGAATTGTTTTATAAAATGTATCATCAACATTTATACCATGCAAATTGAAAAGCTAAATTTATTACTAAATTATGCTAACTTGATGATGAAAATCCAAAGGATCAAAAATCATCAATTGCCAAGCAGAAATCAAGATTAAAGCTTTAAAACCAGAATTTTTAAATTTATAATGACTTACATTAAGCTATTTACATATTTATATTCACTTGTAAAAATGGAAACTTACAATTTTAGAACTTTTTTTTGTTTAAAAATCTAAATCTGAATTTTTTTGACTTAGATAGAATTAGAACTTTCGTATTATTTTTGCAATAAATCAATGGAAATGAGAAAACTGATTTATCTACTCTCCACAAGTCTTTTTTGTTTGCAATTACATGCACAAGTAATTATCAATGAGATCAATTATAATCCACCGGAAGCTGGTCAGGACCTACTAGAATACCTTGAACTTTACAATAGTGGTGCAAACGATGTTAATCTTAAAAATTGGTATATAGATAATGGTGTCAATATGCTCTTTCCGGATACCACTCTTAAAGGATTTGGCTATTTGGTGATTTGTGTTAATCAAGAAAGTTTTGATACTGCATACGGATTCAAGGCATTACAATGGATTAATGGGGCACTTAGAAATGACTCTGAAATTCTTACTCTAAAAGACAGTAGCGGAGTTGCAATAGACAGTGTTCGTTATAGTGATTCCAATGGCTGGCCATCCGGGCCTGATGGAAATGGACCAAGTCTTGAACTTTGTAGACCTGAAGTTGACAATTATCGTTCAGAATACTGGAAACCTTCCACAACGCTTATTGGAAAAAAAGTTAATGGAATGGATTTGCGTGGCACTCCTGGAAAAGCAAACAATGTTCAATGTGCAGACGTCAATGTTATCGTTAAAAATTACAGTTTTACGCCATCCAATTTTGAAATATATGTTGGACAACATGTTGAATGGAAAAATCTTTCTGGTACGCACAATGTAAACGGAAGTTTGCAAAAATACCCAAATAATCCGGAAGGATTCACAAGTGGAAATCCTCAATCAGGAGATTGGACCTATATTAAAAGATTCGATAAAGAAGGAGACTACAATTATAGTGATGATCTCAATACTACTACAATGAATGGAATCATTAAGGTAAGAAAAATAGATATCAATTATCCGTCTTATCCTATCAGCAAAATTAAGACAATTAATGCCAATGGAGATCTTGATTCAATTGGGACTAGATGCACATTAGATGGAGTCGTATACGGAATTAATTTCAGACCCGCAGGACTTCAGTTTACAATAATAGATGAATTCAATGATGGAATAAGCGTATTCAGTTCTGCGAAAAATTTTGCCTATACTGTTAAAGAAGGTGATAAGGTCAGAGTAAAAGGAAACATTGCACAACTTAACGGGCTTGCAGAAATACTTGTTGATACTGTTTACGTCGTTTCAAAAAATGTTGGATTGGTCAATCCGACGATTGTCACTACATTAAATGAAGCTTCAGAATCACAATTGGTAAAAATAAAAAATGTCTACCTTGTTGCACCGCTTCAATGGACAAAAAGCCCATTGGGTTTTACAGTAAAAATGAGTGACGGTACGAATACTTTTGATGTGCGAATTGACAACGATTGTGAATTGATAAGCAAGGAAGCACCTGCCGGTAAATTTGATTTAACAGGAATAGGCTTTCAGAATGACCTAAGCGCCCCATATTTAGATGGATATCAAATATATCCGAGATATTCTGCAGATATCAATCCATATCTTCCGGCAAATAAATACTATAACAAATTGGACATTATCAATGTTAAGGGGGTCAATTCGAATGGAGAACTAGATTCAATAAAAGTAAGATGTGAATTAAGGGGTACAGTGTATGGAATAGACAATGATGGCACTTCAGGATTATTATTTACATTAATTGATAAAACGGCTGGAATTACAGTCTATTCATCTCTAAAATCACACAACTACAAAGTGACAGAAGGCGATGAAATAATAGTTCAAGGAGTAGTTGATCAGTTTATGGGACAGGCAGAAATAATTCCAGACACGGTGGTGCTTATTACTGAAAAAAATCCTTTAAAATCACCGAAGCTTGTGACAAAACTTGAAGAGAATCTAGAATCTGATCTAATACGAATTAATGATCTTAGCATTGTGGATATAAGCGAATGGACAGGAAATGGCAATTCATTTAATGTAAGACTTACAAATGGCACAACTGAATTTCTTATGCACATTGACAACGATTGTGATCTGTCCAAAACAACAGCTAAAAGTCTAAAATTGTCTGTAACAGGAATTGAAAATCAATTTGATAATTTAACTCCATTTACAGAAGGTTATCAGATTTGGCCGAGGTATTCAGCTGATGTAACTTTTACAACTGATCTAAAAGATGAATATACAAAAGAGAATATCTTGCTTTTTCCAAATCCTGCACAGGACTATTTTGAAATAAAAAATGCTACTAAAAATTATACACAAGTTCAGATTATTAACTCAGAAGGAAAAATGTTGAAAGAAGTTCCTTATTCAACACGAGTATCTTGTCCATTCCCGAGAGGTTTGTACTTTGTAAGACTTATTCATGATGGAGGAATGACAAGTCTTAAGTTGAATATACAATAACTTAGAAAGTTTAATTTATTAAAAAATAATTAAACCAATTTGAGTGTCTGCTTTTAATTAAGAATATACTCAATTTTATAATGAAAATTGCAATATTATTTATTCTGCCATTTCTATTAACTGCTCAAGGCAAAAGAGACTACATCTGGTTGTTAGGTGGAAATAGAACGTTTACAACTGATTCAAACTTCCAAGGATTTCAACTTGATTTCAATTCAAAGCCACTAAGTATTTATGTAAAAGATAGACCTACCCCTATTATTAGGCAAAATAACGCCAGTATTTGTGATCGAAGTGGAAATTTACTCATGTATACAGCGGGATGCAATATCTCTGATAGATTATTTAGACCAATGCCAAATGGTAAAATCAATCAAGGAGAGGCGTGGGATTTTAGTTGTAAATATGGAGATTATTCTTGTGCTAATTGTACTTTATTTCTTCCCAATACATTCGATTCTAATAAGTATTTTTTATTACACAAGTTTGATGAATTTGACCCAGACAGTTCTTTACCTGGAACGACTTCAACCAAACTTTTGTACAGCATAATTGACTTGCGTCAGAATAATGGTTATGGTGATTTAACATCAAAGAATCAGTTAATACTTCAAAAGAATATTTCTGGATCTGACCTTACAGCTACAAAGCATGCCAACAATTTAGATTGGTGGATTCTAGTGCCTGGAAGAGCCAACGATTTATATTTCAGTATTCAAATGACAGAAGCTGGTCCTATGCCATTTAAAGAAATGAAACTGGGAATTCCAATGGAATATCTGGATGACGGAGGATCACAATCTTGTTTTTCACCAGATGGTACAAAATATGCCAGAATGACTCCAAGTAATGGATTGTTTTTAATGGATTTCAACCGAACAAGTGGAGTTATAAGTAATTTCCTGAATGTAACTACTGGATCTGAGACAAATGATCATTCTGTTGGAGTATCCTTTTCTCCAAATTCGAGGTTTGTCTATCTTGTATATCGTTTTGATATTTATCAAGCTGACACTTGGGCAACAGACTTGAATAGTAGTCTAGTTCATATAGACAAATGGGATGGTTATGTAGACGAAGGTATTTGGGCAGCAGGATTTGACGCAGCAATGCTTGGACCAGATTGCAAGATCTATATTCGTACAGGTACAAGCAATAGAGTAATGCATGTCATTCACAGTCCAAATGAGAAAGGCAAAGCCTGCAATTTTGAGCAACACGGCATTCATCTACCGGCTTGGAATCATGCGAGTATTCCTAATTTTGTGAATTATCGTTTGGGTTATGAACCTGTTTGTGATAGTACCATGACCATGACTTGGAATAATTTCGCATCTGAAGAATCAATAGTATGTTATCCTAATCCAGTTGAGGAAAGAGTAAATGTAGAGTTATTGAATAGAGATAAACTGATTCAGTCGATTTCTGTTTTGGATATGACCGGAAGACTGATATTGCAGCAAAATTATTATTCCACTAACTTTAAAGAATTTCTTGAATTAAAAGATCTAAGTTCAGGCATATATTTAGTTGTGCTTAGAGATAAAGAAGAAAAAGAATATATTGCGAAAGTTATTAAGCAATAATATTTTGATTATTACTATTGTGCTTCTTAAAAGACTAATAAACTTGAGCTTTGATTTAATTTAATTGGGCTTCAACAGGCTCTCCATCCTTGAAGAGCAGTTCAATGTTTTGTTTTAAGGTTGTAGCAAGACGCACGCCAAAATAATCTACACAGATCGGATAGGACTTATGCATTCTTTCAACCATCACGCAAACTTCCAATTTCTTGGTAATTACTTCCATAAATGGGCCCATTGCAAAAAACAAGGTTCTTCCAGTATTTGAAATATCGTCAATTACAATTATTTGTTTACTCGCAATTTTCGTCAGATCCAAATCTATGCTTGCTTTTGGCTCAAGAGGATGAGCCGGGTTCAAACTCAGTTTAGCAGTTCGAACGGAGCTTTGACCCAATTTTAATAAGGCCTTTTGAAGGGATTCAGCAAAGAAGAAGCCTTTATTGTTAATTCCAGCCAAGATTAAACCTTCAGAATCAGCATGGCGCTCATGAATTTCAGAGGCAATTCTGATAATTTTATTCTTTATTTGGTTGCTGTTTAGAATAACCATATTAAAACCTTAATTATATTTAAGCCATTATTGGAATCCTTACCAATATTTGCAAAATTAATACATTGTTATGATTCAAATTCTTCTCTTTTGTCTCTTAAGCTTTTTTGTATTTAGAAAGGCTTTTAAGGCTTTTTATAGAATTTATCAAAATATTCAACTTGGTAAAGATGAAATAATAGAAGGATCGAATTTCGAAAGATTTAAAAAAATGGTATTTTTTGCCCTAGGACAGAAAAAAATGTTTGAAAGGCCTGTTGCAGGAATTTTTCATTTATTTATTTATGTTGCTTTCTTACTTACTCAGGTAGAACTGTTGGAAATTATCCTGGATGGTGTTTCTGGAAGACACAGAATTTTTGCCCCCTTACTTGGATCAGGATATGGATTTCTTATTAATTTTATTGAGATCCTTTCTTTGTTGGCATTCATATCTACAATTATTTTTTTATGCAGAAGGAACATCATTAAATTATTGAGATTTCAAAAACCAGAACTCAATGGCTGGCCTTCACTTGATGCAAATTTAATTCTGTTAGGAGAGATATTGTTGATTATTGGAATTTTTACAATGAACAGCGCTGATCAACAATTGCAATTACTTCATCCAAATCATTATGTTTATACCGGCGAATTATTTTTATCCAATAACATTTCTCAACTTCTTCAAAATTGGCCATCAGATTATTTAATTTTAATGGAAAGAATAGGTTGGTGGTTGCATCTAACAATAATATATGGCTTTATTGTTTACCTCCCTTATTCCAAACATCTTCACATATTTCTTGCCTTTCCCAACAGTTATTACAGTGATTTGAATCCCAGAGGAAAGATGAGCAATATTCCGGAAATTGAAAATGAGGTTAGAGGCATGCTGGGATTACAAACTGTGGAATTGACTCAAGCAAGAGAAAGTTTTGGTGCTAAAGATATCAATGAATTGAGTTGGAGGACAATTCTTGAAGCTTATAGTTGTACAGAATGTGGACGCTGCACTTCTGTTTGCCCTGCAAATCTTACTGGCAAAAAACTTAGTCCCAGAAAAATAATTATGGATATTCGTGATCGCGCAGATGAAATTGGAAATCAACTTGCAGAAAACAATCAAAAAGTATTCCAAGAGGATGGCAAAAATTTATTTGATCGGATAAGTTCAGAAGAGCTTTATGCTTGTACTGCTTGTAATGCTTGTGTCGAGGCCTGTCCGGTATTAATCAATCCACTGAAACCTATACTGGAGATGAGAAGGTATGACATTCTAATGCGTTCAGGTGGCCCATCAGAATGGTTGCCAATGTTCAATAGTCTTGAAAACAATCAATCCGTATGGCAGGTGCCAAATTCAAGAGATGCTTGGACAAAGGATTAAATTAATTGAAATATTATTATGAAAAAACTAATTTTATTTTGTTTTATATTTAACCAACTCTCAGCTCAACACACTTTCTCCATTGTTGCGGTAGATACAACAACAAAAGAAGTTGGCAGCGCTGGTGCAACCTGTTTATCCATTGATCGAGAAGGATTTGAAGCATTAATCATTTCTGATGTTGTTCCCGGATTAGGCGCTATTCATACACAATCTTATTGGGATGCCAACAATCAATTGCTGGCAAACTCCCTTTTACAAGATGGAAAAACTGCTCCTGAAATTATTGAATTTCTAATTAACAATGATGTTGCCAATAATCCTTACATAAGGCAGTATGGAATTGCATTATTAAAACCAAATGGAGAACCAAGTACTGAAGCTTATACAGGAATAAATTGTTTGGATGTAAAAAATCATATAATAGGTCGATATTATACTATACAGGGAAATATTTTAATCGGTCAATTTGTACTTGACTCCATGGAGGCTCGATTTCTTAGAAGCAATGGAAGTCTTGCGGATCGATTAATGGAGGCGATGAAAGGGGCGATTATTCCTGGAGCTGATTCACGATGTCTCAATGAAGGACTGTCTTCTCGTTCTTCTTTCTTAAGAGTAGCAAAACCAACAGATACAATCGATTCGCTTTTCCTAGACCTTAAAGTTTCTTCAACAAGAAATAAAATAGATCCAATTGATTCATTAGCAACACTTTATAGAACATGGAAGGTAAGTTCTAGCCATGAAACGAAAAACATTGGTACTATACATTTGACTTATAATCCTGTGAATAAAATAATTAATCTTGTGGGCAACAAATTTGGCCCTTCAGGAATTAAGGTCAAACTTATAGATCTATTCGGTCAGGAAATAAATTATTTAAAACAATCAGGTGATCAACAATTTATTATTAATTCAAACATTAATAGCGGCACCTATTTCGCTCAGTTATACTTGAATTCAAAATTCCTAAACAGCATAAAAATTTTTATTCCATAATTTATGAATATTCCTATTTTAAGTGAAGTAATTGCCAAAGGAGAATCAATAGATGTTTTATTCTGGGTTGGATGTGCAGGTTCATACGATGCACGTGCACAAAAAGTATCTAGAGCTTTTGCAGAAATATTAACGAAAACGGATATTAAATTTGCAATTCTTGGTAATGAAGAAAAATGTACTGGCGATCCGGCACGAAGAGCAGGGAATGAATTTTTATTTCAAATGCTTGCTTTGCAAAATATTGAAACACTAAATGCCTATCAAATAAAAAGAATCGTATGTACCTGTCCACACTGTTTTAATACTCTTAAAAATGAGTATCCCGAATTAGGTGGTAATTATGAAGTTATGCATCATTCTCAGTTCTTAGAAGAATTGATTCAAAAAGGGAAAATAAAATTCAAAGATCAAAAATCAGAAATCATTAGTTATCACGATTCTTGTTATTTGGGCCGTGCAAATGATATTTACGAAGCTCCAAGAAGTGTTATTCAAGCATTACAATCTGAAATTAAAGAATTAAAAAGATCCAGGAAAAACGGACTATGTTGTGGTGCTGGAGGAGCCCAGATGTTTAAGGAAGATGAGCCAGGAAATAAAAGAATAAACGAAGAGAGAATTGAAGAAATAATTCAGAATGGAACCCGTAAAGTTGTTGCCAACTGTCCATTTTGCATTACCATGTTACAAGATGGAATTAAGTCAAAGGACAAGCAAGAAGAGATAATGGTTTATGATCTTTCAGAACTAATCTTAGAAAAAAGCGTTTGACAACTATGTTAGATTTATTGGCTTTTCCCGACGCATCAAGGATCTGGATCTATGCTTCAGATAAAAGGATACCGGATAATTTTATTCCAGATATTCATTCAGTTATTCAGAATTTTAATAATACCTGGCATAGCCATCAGCAAGAACTCGTTTCTACTGGTGGAATTCTACATAATTACTTTATTGTCTTGGTAGTAGACGAAAGCAAAAATATTCCAGGAGGATGCTCTATTGATAAATCAGTGCATTTTATTCAAGACCTTTCTAAACAATATCAAGTAGATTTTTTTGATCGAATGAATTGTCATTACTTAGAAAACGAAGAAGTAAAAACGATTAAATTACAGGATCTAGATGATGCAATAAAACAAAATAGAATAACTGAAAACACTTTGTTTTTTGATTCTTTAGTTTCTTCCAAAAGTCAATTTCTGAGTGAATGGCTTAAGCCATTGTCGAAATCCTGGCTAAACAAGTTTGTAAATTTGTAGCTAGACAATTACTTTCCTTTTGATTTTATTTCTTCTAAAACCTGCTCATCTGTTTTACCTAAATTAGAAAGTAAGACTTTAGCATCTTTTACAAATGGACTTTCAGGATATTTTTGAATAAATTCGTTATAAAATTTAGCAGCATTTGATGAATCTCTTAATGTACCATCAAAAATAAACCCTTTCATAAAAAGTGCAATTGGAGCTCTACTAGAGTTTGGATACTTACTTATTATCCAATCATATAATGAGAATGACTTGTCATAAGTCTTTAAAGTCGTTGAAGTTTCAGCGGCTTTAAAAAGGAATTCCGAAGCTTGAGGATCATTTGGAATTACCATTGCAAATGCTTCGCAAGCATCCACGTAAGCCATAGCTTTTTGATCATCAAATCCCTTTACAGTATCTGAAAAAATAGATTGCCCAATTTCAAGAATATACGATTCAGGTGTTGATTCTTTAGGCAGTTTTGATTTTAGTGCAGCAACTTCTGAATCATCCGGATAAGCTTTAATGTATGAATAAGCCAATACATCTGCTGTGGTATGTTTTCCAACTAAATGTAAAAGACTAATCATTCTTATAATATTGGCTTTATTAGCTTCATGTGTTGGATAATTCTTAACAAGATTGTTAGTAAAGAGCAATTCATAATCTGACTTGTTCATTTTTTTCGATGCATTGGCCGCTTTTACCAACAAAGCGCTGATATCCTGATCTTTTGCTGAATCCTTTATAATTTCTAGATATTTGTTGACAAGTTTAGAAAAATTCTCTTCTGTAGGCTTAGATTCGAATTCTTTCTCTATTCCGGATAATGCAGGATCTGAGCCTTTAGAGTCATTCTTACACTGAAAAATTAACAATCCAAGCATTAAGAAACAAAAAGAAAACTTTAACATGATTTGAATTTTGCACAAAATTAAACTCAATTGCACCATAATCATTTTATTAAATAATTTATTAACATAAGTTTAAACAATATTATAAGATTTGCTGTTTTTGCGCGTGATGAATATTACTGCTTTTTGGTTTAGGAGGGATTTAAGATTGTCAGATAATGCGGGCTTAATGCATGCTTTAAAATCTGGAAATCCTGTTCAGTGTTTTTTTATATATGACAAAAATATTCTTGATTTATTGTCAAGTAAAAGTGATGCCAGAGTTCAATTTATTCAACATAGAATTAGTTTATTAAAAGAAGAATTACAAGTCTACGGAAGTGATCTCATTTGCACTATAGATACTCCTGATCAAGCTTGGAATACATGGATTCAAAAATATTCAATAAAAAGAATATTTTGCAATAAAGATTATGAACCTTATGCTAAAGAGCGAGACCAAAGAATACATCATTTGGCAATAAAAAATAATATTATTTTTAGTCAATTCAAAGATCATTTAATATTTGAATCTGAGGAAATTAGAAAAAGTGATAGTTTGCCTTATACTGTTTTTACTGCATATAAAAAAGCATGCTTTAAAAAGTTAATAAGTAATAATTCTGAAATTCAAAATTCGTACTTTCTTAAATCCTACCCTACTGAAAAATATTTTAACAATTTCAATAAATTAATTTATACTAAAGAAATTACATTAGAAGAAATTGGTTTTTGCCAAACTGAAATTATAATTCCAGCGATTCAATTATCAGAATTTAGCATTAATAATTATCATTTAACCAGGGACTATCCGAATAAATCCGGAACTTCAAGACTAGGTATTCATTTTAGATTTGGAACAATTAGTATTCGAGAATATTTTGTCATGGCGGCGAAATTCAATGAAATGTTTTTAATCGAACTTTTATGGCGTGAATTTTATTCCTCCATTCTTCAGGCTTTTCCTAATGTTGTTGTTGATTGTTTTAAAAATAAATACAATAAGATCGAATGGAGAAATAATGAAAAGGAATTTCAACTTTGGTGCAATGGAAAAACTGGAATACCATTGGTGGATGCAGGCATTAGAGAATTGAATACAACGGGATTTATGCACAATCGGGTAAGGATGATTACTGCTAGTTTTCTTGTGAAAAATCTTTTGATTGATTGGCGTTGGGGAGAAGCTTATTTTGCTGAAAAATTATTAGACTATGATTTAGCAAGCAACAATGGTGGATGGCAATGGGTGGCAGGTTGTGGAACAGATGCAGCTCCTTATTTTAGAATTTTTAATCCATATATTCAGCAAAAAAAATTTGACCCTGAATTCGAATACATTAAAAGTTGGATACCTGAATTTGGCAGTTCAAATTATCCTGAGCCAATTGTTGAACTGTCAAGTTCAGCAAAACGCTGTATACAAGCTTACAAAAAAGCCTTATACGATGAATAAATTTTACGTTCTAGAACTATCTGTGATTAAATCATGCATGTTCTCAACAAATCTTAGTAATTTTATCTCATGAGAAGCTTGATTCTAATTTCATTTTCATTAGCTACATTGCTACTTCTTTCCCATTGTATAAGCTCTGACACCCACTCTGAAATTCCTTTAATAAAACTAGCCGGACTGAGTAAATCAACTATGATTCAGGGAGATCTTAATCAGGATTCCATTTGGATAAGTATTGATTTTGAAGATGGAGATGGAGATCTTGGTTGGGGAAGTTCTGATGCAAGAAAAGATATTTTTGTAATCGACCGAAGGACAAATATTATTTCTGATCAATTCAAAATGCCGGATATTCCTGATTCAAATGGAAAATTAATCACGGGAACTTTTCAAATTAGGAATTATACTACTTGTTGTATTTTTCCAAATAATATTCCACCCTGTACTTCACCTCCACAATTTCCTTTAGATACAATTAGTTATGAAATCTATGTCAAAGATAGAGCCGGACATGAAAGCAACCATGTATTTACTCAAGAAGTTGTACTTAAATGTAATTGATTAAGAGTCGTCTATAGTCCGCTATTTTTTGAGAAATATAGACTTTTTTTGAATTGGGAAGTATACAAATCCCTGAGAAAAATTTTGTTGTTCTCAGCTGCAAGTATTACTATCCAAAAATAAATATATTAGATTTATTGTCTATTGCTTTCTTTAGCTTTATCGACTTGATCTAACAATAATGTCAATAGTCATATTCAATTCTGTGTCGATATTTTCAATAATATCTTCAAGCTTTGGAATCATTACAATATTTGGCAGCACACCATGTCCATCAATTTTCTGTTTGGTTGTAATTCTAAATTGCTTGGTTGGTAATTGTAACCGAATTTTGGTTTTTGGCAAACTCAATTCCTTCACAAATCCTGAAATAATGTCAGGATTACCCCCAGATTCTTGCCCGATGAATATAGCTCTATTATTAGCTTGCAAACAGGAAGAAACAATTCCTGAATTAGAGAAACTTCCTCCATTAATCAACACATAAAGTTTGCCGTGAAAATTATTTGATTTAATTTTATGTATTCCCATGGAAGGCCCACTACATTTACATAATTGCCCATTTTTAATTGTTAAATAGCCTTGCACTACAGCAAATGGTTTGTCTAGCAAGTATGAAAGTAGAAATACTGCATTTTCAATATCACCTCCTTGATTATTTCTAATATCAATAATTAAGTTATCAGCTTTACTTTTTTTTAATTGGTCAAAATATGAAGAAATTACCTTTTTAAAATTTTGCTTATATTCATTTTTTAATACAGAGTTGTGAAAATCTTTAATAGTCAGAAGCGCAAATTTTTTTTCTTCGAATAACTTAAGCTTAATTCCATCTTTAGGAATTTTATAAAATACTTTGTCTGGATATCTTTGATTTCGATAAAAAAAAATACTGTCTTTGCTTAAGCCATTAATTAAAACTGTATTTAATTTTTCATCAATTTTGTAACTTATTTTATAATTTTCAGGATGTCCGAAAATATAACTGAAGTATTCTCTAAAATAGGTACTAATTATCCATAAAGGATAAGTTTGATTGTTTCCATCTCTAACCTGTCTGTCAGTTAATTGCTTGATTATTTCGTTTGTAGGTATATCATTAATGCTTAATACTTCAGAACCAATAGGTATAGAATTATTCATAGTACACAGCTGATCCACATACAATTGATTATTTAGTATCACAAAATGAAAAGGCAAAAACAAACTGTTTCTATCATGATATTCTGTTGATTTGATACTTGGCAAAAGCAATGTATGTCCATCTTTAATTATTGAACTCAAGATTGTAATACTTTTATAAAATTCCAATTCTGTTTGCGGCTTGGATAAACTCTGTGCCAAACTATCAAAAGCAGCTTGAATGATAAAGCTTGAATTATACAAATAAAGACTTGGGTGAGTTGTCTCCAATTTATTTTTCAAATACGATAAATCAGCTATTAATTCATCCTTTGAGAAATACTTTTGTTTGATTTCAAAGTCAGCTTGTCCTGAAATGAGGTATGATGTAATAAAAAGCAATAGCAAACTAATAGCAATTTGTTTTGTCATCGGCTATAAATTATAATCTTGAGCATTTTATGTACCTGAATCATTATTCAAATATTTACAATCTTTTTAAATTTTATTAAAATAATTAAAAAATCCATACAAAGACACAATAGTCCAAGTCGCTTCTAAAATGATAAATGGCACATAATTTAATAAGACAGAAGCTATACATGCTAATCCTGCACCTAAAGTATTTAAACATAAATAGCTTATACTTTCTTTGTGTATCAAGTCTTTTAAATTGAGAATATAGGCAAGTAAGAGTAAGCTTACACCTATGGTTCCAATCCAATCATTTATATTCATAATTATTTTAAGCGAATTGATTCAAATAGTTTTAATGTATCCCCCTATAACTATTACAAAAAGTATAATATTCAAACTAATTATGAATACTGATAACTTAAAAGATTCTTGACAATTTAATTACAAACAATCATTGGTTTAATTCGGCAAAGGAAAAGACAATTTTTAAAAATTAATGACTAAGTAAGAATTAACTTTACTTCTTGTTTAATAGCAGCAAGTGCTTTATTCAAAGTTTGATTGGCGTGTTCAATATCTCCATTAATTGTTGCAGAATCATGTGTTGAGTTTTCGTATTGGTTAGCTATTGAGTTGAGACTATGAAATAATTCATCTTTGGAAAGTGACACTATACTCCATAATGAATCACTGACATAGACTTGTTGAACAAGATTGTGTTCATATTCTTGTTGAACAGCCATCATTAGGGTACTTATCCATTGTGATTCTGTCATATCAGATTTTGGAAACCTCAACATTAAATTAGGAATTTTAGCTCTTTCTAGAAACAGGGCCAATCTTTCGTAAGCTTGTAGTTTTAAAGGTAGTATCTGTTCATTGGACTTTTGTTGTTGTAATACCTTTGTTTTAAACCTTTCATGTGCAAAGAATTGATTCAACATGTAGTAAACAGTAATAAACACAACCACTGCGGGTCCAATTGATCCAACAAAATCTAAAAAAAAATCCATTCGGTACTATTATTCTGCAAAGGTAGAGAAAGCTTTGAGCATTGGATAGAACAAAATAGTCTAAATTTGTGTTCTTTATATTGAAATTTAAGAGATGGAAACAGTTACAGAAGCACCAATAATCATAACAGAATCAGCACTTTATCAACTTAGGAGGATAAAAACTGAGCAGAATATTCCAGATGACCACGGACTTCGAGTAGGAGTAAAAGGAGGCGGATGTTCTGGATTCAGTTACGTATTAGGTTATGATACTCAGAAGGAACAGGATCAAATATTTGAAATTGACGGTTTGCGTATATTTATGGAAAAAGCACATTCCTTATATTTGGTTGGAATGCAGATTGAATGGATTGAAGGTTTAAATAATAGAGGATTCTCTTTTGTTAATCCAAATGCAAAAGACACCTGTGGTTGCGGACAATCTTTTTCCGCGTAAAAATTTCTCATTAATTTATGAAGGACATCATTGACCTTGTCGCACGCATGTGCCTCTCTACCATTTTCATTTTCGAAGCATTTACTTCAATTAAGTTTATTGATCGAACCAAAGAAACTATGCATCAATATGGCTTCAATTGGAATCAAGATCTATTGCTTTATGGGACAATTTTTGCATTAACTATTGGCGGAATATTTTTACTTATCGGATACAGAACAAATTTTGCAGTCTTTTTACTTTTGATATATTGGGTTCCGGTAACCTTTGTAGTGTATTCATTTTGGGATGATCCAGCAAATGTTAGGAATATACATTCAATAATTTTTATGAAAAACATTGCAATCATTGGAGGTTTATTGCATGTTTGGGTGTATGGAATTGGCAAGTACAGTGTTCGAAGATTTTTTGGAATGACTAAATTGCCAAAGGAGAAGTGGTAGATTTTGAAAAGTGGTCAGTTGACAGTGGTCAGTGGTCAGTCGTCAGTTGAGGCGAAGCCGAAATCCTCGAGGCACGAAGAGCCTCGGGATCGTCAGTAATCAGTCAACAGTCGTCAGTGACAAGATTGAAAAGTTAGTGATTTTAATGAACTAAAAAGTAAACCTTTGAAATTAAATAAAAATTTACTTGGTCTTTTAATTCTAATTGTTTTTCAATATAATCATTCTCAGGCACAATTCAACTATTCTTTTCAAATTGATACATTCCGAATTGCAGAAGCAGCTCGATTACATTCCTTCTCTTTTGGAAGAATCGCGGACACTTTATTAATATTTGGAGGTCGAAAAGATGGTTTACACGATAAAGCAAGCGGATTTGAGAGAGATTATTCCAATCGATCACTGATCCTGTTTGATCTTTCCAAAAATATTGCACAGACTATTTCATTAGAATCTTTAGACAGCAGTCTATTAGAATCATTGAGTTCTAGTAATACTAACTTCTGTCAGAGAGACAACAAGCTCATAGTTCTTGGAGGTTATGGTCAAAATTCTAAGGGTAATTATGTCACATATTCACGACTTATTCAAATTGATTTAGTTCAGCTATTAAATCTTATTGCTAAAAAGGAAAACATCAATCCAGCTTTCAAACAAATTTCAAACGACACCTTTGCTATTGCAGGTGGACAATTAAAGTATATAGATAATAAATTTTTTCTTGTTGGAGGTCATCGTTTTGATGGTAAGTATAGTAATAATTCTAAGGGTTATTTTCAAACTTATACTGAATCTGCATATCTATTTAATTTAGTTGAACGTGGAGACTCACTTCAGGTAATTTTTCAAAATAGAATAAGAGATGAATTAAATTTCCATCGCAGAGATTTTAATCTTTGTCCCTTTGTAACAGAAAGAAACAAAGTTGAACCTGTGGCCTTTTCAGGAGTATTTCTGGTAAATGAAAATAGACCCTTTTTAAATATTTCGAGCATTCAATCTGACAATTATACAGATATTCCAAATTTCAATCAGCGCCTCGCTAATTACCAATGCGCTAAAATAGGATTTTATTCAAGTTCACAAGATCAGATGAATGAAGTTTTCTTTGGTGGAATGGCTGAGTATTATTATGACAGCACTAAGAATTTAATTAGAGATCCTTTAATACCTTTTGTAAATACCATCTCAAGAGTTGAAAGAGATTCATCAGGACTGTATCAGGAATTCGCTTTGCAAAACACTATGCCTGGTTATATTGGTACAAATGCAGAGTTTATTCTCAATTCTAAAATCAAATTATACGATGAAGAAATTGTAGCATTGGACGAGCTAAACTCCGATAGCATTTTTATAGGATCTATTCTAGGTGGAATTTATAATTATAGCAATCACAGAAATGCTTTTCAAGACAGTGTAGTTTCTTTCACACAATGCAATCCATATCTCCTAAAAGTCAACTTAATTAAAGTCCAACCTACCAAAATAAATGAATACCCGATTTCAATTAAAAATGAGCCTATTGAACTTTTACCAAATCCAATTCATGAAAAAGCAAAGCTAAGATTTGAAAAGGAGTACAATAAAATAACGCTTTGGCTCTTGAATGCTGAAGGCAAGCTTATTTCAGAATATCGTTTTAAAAATAAAACGGAGATAGAAATTTCAATGGATCTATTGCCTTCCGGTAGCTACCACTTTTATTACCTCATAAATGAAATTCAATTTGGTAAAATAAATTTTTTGAAGCTATAGTTAAACATCTAAGACTGATTTCAGTAGCTCCATTTTCATATCGATTAAGTATCTTATAAATTGATCATTAGTTTTGACCTAAAAAAATAATCTATTGGGTTATTATTTCTCATTGAAACATTTATCCTCAATTGGGTCATAAATCTAAATAATTGCTCAATTTCAAAATATAAAATACGTACAACTTGAATAAAACCTACTTTATTAAATTGTATCTTTGTTTTTATTCAACTATACTTTTATCAATTCATGCCGCTTATGTCATCAATCAGCTACAAAACAGTTATATTTTTATCCATATTACTTTATATTTTTTCAATTGGATTGAGTTTTTCCCAATCAGACAATTTTTATGATATCCAGAAAATTCAAGTAATTAAGCTTTATTTTGATTATTCTAATTGGGATTATAGACTAGATTCTGCAAAGGCTGGAAAGGAAGATTATATCTTGGCAAAATCATGCTTAATTAATGGCATCCATTATGATAGTGTCGGCGTGAAATATAAAGGAAATAGCTCTTATAGAAATACTCAGGTAAAGAATCCTTTACATATTAAACTAGATTGGATAAATAACAGTCAGGACTATCAAAAATATACCAGTATTAAGTTAGGAAATAATTTTTCTGATCCATCAGGAGTTCGGGAGGCCTTGTCTTATTCTATACTTTCAAATTATATGGATTGTTCTAGTGCGAATTTTTCATTGTTGTACATAAATGATGTTTATATTGGTCTCTATACCAACGTTGAAGCTGTAAATAAAAAATTCTGTAGCGATCATTACGGAAGCTCAGACCATGTATTTGTTAAGGGGAATCCGGACAAACCTGGTGCAAATTCTACAAGTAATTTAGTTTTCAATGGTTATGACAGTTCAAAATATTACATCTATTACGGGATGGAAAATGGAATTGGATGGTATAAGCTTATTGCATTAATGGATAGTCTTAAAAACAATTCAAAAAACCTTTCCAAAATTTTAGACATTGACAGGACCATATGGATGCATGCTTACAATAGTGTTTTTTCAAATTATGATAGCTATACAGGTTCTTTTGCACAAAACTATTATCTTTATGAAGATGACTTTGGTCGCTTTCTACCGGTCATTTGGGACTTAAATATGAGCATTGGTGGCTTCCCTGGAGGTGTTGGTGGTGCAGGAGGAACGACTACAGATAAAATTCCCTTCTTCACCGGAGAAACCAATGTTGCAAGACCATTAATTCAAAAAATTCTTGAGCACCCACAACAGAGAAGAATGTATACAGCACACATTCGGACTTTATGTAGTGAATTTATAAATAATAAGGAATATGAAGTTGAGGCAAAAAAACTTCAAACTGTAATAGACTCTTTTATAAAAACAGATCCAAATAGTCTTACAACTTATGCTTCATATCTTACATCATTAACTGCGCCAATTAGTTCAGGAGGCGGACCAGGAGGTGGAACACCAGGTATTTCAACTCTTATGAATGCTAGATTAAATTATTTTAAAACCGTAGGCGAATTCACAGCGCTTCCACCAACTATAACAAATATAAAATGGGATAAACCCAATCCGAAAGTTGGAGATACTTTATGGATAAATATTCAACTCACCAATGGCAATACAACATTTTTGGGATATCGAAAAAACAAATCCTATCCTTTTACAAAACAAACATTATTTGATGATGGAATGCATCATGATGTTCTTGCTAATGACGGAATTTATGGAAATTCAATGATTGCGAGCAGTCGAAAAACTCAATATTACATTTATGGTGAAAATAATCTTGCAGGAATTTTCAGTCCAATGCGAGCTGAATATGAATATTACAATCTCGAAGCTACAGAAATTTTCTCAGCCATTAATAAAAGTGATGTTGTAATCAATGAATTAATGTCCAGCAATAAGACAACCGTGTTGGATACCAGTGATGATAAATTTGAAGATTGGTTAGAATTATATAATAACACAGATCAGAATATTGATCTAAGTGGAATTTATTTGTCTGATGATTTTACGAAAAAAGACAAATGGGAATTTCCTAAAGGATCAATCATCTCTTCAAAAAATAGAATTGTACTATGGTTGGATGAAGACAAATCCACTCAGAATAATTTACACGCAAATTTTAAACTATCTGCCAGTGGAGAAGAACTTATACTTTCAAGACCGGATGGTCTAATCCTTGACAGTCTTAGCTTTAATTTAATTGCGGCCGATAATTCCTTAGAAAGATGTCCGGATGGTACAGGCACTTTTAAAATAAGCTCTAAGTCAAGTTATAACGATGTAAACTGTATTACAACAAATAATATTGACCGTGCGGAAGATCTAACAATTGAGTTATATCCAAATCCTGCACACGATGAAATTCAATTGAATTTGAATAAAGTCTTGACAGGTAGAATTTTGATTTATGATACACAGGGAAGATTTCAAAAGAGTATTACTTTCTCTTCAGAAAATAAGATTGATATTTCCTTGTATGATTTAAGCCCAGGTTTTTATATGCTTTATGTTCAAAATTTGGACGGAAAAAGTTTTATTAAGAAGATGATCATTCAATAAAGAAATTGAATGCTGCAAACGACCGTTTGAGAATGATGCTATAATTCTCAGGTAGTAAAGGAATCTCCAAATTACTTTATAATGGCAAAACATCAATTCACGAAATCAATCAAAAAGTGCAGAATGGATGAAAGAATAATTATTATTATTCAGCCATTTCCATTTGTCTAGAAGCCTTTTTTCTATCATTTTCATCCAAAATGATTTTGCGTAATCGAATTGATTTTGGGGTCAATTCAACGTATTCATCTTCTTGAATATATTCTAATGCTTCTTCCAAAGAGAAGTTTCTTTTTGGAGTTATGTGTGTCGTTCCATCAGAACCAGAAGCTCGCATGTTGGTTAATTTCTTACCTGTAATAACATTAACTACAAGATCTCCCGGTCTAATGTGTTCACCAATTATTTGACCGACGTAGATAACATCACCCGGATCAATAAAGAATGATCCACGATCTTGAAGATTATTTATTGAATAACCTGTTGAAGCGCCCAATTCTTTTGAAACAAATACTCCCATTACTCTTGAAGGAATAGTTCCCTTCCATGGTTCAAATTTTGAAAAACGATGTCCTATGATTGCTTCTCCTGCAGAAGCTGTTAGTAGCATGTTACGCAGTCCAATCAATCCTCTTGAAGGCACATTAAACTCTAAATGTATAAGATCACCTTTCTGCTGCATGATGGTCATCTCTCCCTTTCTTTGACTTACAAGCTCAATGATCTTACCTGAAAATGCATCAGGAACATCAATCGTAAGTATTTCTATTGGTTCACATTTAACGCCATCAATCATCTTAATAATTACTCTTGGTTGTCCAACTTGTAATTCATATCCTTCGCGGCGCATAGTTTCAATTAGTATTGATAGATGCAATATGCCTCGACCATATACTAAGATCGAATCCGGTGAATCTGTATCTTCCATTCTCATGGCAAGATTTTTTTCTAATTCCTTTTCTAATCTTTCACGCAAATGTCTTGATGTTACGAACTTACCTTCCTTTCCGAAGAAAGGACTGTTGTTGATGGTGAATAACATGCACATTGTAGGCTCATCAATACTGATTGGTGTCAATCCTTCAGGAGACTCAAAATCACAAACAGTATCACCAATTTCGAAATTTTCTATTCCAAATATAGCGCAAATATCACCTGCCAATACTTCAGTGGTCTTAGACTTACCTAGACCTTCAAAAGTATACAATTCCTTAACTCTTGATTTCTGAACACTTCCGTCCCTTTTAATTAATGAAACAGGTGTATTAATTCTTATATCTCCTCTACTTACTCTTCCTACTGCTATTCTTCCAATAAAAGTTGAATAATCTAATGAAGAAATCATCATTTGCAAGTTTCCTTCTTCAATTTTAGGTTCAGGAATATGCTCTATAATCATATCCAACAAGTAAGTAACATCTTCAGTTGGCAATTTATAATCAGCACTCATCCAACCTTGCTTAGAAGAGCCATATACAGTTGGAAAGTTCAGTTGATCTTCTGTTGCATCTAAATTGAAAAACAACTCAAATATTTGTTCGTGAACTTCTTCAGGACGACAATTGGGTTTATCTACTTTATTGATTACTAGTATTGCTTTTTTGCCCATGGACAAGGCTTTTTGCAATACGAATCTTGTTTGTGGCATGGCACCTTCAAATGCATCTACCAACAACAACACACCATCAGCCATATTTAATACCCTTTCAACTTCTCCACCGAAATCGGAGTGACCAGGTGTATCAATGATATTAATTTTTATGTCCTTGTATCGCACAGAAACATTTTTTGCTAATATGGTAATTCCACGCTCTCTTTCAAGTTCGTTGCTATCCAGAATTAGTTCACCAGTATCCTGATTGTCTCTAAAAAGTTTTGACTGATGTAAAATTTTATCAACCAAGGTTGTTTTACCGTGGTCAACGTGAGCGATAATCGCAATATTTCTGATTTGTGACATATACAATAATAGAATGCAAATATAGTCCATAGAACCCTTTGAGAAAGGATTGTCGTTTCGAATAACAATTAATTTACAATAAGTAATGCACTTATTATCAAGTAGCTATGTAGAAATTTATCAATTCCAATGGGGAATTTTGAATTACAAATTTAGGTCCAAAATGAGTTGAAATATGACCTTAGGGTTCTGATAGATCAGTAAATTCAGCTTAAATTTCCATTTCCAGCATATGTGATTCCCATTCTGAATTCTTGTTTTTTAACTGATTTTGAACCGCGCCATATTCCTCCATTGTTTTGGAATATGCTGCATTAGAAAAGAAATCGGGAATTGCCATTTTTTCTTCCAATTCAATTTTTTTGCGCTCAAGTTTTGCAACATCCTGTTCTATCTGATCAATTTTTCTTTTTATCTTCTTTTTATCTTCAAGATTTGTGGGACTCTCAATAGGTTGCTCATTTTTATTTTTTGTTGGAACCTTAAAAGTTTCCTGTAATGAATCAGAGCTTGTTTTCTCAAGAAAATAATCTATATCACCATGGAATTCTTTAATCTCTTTATTCGCGAAGAAAAATGTTTTCTCTGCAAGTCCTCTTAAAAATTCTCTATCATGCGAGACAATAATAATCGTTCCTTCGTAATTTATTATTGCTTCTTTGAGCACCTCTTTCGATGCTAGATCTAAGTGATGTGTTGGTTCATCGAGAATCAGTATATTGTGTTCCTGAACCAAAAGCATGGCTAATCGAACTCTAGATTTTTCTCCTCCACTAAGCACAGAAATTCGTTTGTCAATGTCTTCACCTTTGAATCCAAGACTACCTAAAACTCTTCTTATATTAGGTCTAGCTTCTGGAATTGAAGCGTGCTCAACAGCTTCTAGCACTGTATCAGTAAGGGTTAATAATTCACCGTGTTCTTGAGCATAATATCCAATTTTAACATGATGTCCAAGTTTCAATACTCCCAAAGTTGGCAAAATACTTTTGCTAATTAATTTCACCATGGTACTTTTCCCTTGACCATTCTGACCAATAAAACTCAATTTCTGTCCACGCTCAATGACAATATTTACATGATCCAGAACATGATGAGCTTCATAACTTTTAGATAAATCTTTTGTTTCAACTACAACTCTTCCACTTGGTCTGCATGCGTTGAATCTCAATCTCATTACACCTTGTTCACCTTCCGGCTCATCGATAACATCCATTCGGGCCAATTCAGATTGGAGAGATTTTGCAAAACTTGCTTTATTCGCTTTCGCCCTAAATTTATCAATCAATGCTTCTTTATGTTGAATGAGTTTCTGTTGTGAATTAAATTCACTTTGTTCAATTTCCTTTCGTTCTTTTCTATAAGTAATAAAATCTGAATAAGATCCCTTAAAATCATATACCCTACCACGATCAACTTCAATGATTCTTTTTGCAATTTTATCAACAAGCATCAAATCATGTGAAATGATTACTACAGTACCTTCATAATTAATAAGATATTTCTCTAACCATTGGATAGAGATAATGTCTAGATGATTATTTGGCTCATCCAGTAACAAAATATCAGGTTTTTGTAATAAGAGTTTCGCCAACTCAATTCTCATTCTCCAACCACCACTAAACTCATTCGTTCTTCTTTCGAAGTCACTTACCGTAAAACCCAATCCCAATACAATTTTATCAATTTCACCTTCAATTTTATCCGCATTGAGATATTCTAATCGATGATGGACATCATGCATTCTTTCAACGGCAGACATCATCTTTTTCTCTGAGATTGTAGTGTCTGAAAGTATAAGCTCTAACTGGTGCAACTCTTCAGTCAATTCTCTAAGATCATCTAAAGAATTAAGTATTTCTTTTTTAATAGTAAATCCATTGTCTTCAGGAAGTTCCTGTTTCAACGTACCAACGGTTATTTCTTTTGGTTTTTCAATAACCCCTTTATCGGGACGTATTTGACCTGTTAATATTTTAAACAGTGTCGATTTACCGGAGCCATTTCTACCGGTAATTGCTAGTTTTTCACCCTGTGTTACAGTAAATGAGATGTCATCAAAAAGACTTCTCTCTCCGTAATTTAAACTTAGGTTTTGTACACGAATCAATTCTAAATGTTTTGCTTAATTAAAAATATAATCTCCATCCATCTCACTTATTGCTGTGAAAGTCTCTCCTTTTGCTCTTAGTATATCTTTCCACATAGATTCTGCATTCTGATTAAAAAGATAATTGGGATCCATATCTTCTATAATCCATGAATGTTCATCTATTTCAGTTTGCAGTTGGCCTTCTGACCAACCACTATATCCAAGATAAAATCTAATGCTATCATTATTTATAAGGCCCTGTGCGATTAAAAATTTCATCGCTTCAAAATCTCCACTCCAATAGACTCCTCTTGAAATTGGAATCGAATCTTCCAAAAGATCTCCGACACAATGTAAAAAATGCAGTATGTTGTTGGAAACAGGTCCACCTAAGTACACTTCAGCACTAAAGTCACCTATGTCTTCCAATAATTCCTCTATTCTATAGCTACTTTTTTGATTCAAAACAAATCCAACAGTTCCATTTTCTTCATCATGATCTGTAATTAGTATGGTCGATCTCTTGAAATTCGGATCAGTCATAAATGGTTCAGAAAGAAGTAGCTTACCCTTGCTTATCATTATTAAATTTCTATTAATTATTATATACTTACCACAGGGATGTTTCGATCAATTCGTTTTAAAAATCCTGATAAAACTGTCCCATTTCCACCTACTTCGACAAAGTTATTTGCACCATCATCAATCATGTTTTTTATTGTCTGAGACCAAAGAACTGGGGAAGTAAGTTGAGCAATAAGATTTCGTTTTATTTCTTCAGGACCAGTATATGGTAATGCATTTACATTCTGATAAATAGGAAATTGAGCTGAAACAAATTGAGTATTATTTATGGCTTGTTCTAAAATAAGTTTAGCAGGTTCCATTAGTGGTGAGTGAAATGCTCCACCCACTTGCAAAAGAATAACTTTTTTTGCTCCAGCTTCAATCAGTTTTTGTTCTGCCACTTTAATACCTTCTAAACTTCCTGAAATCACGAGCTGTCCAGGGCAATTATAATTTGCAGGCACAACAATCTCTTCAGATATTTTATTGCAAACATCTTCTATTTGTTCATCCAACAAACCAACGACTGCAGCCATAGTGCCGGGATTCATTTCACATGCATTTTGCATAGCAGTTGCACGAATTTGAACAAGACGAAGTCCATCTTCAAAACTCAGAACTCCAGCAATAACTAAAGCTGATATTTCTCCTAAAGAATGTCCTGCAACTCCAAATAAACTATGTGGAAGTCCAGCAACACTTGCACAAACAACTGAATGCAAGAATACCGAGGGCTGGGTTATATTGGTTTGCTTTAATTGTTCATCTGTTCCTTCAAACATGACTTCTGAAATTCGAAATCCAAGAATTTCATTTGCCTGTTCAAAGATAGCTTTAGCAGTGGGATTCGAATCATATAAATTCTTGCCCATGCCTATAAACTGACTGGCCTGTCCGGGAAAAATATAAGCTGTTTTAGACATTATCTTTCTTTGTTATTCAACAAGTTTAGAAACTCATTTCGAGTCTCAAAGGTCTTAAATACACCCGTAAAAGCGGAAGTTGTAGTCAAACTATTTTGTTTTTGAACTCCACGCATCATCATACACATATGTCTAGCTTCAATAACTATTGCTACTCCATGAGGTTTTAAGGTAGTTTCCATGCATTCAAGAATTTCTGATGTTAAACGCTCTTGTACCTGCAATCTTCTTGAGAATACATCTACTAATCGGGGTATTTTGCTCAATCCAACAATGTATCCGTTGGGTATATAGGCAATATGTGCTTTGCCAAAAAAAGGAAGCAAATGATGCTCACATAGACTATATAACTCTATATCTCGAACAATAACCATTTCGCTATAGGATTCTTTATAGAGAGCTGATTTCAAAATTTCTGAAGGATCCTGTGTGTAGCCTTGAGTAAGAAATTCCATAGCTTTTGCTGCTCTTAAAGGGGTCTTTAATAAGCCTTCTCTCTGTCTATCTTCTCCTAAACCTGTGATAATATCTTCAAAGTTGGCAACAAGATTCTCATTAATTAATTTTTGAATTTCCTTCATATTTTTTCAAAATAAACGATCATAATAAACCAAATCTATGCCTATTGGTTCAGAATTCATTGTATATCGCGCAAAATTAGGAAAGTATTTGAATTTAAAGGCTGAGATCAAATTGAATGAAGGTTTATCTATAAACTGTTAAATCAGAAATTAACAAATCATAAAATTGATCGACAAATGCATCCCAAATTCGCAATCTATCTAGGAGAACTTTGGTTTCATCTATTATTTAAGCGTAAATCAATGTGTATTTCATACTTTTGAACGCAGATGTGATCATGATATCCAATTTACGTTTAAAGTCTTTAAGCAGATCAACTTCAGCTCAAATAATGATCTGGATGATATTTGCATTAATATTAATTTATATTGGTCCAAAGGATTGGACAAATATTCATCTTATTCTTTGGAGTTTTTCAAATACAATAATTTATGCCTCTTTAGCATATTTTAATTTATTTTATCTTTTTCCAAGGTTTTTAAGAAATGGATCCTTTATACTGTATCTGTCATCCATTATAGGAATTAGTCTAATTGCTACTCCTTTGCAAATTGTTATAAACCATACTTTTTGCACAATTGAAATAGGAGGTTGTTCAACTTGGATAACGGATCAAAAATTTCATTTCATTAGCATGCTGATTGTTTCTAGTTTGAGCACACTGGCTAGAATACCACTTGATTGGTTAAAAGTTCAGCATGAAAAGCAAACACTTCAAACTAAAAATATTGAATCCGAATTGCAATTCCTTAAGAATCAAATTAACCCTCATTTTTTGTTTAACACTTTAAACAACTTATATGCTTTGACTTTAAAAAAATCAGATTATGCTCCTGAGCTTGTTCTAAAGTTATCTGATATGCTGCGTTATATGTTGTATGAATGCAATGAAGAAAAGGTTTCGTTGAGTAAAGAAATTCATTACATTAAAAATTACCTCGATCTTGAAAAAATCAGATTGAGCCAACAACCTGAAATTGAATTTGATATTGACGGTGATCCCGATACAATAAAAGTAGCTCCCTTACTTTTTATTCCATTTCTGGAGAATAGTTTCAAACACGGACTTAAATACAATTCAGATAAATCCTTTATCCATATTCAATTTAGGATTAATGAAACTTTACATTTCAGCATTCTTAATTCCAAATCGCCTGCAAATCCGGGATGGACAAAACCAAATAAAGTAGGTGGTATTGGATTGAGTAATGTCAAGAAAAGACTTGAACTTATTTATCCGAAAAGGCATCAACTAATAATTGATGATCAACCAGATTTTTTTGAAGTAACTCTTAATATTACTATTTGAAATTATATAAAAAATGATTAAAACAATTATTGTAGATGATGAGCCATTAGCACTCGAGATTTTGGAATCCTATATCAAACAAGTTAAGGAAATTCAACTTGTAGCTAAATGTGTGAATGCCTTAGATGCCAATCAGCTCTTAAACAATGAAAAAATAGATCTTATGTTTCTTGATATTGAAATGCCAATGTTGAGAGGCACAGATTTATTGAAACTAATTAAGGATCCACCACAGGTAATTTTCACAACTGCTTATCCTGAATTTGCGGTTGAGGGATTTGAATTAAATGCATTGGATTACCTTTTAAAACCAATATCCTTCGATCGGTTTCTAAAAGCAATCAATAAATACTCAGGTTTTGCGGGAAACAACAAGAATATTCCAATTGTAAATAGAGATTTTATTTTTGTCAAATCAGATAGAAAATTAGTCAAAATTAATTTTAATGAAATCATTTTTATCGAAGGATTAAAAGATTATGTTATAATTCAAACTACTACAACAAGAATTGTGACTTTACAGACTATGAAATCTTTAGATGAAAAATTGCCAACAGATAATTTTCTTAGGGCACACAGATCCTATATTGTCAATCTCGATCAAATTAGCTCTATTCAAGGTACGACTATTGAAGTGAATGTAAAAGGGCAAATAAAAAGCATTCCAATAGGAAATAATTATAAGGAAGAAATAGAAGCCATGATTGAAAAACGCAAATTATAAATTTAAAAAATAAAGAGTGTCTTAAAAATAAGACACTCTTTATGATTAAACCGATTGATATTAATTTCTAAATAACAGGCTTGTATGAATTAACCGATTGAATTATCGAGTTAAGACCATTTTCTTTGTTGCGATGTAAGAGGATGTTTCTAAAGTGTAATAGTATACACCTGTTAAGCCCTTTAAATCATTTTGATTCAGAGTAAAATGATTCATACCAATCGTTGCCATTCCATCTTTAACGAATAACACCCTACCTGATACGTCCTGAATTTTTATTTTAACTTCACTTTCTAAGGAAGATCTGAAGCTAATTGTAGTAGATTCATTAAATGGGTTAGGATTATTCTGATATAGTTCAAATGCATTTAGAGGATTATTGGAATTTCTTTCTTTCAATACCACCTCTAATACATTCAAATTACTGTCATAAGCTTCTGTCTGCATAGTTTCGCTTGATGTAGTAAATGATTTTGCAGCATTGAAATTTCCATATCTTGCTTTCACAGTTATGTAGAACAATGGCTCATGATTACTCATTACAATTTTATTAGAACTCCAGCTCATATTAACCAAACCGTCAGAAGCAGTATTCAAATTAAAGTTAGAATAATTTACATCCAGTGTTCCTGGTTTAAAGTCAACTATTTCTGCTTTACGACTGTCATATTTCCAAGCTATTTGGAAGCCAAATATTCCACCATTCCAAGAACCATATACCGGTATATCCAACTTTTCTGTTGAATTAAATTCGAAATTTTCTAATTCAAGTACGATTTTGCCTTCTGTTCTAACCGTTGTCTTTGCATATAAGTTCGTTCTTGCACTGTTGTTTAAGTCTCCAATTTTAATTGCATAAAAATTATTATCATGCAAGTCTCCATGAAGATTTTGAATTAGCAGTTCTTCTTTCCATCCACCTAACCAAGGATTCTCATTACTCTCAAAACTAATCGGTAGCGATACAAATCTCCAAGATTTTTGTGTGCCGGCCATTTCTGACTTAATTCCTAATATCAACTTTCTCAATTCAGAAATATCTGCAGAAGTTATAGATTTTGAATTATTTAAATCTGCTGCTATATATTTCATTGGAGAATCGAATATTTGTTTTCCAAGGATATGTTTTTGAATGAGTACAATATCAGCTGTACTTAAACCATTCAATGGATCATCATTTTTTACAGGTCTAACAGTGTAATCTATTCCTTCCGGGAGATCAACAAATCCATATAATCCAATTTCTGGAGTAGGTACTTGTTTTATTTGATTCTGTCCTTCGTACAGCTCTATACTTGCTTCTTTTAACGTTTCATTACCATTTGCATTTATAAGACCTGAAATAGTCCCTGCAAATAAATTTTTATTTGGACAGACATTTCCTGCATTATCCTGTAGGGTAAGTTTAGTTATACAAAACTGTTGATTACCCGCATTGTCCGTTACATAAATACTTACTATTGTATCTCTGGTAATTCCATTAGGAATATCTGCACAGGTAAATATTCTGGAACTATCATTAACATTAGAAGTAAAAGAATATCTTAATTCACCTTTTGGAGTACAATTGTCTTCACTTTTTTCATTGAAGTCCCTAGCCTTAACAGTTATTGAACCATTTGTTGCCATTACAACTGTAATCAATCCTGCTCTACAGAAAGGTGTTGGTTCCTTTCCATCACGAATTCTAAATAATTGATTGCAAGTTGAGCTATTACCACAAGCATCTGTTACTGTCCAAAGTATTCTATGATTTCCAGATCGATAGCTTCCTGAGGCATTCTTTGTAGCTCCTGTGATCTCAATTGTATTGTTATTGTCCAAGTCAATTGCGTAGCTCCATATTAATAATGTACTGTCCGTACAGTCATCTGTAGCATATCCAATCAAATCGATAAATGCTGAACAATCATTTGCATTAGAGGTAATTTCTCTTGATGCACAGGTTGAAGCAGATAAAGTAGGTTTTCCGGAATTTGTAATTTTGATCGTTTGATCTTTTGTATATAATCCTAAAGTAGAAGGACTATTTACTTCATAGGTACACCAATCGATCACTTTCCAGTGACGAATTATTTTAATACATGAATTGTCTATGTTATAAAATTTTTCGTCATCATATCCTGCAATAATATTAGAACATGGCTTAGCAGGCCAAGTCGGTTTTCCGGTTCTTGATGGATCTGCGTCAGATAAAATGCAACCATTTACAGTAATATTTACAGGCCAAGTAATTTGATTTAATTTTAAAGGATTATCGTCTATAATAGTAATCGTTTGATCACATACATTAAATCTACCGCCACCATCTGTTACTCTCCAATGTCTTGTTATTATTCCTGTAAAACATTTAAATCCTGAGGAATCATCTTTAAAAGTAACTTTTGGATTGCCACAATTGTCAGATGCAATTGGTGATCCTGTTATGTTTAGATCATAAATATTTACAGTGCAATTAACAGTTTTATTGGACGGACAAACAATAGTCGGTGCTATTTTATCTTGTACAGTAACTAAAACCATGCATTCGTTGGTATTGCCTCTTTTATCTTTCACCCTTAACACAACTTGAATTGGACTATTAGCCACATCCTCACAGCAAAAACTTACAGAATTTCCGAAAGTTGTATTTCCTACAATTCCACAATTGTCTGTCATTCTTCGCACTTGAAATGAATCTAACGTACAGTTATCAAAACTTCCCTGGTCAAAAGAAGTTGCGAAAACTTTTGTGCTTCCACCATCATTTAATGTCACGACAGTTGTTTCATCACAAACTGCAACAGGTTTTAAATTATCTTCAATGATAACTTCAACGGTACAATTTGATGAATTACCACAGGCATCAATTACTGTATATCTAACCCATGAAGTATCTTGTAATAATCCAGAAATACTTACTTTGCCATTTGGAAGATAATTCACTCCAACTGTTCTAAAATCACCTTCTTCCGGATTGCCATTTGGAGTTGCTTTCTTATAAGAAACCTCTAATTTTACTGGAGAACAATCATTTATAAATTCAGGTCCAGAAACTATAGCTGTACCAGTACATGAATAATAATCTGTTGGAAAAACCATGTAGTTACCTCTACAAGCTATAACCGGAGGTTTAAAGTCTGCCACTTTAATTAACTGGTTGCATTCAATAAGTCTACCGGTACACCAGTCAAATATTTTCCAATTCCTAAAAATTTTGAATGTACCACCACAAACAGGAATTTTTAAATCTTTGTAAGTAAGTGCAATATGATCGCAGTTTATACCTGTTGGGAATCCTGTACCTTTCCAAATTACATCCCCTCTTTCATTAACATAATCATAAGGTGATGGGTTGCCATTTTCTAAAGCATTCCATCCCGCAGGATAAGGTCCAAAAGGATATTTAAGACTATCACACTCAAGATATGGTCTTGTAAATCCATCATAACTTGGTGGACATACGAGGTTATCTAAATTACTTTGAAGCACATAAATTTGTTCAGTGCAGGAAGTTGTATTTCCTTTACAATCTTTTGCTGTCCAATATCGAATATATTGTGCATATGGATAGACGTTACAACCATTTTTTGTATAAACATCATAATAACACAATTCAACATCACAACATAAATCAAAATTACGCACTGTGAAACAACCAGACTTTGATGCAATAGGAGTTACTGTTGCACTTAAAGGAACTGGAAATCCCAGCGCTTCCGGTCTAACATCTGCTGTACAGCTTACTATAGTGATAGTATCAATACAGGATAATTCAGGAATATATTTATCTTCAATTAGTACATAACCCCAACAAGTAACGTTAGAACATAAATGTGTTACTTGAACTTTTAGTTTTTTACCTAAATAAGATCCATCGATCGCAGCACCAGGAATCTTATTATTAGATTCATCATAGACTGTAATTGCATAAGAATCTTCCGGATAGTTAGATCCTTCAAGTACAATTCCAGCTGTTATCACTGCTCTACAGTTTCCATCTAGGGAAAGATGAATTAAATCATCACATGCCAATGATCCAGTTGATTCTACTACTACATTTCTAGTAATAGCCGTAGGCCCTGATATTGCAGTAATCGTATAAGTTCCCGGTACTGATCCCCAGTTAATAAAAACTGAAGTTGCAGTTGTGGTTACAATTGTTCCGCCTCCGGATAGTAAAAATATCCACGGCCCAGGAGTATTTACATCATAAATAGCCATGTTTGTTCCACGGCAAACACTTGTATCTGTTGCAAATCGTGCAGTTAGAGTTTGTGCATTTGTTGATTTGATTGAAAAAATCAAACTAAGCATAACCAATAGCACTAAGTAGCAAAATTGAATCGAAGCTTTCATAAAGGGATTCATATTTATTGTTTTTGTAAGTATTACATTTCTCATATTCATTTTTTTTATCGGTTTAAAATTTGTGGCTTTTGTGGCTTTACGCCGGAGTTATTAAACTCCGGCCAAGCCTTAATTACCCAAGAACCGTTTTTATCTTATGATTACCATTTTTCGTGTAGCAATAAAATCTTCGGCGTCTAGCTGATAGTATAAGACTCCAGCTTGTTCGTTTTGCAATTCAATCTCTGTGGCATTGACACCTTTTTTAGCATTTACAGAGACTTGTTTTACAATTCTTCCTGCCAAGTCGTATATCTTAATACTTACTTGCTGATCGTTTGGAACTTTGAAGAAGACAGAAGTTAATCCTGTGAATGGATTAGGAACATTCTGATACAAGTCATACTGATCTTGCTGTGAATGATCTTTACTTCTGAATAACAATTTAAGTTTAGCATCTTCATCTTTCATATATACCTCCGAAGCGATATTGGAATTTGAAAGACTCAATGATTTTGCATCAACTGTTCCATTTATAGTTGCTTTGATCTGAATTCTAAATAATTCTGAACCCGCCTTTACAGTAATTGCTTTGTCTGCATTCCAGGAAATTCTTATTTTATTATTATCCAGAACTGCATAATTGGAATTACTGAATTTAAGAAACTCACTTGTAGCTCCAATGATATCACCAACTTTTGCATCTAAATTTAACTCTAGTTGGAATCCTTCCATTTCATTCAAGATACTAGAGTTATAGAATACTAATTCATAACTATTATCTTCTAAGACTTTTGTTTCATGAATTTCTAATCCTGATATATTATTGGTTCGCGATGCAACTCCATTAACTACTCCTGTGCTAGCTTCTCCAGTAACATCACCTGATTTGATCGCAATGAAGTTATTGTCTGTGATTGAAGAATTAAGCTGTGTAATATTGATCACAGAAACATAGTTAAATGCATTTTCAACATTTAGCTTAAGTTTTGCATCTACGAAATTCCAAGATGGATTATTATTTGGAAATTCATTTGTTACACCCAATATCAGTTTTCTAATATCTGATATGTCTCTGGTTGTAATACTTGATGATCTATTTACATCAGCAGCTATTAAATAATATGGATTCTCAATCAATTCTTTTCCTAAGATATGTTTTTGAATTGCAACAATATCTCTAGTTGTTACTCCATTTAATTGGTCAACATCAAGAATTGGTTTAATTAAATAAGGTTGATTCTTATCTATATTCTCAAAAGCATACTTTCCTTCGAAATTTGTTTTGTTCTCTATCATTGAATTGTTATTCATTGCAAAGAATTGAACCTGAACGTTGCTTGCCATTTTTGATTTGTCAATTCCAGATATCAATCCAGAAATATTTGCTGTATTTGTAAAGTGGTCAGGACATACATTTTGGTTGTCTTGCACAATTAATGTAGTGTGACAAACATCTTGATTACCTGCCAAATCTGTAACATAGATATCTACTTTAAAAGTATCTACTTTACCATTGTCCAAATCTCCACAATGTATTGTCTTGAAAATGTCTAAAGTTGAAGAGCTAAAAGAGTATATCAAATTAGCTGGATCAGTACAGTTGTCTGTTGAAGCCACATTAAAGTCTTTTGCCCAGATTGTAATTTCTTGAGAACTTGGCATAATAACCGTAACTATACCAGCATTACAATAAGGTGTTGGTGCTTTGCAATCTCTAACGGTAATTAGATAAGAACAGCTGCTACTATTTCCACACTGATCACTAACTGTCCATGTAATTTTATGAACTCCACTTGTTAAATTTGGAGCAACTGATTTTGATGTGCCCGTTTGATCCACTGTACCATTGTTATCCTTATCTAAAGCATAAGACCAAAGCAATTCTTCCTGAGCTGTACAATCATCCGTAGCTGAAGCACTTAAGACAGCCGTTACGGAACAATTTTCAGTAATACATAATTCACGATTTAAACATGAACTTGTAAAACTTGGTTTTTCGTTGTTTACTATTTTAATAACCTGTGTATGATACCAAACTCCTCTTCCCGGAGCAGGATTAGATACATCATAATTACACCAGTCTATTACGGTCCATTTTCTTAGTATTTTATAACATACACCTTCGACATAATTAAATGTAAGGTCTTCATAATTATTAATTATCTGATTGCATTTATCGAGATTTCTAAAAATTGGTTTACCAGCGATATCAAGACCGGTAGAATTTTTGCAACCAACTAAATTAATATCACTTGGCCAGGTAATATCAGATTCTTTAAATGGATTTACATCTATAACTGTAATTGTTTGACTACAAGAATCCTTTCTAGATCCCGCGTCAGTTGCGATAAACCATCTTTTTATTGTACCAATATTACAAGGTGTAAGATTATTTTCTACTCTCACGGATGTAGTAACACTACAATTGTCAGTAGAAGTTGAACTTCCAAATATATTTAAGTTTGATAAATCTGCTTCACATGTAACAACTGTATCTCTCGGGCAGGTAACTCGTGGAGGAAGTTTATCCTGAACGATTACATCTACCATACACTCACTTGTGTTTCCAGCTTTGTCAGTAACTTTCATTACAATTCTTATTGGACTGGCTGCGATGTCAGAACAACAAAACACTTGTGTTGCTGAATAGACCGTTGTACCACATGCTCCAGGAAACATTCTTCTTATTTCAAATCCTCCCATTTCACAATTGTCAAAACTGTGATCATCAAAAACAGTAGCAGGAACAATGGCCTGACCATTCTCTGTCAATGATACTACAGTTCTTTGTTGACAAATAGGAACAGGTGGTGTCAAATCCTTAACTTCTATATCAAATGTGCATTCTGTACAATTGCCACATCCATCACATATCCTGTAATAAATCCAATTACAACCAAATGGCATATTGCTTACTTTATATTGACCATTAGGTAATTTGGTAATATTCTGAGTTGTACCAAATTGAGTTGGATCCGGAGTACAATTTGTTGGACTAGAAGCTGGACGATGAGTAACTGAATAGGTCCATCCAGAACAACTTTCCAGAACATAAGGAAATCTATTGTCAACAACTGTTGTTGGTGTCAAATCTAATGGAACGGGTAATACGAAAGATCCAGTACAAGAATTAGGATCAGTATTTACAGTTAATGTAGAAGGACAGATTACTAATGGCGCAACATCATCAAGAACTTTAATAAGTTGTATATACGTGAATCTACTATTCACTTTACACCAATCTATAATTAACCACCTTCTTAATATTTTAAAGGTTCCAGGACATACTCTAATCGTATCATCAGAAAAATCAAATTGAATATTTCCACACAACAATCCCTGAGGTCTTCCAGTACCGGTTGATGTAGTATCTGGACTTCCATTCGGAAATTTAGTCCAACTACCATTACATCTAAGCGCTGGTTGATTTCCTGGCTGACCATCATAATGAGGTGGTAGGGTAAGATCAGCAAGAGTTCCTCTAACAATATCAATTGTATCAGTGCAACAGAATTCATATCCTCCAGGATCTTTAGCACACCATCTTCTATAAACGGTGCTGGCTAAAGTGTCTGTACATGGATGTGTTACTAAACTGTCATGATAGGTTAAACGAACCGAACCACAGGCATCAATTCCTTCTACAATGTAAGGATAGACGGATTGATTCACTAATGCTATATCTACCGGAAAACCAAATACACTTGGACTAAGATCTACATTACATCTAAAAGTATCTCTTGCTCTACAATTTAATGCAGGTGGAGTTTTATCTTCTACAAAAAGATATCCCCAGCAACTGTTACCGCAGACGATATTTTTAACTGAGACGACTAGTTTTTTTCCAACGTATGATTTATTTAATGGCATAGCGACTGCTTGTCCATTGTAAGTAATTGATACAGAATAAAATCCTAATGCTGCACATTCCGCAAAATCACCTTCCAAAACCATATCTGCAAGTACATCAGCTTCACACATACTGTTTACTGAAATATTTACACTATTGTTACATGCCATTTGACAATTTGTCCAACAGTTAGGTATAGTTACGATATTGGAATTAACCGGTAGATTTCCTACAGGTATCGCATAATTTGCAGTCACACTATTATTTAAGTCTAGTGGTGCACCTACAGCTCTAGGATTAATCTCTGCAGTTACTTGATACACAATCGTATCATCCATTAATAAAAATCCATCATTATTAGTAAGTGAAGGATCAGCAGCACCATCAAAAGCTGCATTTATTGTAGTTGGAGTAGATAATCCACTAGCCGCAACCAATGGTATTCCTACAACTCTTACAAATGCTGCTCCTAAATTAGAAGGGTTGCTAAATTGTTCATTTACGGAAATGTTAGAAACAAAAGCACAACTACTTGTACTTGGGTTAATAACACTGATGCGATAAGTAGCATCAATATTTCCTGCTATTCCGCTAGAAGCAGGAACAACTGCAAGCAATTCCTTAGATACAGTTATACATTGCGCTTCTAGTTTCATCGTAGCTGTAAAAGCTGAAACAAGAATCACAAGGCTTAACCATACTGAAACTTTTAATTTCAGACGGATGCTTTTTGCAATCTGTTTTGGGTAAAATAATTTATTCATTTTAAATAATTTTTTAAATTTTTCAATACTTTTTTATTAAAAATTGACAATTTCTGAGATCCCCAATTGAATTATATGCAATTCATTAATGGCTAAATAATTCAATAAATAAGGGGGTGAGAAAATGTGGATATCAAAGTTCAAAAGACACATGTTCATAATTGAACATGTTGTCTTTTGAATGTCAATTTTATTCTATCATGATCATTTTTCTTGAAGCTCTATGCGTAGAAGTTTCTAGATTATAATACAATATTCCTCCGACGCCGATATCTTTCTTTTCTAGCAGAATAGAATTAAATCCTGCAGTAAAAGTTTTTGATATTTCTTTCAAAAGCCTTCCATTTACGTCATAAATTTTAAGACTTGCATATTCATCTTTTGGTATTACAAATGAAATTGTAGTTGTGGAATTGAAAGGATTCGGTTCATTTTGATATAAATAAAATCCTTTAACAACTTTTTCAGATGAATTTCTAAAGTTCAGATTTAGATCATTAATTTCATTTACACCTGAGTAAATTTCACTTACAAATAAATCATGGCTAAGCGCTAAATTCTCACTCAATACACCTTTTTTATTTGCTTTAAATACAAGGCTAAATAGAGATTTACTCAAATTAATTCCAGAAACTAAGTCATAACTTATTCTAATTTTTCCAGCGCGTGTAAGCTCCAAATTAATGTTGTTTTCATTCAGAACACAGACTCCATTTTGAAGAGATTGGAAAGTCAACAGACTTGGGTCAAACTCAAATTGTAATTGAAATCCAGTTGATGTAAATTGATTTTCAACAAATACTGGAACAGTAATTAAATCCTGTGCTTCAAATTCAATCTCAGGTACAAAAAGTATTTTTGAGGCATTTGTTCTACTTTCAACATTCTGAGCATTATTGGTTTTTGCATTGCCACTAACGTCTCCTAATTTGACAGCCACCAAATTATTAATATTTATATCCCCACCTAGTTGTTGAATATAAATTGACTCTTCAACTGGCCAAGGATTGCTTGGATCTGAATTCGCAGTTGAAGAATTAATAAATCTCCAAGATTTTTTAATTGGAAAATCATTAGTTAAGCCAAGTATCACTTTTCGAATATCTGAAATATCTCTTGAAGTAACGCTTCTGCTGTCATTAACATCAGCTGCAATTACTTTATAAGGATCTGTCAAGGTATTAACTCCTAAAATATGTTTTTGAATCATGACAATATCCTGAGTAGAAACTCCATTCAGTATGTCATCATTTTTTTCTGCTTTAATAAAATAATTCTGCGCTAGTGGTACATCTGGGAAAGCGAATTTTCCGTCAATTTGTGTTAGGTGATATTTAGGCATAGAAGGCATGTTCCCATTTATAGAAACCATTGCCTCTTCTAAGGCTTTATTTAATCCGGTATTAATACTACCTGAAACTAATGCAGTAGATGTATTACCACCTCCACCTAAATTATCAGGACATGCGTTTCCAAGACCATCTTGAATAATGATCTTCGTGTCACAATAATCCTGGTTGCCAGCTTCATCCGTAACATAGATTCTAACATCAAAAGTCTGTGATACACCATTCGTAATTTGTGAGCAAAAATAGGTCGAATTGGTATTATTTGGATTACTTGTGAAAGAGAAACGCAATGCTTTCTTTTCTGTACAATTATCAGAACTATTCAAATCTAAATCTAAAGCCCAAACGGTTACTTGCCCAGATGTTGGCATGATGACTGTTATTATCCCAGATTTACAATAAGGCGATGGAGCCTTTTTATCGATACCTGTAAATATGTATGAACAGGTACTTGAATTACCACATTTATCTTCTACAGTCCAAGTTATCGTGTGGGATCCTATTCCATAAACTCCGCTCGCATTATTGCTAGTGCCTGTAACATCTATATTACCATTGCTATTTAGATCAATTTTATATGACCATGACAATAAAGTTGAATCGGTGCAATCATCTTTTGCCGAAGCAATTAACTCTATAAAACCGGTACAATTATCACTTAATACATCGAAAGTTTTATTTACGCAAGTACCTGCAGTAAATGTTGGACCAACTTTATTGGCCACTTTTATCACTTGTACTTTTGTCCATATACCTGCAGAATTGCAATCATCAATTACAATCCATTTTCTCAATATTTTATAACAAGCATTTTCAACCTGATTGAAAACCTGATCTTCATACGTTGAAAGTAATCTTGAACAAGGAATCGTTCCAGGCCACGAAGGTCTTCCTGTAAAAGAAGGATCCGTTGAGCTCAAACATCCATTATAAATAATGTCTGCAGGAAAAACTATAGTTGAACCATTGTAAGGTGCAAAATTTACTATAGAAATTACCTGGGTACAAGTAATTGCCGGATTAAAATCATCCTGAAAGGTAAATATTCTCTGAATGGTTCCAACACCACAAGTATTGATGTTTATAACTTCACTATACGTCGTATTTAAATGACAATCTTCAATTACTAAAGCATCTTTACCCCAATTTTTTGGTTGAGCGCTGGAAGTATTTCCGGGATCATTTATTATGATATCTTTTCTATCCGCTTCATTTGTTTTATAGGTTCCAAAAATATTCAGATTTGAATAATTGAATCCACAACTAACAGTTATATTTGGCAAGCACGTTACTACAGGGGGTTTCTTGTCCTGTAATCTGACTTCTACCATACATTCATTGGTATTTCCAGCCTTATCCTTAACTTGAAATACGACTAGAATTGGATTGTTGCGAATATCATCACAACAGAATTCTATATAAGGTGCAAACTCTGTATTGCCTGATCCTCCACAAGTACTCGGAACCATTCTTCTTACTTTCATTGAATCCAAAGCACAGTTGTCATAAGAACCATCGTCAAAAGATATTGCATTAACTCGGGCAAATCCTGTAGTGGTTAAAGCAACGACCGTTTCCAATTGACAAACTGGGGTTGGTTTTGTCTTTTCTTCGACTATTACTTCTGTTGAACATTCTGTTTTATTTCCACAAGCATCTGTTACAATAAATAATACCCATGATAATCCTACAGGAAGATCGTTCACTGTATAAGTACCATTTGCATTTTTTACAATGCCATCCTTAACTGCATCTATAGAAGTAGGAATTACTGTTGGATCAGCAACCCCTCTTTTTACCAATACTTCATAGCTCAATGGTAGTGAACATTCAAAGAGAATATTAGGTAAGCCAATTGTAGCAATACCGGTACACTCATTATTTGTTGTGCTAACTCTTTGCATTGGCTGGCAAGAAAGAATTGGCCCTCTGTCATCAACTATTTTTATCAACTGAACACATTCTGTGTCTCTACCTGTACACCAGTCAACTATAAGCCATTCTCTAAGAATTTTATATGTACCAACACAGACACCAAGTTTAGTATCTGTATAAATATAATTAATATTTCTACATCCTAATCCAGTTGGATATCCTGTATAACTTGGGTGTGGATTTCCATTTGCATCTTTTGCGAATGTGGCATCACAAGGAATTGGCTGTCGATCAAAGCCATCATAATTTGGTGGACATTTGATTGAATCAATACTTCCTGCAGTAACTAAAATTGTATCGTTACATGTAAATGTATTACCGTATCCATCTGTCGCAGTCCAAGATCTGAATATTGAATCTATATAGATTGCCGGAGGAGGACAAATAACTTGAACTGTTCTGTCTGTGTAATGAAAAGTTGTACTACTGCAGTTGTCGTAAAATGGTGAATTCGAAAAGTAAGTATTTACTTGACCATTTACAGGTGTTGGATTTGGTGCACCCACTGGTTTTGGAAAACCTACCTTTGGAGATCCTGGAAGTATGGCATCGCCACAATTAACAACATAAGCCCTACAGACAAGTCTAGGCTTAAGTTTATCCTCTACTCTTAATAATCCCCAACAAGAATTGCCTGAGCAACGATGTACTGCGGATACTTCAAGTATTTTTCCAACGTGAGTTGAATTTACATTTGGACTCCCAACAATTGGAATTTTAGTAAATGCGTCGCGAACAACAACATTATAATCTAACGGATTGTATCCACCACCTTCAAGAACCATGTCAACGGTTATTATACCATTACAAAATTCATCCAACGATACATTCACAGTATCATTACAATTAACTTGAGGTGCGAATAAATCACTAACTCTTATTCTAAAAGTATCGTTTCCGCATGTTCCCACTATAGGAGTCTCCGTCATTACAATAACGACATCACCTGAAGTATTCCATGTGATGCTAACTATTGGTAATGAAGAAGTATTAATAGCTGCAGATCCCGCAATTACAGAAAATCCGTAAGTGCTGGATCCAACATAGTTATTAATAAAATAACTCGTCGCAGTGTTTGTTCTACAAACAGCTGTTGGAACGTTAGTTAAGCTTGCACATGTTTGTGCATTTGACTTCACACTTAAAGAAGCAATAAGTAAAAAAATTGCACTTATTCCCTTCAAGTATTTAGTGAAGCCCTTTTGAATTTGTATCGGTCTCTTCATAATCTAAATAATTGTATTTTAAATTTCTATTTCCATACTATTAGCATACTACAACTGCTTGCAGTAGTGCAGGGGATATTGAAGGGGGATATCACAATCAATAAGAATAGGTCATTCATTAGGAATGAAATCTTCTTATTAATCTTCTTTAGTGGTTCAAGTATTATTCCAAAAAGGACCTTGTGACTCTTAGCTATTAGGATAAAGCTTAATGTATTTCTATATTTTTAATTATCAACTATAAAGTATTGATAGTTAAAATTTTACAACTTATAAAAAGTTATTATTAGTAAAAAAATTGTTTGTAAAAATGTAATTGGGTGAAGCAAGTAAAAATGAGGATTTAAGACTAATAGTTTGTCAATAATTAAGCTTCTTGCATAAGTGCCTATCATTATATAAAGTTATATATTATGTAATAATTTAATACTAAATATTACATGATTATTCAATTAATGGAATGAAACCACAAAAGGAAGAAAAAACCAATTATATCCTAAATTAAGAAGTAGCTATTGCTAAATAGAACATTGACCTATTTGTCACACAATTAGGCAAACGCTCATAAGATAACTAAGAATAGCACGACTTTTAGAATGCCTAGGCCTAGTAACAAGGGAGAATAATCTTAATAGATTAATGCTTTTATCACTTATTTAACTAAGCAAGCAATAATTTTGAATTTAAGAACCTGAAAAGTTTCTATAAAGATTTTACTTCAGCGACTAATTTAGTCAAGGTATCTTTAGCGTCTCCAAAGAGCATATAAGCCTTCGGATTATAGAATAGTTCATTATCAATACCGGCATATCCGGCTTTCATAGAGCGTTTCATAATAATAATAGAGCCAGCACTTTCCACATCAAGAATTGGCATTCCATAGATTGGTGAGCTTGGATCGGTCTTTGCTGCAGGATTGACAACGTCATTTGCACCTACAACAAGAACCACGTCCGTTGTTGGAAATTCCGGATTGATATCATCCATTTCAACCAGTTTATTATAACTTACATTGGACTCAGCAAGGAGCACATTCATATGACCCGGCATTCTCCCAGCAACTGGATGAATGGCATATTTAACATCTACTCCACCTTCTTCTAATATTGATTCCAATTCATGACAAGCATGTTGAGCTTGAGCTACAGCAAGTCCATAACCAGGTACAATTGCTACCTTTTTAGCGTATTTTAATAATATCGCTACATCTGAAATACCCAATTCTTTCGTTGAACCCCCTGAAGATTGTGTTCCACCAGTTGAAGTTTTAGCACCTCCAAAATTTCCTACCAGTACATTAAGTAAGGACCTATTCATAGCCTTACACATGGTTACTGTCAATATTGTCCCTGCAGACCCGACGAGAATTCCACCGATCAACATAACATAATTGTCATATAAAAAGCCTCCACAAGCAGCTGCAACCCCAGTAAAGGAGTTCAATAAGGAAATTACAACAGGCATATCAGCCCCTCCAATTGGAAAGACAAATATTAAACCATACAGAATTGAAATTCCCAAAATGCTGTAAAACCAAGTCAAACCGCTCACTTGACCTAAAATCATCAGAGCCGAAAGGACTACAACACTTAATAGTAAGCCAATATTTACAACTTGCTGAAGAGGCAAATTATAATCGCCAATTTTACCTTCTAATTTACCAAAAGCGATAATTGAGCCTGAGAAGGACACCGAGCCAATTACAAGTCCCGCAAGAATTACTAATAAATGCTGTCCATGAACATCTAAACCACTGTCCATCAGGTGATTAAACTCTATTATTGAAATTAAGGCAGCACAAGCACCTCCCATTCCATTAAAAAAGGAAACCATTTGAGGCATAGCTGTCATTTGAACACTTTTTGCCATATAGATACCAATACCTGTCCCTATCGCAAGAGCCGCAAAAATCCAAATTAAATTTGTAAGGTGATTTCCAGCACTATTGGTATATAAGAAGATCGTTCCAAAGATTGCTAGTATCATCCCAAAAGCCGCAATTAGGTTTCCTCTTCTTGCAGTATCAGGTTTGCTTAACATCTTAAGTCCTAGCATAAAAGTTACCGAAGCAACCAAATAAATAAACTCTAATAGGTGTTCCTGCATCATTTCTTTTTCTTAAACATTTCTAACATTCGGTCTGTCACAACAAATCCTCCAACTACATTTAAAGTACCTAAAATAACAGCAACGAAACCGAGAATTAAACTGAGTGTTGATTCTGCCTGACCCATAACGATTATTGCTCCAATTACAACTACTCCATGTATTGCATTTGCTCCAGACATAAGCGGTGTATGCAATACAGATGGTACGTGTGAGATCAATTCGATTCCTACGAAGATCATAAGAATAACGAGATAAATCATCTGAATATGTAAGGAAATAAATTCTAACATGATTAATTGGATTGTAAATTTTTACCTTGATGAACGATTAATGTACCCTTTGTAATTTCTTCTTCCATGTCCCATTTGAAACTTCCTTTATCAACTAAGTGCATAAGAAGATTAAATACATTTTTTGCATATAATTCACTTGCATTCGTAGCCAATGTCGAAGGCAGATTGCTTATCCCAACTATTTTCACTCCATGCTTTACAACTACTTTATCTTGCTCACTCAATTCACAATTTCCACCTTGTTCTACTGCCATATCGACGATAACTGAACCAAATTTCATTTGCTTGACTTGTTCTTCAGTAATCAATATTGGAGCCTTTTTACCCATAACTAAAGCAGTAGTAATTATCAAATCTGCCTGAAATAAAGACTTATTCACAGCTTCTTTCTGCTTAGCTAAATATTCGGAGGTAACTTCGGTTGCATAACCACCTTCTGCCTTGGCACCTTGGGATTCTACAGTAATAAATTTGGCTCCTAGTGATTCTGCCTGTTCTTTAGTTTCTGGTCTAACATCCGTTGCTTCAACTACGGCGCCTAGCCTTTTCGCGGTAGCAATAGCCTGTAGACCAGCAACTCCAATTCCAAATATCAGTACTTTTGAAGGTGTTATTGTGCCTGCAGCGGTCATCATTAAAGGAAATACTTTAGTCATTTCGTTAGCACCAAGAATTACTGCTTTGAATCCAGCTAAATTGGATTGTGAACTTAAGACATCCATACTTTGAGCCCTTGAAATTCTAGGTATTGCATCCATTGAAAAGCTACTTACCCCTGCTGCTACAAGTTTTTGGACAAGCTCATTATCAGTTCTATGAAAAAGTAAAGAAAGTGTTACCGAACCTGCTTTTAGATGGGTTATCTCCTCTGAATTAAATGGATTGATTTTAACAAAAATATCTTCTGATTGAAAGAGATCGCTTTTAGAGGATGAAACCATTGCACCAGCATCTACATAGGCTTTGTCCTGAAATGCTGACTGGTCCCCAGCACCAGATTCAATCAAAACCTCGAATCCTTTAGAAATAAGTAATTTGGTTACAGTAGGAGTTATTGAAACCCTTTTCTCCCCTTCCCTACTTTCTTTTAATACAACTATTTTCAAAATGTTATAATTTGAAGCCGCGAAGATAGAAATTTGCCTCAAATTCCACGCTTAATTCTAAATTGTAGTAAGCATTAAATATAAGTTAATATGTTAAATCCAACAGAGCTCTGGATTGGAGAAAGACTTAAAAATAAAGAAAACGGTTTGATAGGGACATTTGAGGGATTGGATTCTCCAAAGGTTCTTTTGGTTAAAATTGATGATCAAATTCAAAAAATTCATCTAGATTTCTTGGAGCTTGCTCCGGAAGAAGAAATTCCAAATCCATTCGAAATATTGAATGATGAATTAAGCAAGAATAATAACATTTTGCATCAATTTAAGAATAGCATTGATCTTCATATTGAAATTTTAAATCCTAATTTAATCCACGAAAGACAAGAGCGCATTTACAAAGAACAATTGGAAGCATTTGAACAATTTATTTCCATTGCTAAATCAGCCAATATGAATTACATAATTGTAATTCATGGTAAAGGTGAGGGAATATTAAGAGCTGAGATTCAGTCCAGATTAAAATTAGAATACCAGGCGAAAATAATTCTTACCATACATGATGGTGGAGCTACAGAAGCTTGGTTGTAAATTATTTTATTTCTTACCAATATTAGTATTTGTAATTAATTAAGAATTCTTTCTAGTCAAGAAAAAATAACTTCAATTCTTTGAATTTAGAAAATTCTACTCCTTAATAATTTTAGCCGTTACACTTCCCTCGTTATTAGAAATCTTTATAAAATAGATTCCTTGATTCAATTCGTTCAATTCCATTTCATGATTAGTGGTTCCTTCATGAATTTGGAGTGATTCAGAGTTAATTATTTGACCAAAAGAATTCAGCAAGGAAAGTTTAACCAATCCTGACTTTGATCCATTGATTGAAATATTTATTTTTGAATCAAATGGATTAGGATAAACTTCTAATTTATTAATGCTAACTAAATCTTTAGTATTAATTGTTAATTTTCTGGTGCCTGTTGCAAAAAATGCACCCCACTTTCCGCCATTTAGGAGTACTTGTTCATTCCCACTGGCTTGAATTTTATTTGCAGCAAGACCTATTACATTTATAGACTCATCCCCGTTTCCATTTTCTCCATCAAATAAAATAAAATTATCCCTAACACTAAAATTAGGATAGGATAGTGCGGGTCTATTATCAATAATAGTTTGAAAGTCATTCGTTTCAATATTCGCCCCAACTAAAACATAATTAGAGCCTAAAAGATCTTCTTCAATGTAGTCAAAAGCAATAACATCAAGACTATTTTTAGAAAATACCGGATTTCCAATGGCAACATTATCAGGAAGTCCAGCTACTAGTTTTTCAATTTTGCCTGTTGCAAATGCGTTTCCTGAATTATTAAAAACATTCATAAAACCAATATCCCAATAATCATAATTTTGTCCATTTGTCTTTTTGATAGTATTGAATGCATCATACATTAAAAACTGTCCGCTGTGGTCAAAATCCATCACATCAGCATATTGCACATCTCCTGTTGTAGTATTGCTATAACTAGGATTATACAGTTTAAAATCTCCCCATTTTTGGGTAACGAAATCATAAACATGAATGAAATTTTCATTAACATCATATACAACTGCTAATAATAATCCATCTTTTGATATTACAGCGTTTCTGTAAATAGGATCTGTATCCAAGATCTGCTCAACATATTGTCCAGTGTTGGGATTCAAGAACAAACCATACAATCTAAAATCACTGCCTACAAAATATATTTCTGTACCATCATCTGTAACACTTGGTTTAGAATTCACACTTCGATTAGAAATTTTAACCGGAGTATTTTGAAAATCGTATATATACAATCCTTGTTTGTTGAAATCCGTAGTAACTACGTATTCTTTTCCAGGATTTGTTTGCAATACCCTACTGCCAGGATTGGAACTTCCTGAACCAATACCAACTTTGTCGAATCCAAATTTAACTGCTGCAAGAACTTCCGGATTGTTTGGATATTGATCCATACTGCATTTTTCAATGGCAGTCCTAAGATCTTTAAAATTAGAAGATTTTGTCAAGAATTTAGTTAATGCATGGTAATAGACTTTTTCACCAATTTTCTTTGCTTCATCTAATCCTTTAGTTTTAGAAAGCTCAGTTACAAAATTATAATATGCGAAATTAGGGATACCACTATTGATATGTACACCACCATTATCTTGAGTTCCTTTGTATTGTTCGTTAACATGTCGTGGTTGATAGCCATTGTCATTAAGACTGCTTCCACCATTATGCGGATCACTTAAATCTCTTAATGCACCGGATTTGAAGACAGAAGTAATTACGATATCTTCTCCAATCTTCCAATCATCACGATCTATTAAAGTTCCAAATATGTCTGCATAGGATTCATTTATTGCTCCCGATTCTCCATCATAAGTAAGATTTGCCGTACTTCCGATTACGCCATGTGACATTTCATGACCTGCAACGTCAAGTCCTTTTGCTAAGGGTGTAAAAGCATTTTTTCCATTACCATAAAACATCGCCTCTCCATTCCAAAAAGCATTATCCATTGCTCCTCCATTGTCATTGACATTTATTATGGAAAGTATATTTCCTCCAACTCCATCGATAGAGTTTCTTAAATGAACTGTTCTGAAATACTCGTATGCAGCACTGCCATTAATATGTGCAGAAACTGAAGTTTTATTAGACCAACTATTATTGCTCGAACTAATTAAATCTACACTGAAACTATTGCCTTCAGTATTTCTGTTTTTAGCATCAAGTGTAACAATAGTTCCAACCGGGTCATCTGGGAATTTAGACCTTGCTGCATTGAACATAGGTCTTGAAGCATCGATAAGATAATATGTGTTCCCTTCCTTCCAAACATTTATTGTTTTTGCAGAATTTGTTAAATCAACCGCCGATGCTGTTTCAGCACCCAATACTCTAGATGGGGACTTTTCTGTCTTAATTCCGTGTGCAGCAAAATTGCAAATATTGGAATGAGCTTCTAGAATATTTCCTGTATTGGCATCCACTATTAAATCCCAATTTTCCTTAATATTTGGACTAATTTTAACCGAATAGCAAAGATGCCAAGTTCTATCTTTCTTATCTTGCCAATAGCATAAAAAATTCTTTTTAATTCCTGAGCGTAATTGATTATAGACATTCTGATCTATTACACTAATGTTCTTTGAAGTAAAATATTTTTCACAAATTTTAGCAACCTGTTCTTTATGCAACTGGGCCACAACTGCTAAATTTTCTGGCAAATTCCAAGCATAGCCATTTCCATAAATTGATTGATCTGGATAAGAATGAATAAAATATTCAGCATTTATTATCGGCAATCCATTCATTGTTTGTTTAAACAAATAGTGGCTAACACCCTGAACGTCTGATTCTGAATGATCCAATACAAAATCTCCATTTAAAGTTTGAGATATATTTAAAACACTCTTCAAATATTCAGCAAGAAAAGCACCCTGCTCCTTATCTCTTGGAAATAAAAGTCGATCCGTAGAAAATACTTTTGGAATACCTTCTTCATTTCTTTCAATTATTCGTGTCCCTGCAATATTCCTTGGAAAATTTCCAAGAGAACTTGCAGTCTGAACATGAATACCATTTATGTCTAAAGCAAAGGGATTTCTTTTGGTATTACCAAATGGCTTTGTTAGAATTTTCTCCGGTGAATTAATATTTGGATTTGAGAAAACATACTTTTCCTTTAAAATTTGTGCCTTAGAACTTCCTAAAAGAAATAAAAACAGTATTAGATAGCTTAATCTTTTCATTTTTTAGACTTTTTAATTATCTGTATAACGTTATTATGAAATAATATCAGATTCGAAGGAACTTCATTATTCATTGGATCCCAAGCCAATCTCTTCAATTCACCATTTTGCATAATTTCAATAAAATTATAAATATTTCCAGGCTTATTATAATCTTGATGATCGAGCCCTAAAACTGAAACATTCGATAGCAATTGCTCTATGGTTTCTTTTTTAATTTTTTTAAAGCTTTCTCCATTTCCTGAAATCCCTCCATTCTCATCAATAGAATAAATTATCTCTTTACCAGCGAATCCCCCGCCATTACCAGCGCGAAGCAATATTTTAACATCCATACTTTTAGCCTTTGAGGAGTTGCATGCCATTATTCCTAAAGCATAAATCATTGACATTGCGATTATTACAGTAAGTTTCATTCTACCTTGAAATTAAAAATTAGTTAAAAGTAAGTCAAATGTTAAGCCTAAACAATTTTCGTCTTAGATTTGTGTAAAATTAATACATAAATATGAAAAATTTAATCTTTGTTTTAACCCTTTCTTGTGCTTTTTCAATCGTTTCGTTGAATGCTCAAACCTGTAGCCATGCAAAAAAAGGCACACAGGCTTCATGCACAGCCGGATCAGGTGACCAAGCTTATATTACTGCTGCTTCAGAAGCAGCTACTAAAGATGCTAGTATTGAAAAAAGATCTTGTAAAGAATCAGGAAAAGTATGCTTTTTCAAAAACACTAAAGACGATCAAGGCAAAACAGTTTCTTCAGAGGTCATGTATGATCAGGGAACTGCATCTTTTGTAAGTGCCGTTTCTTCTACTGATGCTGGCTCCAAAAAAGCTTGTTGTGCTGGAAGTAAAAAAGCTTGTTGTGCAAAAGGCGCGAAATCTTGCTCAAAGGACAAAGAAGTGAAATCTGAAAATAAAATAATGAATTAATATTTTAATTCATTCAAGTTAGAAAAGACCTTCAGTGAAGGTCTTTTTTTTTGCCCAAAATTGAGGAAATTATCTGCTGCGCTGATAACTAATTTAGGATGTAAAAATATATCTGTGGAAACAAATATTATTTCACATAAAAAAACTGAACAATGAAAACGATTAAATTCATCCTCTTAGGCGCATTTTTAATTCATTCTCAACTCCAAGCCCAAACCACTAGAGTAAAAGAGCCTCGACAATTGGAAGCGCAGAAAGCACTTAATATTAGCTATGTGGATTGCAAAGTTTGTGGCTTTGGACTTTATATTCTTAGAATTCAAAAACAAGGTCACCCATCTTATAACCTCTACAGAAAAAACTTAAGAACAGGTGAGGTGCAAATCGACTTTAAAATTGCTGATAATGTCAATGCGATATTAGCTAATCCTTGCGAAGTTATCTGTAATTTCTATGCAAATAATCAATACTAATATAAAGTTTATGGATTATAATTAAAAGATGCCTCCATTGGGGGCATTTTTTATTTAATAAAGAGTTTGACATTGTAATACATTTATTAAACTTAAAAAATCAATGTATTTCCATTGTTTAATCAATATGCTCAATACAACACTTTAAAATCTTATTCTATATTGGTTTATCTAATTTAAAATTAATTAATTAATCGTATACAAATTATAGAAAATCAATTAGGGGAATTACACCCTAAAAAATTAAATAAATATCATTTTAAAAGAGCCAATACTTTCTCCTGATAACAATGAGCTCCAGTTTAAATAAATAAGTAATCAAAAGAACTATTATGAAAAATCTCCTATTTTTACTGCACCTTGCTTTTTTAACTCTGCTCAACCTTGAATTTACAAGCCTTCCTATTTCAAGACCTATAGAATCAGTTAATTCAGTAGTTGGCATTGAGCCTCGTCAGCTTAACAGCAATTGGAATTTACCCGGTAAAATTGTTGGTTACAATTGCAATGAATGCAACAAGAAAGTTTATTTTATTTTTCTAAAATCTGAAAAAGGAAAAAATCTAGTTCAAGTTTTTGTTAAAAACAATTTGACAGGTCAAATTGAATTCAACAATCAACTTCAAATAAACACAAATGATCCACTCCCAGATCCTTGCTATTTCCTCTGCGACTATCTTAGTGTAATTAAATAAATAATGTTTAATCTTGAAAAAAAGGCCTTGCAATTGCGGGTCTTTTCTAATTTTACATTCACTTCACTGAATGTTGGCTAACACTGAAGCATGATAAATTCGCTTACGTTCGATTATATTCAGGTTTCCAACCTATGCTGCAAGCAAAGTTAGATTTTAAAACTTCTAGCTTTTGAAGTATTGTTTAATTTTAGTTTAACTTCGCCTAAATTAAAATGTTATTAATCAATCAATTTGAAAATTTGGAAACACACAAACAGTGGTTGGAGCGTAAACATAGCAAGGGGCTGTTGGATCAACTCTTGTAAATGTTTGTACAGATACAACAAACGTATGTGTTGAATCAAAAGCCAATTCTGTAAATAATAAGAAAAAGCCATGAAAATTTCGCTAAGAGTTCAATGGTTAATTGTCTTTATTATTTCCATCCCAATAATAATAATTCTTAGAAAGAATTTTGTTTCATCAATATTAGAAAATAAGAAATTGGTTTGTGCATATATTTATAAGATTGAATCATATAAATCAAATTGTCGTGTATATTACATCACAGACATATCTGGAATTTATGAGGAAGATATGGATATAGTATCAAGAATTGAAATAGAAGATAAACTTAAATACTTAAACAAGTACCTACCCTTAGTATATGATTCTACCAACTTCAAGAATAGAATTTTGATACTAAATGAATCAGAATTGGAAGAATGGCATTTATCAATTGAAGACTGGAATGGATGTAAAAATATGCCACCAAAAAAGTAGTTGAATAGATATAATTCAATTAAGCAGAGGATTTTAAGTGTAGATCCGCTGACAAAGAGCTACTTTGAATTAAACCTTATCAATTTGCTAGTAATAATCCAATAGCATGCATTGCTTTAGATGGCTTGGAGTCAATAACATCAAATATCCATATCTCCTGTTACCCGAGGATACCCATGAAGAATGACAGCATAACCACTTATTAAAATATACTCAACATCATTTTTATTTAATGAATTTATAAAATCTCTAAAATCATCATTAAATATATTACCCATTTATCCCATTTTAGACGTACTGAATAGACTTCTATCTAATCGTGGAGGATTATTCATATCATAGCCATAAGCCATACTTGTTAAATATTGTGAAACACGCAATCTTTCTTCCATTGATACATCCCTATATTCCATTTGATATAGATCTGATTCTTCAGCTGTCATTCTATAAAATGAATTGCGATCTAATTTATTGAATTCTTCCATATTTGATTCAATACTACTATTGCCCGTGATTGATGCCCTCAATAATAATATTTACTTCATTATTACTAAACAATTGTTTCATAAAAACAATTGCAAAGTAATGAACTTATTTAAAGTCATTCAAAGTTACAACATTGCTCAAAGCTAAATCATTTTTAATTTGAAATTATTATTTCAAAAGCCATTTTCTGCAATTATTAAATCTATCAAAACTTTGTGAAATAACATAGTATAATCCCACATTATGTATTATTACTTTCAAACTGAAACAAATCTGGAATATTGATGTATTCAAGTACAGAATCATATGTAAGCATTCTATTAAAAGCCAAAAGTCCTAATTCTATTCCAACTCTATGAATTAAGTCAATGAACTTAAAACGCAGAAATATTAAAAGTCATTCCAAGAAAATATCCAAAACTATATCTTTTAGTAGTTGGCACATCGCCTTCACCAATAAATATTTCATCCCCTACATTAAATCCATTGGACAATTGCTTGACCTTGGAAAACATAGTGCCACCAGAAATCATAAAGGCTTGCTTTTTTCCAATATAAAATCCCGGTCCAGCAAAAATTGCAAAATTTTCAACACTCTCGTTTTTTGAAAATGGAATTCCAATTCCCAATGAAATATTAGGGGTAAAACTAGATCTCATATCATACCTTAAACTAAATAAGGATGTAATCATTGGAACATATGGATCTGCATCACTTGCATAAATTCTACTAAAACCATTTACATTTCGCACGAAATAGTTTTGTGGCGTTTTAATAAATTTTGATCCGGTCAATCCAATGCTCATACCAAATGCTACCCCTCCGTACGATTTAATTTTAACTTCAACATGCTTCACTAATTCAGACTTAATATCTCCATTCTCCATGCTGTCGTTTCTGAATAAATTTAAATCATAGTTCAGGTATTTCTCAGCCATTCCAGAATGATGAGTATAACTAAAATTATTTTCCTTTATTTCATGATATTTTAAATAATATTGTTGAATTTTGGAAGTGTAATCCATCCTAAGCGCTACGGAGTCAACTAGACATTGAGCTTCCAATTTTGCAGACATATCAAATATCGTTTTAGACATTTGGGATTCTGTCGATTCTAATTTTTTAATCAATGGGTACAAGGCGTCTATTCCATGATCACTATTCTGAAGTTTCACTCTTTGCGTTTTTAAAATTTCCAAATTTCTATCATAACTTGAAATTTTAGTTCTAAGATTTTTCTCCAAAGAAGGAATTTCCATTAATTTTTCATTTAATATTGAAACATCCTGAAGAATGATTTCATCTTCTTTAGATTTTAAAAAAACTTCCGCACAATGATCCAATAACAATTCTCTTATTAGCATTGGAGATATATTTGGATTGGTGATTAAGGAATTGGTGAATTCAAGACTATTGTTTAGAGAAGTTAGAGATTTTTTTCGAACATTCAGTTCCATTGATATTGAATTGATCTCTTCTTTAGTTGCTTCAAGTTCTTTAATCTTTGCTTCGAATTCCAACAAATCATCATTGTCACCTCTACCTGCATTTCCTGCTTCTTCCGCAGGAATAGCACCCAAAATATTTCCAAAAAGTGGTGAATTCAATAAAGGCAAACCAATGCCAGGTAGGAATCCACCAACTAATCCGGATAACAATCCTTTAATAATGCTATTGCTTGGAGCAGATGTCAATAATGGTGCAGAACTTTGAGTTGCTTTAAATTCTGCTTTATAAATGTAATTATTAAAATCTACTAAATGAAAATACACTTGAGCACCTTTTTTAACTATTGGCTCTTCTATTGTTTTATTATTTTTTAAAAACCATAAACTATCTTTATAAACATTGTAATAAATGTTTAGATCATGAGTTTGACTGAATAAACAATTGCTTATGCCCAATAAAGTAATTATTAAAATATTTTTCATGTTTGAAGTTTAGTTTGTAATATAAAAGGACATAGAATAGGTATTGATTTCCATATTCCCAAGGCTTACCGGCTTGCCACCTCTTGTGTTATAGAATTCCGGGTTTTCAGTTTGTGAAAACATTTTTTCGAAAGGGTCTTGAGTTTTATTTCCTCTGGTTCCGTATGCTGATATTAGATCCAATGGCTTACTAGAAGCAATAAGTTTGAATACTTCGTTTCCTTTAGGAGGTAAAATTCCAAATATTTTTGTCATTAACTTTTTTTGTCCCGGTGCAATTCTCAATTCTTCAACTGTTAGCTCTTGACAAGGTAATAAAAAGGAAAAAGTGTTATCCGGTTGAATATCTATTACGTTAAAATATGCCGGTTTCATTCCATCATTGATTATATATAGCTGGAATTGGTCACCCATTTTTAGGCTTTTTAATCCTGATGCATCTGCTTTCAAGGGTACCAAATTATCAGGATCCAAATTTCCAGAACCAACAGGAATAATTTCAAAACTCAAATTTATGTCTTCACTTGTAATTTCCAGTTTTCTTAAAAATTGACCCCTTAAATAATTAGTTATGAGTTTAGTAAGTTTTATTAGACTGCCAGTAGTCATAGTTTCAATTAAAGAGCTATCTAATATGAAATTATTCAGCGTTGAAAGAAACAGATAATTTTGGCCTGAACTTAATTCCTTATCATAAATAAACAATTTAGCATTTTTAGAGTCCTCCTTTATAAAAGGATAAGACAGTAACTTAGCTTTTACCTTTTCACTAACAGTAGCATCCTTTATTTTAAGATCAATTTCAACTTTAATATCTCCCATTGATTTTTCAATAATGTAGACCCATGATTCTGCGAGAATTTTAAAATCGATTGCTGTATCAATTGTTATTTCAGAACTTGCAGCATTAGCCCTTTTAACTGTTCCTATTACAATGGGCTTTGAATTTTCAAAATCTCTGGTTTCTCTCAAAAAAAATCCAACCACTGATCCTGTATTAACACCTTGTAAAAATCCAGCATTAATGACAATCTGAGCATCTTGACTTCCAGAAATAACTTTATAATAATTGGCAGAACCAAGTGCTTTTCCATTAAGAATTTCTGTGTCAAGGTCTCCTTCAGCCTGAGGTTGCTGAAGTGGAGCGATATTTGCCATTTCTATTTTGATTTTATCAAATAATCCTCTGTAGGATTCAGCTTTTTTAGAAATAATTAAATTTTTTGATAAGGCATAACTTAATGAACCATACTGCACCCCCTGATCATTCGTCATTTCATAATTTACCTGATTCTGAGACGATCCAAAAAATGCAATCATGCTTGCTAAATTTGCATTTTTCAAAGATGCACTTTCACTGACTTGATTATTTTCTTTTACTAATTTTTGTTTCAAGTTTTTTTGAATGTAATCTGAGCTAGCCATTGGCTCTGAAGTACCTCTAGCAGTTCCTCCTCCTCGTGTACCTGTACCGGAATGACAGGCATCCAAAGCTACAATTAGCTGGCCAGTTGATGTAAGTTGCTTTCTAAGGGTTAAAAGTACTTTATTCAATTCGTCATCTGAGATTAACTTTTCTCCTTCATAAACTCCAGGATTAAATTTCTTTGGAGAATCGTAAGGCACAATGCATTCATCATAACCATCAATCTCGTCACCATCCAGATCTTGTTTTTGTTGTCCGTGTCCAGAGAAATGAAAATAGATAATGTCCCCTTTTTTTGCCTCTTTAATGAGCTTATTGTTTATTACTTCTAAGATATTTTTCTTAGTAGCAAAAGAGTCAGAAATTGTAATAATATTTTCATCTATAAATCCTTGTGAAAGCAAGGCCTCTTTAATAAGCACAAGATCATTCTTCGAATTTAAGGTGGCCCATCCGCCTGAAGCTGGATAAGTGCCAACACCAATCAACAAGGCTTTCTTACTGACTTTTGCCTGCCCTAATAGGTCTGAACTACTATTTATTAAAAATAAAAAACTTATCCCAAGTAATAATTTATATAGCAAACTATAAACTATAATAGACTTTTTCGTAAAGCTCTCCATGCGGTTATATATGCAATTTACATTAAAGGTTATCATTAAATCACTAAGAATTTATATAGAAAAAAAACAAGTTTGACCTTAGTCTTCAATTCGAATCTAGCAACCAAAGAATTTACCTAAATAACAAAGGTAAACTTATTTCGAGTTAGAGGCTATGAATTTAGATTTGATTGAATTTATGAAATTACACTTATTTTTAAATATAACAAGAAGAGTGTTGCTGCTAATTATAGAATAAAATGCAATACATAAATATCGTTTGTCAAATAAAAAATGGAGGCCGGGTTTTTACTTTTTCCATCCCTATTTAGTTAGATCATAGACTTTGTCAAAATTGTTTTTACTTGTCCAATCTCTAAAGCCTTCTTCTTCCAGAACAAGTTTACCTGATCGACTAATTAATAAGGTTGTTGGAAGTTTGACTATATATGCGTCAATAAAAGAGCTATTTAATTTTACAAAATTCAGATTTAATGCGGACTCGTTTTTATACTTAGAAATGATGTCAATATTTTCATCGCTTGCTAAAATAACTATCAAATTATTCTCATATATTTTGGAAATGGCAGAAATAGACTGCATTTCCTGTTTGCAAGGACCACACCAACTTGCCCAAAAGTTGAGCAGAACTGGTTTGCCGAGAAAGTCATTTAACTTAATATGGCGGCCAGACAGGTCAGTGAATTCCATATCTCTTAGGCGTTCGCTAGCTTCAGATTTAACCGGTAAGACAGGTTTAAACTTTGTGACTTGACACCAGCACTTTTCTCCTAAAAGGAATAACAATACAAGGTTTAATAAAAAATAATTAACTCTTAATAATCTGAAATACAACCGATTATAAATGGCTTGGGATAATTTTGTCAAAATTGCTAAATAATATTAAATTTACCGTGAAATTAAGCCCATTTTTCAATATCAAATCATTTATATATGAAATATATAAGTATATTATTGTTTGTTTTTCTAAGTAATATAGCTTTTATTTTTTCACAAGGGGCCTATCCCCCAAACCCTAAACCCGGCATGTGTTACATTCGTTGTGCCGTAGAAAAGAAAGTCAAGAAATCTGATATCCAGATTGTTCAGACTCCAGCTTTCAAAAAATATGAGATCATTGCTGCTAAATATGAAACTGTAGTCGAGAAGGTTATGGTGAAAGAAGAATCTAAAAAATTTGAATTAATTCCCGCCGTTTTTAAAACTGTAAAGGACAGTATAATCATCACAGAAAGCTACAATAAAATAACTTTAAGTCCTGTTAAATTTGCCAATGCTGTAGAAACTGTTGTCATTCAGCCCGCTTATTCTGATTTTGAATATAGGTCTTCAGTTGGTTCATGTAAATCTAAGAATCCGCGTGATTGCGAAGTATTGTGTTATGTCCAATATCCAGAACAGACTACACATATTCCTGTTCGAAAGATGGAAGTTGATGCAAGTTATTCTTCTAAAAGCATTACGCCTAAGTACAAAGTGTATGAGAAGCAGGTACTAGTTAGTCCGGCACATGTTAAAGAAATCATTATTCCAGCAGTATATAAAAGTGTTAATAAACAAAAATTGGTTAGCGATGAAACTGCACGAGAAACTAGTGTTGAACCGCAAATATTTAATCAAGAAATTAACACTTTTGAAGAAGAAAGCAGCAGCAGATCCGAAGGCGTTTGGGAAGAAATTGAATGTTCACTTATAGACTATAACGTTCTGCCAATTTATTATAGTCTAAACAGTGCAAGTCTTAACACAGAATCAAAAGAAATTATTAATAAAAAATTGTACAAATTAATGCTTGAAAAACCAGGTATCAGAATTGAAATCAGCTCACACACTGACTCTAGAGATTCTGATAAATACAATATGGATTTATCACAAAGACGTGCTCAATCCGTTGTAAACTATCTGGTAGCTAAAGGCATTAAGAAAAATAGAATGAGTGCTATAGGTTTTGGCGAAACAAGACTTAAAGAACCATGTCCAAATGGTTCAAACTGCACTGAAGCTCAACATGCAAAAAATCGACGCACGGAATTCAGAGTTTTACAAAACTAATTTAAGTACTAGTTGAATGAATTTAACAATTGTATTTAATAGTTAAGTTCAATCCGTAGAACTCCTGATTAATTTATAATTAATCAGTGTTTAATTAAATTAATCTTTTTGAATTAGGCGTATTTTTTTTGCTTTTAAAGAATTTAATTTCTGACTTAATTGATATTTGCTTATACTTCAATAAAGTCAATTAAATTCTTAAAGTAAATGTTGTTCCAACATTCAAGAATATATTTAAGTTTTTATTTTTTTTGGTTGAATTAACTATCCGGCCTAAGCACTAAAGTAAATTCGAAATGTTTAAATTCAAATAAAGCATCATACTGATGACACAAATAAAGGAAATGAAAATAATATCATTTGTTCTTCTAACATTTCAGTCTATCACAATTTTTGCTCAAGCTCCACGCTTGGTTGTTCCAAGAGGTCATACAGAGGGAATTACATCAGTTGCATTTTCGAGAAATGGTAAATATATACTTTCAGGAAGCAGGGATAGAACGTCTATCTTATGGGATACAACAGGTCATGAAATTAAGATTTTTCCACACAAACTAAGTGTCAAGAGCGTTCAGTTTTCTGCGGATGACAAGACCATTTATACATCTAGTACTGATGGACATATTAATGAGGCGAATCTTATTGAAGATAGTATTCAGATTGTTTATAGCCACAATCAATATTTGAAAACTTCAGCAATCTCGATAATCGACCAGAAAATTTTTATTGTGAGTGAAAATTCTGCATCATTTGAATTAAGAGATTTCAATGGAAAACTTATTAAGGAATATAAACACCCTAAAGCTGTCACAGCAATAGCACTTTCATCCGATAGCAAGTATGTTCTAGCAGCAAGTAAAGATTTTAGTGCCATATTATGGCAGCTATCAAATAATAAAAAAACTATATTTTCTGATAAAAGTCCTGAAGGACATAAAGGTGAAATAAGCTCCGTTTGCATTGCAAAAGATTTAAATTCAATTGTTACAACAAGCTTGGATAAAGGAGCAACACTCTGGAATATTTCAGGAAAAAAAATATATCACATTGTTCATACTGCGTCAATTCTATGCAGTGATATTTCAAGTGACAATCAAACTATTGCAACCGGAAGCCAAGATGGAATGGTTAAAATTTGGAGTAAAAATGGAATCAAGATTAATTTTATTGCTCACAAACTTGCTATAAATGCTATCTGTTTCTCACCTGATGGGAAAAGCATTTTGACTGCTTCAGATGACAAGACCATTTGCCAATGGGATTTGAAGGGACAGTTAATTAAAAAATATTCCAATCATGTGAGTCCGATCAGTTATGTAAACTTCATGTCTGATAAAAAATATGCGATTCTTACAATGAATAAAAATGCAGTTGCCAATATTTGGAATAATATAGATTTCTCCTTTAAGTCTTTTCGATCTATAAAATCTGTAAATGCTCCATTTGTTGCTATCCATCCATCTGGAGAATTCTATATGTCAGGTGGAGATAATGGAAAATTAACTGGCAGGAACTACTTTCCACTTCATCCTGAACTGAAGAATAAAAAAGATGACACTGAAATTAATATAAATTTAAACAATCAAATCACATCACTTTCTTATTCTTATGATGGTAAGAACATTTTAACCGGTCACTTAAATGCAGGTGGTGCCAGACTATCTGACCTGGAAGGAAAGCAATTGAAAGTATATAAGCAGAATGAAAGCATAGGAAATGCAATATTTTCTCCTTCTGGAAAATACATGGCTACTTCCGGATTCAGTGAAAATATTATTACTGTTTTTGATCTTACAAAAAGTGAAAAGCCAATAAATCGCTTTAGCCTTCCTTCAAGAATCATCAGTATAATATTTATCAATGACAGTATAATCTGCACTGGAAGTCAAAATGGATTAATCGAAAAATGGAATTCCTTCTCCGGTAACTTGATCGGACAATTGGGAATTGTGAATGGAGTTCAAGTAAATGCATTGTGTTATTCTTCAAACAATAGTCTTCTTGCATCTGGAGACAATGCCGGATTAATTAAAATTTGGAATTTAAATTCAAATAACTCATTTGAACTTAAAGGTCATATTTCTAGAATTCTTTCATTAAATTTTTCAAATAAAAAAGATGCTGACTTATTAATATCAGGAAGTGACGATGGGACTGCTAAAATTTGGGATCTAACTAATAAAAATGAGTTAATCACCTTGTTTGCAATTGATTCCTCAGATTGGGCTGTTGTATCTCCTGATGGCGCGTTTGATGCCTCGCCGGGTGCTATGTTAAACATCAACTTTACTTCTGGACTAGAAGTTATAGAATTAGATCAATTAAAAAATAACTTTTATCAACCGGGACTTTTAGGCAACAAATTAGGATTTCTAAAGTCCACTATGCCAATTGCTTCATTATCTAATAATTTGGAATTATATCCTGAAATAACAGCAAATATTAGTGGCAATAATTTAAAAGTCAAGTTAAATAAAAAAGAAAGAAGTATTGGCAAGCTAAGTTTATACATTGGAATCAAAGAAGTAAATCCCGATATTAATCCTGATCGTCTAGAAGAGTTAAAAAATATTGATCTTTCGATTTATTCCAAATATTTTTACGGTGACACCATGGATTTATCCTTAATTTCTTACAACAAAGATTCGAGCTTAAGGAGTCAGAATTATCATTTAAATTATTACCTAACTAACAATAGTAAAGGAGGTTCTTTAGACATAAACCAAACAGGGCCAATTAGCTTTAAGGGAATTCCGGATTTGTATGCATTAATTATCGGAACTTCAAATTATTCAGGTGAAATTTCAAGATTAGTCTTCCCTGATAAAGACGCTAAATCCATGGCGCAAGGTATTAAAGCTGTAGGAAATCGAATTTTTAAAAATGTCTTTTTGAAATTATTGACAACTGATACTCAAAATAAGGATTCACTATCGACGAAATTAAATATTGAAAAAGCAATTAAGGAATTTTCAGAAAAAGCAAGTGCGAAAGACGTATTGCTGATTTATTTTTCAGGTCATGGTTCAACCTATAACGACAATGGTAAATCTCAATTTTATTATTTAACCAAAGATGTAGTTACATCAGATTTGGGTAATGCTAAGGTTCGTAACAATTTTGCTGTTTCTTCGAATGACTTAGCAAAATGGTTGACTTCAATTGCAGCCAGAAAGCAAGTACTTATTTTTGACGCTTGTCATTCCGGTGAAGTCATTGGTGCACTAGAATCAGCATCAAGAGACATAAGTCCATCCAAAATAGTTGCATTAGATAGATTGAAAGATCGCTCCGGTACTTTTATACTAACTGGAAGCGCAGGTGACAAAGTAAGTTTTGAATCTAATCAATATGGTCAGGGCTTATTAACTTATACACTTCTACAAGGAATGAGAGGCTTAGCACTTACGCAAGATAAGAGAGTAGATGTTTCTACTTTATTCGGATTTTCAAAAGATCAAGTTCCACTTTTAGCACAAAGTATAAATAAGATTCAAATTCCAATAGTTTCCTACCCAAGAGAAGGTGGAAGCTTTGACATAGGTCTCGTGGATACCATATTGCCAATCCCTGAAGTCAAGTCTAAGCCAATTTTTTCAAGAAGTAAAATTGCTAGTACTAATTTCGGAGATCCAAAAAAAATCGTTGATGGATTTGCTAAATTCTTTGGAGACTTTATAGCCCAAGGTTCAAATGCCGATTTGATTTATACTGAATTAGATGTATATCCAAATGCCTATAGTATCAACGGTACATATGAAACTATAGGTAATGAAATTCAATTAACTTTTAAATTATTCAGAGGTGACAAAGAATTACATTCGAATAAAATTACCGTTACAAGTAATCTTCCTGCTTATACGGATTTATATGCCAAAGCTTTTGAGGAAATTAAATCTATGATTAAGCCAGATTAAGGGTTAGTTTGTTAAACTAGATTGTATTTTAATCTAACATACTACCGAAAATTGATTTTAATTAATTCGATATTATTAAAGAGCGTTTATTTATGAAGTTTAATTTGTTGCTGATTATTTTATTTTATTCCTTAAAAGCTTTATGTCAACCTGCACATTTGGTAATTCCAAAAGGTCATACTGAAGGAATTACATCTCTAAGTTGTTCTCATTCGGGCAAATATGTTCTTTCAGGAAGCAAAGATCAAAGCGTAATTCTTTGGAGCCCTGCAGGACAAGAAATAGAAAATATAAAAGTGTCACAGGAAGTTGACGCTGTCGCATTTTCAGCTAACGAAAAACTTATCGCAGTTGGGACAATAGATGGAAAAATTAAGGTATATAAAATTGAAGGTAGTTTGGTATTGACTATTAATGCACACACTAAATCTATTCATTCAGTGGCTTTTTCACCTAATGGATTAATGATTCTAAGCTCAAGTTCAGATAATACCGCAAAGATCTGGGACCTAAATGGGAAATTAATAAATACCTTTAAACATAAAAAACCCATACGTTCTGCAGCATTCTCTTATGATGGAAAATTAATCGTTACTGGGAGCGAGGACAGCACTGGCATGCTCTGGAATTTAGCTGGAAAAAAACTTCTTATTTTCAATGGACATACCGGACCCATTAATCAAGTAATTTTTGGTCGAGATAATAAAAGTATTGCAAGTTGCAGTGAAGACAGTACCGCGATAATTTGGAATCTCGACGGTTCAAGAAGGCTTACCTTAAACCTCAATGGAAATGTTGCGAGTTGTAATTTTTCAACTGATGGAAATACTTTCATTACCGGCTGCAATAGTGGCCTAGTCACTTTATGGAGTAAATCAGGTCAGATTCTCCACAGTTTTCTTGCTCACGATTGGGGATTAAATTCAGTATTTTTCACACCCAATGACAAGAACATCATGTCTTGTAGTGAAGACAAAGAAATAAAGATGTTTGACTTAAAGGGAAATTTGATTCAACAATACCATGGACATTCTCATGACGTTTATGCTGCATGTTTTTCCCGAGATGGTAAGTTTATTCTCACTGGAAATGGTGATCATACTGCAAAGATTTGGGATATTCTAAACTATAACTACAAAAACTTTAAGGGACATCAAGCGAAAGTCTTATCAGTAGATATTTCTCCAAATGACCAACTTATTGTAACTGGAAGTGAAGATAAAACTGCTAAATTATGGGACATAAAAGGTAAAATACTAAAAACATTAAATCTGCCAGATGAAGTTAATTCTGTTTCATTTTCCAATGATGGAAAGTCAATTTTAACCGGCTGTATAAATGGATATACGAAACTGTGGAATTTGTCCGGTAAAGAAATTCAAGTATTCAAACAAGATGGAGAAATGAGCAGCACCTCTTTCTTGCCGGATGGAAAATCAATAGTAAGCTCAACAAAGAATGGTGTAATCAAACAATTTGATTTATCCGGAAAAATAATTACTACTTTTAATTCTGAAAGTCCCGTTCATTCCATGACTTCCACAGCCGATGGTAAAAATCTATTGCTTTCTACGACAAGTGGTCAATCTCAATTATGGGATTTACAATCCGGTTCGAAGCTTAAGAGTTTTGGAAATCTTAAAAATCCAATATCCTCAGTTGCAATTTCCCAGGATGGAAAATACATTGCCTCCGGTGACAACGAAGGAAAAATTGAATTGCATAAAAAAGACAGTAATAGCTTCCATTTGTTGTTAGGTCATACTTCTAAAATATTTTCTTTAAGTTTCTCTGCTGATGGAAAATATCTTATTTCCGCCAGTGAAGACGAAACAACAAAATTGTGGCATGTAGACAAATCTAAAGAGTTAGCAACATTAATTTCAATTGATGATACTGATTGGGTTGTTACAACTCCGCATGGTTACTTTGACGCTTCTGAAGGTGCAATGTATCATATGGATTATGTTGTAGGTTTGGAAAATATAGAATTGGAGCAATTGAAAGAAAGATATTATGAACCGGGGCTATTGGAAGAGTCTTTCGAACTTATTGAAACAGAATTCCATGATGTACCCACGCTAAAAAATGTTGCACTTTATCCAGAACTAATAGCTTATCTTGAAAAAGATAAAATAAGAGTTAAACTAAAATCCCGCAGTGGTGGAATTGGAAAGTTAAGTGTTTTTGTCAATCACAAAGAAGTTAATGAAGATATCAATCCTACTCGCAATACAGAAATATTAATTAACCTAAACGCATATGAAAAATATTATACTGAAGACAGCAATGTCATTAGTTTAAGAGTTTACAATAAAGAAGGTTGGCTAGAAAGTAAGGCTCACAATTATTATTATTTTCCCTATAAAGGAAGTAAAGGCTCAGAGGGAAATGGAACTGCTTCCAAACCGATAAGTCATAAAGGGAAACCGAAGTTATTTGCACTTGTTGTTGGTACATCAGATTACAGTGGAGAAAACTTAGATTTAAGATTTCCAGATTTAGATGCCGCAGCAATTGCAGATGGTCTTAAAGCGGTTGCAAAAAAACTATTCGAAGATCGTGTTGAAATAAAATTGCTCTCCACAGCAGGTACCAAGCCCGAAGATATTTCTTCACGCATCAATATAGAGAAAGCACTTAAGGATTTCGCTACTAAATCTAGCACCGGAGATATTGTTATAGCTTATTTTTCAGGTCATGGCACGACTTATGGTCAAGCTGAAAAAAATCAATTTTATTATTTAACTAAAGATATCAAAAGTGAAAATTTAAGTGACCCTGAAATCAGAAATAATTATACTGTTTCTTCTGATGACCTTACCAAATGGTTAACCGCAATTCCCGCACAAAAAGAAGTATTGATTTTTGATGCATGCCATTCAGGAAAAGCTGTTGAAGCATTGTCAGCACTTGGTGCAAAAGATTTGAGTCCATCGCAGATTAAAGCATTGGATAGAATGAAAGATCGTTCAGGTATTTTTATAATTTCAGGAAGCGCAGCTGACGCAGTTAGTTATGAAGCGAGTACCTACGGTCAAGGTTTATTAACATATAGTCTTTTGCAAGGAATGAGTGGATTGTCCCTTACCGAAGACAATCGTGTTGACTTGTCCTTATTGTTTCAATTTGCATTAGACAAGGTTCCGGAATATGCAAAAAGTATAAACAAGGTTCAAGTACCAATTGTAGCTTTTCCACATGGAAGTGGCAGTTTTGATATTGGAATAGTTGATTCTACAGTTAAAATTAAATTGGCTCAACCTAAACCGGTATTTATTAGAAATATTTTTTTAGATGAAACAAGTTTGTCAGATCATTTAAATATTACAGGTTCACTTTCTAATTACTTTAGGGAAATAACTGCTCAGGGTGCGGATGCCAACCTCATTTTTGTAGATGTAAATGAGTACGAAAATGCTTATTCACTAAGAGGATTATACAATTTAAAAGGAGACAATATCAATCTCAGAGCTCGTGTTTTCCTAGGAAGTAAATCTATTGGAGAGTTTCAAATTACTAGTAAAAAAGGAGATAACACAGGTTTAATAGAACTTATATTGGAAAAAACTTTTACATATATAAAAAATTGATTTAATTGACTATTAGAAAAATTGATCTTAAGTGATAACTTTACAAGATTAAGTGTAATCTTTAATTTAGATAAAATAGAAAAATAAATGAACAAGATCTTTTACTCAATATTTTTTACCTTAATACTCTTTCAAATTGTTGCTCAAAATCGGAATATTGGCACGCTTTCATTAGTTCATAAAACAACTCGATCGGGCTCTTCACCAGCCGGAAAAGTTGATTCAAACAAATACTATCGTGCATTGAAAGTCTTCAACAGACTTGTAGAAGCTAGAGGTGATCAAAGATATCAGGTTCCAAGTCTCATCATGAGTAAAAGTGAAGATGCAGTCGCCAGCATGGATTATAAAAAATGCGAAATAGATCTTGAAGAAAAAGCATTTGATGTCTGTGCTAAGTTTGGCAATGAAGTTCAGGTAGAAGCTGCAATTTCATTCTTATTGGGTCATGAACTCACACACTATTATGAAAAACATGCCTGGAAAAGGGGATTTGTTGAAGACTTCAAGGACTTGCATATTGGAATGAAATTAGACTCTATTCAAGATGATGTTGCTAAAGAAACTGAAGCTGATTATCTAGGTGGATTCTTATCTTATACCGCAGGTTATGGTTTTTTTGACCAGACAGCGAATGTCATTAAAGCACTTTACAAAGCATATGGTCTTCCTGAAAAAATGAGAAAGTACCCCTCACTTTCAGATAGAGTTAAAATGTCAGAAAGAACTTTGAATAAATTAAAAGAATTAATTCAGGTTTTTGATATGGCTAACTTGATGACTGCAATTGGAAATTATAAAGATGCTTATGAATATTATAAATACGTATTGGTAGATTATCAAAGTCGTGAAATATACAACAACCTAGGAGTAACTGCACTGTTGGATGGAATGTCTTACTTTAACAGTGATGAGTTAAAATACAGATATCCAATTCAAATTGATTTGAATTCTGATTCAAGAGGTACGAATGAAGAAACAAGAAAATTATTAATTAAACAGGCTATTTTACAATTTGATGCTGCTATTAGCCTTGATCCAAATTACGCTACAGCATATTTAAACAAGGCGTGTGCTTATTCCGTATTAGGTGATTATGACAGGGCATTATTTTATGCAGATAAAGAAGCTAAATCAATTGCGCAAAAAAATAACAACTCAAAAACCTTAGTTGATATTGATATTTTAATTGGAATAATAGAAGCGATGAAGGGTAAAACTGAAAATGCAAAAAAACTATTTCAAACTGCTATTCAAAATGGAAGTACTCTTGCCGGAATAAATATGAAAATTTTAAACAAAGAAGAATTAGGTGTTGAAAAAGAGAGCTTTGGAGGTTTTTCTAAAAAAGAGACTATTGATGCTCAAAATTTAACAAATCTAAGGTTGGAAGGAATTTTCTCTGATATGAAAACAATTTTAATAGGCAACAAGGTAAACTTCTCCAAAGTAAACAATCAAGGGCCAGGCTCTTTCTTGTATGTAAATGAAGGAGAAAAAAATGGAGTTAGTAATAATATTTATTTACATGGTACAAAAGCAAATTATCAAGGAGAAACTTCTAGAAAAATAAAAGTTGGTAGTAGCTATGATGAATTAATTAAAGCATACGGAAATCCGAAAAGCACCTTAGAAACTCCAGTTGGTCAGATTTTGGTTTATAAGTCAATTATTTTTGTTTTAGGAAAAGAAAATAAGATAGAACGATGGATAATATATGAAATAGCAACATAGAATTAGTCCAATAAAATTTAATACAAAGCCAGAAATTAGTTCAATCAAATAAATATTTTAAAAATTAAGTAATAATCAATCACAACGAAAAAAAATCTAATACAATGAAAAATTTACTTTTAATTATCGTTATTTTATTTCAAATGGACTTCTGCTTAATTGCACAGGAATTCCCAATAATTGTAGTTTCAACTAAAGGTAAAGTTCAATATTCTTCTTCTACTCAGCAAAATAATGTAATTGCTTCTGGTGCTGTTCTAGAGAGTGATGGAAAAGTAACTTTAAGTACTGGAGCGGCTGTTTTGATTTACTATAATGCCGAATTTATCTCATTAAAAATTGGAACGAATACTCTCAAGTCAATTTGCAATAGCAAAACTCAAAGAAAGAATTTAAATGTAGATGGAAAATTTGGCGAAGGATTAGTGAAAGCTATTGATCTTGCAAATCTTGCAGGTGATCGAGATGAAAACTGGTCCAGAATTAATAATTTTAAAAATTTAAAAAGTGATGGATTCGGTGAAAAAGGTGTAAAGGATGGATTCGGTGAAAAAGGAGTTAAAGACGGATTTGGTGATAAAGGAGTTAAGGACGGTTTCGGCGATAAGGGTGTAAAGGATGGTTTCGGTGATAAAGGTGTAAAAGATGGATTCGGTGAAAAAGGTGTAAAAGACGGTTTCGGTGAAAAAGGTGTAAAAGACGGATTCGGTGATAAAGGAGTTAAAGACGGATTCGGTGAAAAAGGTGTAAAAGACGGTTTCGGTGAAAAAGGAGTTAAGGACGGATTTGGTGAAAAAGGAGTTAAGGACGGATTTGGTGAAAAAGGAGTTAAGGACGGATTTGGTGAAAAAGGAGTTAAGGACGGATTCGGTGAAAAAGGAGTTAAGGACGGATTTGGTGAAAAAGGAGTTAAGGACGGTTTCGGTGAAAAAGGAGTTAAGGACGGATTTGGTGAAAAAGGTGTAAAAGACGGTTTCGGTGATAAGGGTGTAAAAGACGGTTTCGGTGATAAGGGTGTAAAAGACGGTTTCGGTGAAAAAGGTGTAAAAGACGGTTTCGGTGATAAAGGTGTAAAAGACGGTTTCGGTGACAAAGGTGTTAAGGACGGATGGGCAGGAAATGGCACACACATTACATTAATTCTACCTGCACTTATAATTGAACCAAAACTTACTTCGTTTAATTGGTCTAAACCAGGGAATACCAGTACTTATAAATTGGAAGTCTTGGACATGAACGATAAAATAGTATACTCAACAATTGCGAAAGATACATTTGTAAGCATTGACATAAATAAAATAAAATTGAAAATAAACGAAGATTATTCATGGAAAGTTAGCTCAATTCAAAATCCGGAGATAATGTCTAGCTCAAATCCAATTTCAATCCATAAGATGGAAGTAGCCAATTCCCCTGATACAAAATTGCTAAAATCTAAAATTTATAAGAATGCAGATCCAGTAACTAAGTTGTTGATGAAAGCAATTCTATTTGAAAATGATCAATGGTTTTATAATGCACAACAAATGTATTCACAGGCCAAAAAATTGGATACAAAAAATAAATTGGTAAAAATGATGCACGCAGCATTTTGGTATCGAGGTGACATTTATGAATTAGCAGATGCTGCAGTTGCTCAATAAAATAAAATGAAGTATACACTTTATAAATGATTAGGATTTTTGCATTTTGTATAGTATATAGTATAATTGGAGTATTAACAGCGCAAAATACACGAGGTGCAGCTCCTGAAGGTGGAAAGCCTGTGACAACTCAAGGCAATTCATGGGCAGTAATTGTTGGAATTTCAGATTATCAAAATCCAAATATTCCTGATCTTTCCTACTCAGATAAAGATGCCGATGCATTTTCCAAATTTTTAAAAAGTCCTGCCGGAGGAAGTCTACCTGAGGATCATGTTGTTTGTTTGTTAAATGAAAAAGCAACTGCGGCACAATTTGCTGCTGCTTTAGATTGGATCATGGATAAAGCCAAAGAAGGCGATCAAGCAATCATATTTTTTGCAGGTCATGGTGATGTAGAAAGACAGACAGTAACTCAGCCCGGTTTTTTATTGTGTTGGGATTCTCCTTCAAGAGTATATATGGGAGGTGGAACGTTTGGACTCTTTTATTTACAGGAAATTATTTCAACTATTTCTTTACAATCTAAGGCAAAAGTAATTATTATAACTGATGCGTGCAGATCTGGCAAACTCGCTGGAAGTGAAATTGGTGGACGACAGGCAACTGCATTAAACTTATCAAAACAATTTGCCAATGAAGTCAAATTAATGTCCTGTCAACCTGATGAACTTTCACTTGAAGGTTCAAATTGGGGAGGTGGCAGAGGTCTGTTTTCATTTTATCTAATTAAAGGTCTTACGGGATTGGCTGATCAAAATAAGGATGGAAATGTGACGCTATTTGAGATTGAAAAATATCTTGATGAAAAGGTTCCGGCAGCAGCTGAACCGAGAAGCCAAATTCCTATGGTTACCGGAACAAAAACAATTGTAATTACTAAAATTAATAAGGATGCATTAGCAAACTTAATTAAAAGTGAGGAATTAGAAAATAACAACTCCAACCTACTTGTAAGTCAAAAGACAAAAAATAATCAAGTTATAAAACCGGCACTTGATCCAAAACTAGCAGAAAAACTTGAATTGTTTAACAAGTCGATTGAAAATAAACAATTGATGTATCCTGCAGAAAATTCTGCATGGAGTTTGTACAATCAACTTAAATCTGAGCAAGGACTTGTAAACGAGATTAATTCTATGAAAAGCAAATTGGCAGCTGTCTTTCAGGATGAAGCACAACAAGCAATTAACGATTATCTAAATGCTGATCCAAAAGAATTAAGTAACCGCTGGGGTTTCAATGATAAGTATGATCGGTTTCCAATCTACTTAAATAAAGCCGCAGAATTATTAACTGACAGCCATTATTTGTACAAAACAATAAAAGCTAGAGAACATTACTTTACAGGATTAAATATAAGACTAACCGGCGAACGAAAAAAAGATTCAAGTCTATTTTACAAAGCTTTAATTGAACAAAATCTAACTTTGAAATTAGATTCAAATGCTGCTTATGCTTACAATGAAATTGGTTTGTTATATCGGAGATTAAAAAACTACACTGCTGCAATAGATCAGTTCAATAAAGCATTATTAATTACTCCAAAATGGGTATTTCCTTTGACAAATCTTGCAGGTTGTTATTACAATCTTGGAAATACTGATAAGGCCATAGAATATGGTAGCAAGTCCATCGAACTTGATCCCTCATCTGCGCTGGCACAACTTAACTTAGCCCGTTCCTATGAACTTGCCTCAAACTGGATTAAAGCCAGAGAACACTATCAAAAAACAATTGATCTTGATCCTTCACTCAAGGAAGTTAGAATCAATATTTGCTTTATGTATTATTTGGAAAAGGATTACATTGAAGCGGAAAAAGTAATTAAAGAGTATAAACAGTTATACCCAAATGATGTCATAAATTATCTAACTCCAGAGTTGTGTCTAATGGTAATTCAAAATGAATTAGACCCAGCTTTTGAGCTACTTAATTCTTACTTGAGCAAAGGAGTTAAGGCTTTCGCAGTAATAGAAGAAGAATCAGAATTAAAAAAATTTATCACTGATCCGAGATATTTAGAATTGAAAAAGAAATTTACGAATCAATAAAATTCTTGTGCCTAACTTAATAAAATTATTAATTATATTTTACTAACTGATTAAATCTGAAATCAAACTTATAATTTCTCAAGTGTCTCCTTTGCCTTTTGCTCATATTTTCCTTTGGAATCAGCCAGTTGACGTAGTACTTGTTTAATTTTAACTTTATTTTTTTCTGTTTTGAGTAGACATAAGGCATAATGCCACCTCACTTCTTCAGCAAATTCTAAATCCGGCAAATCATACAACAAAATAAAATTCTGTTTTGCCATTTCAAATTGATTAACACTCATTTGCGAAAGTGCTAAATAAAACCGAGCTATACTGGAATTTGGATAAGCTAAAAGGTAACTACTTAACATTTCTATGGCTTCATTGTGATTCTTATTTTCATAAAGTTCCAGCCCCTTTAGTAATGAATCTCTTGATTCAGCTAGAGTATCTATCATTCCATATTGCAATAGATTCTCTTTTGCAGTGAGAATATACTGAGTCTCTTGTTTGAAGTTGTTTTTAAATATGCTATTGCTGCTATTTGAAAAACTTTTAACAATCCAGTAGCTTCCAATCACAAGAGCAATTCCTGCAGCAGCTAGATGCCATAATTTCCAACTATTAAAGAGGGAAACTAATTTACCTTGAGATGTTTCAATGGGAACAATTGCTTCGGAAGACCTCAAACTGCTTATAGATTGTGCGATAACGTTCATTTCATTTTTTGCTGCTACATTACGCACTGCTTTAGCTACATCATAGATATATAACTCTTCCTCAGAAAGCTTTGAGAAATCTCTTTCCTCCCCTATTTTCTTTAATATATCCTCGTAGTCAATAATATCCATCGCTTTAGTATTTTATACTCATTGCATTTTAAGCTTTAACTCTTTCATGCATCTAAATTTTTTCACTTTAATAAAATCATAAGTGTAGTTCATCATTTTTGCAATAATGTCAAGTGATTTTTGCAAATAATAATATTCAGTCAATAAGGTTCTACATTCTACTCCTAATAAGGCGAATTGCTTTGCCAGGTCTTCCTGTCTCTGATTTTCAAGATCCATTGTATCAATATCCCCATCAGATATATTGATCCACTGCTCTGACTCTCCATCTAAATTTTCTAAATGCTTTATTTTATTCTTTTTTAATTCTCTCAACCAAAGATTTCGGGTGATAGAAAGAAAATAGTTCTGTAAACTAGAACTCAATTGAAACTCAGGCTTTCTTATATTATTTAATAACGCAATTAGACTATCTTGAAATAAATCTTCAGCATCTTCTATTCGACCACTATTGTTCAACACATACTTATTAATAATTTTAAAAGTTTTCTGATAAATTACCTTAAATCCTTTTGAATCACCAACTTTCAACAACTCTATCAAGCTTGAGTCATCTATCATCGCAATAATATTTTTCATTGTTAAATACGCTTAAACCACTTAAAGTTACCACCAATCCGGAAGTTTTTAAATGGATTGAAGCAAGTTTGTAATATATAATAATATTTTAATGTGTATATATGTGTTTATAAATAACTTATGTTAATAATTGCCAATTTTAAATATTATTTCAATAAGAGCGATAACAAAATAATTAATTTTGATATTTAGAATACAGTCATCATAACTTTGTGTAATGCAGTTGAAACGATTTATTATTCTATTCATCTTAATTGTCCTAGGTCATTATTCGTTTGCTGCAAACTCCCTTCAAGTTGCGCAGAATATATTGGATCGCTTATATTCTATTCATGGGAATTCCTTAAGTAGAAAGCCAAGAATTGAATTAATTGATAAAAAATCTAATGTAGCCATTTATTCAAAATCCAAAAATGTAATTCAGTTAGAAAGATCTGCCTATAAACTTTGTGCGAATTTTGGTAAAGATTCATTAGATGCTCTAGCCTTCATTTTAGCACATGAACTAATTCACGCCGTTCAAAGTGCACCAAATTCATTAAAAACCAGTTTTATATCATTTGATGCAAGTCCATTAAGTTCCGTTGAATTCGAAAGAAATGCTGATGTTCAGGGCTTATTTATCTGTTATCTCGCAGGATTTAATTCGATAAATATTTTACCTGAACTAATCGATAGAATGTATGAGAAATATGGTTTGAGCAATAAATCGATTAGAGGATATCCGACTAGAATTGAGCGGAAGAATTCTTCTCAATTAGCAATTAATCAGGTTAATAAGTTAATTGAATTGTTTGGATTATCCAATCGATTAAGTCAAATGTCTTTCTTCCAACAATCCATCCAATGTCTTGAGTATATATTAAAATATTATCAAGGAAGAGAGATTTTTAATAATCTTGGGATTAATTATGCTCTGCATGGAATGAATCTCACCGTTTTACAAGGAGAAACTTATGTATATCCCTTAGAATTGGATTGGAATCTTAGAATTAAAAAACCAAAGAATTCTAGAGGTAATGAACCGATATCGCCTTTATTGTTTCTGGAACAACAAAAGCTCTTCCTCAAAGCTCGTGAGTATTTTCTAGCTACAGATAAACAAGATCCTCAATATGCCGCGACAAACATCAATTTGTTTGCTATTGAAATACTATTAGATAATCTCGAAACAGCACAAACTTTTTACTTAAAAAATTTGAGGAATACAAAAAGTTTAGGACAGGATGATGTGAATTCACAAAGAATTCAAATGCTATATGCGATATTGACAGCAAAACTCAATCAAAACGAAGAAGCAATTAAAATTTGGACTAATCTTTCTTTAAGCAGAGATCCGACTATTTCCTATCAATCTCAATATAACCTTAAAGTGATTAATAAATCAAGAAATTTGGCACTCCAAAGTTCACAAAATAATTTTGATCATACCATGTTTAATTGGGCCAATATAGCTGATGCTAATTTAAAATTAAATAGCATTGATGCTGAAGAATGGATTTCTCTTGATAGTACAAACTCAATATTAAGAAAAGAATTACCCAACTCAATATTTTACTCTTTTCAAAAAAAGGAATTTCCGGTAATACATTTTCAAGAAATTAAACTTACCGATAAACTACAATTTAAAGCAAGGTCTAATTATATTAATTATTTGGGCAACAATCAAAAGATAATTTTCTCGATTGAAGATCACGCAGCATTTATTTTAAACGAAAATGATCTGGTGAGAACTCTAGTTCGTTTTCAAGATTTTCGATACCTTGATCCCGACGAAAATTAAAATTATATATAATAAATTTAGTTTCAACAATTCAACCATCTTAAGCCAAAATCGTCCTCCCAATATCAGATGTAACTAAATCAGTTTATTATGACTGAATGACGATTTAAATTGCAACAATTTAAAAAATAGACCAAGCGGCCAAATCGACCGTATGATTAAAGTATTAAGAGCAGAAGATTGATTTGGATTTAATATTAACTATTTGGATTAAAGCATAATACTTATTAGCATTACAATTATTCTTTAAATAGCGCCATTTTCAATTTTTTACTTTATTTTTGCTCAATTACTTTCATAATTGAATTGCCATATCAATATGATATATGAAATGCAAGATCGATTTTGAGTAAAACAAGAAAATTGGAGGAGTCACATTTCAAAATTACTGCTAGAATACAAAAGTTTTTTAGTAAAATCAAACTAAAGGCTTTGCATGCTTTAATATATTCAACAGCCAGTTTTTTGTTATTGTATTTTATCCATCACCTACCTGTCAATCAACTTTTTATTGATCCTTTTAGCGAAGCAATTAAAGGGCAGGATCTTATGGATGTAGCCTTATCTAAATTTAGAAACAAAAAGGATGCAAAACTATTTGAACAAAGACTACTGATAATCAACTCAGGAATTACAGACAGAACGAAAATTGCAAACACAATTTCTTATCTCAACAGACATGAAGCCAAGGTTATTGGTCTAGACTTACTTGTTGATACATTTTATAAAACTCCAGCAGACACTTTACTTCAAACAGCAATCCATAATTCAAATCAAATTGTATTTGGTTATACTTTTTTAGAGGGTAATAAGCGACATTCTAGTTCTAAATTATTGGAATCAAATTCTTTTTTCACACAGGGTAAACTAGAGGGGTATGTGAATCTTGGAACAAATGATCGATTCTCTGTTAGAACTTTCGAACCATTTCATCCAATTCATGAGAAAATAGAAAAATCCTTTGGTCTACAAATAGCTTCATACTATGATCCATTAATTTTGGCAGACTTGGAGAAAAGAAATTTAGAAACAGAATGGATTAATTACAGAAGGGTCCAACCTGGGAAAAGTTCTATGATCTATCCAATCAATAGAGATGGTTTGCAACATTATGAGATGTTGAGTATTGATAATTTTCTTCAGGATACCAGTTTGTTTCCTCTCACTTTTTTCACAAACAAAATCGTCTTGATTGGTTTTTGTGGCGAAAATGAAAATGCCTTATCCATGAAGGACAGGTATTTTACTCCCTTAAATGAACAATATACAGGACGCTCAATACCCGATATGCATGGAGTTATTATTCATGCCAATATTATTTCGATGTTATTAGATCGCGATTTTATTTGCGAAGTCAGTCATACTAAAGTCTATATCTATACCATTCTATTATTTATTTTTAATTTTTTCTTGTACAGCGAACTTGAACACAAAAATTATTTTAGATCTATTCCATTTATTCGGATCATTCAAATAATTGAATTTTTTATTTTTTTAGCCCTATGCCTAGTACTACTCATATCATTTAATATTAAATTGGGCTTTATCTTTATAATAACTTCAATCATTATGTCCTATGAATTTTTTGAAATCTATGAAGCAAAATTGAAACTTAGAGTAGAAAAAATACTGGGAATCTCGGTTTGAAATTAAAATTGCTCCCATTATCTTTAAGCTTTAACTAATGTTTATTTACAATGGGTTTAAATTTAGAGATTTTACTGATAACCAAACCATAGTAATTTGCACTTAAATTATAAAGAGACAATAAACTTAAGCCATGTTTAAAAAATATTTAGTGTTATGGGTTTTTATAATGTCCCAATATCTTGTAACTAGTTCAGCTCAGGAATTAGTAGTTGTTTCTATTCAAGGAGTAGTTAAAGTAGGAAATGTCCATGATCCAGAAAGTAGCTATAAAAATTTAAGCTATGGGCTCCTCAACTCAGATCAAGTACTCCTATTAGGAAAGAACTGTCAGGTTAAACTAATTCATCTAAATGGATCAGTTTGGGAGTTCAAACAACCTGGACGCTACTTAGCGAGTTCCATTAAAGGTGTTAAGGATGGATTTGTGAAAAAAAGTAGCAAGGATGGATTTAGTGATAATAGTGCAAAAGAAGCGGAAAAATCAACTCTAAGCCAATTTGGGGATTATTTTCTATCCTTTTTTCAAGAACATGGCTCATCGGAATCAAAAGAAAGTTATAACAATTCTGTTTATGCCATTTCTAGAGGTGAACCATCTATAGTTCTTGAATTTCCATTTACAGGAATTTATCCATCCAATCAGAAATCGATCAATTTTTCTTGGGCTCATGCATGTGATACTTGTACTTATGAGTTAAGTATTTTTAAAGACAAATCGAAAGCTCTAGTTTTTAAAATAAAAACTAAAAATAAAACCTTTAACTTAAAAAATCCTTCAAAATATCTTGTTGAAGGTGGTTCGTATTTTTGGAATGTCACTACACCATCAGATCCTGAAAATTTTACTTTCAATAGACTTTCCATTTCAAAAACAAATGATTATACAAAGATTACTTCTAATATGGAGAAAGACATAGATGCGCATCTACCTAATATTGCCTATGTTACAAAGACCATCTTAATGCTTAGCAGATTACAAAATGAAGAAAAAATAAACTATGCACTACTCTATTCTCAACAGATGATGCTTGAGCACTCACAGGACAAAGTATTACAGGATTTTATCGATCGATATTATTATGATGAACTAAAGAAAAAATTAAATAATTAATTTGAATCTTAGCCAATAACGGTTCCAAAAGTAAATATTATAGGAAACAATTATTAAAATAATACTTTAATTGAAATGCGAGTTTTCAATTAAGTCAAGCTTAAAACACCCTCCTGAGTAAACAAAATTTCATTAATTGTTCATTCTGAAAGATTTAAGAATTCGAATACAAATTAAAAGTATAGATTATTACCAAGAGGCTTCTTAACTTAGCCTCTTTATTTGTCTTGAAAAGAATCTTACGAATTTCGATATTAAATTTTACTTTAATCAGTTTGTTATTGAAGATGCAAGGCATTTCAGCTCAAGAAATCATTAAATTAGATAAAAATTGGGAATATAAATTATCTACAGAATCAGTTTGGTCCCAATGCACGGTTCCTAATACAATTCACAGAATCTTATATGACTCCGGAAAAATACCAGACCCTTTCTTCAGTAATCAGGAAGACAGTCTTCAATATCTAAGTCTTAATGATTATCAATTTAGAACAAGTTTTAATTTTAGTTCTCAAGCACTTAGCTTTCAAATAAAAGAGCTTGAGCTTAAAAGCATTGATACTTATGCAGACATTTATCTCAATGAGAAAAAAGTTGCTAGCTGTAACAATGCCTTTAGAGTGTGGAGAATTGACATTTCAAAATTTCTAAAACTCGGAAAAAACGAACTTAGAATTAATTTTCATTCCACAGAAAAAATTGCGAAACAACAATACAATAAACTTAGCCCTCTTCTTCCGGGTACTGAAAGAGTAATGGTAAGAAAGCCCCAATATCAATTTGGTTGGGACTTTGGACCTAGGTTTATTAGTTGTGGCATCATGGACATTCCTGAAATAATAGTGAATAACGATTTTACACTAATTGATGCAGCTGTGCACACTGTTCAACTACAACCAAATCATGCAGATCTGGAACTCGTTCTTGAAATAAATTCTACATATAATCAAGAAATTCAGTTGCAATGGTCTCTTGAAAATCAACTTTTTATCCACAACATACAACTCAATACAGGAAATCAGATTTACAGACTCAATGCAAGATTTAAAAATCCAATTCTATGGTGGCCCAACAGAATGGGAAGTGCTCACTTGTATCCGACTCGATTGCAATTTAGCAATAATGAAAAAGGAATTTTATGTGTTAAACATTTTATGACAGGAATTCGGAAAATTGAATTAGTAAGTAATAAAGATAAATATGGTAAGGGATTCTATTTCAAAGTTAATGGGAGGCCGATATTTGCAAAAGGGGCAAATTATGTACCACAGGACATTTTTCAAACTAGAAATCATGATGTTCAGAAAATACTAAATGATGCCTTTGAATGTGGATTTAATATGTTGCGCATTTGGGGTGGAGGAAATTACGAGTCAGACGAATTTTATGAAACCTGCGATCGTTTGGGAATAATGATATGGCAAGATTTTATGTATGCCTGTGCCATGTATCCCGGTGATTCTGCATTCTTAAAAAATGCAACAATTGAAGCAGATGAACAAGTTAGAAGACTTTCAAAATTTGCTTGCATGGCATTATGGTGTGGCAATAATGAAAACAATGAAGCATGGCATCGCTGGGGTTGGCAGATAGGATTATCCTCTGAAGCAAAGGATCGACTTTGGAGAGATTATACAAAATTATTTTTGGCAATTCTACCTCTTTCAGTCAGCACTTTTAGCAATCATACTTCCTATATAGAATCTTCTCCACTTTATGGAAGAGGAGATCCAAAATTTCAGACTCATGGGGACGCACATGATTGGGGTGTCTGGCATGATGAAATGAATTTCGAACAGTTTGAAGAAAGAGTTCCAAGATTTATGAGCGAAGCAGGATTTCAATCTTTACCGACTCTATCTACAATTAAATCTTTTGCACCTGATAATGAACTAAATTTAGAATCAAAATCTTTGCTTTCTCATCAAAAGCATCCTAGGGGAAATAGTTTGATTAATGAATATTTGCAAAGGGATCTCCCAAAACCAAAAAATTTTGAAAGTTTAATTTATCTTAATCAGATTAACCAAGCAGAAGGAATTGGAATTGCAATCCGAGCACAAAGAAGAGCTAAACCATATTGTATGGGCACCTTATACTGGCAATTTAACGATTGTTGGCCTGGACTAAGTTGGTCGAGCAGAGATTATTTCGGACACTGGAAGGCGCTACAACATAAAACAAAAGAGCTTTATCAAGATGTTTTAATTTCCACCAAACAAACTGGTAATCAAATTGAAATTTATGCGAGTTCTGATTTGTTGCACTCAGTTGACATTAAAATAAAATTTACATTAAGCGATTTATCCGGAAATGTTTTTTTCTCTGACAATTTAAATACTAAATTAGGCTCAAATCAATCCAAAATAATTTATAAGTTTGATCTGTCAAAATGGAATAAAAATCTTTCAGAAAAAAATTCTGCTTTTTCTATAGTCTGGCAATATGAGGAAAATGAAAGTTCAACTATACATTTTTTTACAACACTCAAAAAACTCGAATTAAAAAAACCAACATTTCAACTCACCCATAAGGATGAATCGGAAAATGGATTTGAATTTGAATTAAAGAGTAATGTAATTTGCAAGTCAGTTTATTTAGAAGAAAGTGAGAATATTCAATTTTTTCCTAATTTTATAGACTTAATTCCTGGAAGAGCAATAAAAATAAAATGCGTAACAAAAGACACTAACACAAAACTTGAAGACATAAAAATTCAAAGTTTATTTGATCATTTGAATATAGAACACTGATGAATATCATATCATTTTCTGAAGAAATAAAACAAGGAATTCCTGGTATTCTACCAAATCATCCCGGATTGAATCCAAATTTTCCTCATGCACCAAAAAGAAATATTGAAGAGCTTACACAAGAAGAAAAAAAACTTGCCGTCAACAATGCCTTGCGCTATTTTGATCCAAAGGATCACCCAATTCTAGCACGTGAATTCAAGCAAGAGTTAGAAGACTATGGAAGAATCTACATGTATAGATTTCTGCCACAAAATTCGGTAGTTGCTAGAAGCATTGAAGAGTATCCTGCTAAGTCTAAAGATGCAGCTGCAATAATGTTGATGATACAAAATAATTTGGATCCCCTTGTTGCAAAATATCCACAAGAATTAATAACTTATGGTGGTAATGGATCAGTATTTCAAAATTGGGCGCAATATCGTTTAGTGATGAAATATTTATCTGAGATGAGCAATGAGCAGACACTGGTTTTATATTCCGGTCATCCATTGGGTTTGTTTCCATCTAATTCTAAAGCACCAAGATTGGTTGTTTCCAATGGAATGATGATTCCAAATTACAGTAAAAAAACGGATTGGAACAAATACAATGCCTTAGGTGTAACTCAGTATGGTCAAATGACTGCCGGTTCTTTCATGTATATTGGCCCTCAAGGAATCGTTCATGGCACTACAATTACCTTATTGAATGCTGGTCGTATTAAAAATCTAGGAGAATTTGATTTGCGTGGGAAGTTATTCATAACTTCAGGATTAGGTGGAATGTCCGGGGCACAGGCCATTGCAGCCGTTATCACTAAGGTATGCTGTATAATTGCAGAAGTAGATGAAGATGCAATAAATCAGAGAGTTGCTGATGGATATATCGATCGCAAAAATATATTTACTAACCTAAATTCAATTTTCGCTAAAGCAAAACAATTGCAAATTGCTGAAGAATCAGAATGCCTAGTTTATTTTGGAAATATCATTGATATTTGGGAATATGCTGCAATGAATAACATTCATGTTGATTTGGGTTCTGATCAAACTTCTTTGCATAATATTGATGATTTAGGCTATTGTCCGTTTGGGTATAGTTTTCAAGAAGCTAAAGAGTTATTGAATGAGAATAAGACCAAGTTTTTAGAAGAAATTAAATCCAGTCTTAAAAGACATGTTGATGCATTAAATATATTGGCTAACAAAGGAATGTATTTCTGGGATTATGGAAACGCATTTTTACTTGAAGCAGGAAAAGCTGAAGCAAATATTTGGAAGAATGAATCCACTGGCGAATATAGATATCCATCTTATGTACAAGATATTATGGGTCCTTATTGTTTCGATTATGGATTTGGCCCATTTCGATGGGTTTGCACTTCAGGAAATTTGGATGATCTTAATTTTTCTGATAAAATTGCAGCAACCGTTTTAACAAAATTATTACAGGAATCAAAGGGCAATCAAAAGTCTCAGTATAACGATAATTTGCAATGGATTAAGAATGCCTCTAAACAACTTCCAATTGTAGGAAGTAAATCCAGAATTTTATATGCCGATACTATTGGAAGAATAGAAATTGCTCTTGCATTAAACAATGCGATTCGAGATGGTGAAATAAAATCTCCAATAGTTTTAGGCAGGGATCATCATGACGTCTCTGGAACAGACTCACCTTATAGAGAAACTTCTAATATATATGATGGGTCAAGATTTACAGCAGATATGGCAATACAGAATGTCATAGGTGATAGTTTCAGAGGAGCAACTTGGGTATCCATTCATAATGGTGGAGGTGTTGGTTGGGGTGAGGTAATTAATGGCGGTTTTGGAATGGTTATCGACGGTAGTCAAAAAGCAGAAGAAAACATTAGATCCATGCTTCACTGGGATGTTATGAATGGCATTGCAAGAAGAGCCTGGGCAAGAAATCCAGGAGCCATTCACACTGCTAAGGAGATTATGGCCTTAGACCAGTCATTAAATCTAACCTTACCTAACCTGGTTGAAAAAAATTTACTAAATAGTCTGTTTGAGTGAGATAAGGTAGCGAATTGTTTGTATTTTGGGCACAAATTCAAGCGATATGATGAATGAAACGGTTTCCAAGTTTATGACTACAGATCTAAAAACAGTAGGTCCAAATGACTCTCTTCAAAGTGTAAAAGAGCTATTAATCGATAATAGGATACACCATATTCCAGTTGTTGAAGGAAAAAAATTAGTTGGACTTGTCACGACTTATGATCTGTTTAAGGCAGAAATAGACCATAAGGATTACCCAAATACTAGGGTTCAGGATATTATGACTAAAAAATTAGCATTTATTGAACCAACAGATAAAATCGGCACAGCAGCAGAAATATTCATGGAACATTTGTTTCATGCAGTTCCTGTGTGTGAAAATGGAGATCTGGTAGGAATTATTACTTCATTTGATATCCTGAAGTATGAATACTATAAAGAATATCCAGCAAGAGACTAAGTCTGAGATTCTTAAAATAATCTGAACTTGTACTTAAGTATACTTTTTTAATCCCTTTCTTATACAATAATGAGCAATACCATTTTAATCGCACTATTTGCTTTCCTGATCATTGCTACAATTATTGTCTTTGTATCTATATATAATAAGCTCAGCAAACAATTGTCTAAAGAAGAAAGGGAGAAAGAGAGTCTTAGAATAAGTTACGATCAACTTAGAAAAGAGAAAATTGAACTTGATGATCAAATTCAGCTTTCACTCAACCAAGAAAAAACTTATAAGGTTGCCTATGAAGATTGGAAGTCTAAATACGACTTACTAGAATCTAAGTTTAATGTACTTCGTAAAGAAATTGAAAATAAAACTTATCCAACCGGAAATCAAACTAATTTAAAAACAGAAGAAGAAGTCATTGAAGTTAAATCAAAAGCTTTAGATTCAAACCAAGAATCAAAGACCAATTCTAACAATAATCAAAATGAGATCTCTCTACTGACTTCAGATTTAAGAAATATTCTTAATCAGCATCTTCAAATTTTAAGTAAGGTTATAAATTCTGAATCCGGAATTCAATTAATGGATCTGGGAGTCAAATCTGATCCGCTTCATTGGATTATGGGGATTGACGAAGACATATCCTCGATTCTAAAAAATCAAGGTATCCGAACTTTCGAACAATTGCATGAGTTACCTAAAAAGGAATTGAGAAAATTGATGCTTCAATTTGAAGATATAGATGAAAGATTGATAGAATCTTGGCCAATGCAAGCCGGCGCAATTATTAGATCCCAGGCCGAAAAGGAATAGTTTTTAATTTTTATTTTCAATTCGCTGTTTTCAAGTGAAAATTTAATTGCAATAATTATTTAAGTAATTTACTGAAATATAGTTGGTAAAATGCTTAAGCATTTTTTTAAAAAAACAAGCAGAGGATTGTTTTGCTCCTCTGGAGCAAGTTCTAATTATTAACTTATTTTAAAAATGTTAAGCTCCTTCCGGGGCTACTTATCAAATAACTCTAGGGCTAACAAGATACTAATTCTAATCTAAGAAATTCCTGTCGTTTGGTTTCAACAATTTGATTTTACTATTGCGATTTTCTTGAAATTAAAATTGGTCTCGGAGAGACCAAACAATTTTTAAAAAACAAGCAGAGGATTGTTTTACTCCTCTGGAGCAAGTTCAATTTATTAACTTATTTTAAAAATGTCAAGCCCCGTCCGGGCATACCTTTCAAATAACTCTAGGGCTAACAAAATATTAATACTAATCTAAGAAATTCCTGTCGTTTGGTTTCAACAATTTGATTTTGCTATTGCGATTTTTTTGAAATTAAAATTGCTCTCGCAAAGACCAAACAATTTTTAAAAAAACATGCAGAGGATTGTTTTGCTCCTCTGGAGCAAGTTCAAATTATTAACTTATTTTAAA
>JBDTWI010000006.1:0-155543 GCA_040006775.1 Saprospiraceae bacterium
GCATCTTTATATGAACTTCTGACTTCCTTAAGTTGACGCGTATGCCTTTCAGGGTTAAATTGTACTAGTTTATCCTTACATCTTGCTTCGCAAGATGTTGACATATTAGGCCCTTTCAGGGCTAAAGTCAGTTTTCTTTACTTTTTGGGTTAAATATCTCATGTTACTAATTTTCCATAAATTGGAGTCTATAATCTAATTAAATAACCATGTTATACTGCTTATAAATATAAATAGTCCAATTCACAATTCTTGTTCTTGAACTTTTTTTATTTAGCGGCATTAACCATTGTAGTTTTATAAATTGGTTTGGACCAATTTATAAATACAATTCGTATTACAAGCCAAAGACACAATAGCATTTTCAAAAATAAGTTATTTTATTTAAGTTGAAAAAGAATCAAGCCCCGAATGGGGCGTAATTACCAATGCAGGGTAAAGCCCTGCTCATAAAATATGTAAAATAACAAAGCCCTGAAAGGGCGTAATTAGAAAAGCAGGGACAAAGCCCTACTTTCTTTACTTTTTTCAGGATTTAATAATAGTTCAAATCTAATTGCATTATTATGGTTTAATACATATATGCAAAGCTTGTGTAACTAACTATACAAGCAAATAAATTTTATTTGTATATAAAGATTTTCATTTTGAAAAATTCAAATAGGAATTATTTATAGGGATTATTTATTTTTTGTACTTTTGAATCTTTGTTTTTAATAATAAGCTCGAAATTCTGTTTACACTGCAGAACGAATAATAAACTACAAATGATTTCCCAATCAAAGTCCTTTCTTTTACTTTCTATATTTCTTTTAATTTCGGGAATTCTTGAAGCGCAAAACAATGCGGGTTCAAAATATTTTAGAGCCATTCACATTGATTCAGGCTGGACTGCCATATATCTTCCCAAAGGTATAAACAGAATGAGTATGATAAAACCATCCACAGGATTGCTTATCAAAAATGGAACTGATGGAAAAATATTTGTAAAGCCTGAGGATCTAAAAAGAAGAATTTTTTATCTCGAATTACTCACCAAGCCTTATTCAAGGAATCTTCTGGTTATCAGAAACTTTAACCTAAGTCAGGAAATAAAAGTAAAGGATTCTACAAAGTATGACAGTTTGCTATATTTTGAAAAATACACAGAGGGTAAATTAAATATTTCGATGAGTTCGATTCCGGATGAATTGAACGTTTTTGTAAATGACAGATTGATGCATTTCAAGCGCGGAGTTAAATCGATTTTGATTTCAGTTCCAGATAAAATAGAAGAACAAGAAGTTTATACAGTGAGAGTTTTTGCAACAAGGAGCAATACTTTTATACGTGAACTTAATGTGACCATGCAGTTGGATAAAGTTATCGATGTCAATTATGTTGAGAATGGAGTAAACTGGAATTTTCCACATGAAATACCAAAGTCTGAGCTGCTTGTTGATTCGCTTGGAATAAACAATAATGACAACAAACTTTTGAGTGAAAACGACATGGCTCTTTTACCTTCGTGGATGAGTTTTTATTGTGATGTTTACTATGCCACTTATTCAGATTCATTGGGGAAAGATGAGTTTCAAAAATTTACAGGAGTTTCACCTAGAAATAATTCAATCGGTTTAAATATTGCTTTGCTCAGTTTTAAACTAGAAAAAGAAAAAGTTCGAAGTAATCTAAGCTTGCTTGTTGGAGAATATGCAAAATCATCTTGGTCCAGTAGTTTTAATAATATTATGGAGGCAAATGTTGGATTTAAAATTAGTAAATCCTTATGGATTGACGGAGGACTCTTTATGACGCCAATTGGTACAGAAGCACTTCTCCCAAAAGACAATATCTGCAGCTCAACTTCAATAGGAACATTTTATGAACCTGCTTATTTAAGTGGTATTAGGTTAAATTATGTTCCCTCAGACAAATGGAACTTCAATTTATATTTAGTTAATTCATTTAATGGATTTGAAGATCTAAACAATAAAAAGTCCATCAGCATAACTGCTAGTAGGGTAGTGAATGATAAGATTAATATTGGCTATTCAAATTATCTAGGTGATGATACAATATCTGACAGTCTCTCGCATTTCAGAATTTATCAAAATGCCTTTGTAAATTGTCAACTGAATAAATTAAAAATTCAACTTGGACTAGATTATGCAAGCCAACAGAATTCCAATTTAAATTCTGTAAATGCTGCTGCAAGCGTTTTCAGCTGTTTAGCAACTGTGAAATATCAATTGAAAGAAAAATGTTCGGTTTATGGAAGACTAGAATATTTCAAAGATGAGAATGCAATTTTAAGCCCTAAAATAACAACTAAAGTCGGACAATTTAGCGGTTATAAGATTTTTGGTTTGACGACCGGAATAGAAGTAAATCCAATTAAGAACAGCTACATCCGTCTTGAAGCAAAATATTTAAAAATGGATAAGGATCAGGAAATATTTTATTGGAATGGAGAAAACAAGGACAGTAGAAATGAGCTGTTGATTCACATGGGCGTCATTTTTTAAATTATAAGACTTAAATACCGATGGATCAAAAACCCAATTCAATTCAGGAGTTAAGTACAGTAAGACTTTTTCTTAGAAGACTTGAACACAAGGATAATTTGGATATTTTTGAAATGCGTTCAAACGCCGAAAACAATAAATATCTGGATAGGCCTCCTTGCGATAGTATCCTAAAGACAACGGAATTCATTCAAAAGATTATTAATGGATACCAGAATAGCAATCTCTTTTATTGGGTAATCTGCGAAAGAGAAACAGATTTGCTTATAGGAACAATTTGTTTATTCAGTTTTTCAGAAGATGGACTACAAGCTGAAATTGGATTTGAATTAAAGAAAGAATTTCAAGGAAATGGGTTTATGCTTGAAGCAACTAATGAAGTGCTGAAATTTGCTTTTCAAGTCTTAGGTCTTGAACAAATTAACGCTTTTGCTCATAAAGACAATCAAAGGTCAAACACAATTCTAGGAAAGCTAAATTTTGTAAAAGAAAGCAATGCTGAATTGCAAATAGGGGAACAATATATTTTTCATAAATTGAATGTCTGATATGCGAATTGCAACTTAGTCTACAGTCTTTTTAGATATAAATTTTTGATTGTATAAAAGTTCAGATTCTCCAAAATAGAGGATATCATCTATACAGATTTACAAGTTACTGTGATAGTTTTATTAATATTACATATATTATTTATATGTAGTGTGCAGATAATCAACTTAATAGAATAAAAAATTTTTATTCAAAAAGTTTTTTAAATAAAAGATAAAAAACTCTTAATATATTTAAACTCGTCTTATATTTGTGCCTAAATACAAGTGTAATGTTTTCAAAATCCTGTGAATATGCGATCAAAGCCATGATTTTTGTAGCTCAGAAATCATCGGCAGACTCTAGGATTGGGATAAAGGAAATTGCAAAAGGTACAGACTCTCCAGAGCATTTTATTGCAAAAATTATGCAAGACCTAAGCCGCAGAAAACTAGTCCATTCTGTTAAAGGTCCCAATGGAGGATTTTATATGGATAAGGCTGATTTACAGACGTCAATTGCCGATATCGTAAAGGCTATGGATGGGGATAAACTCTATACAGATTGTGTGCTTGGTCTAAAAGCATGCTCTGAGAAAAACCCCTGTCCTGTGCATTTTGAATTTAAAGAGATAAAACGCAATCTTATTAAAATGATAGAAAATAATACCATTGGAGAGTTTAACGCGAAATTAGATTCAGGTAAGTTCTTCCTGAAGAATAAATAATTTTTTATAGCATAAAAGATAAAAAGGTATTAAAATATTAATATGAAAAAACCAAAACTAAAACCCCAAATGAACGTAAATATAGATCCTAAAATCCCCTTGGATATTATATCGAAACATGATCATGATCTTCATCCTATTGCCGAAAATCACAAGCATGAAGAAGGTAAATCTTGTTGCGGGGATTGTCAGAATAATGGAGAATGCAAACGGATAAAATTAGTACAAATGGATTCGTCACCAACTGAATTGACCATCAAGAAGTAGTATGAAAATGCTTAAATCAACTGATGTGATTTGTTTTCACTGTGGGAACGCAGTGACAAATAAGGCTTTGCACATGGATGACAAATATTTTTGTTGCAGTGGATGTCAGATGGTTTATGAGATTCTCAATCAGAATGACTTATGCAATTATTACAACTTAAATGATAATCCAGGACTTTTACAAAACATAAATAAAAGAAAGGAGAAGTTCGAATTTCTTGACTTAAAGGAAGTTCAAAATAAATTATTGAATTTCTCTAGTTTAAAGCAATGCCAGGTTATTTTCTATTTGCCTCAGATTCATTGCAGTAGTTGCTTGTGGTTGTTGGAGAATATTTCTGGATTGAATAAAGGAATACTTTCTTCACGTGTTGATTTTCTAAAGAAGGAAGTTTTTATTGCATATGATCCACAAAAAACAAACCTTCGCAAAGTTGTTGAAACTTTAGATAGTATTGGATATGAACCACATCTGAGTTTGAATGATCTTGACATTAAGGTAAACAAAACAAACCATTCTTTATTGTACAAAATCGGTATAGCCGGATTTTGTTTTGGAAATATAATGATGATGAGTTTAGCGGACTATTTCTCATTTTCAAGCGCCATTGAACCTAAGATTGGCATATTTTTCAAAATCCTTTCTTTGATCTTATCATTGCCGGTACTCTTTTATTCTGCAACTGAATTTTTTAAGTCTGCCTGGATAGGACTAAAGAATAAAATTTTGAATATTGATTTTCCGGTGTCACTTGCATTGGTAATAACTTTTATTAGAAGTCTTTATGAGTTGTTTGCGAATACTGGAAATGGCTATTTAGATAGCTTGACTGGAATTGTATTTTTTATGCTAATAGGGCGTTGGTTGCAAGCAAGAACTTATAAGACTATTTCATTTGACAGAGATTATAGATCATTTTTTCCCATCGCTTTAAATGTTGTAAAGAACGGAGAAGTAAGTCAAATTGAACTTTCAAAGCTTAAAGAGAATGATGTTATTCAAGTTTACTCAAACGATGTAATACCTGTTGATTCAATACTTTCAAAAGGAGTTGCACAAATAGATTACAGTTTTGTAAATGGCGAGAGTTTGCCGGTACAGGTGAATATCGGTGAACTTATTTATGCAGGTGGAAGACAATTGGGAGGACAGATAGAATTACTTGTTGTAAAAGTTGTTGCACAAAGTTATCTAACAAACTTATGGAATAATTCAATTTTTAATAAAAGTTCAGAGGTAGAAAAGGATCCATATGACACTATAGGGAAATATTTTACCGCTCTGGTTGTAAGTCTTGGTTTTGTAGCCGGATTGTATTGGTATATACAGGGTAAAGAAATGCTCATGTGGAATTCTATTACGACAGTTCTTATAGTTGCTTGTCCTTGTGCTCTTTTGCTATCTAGAAGTTTTACCTATGGAAATATTTTAAGAATTTTTAGTTTGCATAAATTCTATTTGAGAGCGCCACATATCATTGAACGAATATCCAAGATTGATCATATTGTTTTTGATAAGACGGGCACAATTACACAAATAAAAGGTTCTAATGTGATCTATTCTGGAAAAATATTAAGCACTGAATTAAGAGTCATTTTGTCCTCTTTGCTTAAACAAAGTTCACATCCAAAAAGCAAGATAGTTGCAAATTATTTAAACGTTTCTGAGGAGATTGAAATTAAATATTTTAAAGAAACACTGGGAAATGGAATTGAAGGATGGATTAATGAAAAGCATATAAAAATCGGCTCGCCTGATTTCATTGATGAATTTTATAAGACTGATTACTTCGGTTCAAAACTTAGATTCTCAATCGATGGAGAAATTTTTGGAGAGTTTAGTATTTCCAATAAATACAGATTCGGTATTTCTAATTTAATTCAAAGACTTAAGAAAAATTTCAGTATTTCCTTGTTAAGTGGAGACAATGAATCTGAAACTAAAAATATAGAATCCATATTTGGTCAGGACAATGAAATTTATTTTAATCAATCACCTACAGATAAATTAGATCATATTATTCATTTACAGAAAGATGAACAATTAAATGTGATGATGGTAGGAGATGGACTTAATGATTCTTCAGCTTTGAAACAAAGTGATGTTGGCATCGCTATAGCAGATAAGGGAACTGCTTTTACTCCATCTTCTGATGGAGTTTTGGATTCTTCAAAGTTGAAGTATTTAGACAAATTTATACACCTTGCTAAAGCAGGTAAGCTTATTATTTTATCAACCTTTATTCTTTCTGTAATTTATAATTTAATTGGCTTGTATTATGCTTTGCAAGGTGTTTTGTCTCCAGTTATAGCAGCCATACTGATGCCTGCAAGCTCAATTACAATTATTCTCTTAAGCTACGGTTTGACTAAAATAATGGGAGACTATTATTTCTCTAAAGTAAAAATAAGTGAACATGTTATTTGAAATAAATGATCCAATGAATGCAGGAGAAAGAATTATAAGTAATGTGAACGCTAATAAACAATTCTAATGAGTGTAATTATTTTGCTCCTGAGTTTTAGTTTCCTCATCGCTGTTGCATTTCTAATTGCTTTTTTGTGGAGTGTTAACGATGGTCAGTTTGATGAAGACGAAAGTCCCGCTCAAAGAATATTATTTGACAGTAAAAAAACAAATCGAAATTAATCTTATATGAGTTTAGAAAAATTTTATTACGACAACAAATTTTCAAAATTGTTTGCTATTGCATGCATATTCTGGGGTGCAGTCGGAATGTTATTGGGAGTTATTATTGCATTTCAATTAGCCTTCCCTGTTCTTAACTTCTCCGAATATTTTCCTCATATGGCATTCGGTAGATTGAGACCGGTCCATACAAATGCTGTCATATTCGCATTCGTTGGAAATGGAATTTTTACTGCGATTTATTATGCATTACCGCGTTTGTTGAAAACACCAATGTGGAGTAAAAAATTAAGTTCTATCCATTTCTGGGGTTGGCAGTTTATTATTGTATCCGCTGCAGTTTCTTTGTTAATGGGATATACAACTGGAAAGGAATATGCAGAATTAGAATGGCCAATTGACATTTTGATTACTCTAATTTGGGTAGTTTTTGGTGTAAATATGTTTGCTACTATTTTGACCCGTAGAGAAAGGCATCTTTATGTAGCAATTTGGTTTTTCATTGCTTCCTGGGTCACTGTAGCTATGTTGCATATTGTCAATTCAATGGAAATCCCAATTTCCTTAATGAAAAGCTATTCTATGTATGCAGGGGTTCAGGATGCCTTGGTACAATGGTGGTATGGACATAATGCAGTTGCCTTTTTTCTGACAACACCTTATTTGGGTCTGATGTATTACTTTTTACCAAAAGCAGCAGAAAGACCTGTTTATTCCTATCGGCTAAGTATTGTACATTTTTGGAGTTTGATATTTCTATATATCTGGGCAGGTCCGCATCATTTACTATATACTGCTCTTCCTGACTGGGCTCAATCATTAGGTACAGCATTTTCAATTATGCTAATCCTGCCGAGTTGGGGTGGTATGTTAAATGGATTATTTACATTGAGAGGCGCATGGGATAAGGTTCGAGAAGATCCGGTTTTAAAGTTTTTTGTTGTTGCAGTTACCTGTTATGGTATGGCAACATTTGAAGGACCTATGCTTTCTTTGAAAAACGTCAATGCAATATCTCATTATAGCGATTGGACAGTTGCACACGTACACATTGGAGCATTAGGTTGGAATGGTTTTCTAACTTTTGGTATGATGTATTGGCTAATTCCCAGATTATATAATGCAAAACTGTATTCTAAAAAATTAGCCTCCACACATTTTTGGATTGGCACACTTGGAATTCTTTTATATGCAATACCTATGTATTGGAGTGCTTTCAGATCCTATTTTATGATGAAAGCATTCACCCCTGAAGGACAATTAGAATATCAATTTATTGATGTTGTTCAAACCATAATACCTTTTTATATTATGCGAGCGATCGGAGGAACTATATTTTTAATTGGAGTTCTTATTATGGTTTATAATTTAATTAAAACCGCAAAATCTGGTTCATTCGTTGAGCGTGAAAAAGCTGAAGCAGCTCCATTAATTAGAGCATATAAAGCACCTTCTAATTCTTTACGGCATAGTTTTATTGAAAGAAAACCCCTTTTATTATTGGTGTTGAGTCTTATTGTTGTTGGAATCGGTGGTTTAGTCGAACTCATTCCAACTTTTTTGGTAAAAGAGAATATCCCAATTATCTCATCAGTCAAACCATATACACCTTTGGAATTGCAAGGACGTGATATTTACATTAGAGAAGGATGTTATAATTGTCATTCCCAGATGATCAGACCATTTCGTTATGAAGTTGCCAGATATGGCGAATACTCTAAGGCGGGAGAATTTATTTATGATCATCCATTTCAATGGGGAAGTAAAAGAACAGGTCCTGATTTAGCAAGGATAGGTGGCAAGTATGGTGACAGTTGGCATTTCAATCATATGTTAGAACCAACTTCAATGGCTCCTGGTAGTATTATGCCAGCATACCCGTCTTTGTTTGAAAATAAAATAGACAAAACAACTACAAATTCTAAAATTCACGCCATGCGGAATATGGGTGTTCCATATGCTAAAAATTATGAGCAAATTGCAAATAGCGATCTCGACGCTCAAGCAAATATTATTACCAACAAATTAAAAGAAAATAAAATTCAAATAGCAAGTGATAAAGAAATTATTGCGCTGATTGCGTATTTGCAAAGGGTGGGAACAGATATTAAATTAGAAAAGAATAAATAAATAATATGAAATTTTCAACGTATTTAGAAAAAATATCGGGTGTAAGTATATACCCCTTGATATCCTTGCTTTTATTTGTTGCATTTTTTATTTTAGTGACCGTTTGGGTCTATAAAATTGATAAAAATGAAATCGAAAGACTAGAAAAACTTCCATTAGACAACAATTAATAAATTTATTCATGAAGAAAATAAAATTAGTTCTATTAAGTGTATTAACAATATTATTGCCATTCTATCTATTGGCCCAGGATATTCAAGAACCTGTTAAAAAAAGTATTACGCCAAACACCATAACTTTAATATTAATTCTTGTCATTCTTGTATTGCTAATTCCAGTATTTATTTCAGGAAGAATGTTTGCAAAGGCTGCAAAATTTTATATGATAAAGTTGAAGAATAAATCGAATAGAACTTTAAGTTCAATATTCTTATTTTTCTTTATAGCTGAATATTCTAATGCTCAATCAACAACTGCAATAACTGAAAAGCCAGTGGATTGGTCTGCTTGGGGATTATTTAGCTGTATCGTTCTTGAAATATTGATCATAGTTTATTTTTCATTGCAAACCAATAAGTTTTTGAAAGATTCTGTCTATTCGGAAATTAAAGTGGTCGAACCAAGTAAAACTTCTACTTGGAGTAAATTTTGGGAAAAAATGAATCGCTTCAAATCAATTGAAGAAGAGGGTCAAGTTGATACAGGACATGATTACGATGGAATTAGGGAATTAGACAATGTTACTCCACCTTGGTTTATCGCTGGATTCGCATTGTCGATTTTATTCGCGGGTGTCTACCTATACCGATATCATGTAGCAAAATTGGCTCCTTTGCCAATAGAAGAATATAAAATGGAAATGGCTCAAGCTAAAATAGATAGAAATAAATATTTGTCCTTACAGGCAGATCAGGTAGATGAGAATAGTGTAAAAATGTTGGATGAATCTGGAATTGCTTTGGGAAAAGAAATATTTCAAGAAAAGTGTATTGCCTGTCATGAAGCACATGGTGGGAGCAAACAAGGAGGCGTTGGTCCAAATTTAACAGATGAATATTGGATTCATGGGGGTTCAATTAAAAATATTTTCACATCTATCAAGTATGGCTGGCCAGATAAAGGAATGATTTCATGGAGCAATCAATTGTCTTCTAGTCAGATAGCCCAGATTGCAAGTTTTATCAAATCATTGAAGGGAACAAATCCTGCAGGAGCTAAAGAAAAACAAGGTGACTTATATGCTGAAGACCTAGTCACAAGTGTATCACAAACGGTTGATTCTACAAATAATAAGAAGTAATTTATTTTGAGAGAAGAAGATTTATTGCATGCAGAATCCTATAGAGATAGAGTAAGCACTGTCACTGAAAAGGGTAAAAGAAATTGGGTCTATGCTACAAAGCCATCAGGTAAATGGTATGATTATAGAAAATATATTGCATTATTTTACTTAGCTATATTTTTAATTCTTCCTTTTATTAAAGTGAATGGTTTGCCTTTTATGATGATCAACATTCTGGAAGGTAAATTTATTTTATTTAGTAAAATATTCTGGCCGCAAGATTTTTTCATCTTCGCCATCGCAATGATTACTTTTATTGTTTTTATTGTTTTGTTCACGGTTGTTTTTGGACGATTATTTTGTGGTTGGATTTGTCCTCAGACTGTATTTATGGAATTTGTTTTCAGGCCTATTGAATGGCTTGTTGAAGGTTCTCCAAATCAACAAAGAAAACTTAATGAAGGGCCTTGGACTACTGAGAAAATTCTTAGAAAGTCTATTAAACACCTTATTTACTTTTTTATTTCATTTATAATAGCCAATACTTTCCTGTCCTATATTTTGGGTCTAGATGAAGTATATAAAATAATTAAAGAACCAATATCTGAACATAAAGTATTGTTGACTGGATTGGTTTTCTTTACTTTAATATTTTATGCTGTTTTCGCATATCTGCGTGAGATCGTCTGTACTACAATTTGTCCATACGGTCGCTTGCAGAGCGTTATGTTTGACAAGGATACAATGCAGATTGCTTATGATTACAAGAGGGGAGAGCCACGCGAAAAGTATAAAAAAAATGTTGAACGCATTGAAGGTGATTGTATAAATTGTATGAAGTGTGTTCACGTATGCCCAACTGGCATTGATATTAGGGATGGGGTTCAAATGGAGTGTGTGGGTTGTGCTGCATGTATTGATGTTTGTAATGAGGTAATGGATGCTGTACATTTTGAAAAAGGGCTAATAAGGTACGCATCAGAAAATGAAATTAGTACAGGAAAGAAATTCCATTTTAATACTCGTATGAAAGCGTATACAGGACTGTTATGCTTGATGGCGGCATTTATGCTTGTGCTCATATTTACCCGCAAAACCGTAGATACATACATTTCAAGAGTAAAAGGACAATTATATCAAGAAGTAGGCATTGATAAAATTAGCAACTTGTTTGATGCTAAAGTAATCAACAAATCAAAAGAAGATTTTCCAATTTCTCTAAAACTTGAAAATATGGAAGGTGAGATTAAGTTAGTTGGTGCTGATCAAATGAATTTGAAGAAAGAATCCTTAAACGAGTATGAATTTTTTCTTGAAATTCATGGGGAGTTGCTAAAGGCAAGAACTACTAATTTAATTATTGGAGTATATAAGGGAACTGAAAGAATTCAAACGATAAAAACTAAATTTTTAGGACCGTTTAAATAATAAAACTAAAGCAGAAAAATTTATGAATTGGGGGTATAAAATTTCATTGGTTATTATTTGCTTTATATTGGCAATGCTTTCGATGGTTTACGTAGCATTTCAACAAACGAATGATATGATTGAGGATCATTATTATGAAAGGGAAATGAAATATCAGACCTTAATTGATGCAGCCCAGAATTTAAATTCAATTACCGACTCGGTTTTAATAAAGGAGGTAGATGCCAATTTATTAGTTCAAGTTCCTAATTTTAATCGAAGTACATTTCTGAATGGCAGTTTGGATTTTATACGAATTGAAAACAAAAATTTAGATACACAATTTATTTTAACTCCTGATAACAATGGAATATTCTCTATCGATAAATCTAAATTTAGTTCTGGAATGTATAAAGTAAGAATTCAATGGAAAAGTGATACTTTGGAATATTACCGTGAGCAGAATATAGCTATAAAATAAGCATGGATATTTTATTTATACTGTTCTCAGGTCTTACTATTGGAGTGATCGGAAGCCTTCATTGTATCGGCATGTGTGGACCGCTCGCTTTGTCCTTACCTGTGCATCAACTTTCATCCTTTCAGAAGTATTCTGCAATTGGTTTATACAATTTTGGCAGGGTTATTTCTTATGGATTTATGGGCGTTGTGTTTGGTATCATCGGAATGAGTTTTTCACTATTTAAAATACAACAGTGGCTATCTGTAGGTGCTGGATTATTCATCTTGTTCGTAGTATTATGGCATCAATTTGGTTATAGGAAAATTAAATTATTTAATCGGTTCTCGGATAAAATTAAATCTTTATTGATAAAAAATTTAAATGTGAATAAGAATTATTACTCCTATCTCAACATTGGAATAATAAATGGATTTTTACCATGTGGTTTAGTTTATGTCGCAATTGCATCTGCTGTTGCAACAGGATCCATTCCACACGCCGGATTGTTAATGGTAGGCTTTGGTTTAGGTACTTTGCCTTTAATGGCTTCATTAATGATTTTTGGAAATTTTATCTCATTTAATGTTAAACGACAACTAAATCGGCTTACTCCATACTTTATTATGGCAGTCGCAATGCTTCTTATTTTAAGAGGATTAAATTTGGGAATTCCTATCATCTCTCCATCAATGGATAATGGACAGCTAAATTGTTGTCATAAAAAATAAAAATTTATAGATTCGACTATTTAGTAGCAGCGTTATTTTTACTTGGCTAATTGAAAGTTTAACTTTGGTCTATAAATATGTACTAGCTTTCATAGTACTACTTTAAATCACAAAATAGGATTATTGGAACGCAATTGACAAAATCCCACCTTTGTTTATCTTCTGACCAATAATTTTGTAAATGATAAAACCCGGAGCTAGATTTTTTAATTCTTGCGTATTGGATAGGGTATAGGTATTTATTTGACTTGATTTAAGAACACCTTTATATTGTAGTACGCCATCTAAACTATAAAATTCAATTCTTGAATTGTTTAAATTTTCGCTCGAATTGAAGTGTAATTCTTTGAATTTACTTTGTGCAATCGGATTTGGAAATGCAGATATTTGAAATTCATTTATAAGGTCTATATTATTACTAATTATTTCCATTTCAACGGGAACATTGTAGAAAGTTAGCGCTCCAATTCCTTTAAGATTGGTTAGGTATGGTCCTTCATATACTAATGCTGTATCAATATAATTTACCTCAGGTAGATAGCTCAGAGTTTTTGCGAGATATGGCTGCTTAAGTTTTAGAAATAAGGTATCTTCATGATTTTGTAGTGCTTCTATTTTCCCACTCAAATTGTCCAAATAGAAGTAATCTTTTAAGGAAATATTGTATCTGCCAATTGCACTGTCTGATTGAATTTTTAAGCCAAGTTTGCAATGATCAAATAGTACAGCAATTTCGTTATGAGATTTTGACGTGTAGAAGGATTTGATTATGTTAGGGGGATAAATTTCTTCAGTAAATTGTTCTTTATAAAAGTCCTTTGCAACTAAGCTATACATTCTATTGCCAAGTTCAGAATAACCGGTTAATAAATAGTGACATCCATCGTGTCCGGGCAATGCCATTGTACTCATTAATGTTATTATTGGAAAACTTTCAGGCAATTTTCTTTGAATTTCTCTTAATTTATTGTGGTCACCTGCTCCGCATCCGTGGTGTATCTGTACGACATAGACATTTTTAATGTTTGGATAATCTAGAATCCAATCTTGATATAAAGCTTTAAAATTTTCAAAATAAAGATTAGAACTATTTGATTCTCCTTGATACCAAAATATGCCTTTAACAGCATTGGCAAGGCCTGATTTCAACATTCTATAATTGAGGCTTCCATAGATTGAATTTGGTTCATAAGGATTGATGTCATTTCGTTGATGCTGTTCGATGGTTGTTCCTCCAACACCACCATTCATAATACAAATTGGGATTTTATATGTTTCAATTAATTTTTTTGCCATGAACATTCCCCAGGCCCCAATGTCAGGACCGCCACCATATCCTGCGGCAGAGGCAATTATCCAATTGGTATCTTTTTTATTGAAAGAATAATTTTTTCCAAAGGTTCTGCAATAATTATTGTTTTCACTTGTTCCGCCAAAAATTGAATTTGACTGACCGGTAATGATAAAAACGTCGCCACAAACGATATGATCAACTACTTTTATAAGTGAATCTTTTTTTTGCTTAATTAAGGACAACTCCAACCTGAATTCGTGCAAGCCGGCATCAATACTAGAACTAAAATTAAAAGATATTTTACCATTTTTACTTTGAAGCAATTTGGTTTCAGTAGAATATGGAGCATTGTCTTTTAATACGATTAATTTTATAGAATCATAATTGATCTGGTTGAATGTTCCAGCAATTTTAATATCTGCCTTGTTGTTTGTATCTCTTGGAATGAGCTCATAGTTTTTTGGAATCACTGAAAAGGTAGAATCGATAACTCCGGGTTTTGAAATTTTATATTTATTGAATAAGTAATTTTCAAGTGTAATTCGTTCTTGATTGCTAATTATTCGATTGTAAATAAGAATTTCTGAAATGTCTCCATTGAAGTAGCAACATTTTTGATAGGCAGAAAGGTAAATACTTGAATCTAAATTAGGCGGACAGTAGGCTGAATCGGCAAATTGACTATTGATATAGAATATTCCTCTTTGAGATGAATTTCTGTATTGTGCAATGATTATACTCGGTTCAACATTGGGATCTATCGAAGATTTCACTTGATTGTTAAAGTCTCCGTTGTGTAATATTTGAGGTGTAGTATTTCCTGCCATCCAAAGTGTTCGACTTGTTCCTCCAAGAATATTTGCAGAAGCACCAAATGCCTGACTTACTACCACAATTGTATAATCACTATTTGTTGGAAAAATAGATGGACCATCCATAAAATTAGTACTTCCATTAAATCGAATAGAGGTTTGTCCACCAATTGAAGACGGTACAAACAAAGCCTGAATACTGTCAATCAGCTGAGTAAAATACAGTTGATTGTTATTTTTGTCTATCCACTTTGAAACCTGATTCGAGCTATTCTTGACAACACCGCTTGAAGCTTCCACCCAAAGAAGTGGTTTAATTGGAATTTGTGCTTGAATTTCCACAAAAAATAAATGTGTAAGGAGACATATTAAAAGACAAGTGGAATAATCTTTCATAAAAATTAATTTTGTGCTAAGATAAGTATAATTCAAATACAGCCTAAAAGACTTAAATAATAGTAAAAATCTTATTTGAGAAAATTATTTCATATTAACTTAGTTTTGGAATGGCATAAAAAATTGATTACTTTTGAGATAAATTAATTGACTCATTATGAAGAACTTACTTTTCTTGTTGGTCTTAATTTTAGTTCATCCTGTTTTTTCTCAAAATTGCAGCGCAATTCCTACAGGCCTTATTCCTATAAATGATTTGGGAACAGGAACTTTTAATGGATGGATGGGTGGTTTATATCCTAACGGTTCCAATTTCATGCCTACAGAGCATAAAATAAACGGTTTGGCTTTATCTCAACAAGTTAAATGTCTGGATAAAAATGGAGTAGAAGATAGCAATGGAAAAATTGTCTGGTTAAGTATTGGAATGTCGAACTGCACTCAAGAAACACAAAAATTTATTCCGCTAGCAAATAACTTTCCAGAAAAAAATCCTCAATTGGTATTAGTAGATGGTGCTCAAGGAAGTCAAACTGCAAATATTATTTCAACTCCTAGTATTTCCGGATATGCAAATTTCTGGACTACTGTGAATACAAGACTTTCAAATGCCGGAGTAACAAACAAACAAGTGCAAGTTATTTGGTTAAAAGAGGCAAATCCTGTTGACGCAACTCCTGTTCAGACCTATTACGATTCATTGGTTGTTCAATTTAAACGCATTGCAAATGAATTAACAACCAGATTTCCAAATGTAAAATTATGCTACGTATCCAGCAGAATTTCTGCGCGTTATGCAACGAGTACCTTGAATCCTGAACCTCACTCATACAGGACTGGATGGGCAATTAAAAAACTAATTGAAGATCAAATCAATGGTGATCAGCAACTTAATTATTTGGGGAATAGTGCAAAAGCGCCATGGTTATCTTGGGGGATTTACATGTGGTCCGATGGAGACCACCCACAAAGTGCTAATTCCAAAATTTTCTGGAAATGTCCTGAAGACTTTAACACTGATGGAACTCATCCCTCCAATATTGGTGCACAAAAAGTAGCTTCCTTGTTGTTGGATTTTTTCAAATCAGACTCAACTGCTACACCTTGGTTTCTTGGTAAAGGCTGTGCGATTAATACCTTAATAAATAACAAAGCCAAGTTCTCAAAAGAATTGAGTTTTTCTCCAAACCCTACTGATGGCAAATTGATTATAAGAAATTTATTGCCTGATATAGATTTTTCTGTTAAATTGAATACTTTGATGGGTAAAAGAGTATTTAGTAATTCAAATACAGATATTATTGACCTGAGCAATTATCCTCAGGGTGTGTATCTTTTGACCGTTTGGCAGAATTCGAAATGCCATACATCAAAAATTATTAAACTTTAATCTCATTTTATGCATAAATTAGGATAAAACATTTTTAAATGATATCGAGTGTAATATTTACAATTCAAAAAATTTTAAAATGTAATCTGGAATAAGTTTAGATGCTTTGATCGACATTTTTGTTTGGAGGTTCTTAGAAAGTGTATATTTTATTCTTATAAAAAAATTATTACTATGAAATTCAATATTTTATTTAGTTCTCTGTTCCTTTTATCCTTTATTTCCTATTCGCAACCAAGTAAATTTTATCCGCGAGGAATTGGAGGAGGAGGTGCATTGTTTTTTCCTACCATCAACCCTGCGGATGACAACGAATTCTATGTAAGCTGCGATCTAAGCGCACTATTTCACAGTAAAGATTTTGGCAAATCCTACGATCAGATTGATTTTACAAAGGTTCAGGCATTCAATACTTCAACTTATGAATTTACAAATAATCCGATGATTGCCTATTGTAATTTTAATGACGGAAATGAAGGATATCCGGTTAAGACAACAGATGGTGGAAAAACTTGGAATAAAATTAATGGATATAATCTTGGAACTTACGGATCGGTATATACAATGAAAGCAAATTACAATAATCCACAACAAATAATTATTGGAGCTTACGGAGATATCCTCATTTCAAATAATGGAGGGGCGAATTTTACCTTAGTCAAGCATACAGCCAATATTGGTGCTGGAATTATTGTTGGTGGAATATTTTGGGATGATACGAAAATTTTCATAGGAACTAACGAAGGATTGCTTTATTCCAACAACAGTGGAATGAACTTTTCAACATTAAATACTAGTGGTTTTCAAGCGGGTAATGTTATTTGGTCATTTGCAGGTGGTAAACAAGCAGGCAATACTAAGTTTGTTTGCATTACTAGCAATGTTCAGGATACGTATAATGGAATAATGCCATGGGACTATAATGGCTTCGGTAAAGGAGTTTATACAATGGATAATGCAAATGGTATTTGGAAAAATAGTTCTACAGGAATTAATTTTTCAAATGATTACGTCATGTACGCCGCAATGGCAAACAATGATATAAATACAATCTATCTTGGTGGCAATGACAACAGTCTTGGTGCTCCTCTAGTATTGAAATCCATAGATGGTGGAAAAAATTGGACGAAGTCTTTTAATACTTCAAATAATGCGAATATAATAACTGCTTGGGAAGGATTTCAGGGAGATAAAAATTGGGGATGGAGTGAAACTTGTTTTGGAATTACGGTTGCTCCTAACAATGTAAATAAACTTATGTTCACAAGTTATAGCAATGTCGAAGTAAGTAGTGATGCAGGGAATTCCTGGAGACAAGCTTATGTCAATACAACAGATGAACATCCTGCAAGTTCTTCAACACCTAAAAATCGAGCTTATCACAGTATCGGTTTGGAGAATACCACCTGTTGGCAAATATTTTGGGATGATGCTAAGACGATGATGTCTTGTTATAGCGATATAGGTGGAATTAGAAGTGTTGATTCGGGGCAAACTTGGGGATTTCAATACAGCGGATTTTCAGTTAATTCATTATATAGAATGACTAAAGGACTTAACGGCAATCTTTATGGTGCTTGTTCCAATATTCATGACATGTATCAAAGTACCCGCTTGGCAGACGCTCAATTGGATGCAAATGATGGCAACGGAAAAATTGTCTATTCCACAGATCATGGAGCCAATTGGTCCATACTTCATCAATTTAACCATCCGGTTTTCTGGGTAGAAACTGATCCGAACAATCAAAATAGAATGTACGCATCAGTCATACATTTTGGAGGAAGTCAAGGAAATCAACAAGGAGGTATTTATAGAACAGACGATTTGAATAAACTGAGTTCTTCAAACTGGGTTAAGCTTCCAAACCCTCCTAGAACAGAAGGGCATCCTGCTTGTCTGAAAGTTTTGAAAGATGGAAAATTAGTTTGTAGTTTTTCTGGCAGACGCACTTCAAGTGGTGTATTTACAGCAAGCTCTGGAATTTTCTTATTTGACCCAAATTCAAATTCCTGGCAGGACCTCAGTTTTAAGGATATGAATTATTGGACAAAAGATATTGTCATTGATCTAAATGATGCTTCAGAAAATACCTGGTACGTTGCAGTATTTAGTGGTTGGGGTGGTGCGCCAAATGGTTTAGGTGGTTTGTACAAGACATCGAATCGAGGGCAAAATTGGATTAAACTTACCGGATCACAATTTGATAGAGTCACTTCAATAACTTTTAACCCTCAAAATAAAAATCAAGCGTATTTAACCACCGAAAATCAAGGATTATGGCTTTCAAATAACATGGATCAAGCAATTCCCGCTTGGAATTTAGTCAATTCTTATCCTTATAGACAACCGGAAAGAGTTTTCTTTAATCCATTTAATGAAAATGAAGTCTGGATTAGCAGCTTTGGAAATGGAATGAAAGTAGGAAATTTAAATATTACAAATATTGAAAATGAGAAACTAAACTTTTCAAATACTACTAAAACATTACCAAATCCAAACTCAGGAGATTTTGAATTTAGTTTTGTATACAATCAAGTAGAAAAAGTGAGGATTGAGATTTATAATTCATTGGGTGCATTAATTTATTCAAAGGCAATCATTACTCAATCTGGAGAAAACAAAATTCCTATTTCAATCAAAAATAGGTCGAAGGGAGAGTATTTTTTACAACTCTTAGGCTCGAACCAAATCACTTCTACAAAGTTTTTAATTGAATAGCATTTAAAAAATTTGGTAAATATTTAAAATTATTTGTGTCAAATGAAAAATTTATCTATTTTGTGAGCCTCAATCAATAGTTCAATGCGGGAATACATTGTCTTGTTTTCTCTTTTTCTTCCTTTTAGTATGTTTGCTCAGGGATTTGATTCCTTAATGATGAAGCGGATAGATAGCCTGGTAGCTTCCTCTGAGAAATTCTTAATTGAAAAAAATAAGAGCAAAGCAGATAGCCTCATATTTTTAGTGGATTCATTAACCTTGAATCAAATGGGTCCTGATTCCAGAAATTATGCCTCTAACTGCTTCAAAAGAGCAGTCATATATTATAATAGTAAGGAGTACAAACAAGCAGAAAGAAATTATCAGCTTTCAAAAAAAATATTTACTAAATTTTATGATGATACAAGTCAGTATGTAATAAAATGTCGCAGTGACTTAGCAATGGTTTATCGTGACAATAAAAATTTCAATGCTTCTGAGCAAGAATATTTGGAATTAAAAGAGATATTAATTAAAAACAAGGCAAGGAATACCTCTCAGTTTGTTGATTATCTAAACGGAATTGGATTGCTGTATATTGATATGGAAAAATTTAACAGCGCAAAAGAGTTATTTCTAGAAGCAAAAAGTATTCAAACTACTTTATTTGGAGGTGATCATGAGTCGATTGCAAATACATACAACAATTTAGCAAAATTGTACACGATGCTAGGTGACTATGACGAAGCACTTAAAAATTATTTAGAAACATTAAGAATTAGAGAAAAATCTCTAGGAAAGACAAATTTGCTTTATACAATAAGTTTGTTAAATATTGCTTCATTTTATAAAGAAATAGGTCAGTATGAAAATGCAGAAACATCGATCCGGAATGCTATAACTATTAGAGAAAGAATATATGGTAAATCACATCCTTATTATGCAACTTGTCTAGCGAATCTTGCAGATTTATATAAAGAAATGCTTATATATGATTCTGCAATAGAACTTTATAAAAAAGTTAATGAAATTCGTAAAAAGTCTTTAGGTGCGGATAATGAAATTTATACTATTGGAGTAAACAATTTAGCAAGTTTATATAAAGAAACTAAAAATTATAGCGAAGCAAAATTATTGTATTCAGAGGCTTTGGAAATTAGAGAAAAAGTTCTAGGCAAGATGCATCCTCAATATGCAGAAATTCTAAACAATCTTGGGGAAATTTATGTATTAACCCATGAATATGAAAAAGCCAATACTTATTTTGTAGATGCTTTAGAAATTATTGATAGTACAATTGGAAAGAGGAATACTGACTATGCAGATTGTTTAAATAATCTAGGAGATGTTCAAAATAAAATGGGAAGATCTTTGGAGTCTGAAAGGAGTTATTTAGAGTCTTATGAAATTTTGAAAAGCATTTATGGTGTAAAACATTACAAATTGGCTGAATCAATGAATAAATTAGCTAAATTGTATTTTGATTTGCAAAATTATGAAAAAGCCGATTCCTTAATGCTTGAATCAAAGCGATTATTTGAAAAAGTTTTTGGAAAAAAACACATACTCTACACATCTTGTTTAGATCAATTATGCAATTCTTATGAAATACAGAATAAGTTTGATAAGTCTGAGCCAATTATAAAGCAACTCTCTTTATCTGAGCGTGAACGATTAGAAAAAGGGGCAACCTTTCTGTCGGAAAAGGAATTGGCTTATTATGCTGAGGCCTTTGAAGTGCAAAATGATAAGATAGGGAACTATATAGTTTCACGACCCGATAAACCATATTTAAGAGATAATTTATCTACTATTTTGATGAATAATATCATTTTTAGTAAAGGCTTCCTTCAGACTTCAGCTGAACAAATAAATCATTTACCGGTGTCATCTAAAGAAATGCTCGGTCTGAAATTAAGATTAAGTAACTTACAGAGACTCCTAGCGATAGAATATTCAAAACCAAGATCCGAGCAAAAGAAAGTTGATAAACTTGAAGAAACTTCCAATATTCTTGAAAAGAAACTTCGAAAATCAATCAGTGGATATGAAGATGCAACCAAACAAGTGGATTGGAAAGATGTCAAAGATGTTTTGAAAAAAAATGAAGCTGTTGTTGAGTTCTTTAATTTTCAATCAGTTAACCTAAATGGAAAGGTTCATTCGATCTATGCTGCCATATTAATTAAATCTGAAGGTATACCCATAGAATTCATTACACTTTGTAGCAGTGATGCGTTAGATTCTCTGCTAGGATCCAAAATGGAACGAAAGGCAGATTACGTGAATAAGCTTTATACAAATTTTGATAGAGGCGCAGTTGCATTAGTAGAGAAATCTAGATCTTTGTATGAATTGATTTGGAAGCCAATTGAATCCCGTCTATCAGGAATCAAAACCATCTACTATTCTCCTAGTGGGTTGTTATATAGAATTAATTTAAATGCAATACCAATATCCGAAACTGAAGTTCTCGCAGATCAATATAAATTGATTGAATTAAATAGTACAAGGAAATTGGTAATACCTAGTCAGGTTAATTGTATTCAAAACAATGCAATTTTATTTGGCGGAATTCAATTTGATCAGGATAGTACAATTTTACAACAGTTAAATATTTTTGGAATAAATACAAGAAGTGGTAAGTCATTGAAAAATAATGTGGTAATAAATAAAGCTGAAAGTTGGAATTATTTACCAGGAACGGAGCGGGAAGTGAATTCAATAGAACAAATAGTTAAAAATAATGGATTTATTCCCACATTATATAAAGCTAATGATGCTACCGAGTCAACTTTCAAGAAAATTGGTACAGATAGTAGTGTCTCCCCAAGGATCTTGCATATTGCGACACACGGCTTTTTTTATCCGGATCAAAAGAAACCAATTCAAACCTTAGACTCAATTCATCAGAAAGAACCAGTATTTAAAATTAGCGGACATCCTATGTTAAGATCAGGTTTAATTTTTGCTGGAGCAAATGCTGCCTGGCAAGGAGACAAAACAGCTAAAGGAAGCGATGATGGGATACTTACGGCATTTGAAATCGCTCAAATGAATTTGTCTAATACAGAATTGGTCGTGCTCTCTGCCTGCGAAACAGGATTGGGAGAGATTCAGGGCAATGAAGGAGTTTATGGTTTACAACGTGCCTTTAAAATTGCAGGAGTTAAATATATAATCATGAGCTTGTGGCAGGTTCCGGATAAACAAACCTCTCTGTTAATGACAACTTTTTATAAAAAATGGTTGGAAGATAAGATGACCCTTCCGAATGCATTTCATGCTGCACAACAACAACTTCGGGACAATGGTTTGGATCCTTACAACTGGGCAGGATTTGTGTTGGTAGAATAAATTCTAATTAAAGACTAACATAATTTTTTATTCAAATTCTTGAAAATACTAAATTAGAAAGCTGTTCCTACCACCATGCCATACACTAAGGTGCTATTATCGTGAATAAAATCTAATTGACAACTTGGTCCAAATACAATATGTCCAATATGAAAATCATACGCACTGCCAATTCTTACTCCCCACTCCTTATGCCAAACCTTTGAACCTGGGTGATCAATATCTTCAATTCTACCAACCTCAAGTAATGGCGCGCCAATAATTTTTAATCCGCCAATTGGATGCCAAACTAAAGGCAAGCCGAAAACAAATTCTTCCTCTTCACCAAATAAATTTTCAGCAAAAATACCTATACCGAATTGCTTAATTATGCTGTATTCATATTCTAAACCTAAGGTAAAGGAGTTGTGATTGTGGCTTAAGTTAGACGTAGCTCCAGCAAAAAGGGCTAGATGATTGGAATGATGTCCTTGATGATTATCCTCTTGTTCCAAGCTATGCCTTTCTTGTGCAAAACTTAAAGAAAAGAGAATACTGCTTAGAAAATGTAAACTGACATAGAAGAACCTTTTTATGCTTTTCATGTGGATTTTGTATTAAATAAGGTATAAATATATTGTTTAATTTATATTCAAAGCAAATTTTCAATATTTTCATTTAAATTTGGCATTGCTTTTTAATCTATTTAAATAATCAATTTGTTTCCATAATAGAACATTTTGGCTTAAGTTAGATGATCGAGTAGATAAAAGCATTTGTTTGAATTACAATTTAGAAGCTATTATTTGTAAGAGAATTCGTATAGTATTATTTTTAATATTTTAGGATGAGAAAAACAGTTTGCATTATTGCGATTTTTATTTATGCTTTATCAACATTCTGTCAGCAGAACAACAAAAAATTTGCGGATCCTGCAATCGAAACTGAAGAAAGTGTTGCACATAAATCTGAACAATATTATCAGAAGGAGACCGAATTAAATTCTGAAAACTATGTGGCGTATTATAATTTAGGATTGTTTTACGCGACTAAATATCAATTTGATTATGCAGAAAAAAATTACAACAAGGTTATACAATTAGAGCCAAAATTTAAGTTGGCCTATTCGCGATTAGCTTCATTATTGCTTTTGTCCGGCCAAATGGAAAATGCAGGAATCGCCTGTGAAAAAGCACTTCAAATGGATACGCTCTCAGCTTTGAATTATCTCAATTTGGGAATCTATAAGTTTTATCAGATTCAGTTTGAGGAAGCAGAGAATTATTTTATAAAATCTATATCACTGGATTCAATGAATTTTCAAAGTTTTTTGAATTACGGTACTTTATTGCAGCAAATAGATCGAAAACCAGAAGCTATAATTCAATTAAAAAAGGCAATTCAACTTAATCCAAAAGATGTTGGATCTTCATATAGCTTGGCATCAATATATGGATCATTGAATCAGACAGAAGAAGCATACAAATGTCTCGAAATAGCCTTAATCAATGGAATTTCCTTTTATGATATGTTGCAAGTCGATGTCTCTTTAGCATCGTTAAGAGAAGATAAAATTCAATGGAAAGCTTTAATGAAAAAATATTTTCCTAATAAAGGAAAAAAATAAGGCTTAAATACTTTTTAATAGAAGTTTTATTGTTAGTAATTTTTAAACTGAGTCTTAAAATTTATTATTGAAAAAACTTAACATACGATTAGTCTATTTTTCATAGCTATTTAATTGACTTTAAATGAATCAATCGGGAAGAACATAATACTTCTTATCAAATATAGAATAAATGTATTTATTGATTAGTGAAAAGTTGCTTAAGTTAAGCAATTCAATTTATCTTTGAGCAGATATGAATAAGATTAGGCTTAAATTTTCTTTATTTCAACTGAGCTTTAGTTTGTTGTGCTTGTTTAAATGTATTGACCTAGTAGGGCAATGTAACCCATACTTTAAAGTTCCCTTGAGCAATCGCAGCACTAATTATAATATTGAGGTAAAATTGAATGATCTTGATAAAACCGTAACTGGAAAGCAAACTGTAGAATTTACAAATCAAAGTGAAGTGGAGATAAATACTCTGAAATTCTATATGTATCTCAATGCATTCAAAAACTCTGAGTCTAGTTTTCTAAAAGGTACCAGTAAAATTTTTGGGCGTTCCATAGTTGACAAACCTCTAGATGAATGGGGTAGAATTGACATTCAAAAAACACATTACACATTAGATGGCTACTCTGGTGATCTGGACAAAAGAATGAAATATATCTCTCCAGATGACGGTAATGTCCACGATCAAAGCGTTCTTCAAGCCGACCTAGTACAACCTCTAAAACCAAAAGCTAAAATTCGATTGGATATCGAATGGACAGCAAAAATGCCAAAAACGATTGCAAGATCTGGATACAGCAAAGATTTTTATTTATTCTGTCATTGGTTTCCACAACTCGGTGTATTTGAAAAAAATGCAAGTGGTAACTGGGATTGGAATTGCCATCAATTTTTTAGAAGTACTGAGTTCTACGCTGATTTTGGAGTATATGACGTAAGCATTACTACAGATAAAAAATTTAATATTTCTTCTTCTGGATGCAAAATTTCCGAAAACGAAAATATGGATAATACCATTACCAGAAAATTTCACCTTGAAGACGTAATCGATTTTGCTTGGGCTATTCACAGTAATTCTAGAATTTATTCCGACCATTGGAATGGAGTGGAACTTGAAATGATGCTGCCAGTAGATTATTCAAATCAAGCGGAAAGATTCATGTCAATTCTCAAATTCGCCTTCTCTTATTTAGATACGCATGTTGGCAAATTCCCCTTTGCCAAGATGAGCCTAGTATGTCCACCATTCTATGCTTTGCAATCTGGATTGATGGAATATCCAACATTAATAACAACAGGTTCTTTTTATGGAATACCGAAACAGATTAGAACAATAGAATCTTTGGTAGTACATGAATTTGTGCATCAATACTTTATGAGCATGGTAGCATCCAATGAGAAGGAAGAACCTTGGTTAGATGAAGGCCTTGCAACATATTTTGAAGATAGAATTGTTGATGATGCCTTTGGTAAGAAGAAATCACTTGTTGATTTAGTTGGATTTAAATTAGACAATAAGGAGTTGACACGAACAGAATACGTAGGAATGAAAAATCCAAGAGAAGGAATAGTAGCCAAACCTGCTTGGGAATTTACTGAAAGTAATTATAAGGGATTGATTTATAGTAAAACAGCTACTATGCTTCATAGCTTACAAAATTTGTTAGGAGAAAATAAGATAGATAAATTTATTCAATCTTATTTTAATGAATGGAAATTCAAGCATCCAAGAGGAAATGATTTTATGAATGAATTAAAATCATTTCTAACAAATGAAGTAGATTCAACAAAGGCAGAACAATTATATAATTTGGTTTATCAGAGTTTATATCAAGCAAAGATATTTGATTATAGCGTTGAACAAATATCAAATGAAGCAAAACCACAAAGAGCGGGAATATTAGATAATTATTCAATACCTAATCATGATCAAGATGTAAAACTATATTCTTCAGAAGTCCATGTACAAAGATTAGGGGATTGGATATTTCCGGTAGAACTTCTTGTCCGTTTTGAAGATGGCAGTACGAAATTAATTCATTGGTCTGGTGAAGAAGGAATGAAACAATTTCATTTTGAAGAAAAAACTAAAGTGATTTCAGCGCAAATAGATCCGGAAGACAAAGTGTTGTTGGATCTTAATATCAACAACAATAGTTTGACCTTAAATAAAACCGTGGCTTACAATAATAAATTTACTGCTAAGTTTGTTTTTTGGATTCAGAGTTTATTTCAAACATTAAGTTTTTTAGTATAATAGGATGATGAAACTCTGTATTCAAGCTTGGAAGTGTGGAATTGAACGGTGGCGATTAATTCTTCAGGTGTACTTAATCCAATTGATTCTCATCCTGTTTCTTGGATTTCAATTCTATGACCTAATAAACACCAATCTTTCCCATTCATTAGAAGTTGAAAAATTAGTTACACAGTTTGATTATACAGTGTTCTCAGATTTTTTGAAATCAAGTGGAAAGCAGTTGGCAAATATATTGACTCAATTAAAGTATCTTATTCCGGTTTGGTTATTAATTGCAATTTTCTTGGATTCTTGTCAGCTCTTATCGGTAATGAGTAATAAAAATACTTCCACAATATTATTATTTCAAAAAATGATCAATCATTTTGCGAGTATTTTTAAGATTGTATTTGTAATATTAGTTATAAGTATAATTTGGTCGCTTTTAGTTTTTTTGCCGCTGGTCTTGAATTTAGAAAAAATGTTAGAATCTTTTTCTTCTGAAAAATATGCTTTACTAATAATTTTAGTCTTGTTTATATTGTGGATTTTTGGAATTGTAGTTTTATTTGTTTGGTCTGTTCTTACTAGATTAGAACTGTTAGCGAATGGTAGTTCGATTTTCAACAGCCTAAGAATTGCTTGGAGTAAATTTTTAGTAATTAGAGGTAATGCTTTATTTTTTATGTTGCTCTATTTACTTATCCATGTCTTTGTATTTCTACTTTATTTATTTATTGAAGGAAAAAGTGGAATGACTAGCAACTTGCTTATTTGTATATTCATAATCTTGCAACAGTCAATAATAATATTTAGGATTCAGTTAAGACTAATGGTTTACTCCGGACTTTTAGAAATGTCACGAATGAATAATAAGAATTATTCGACAGTTAATTGACCAAATAGGGCTGATTTTAACATTTTGGAAACAGAATACTTTCTTATTTAACTAATAGTTTAACATATTTGAACTATTTTGATTATCTTTGCATTATCTATTGAGTTAAGTAACTTACTTTAGTCGTCTTAGCTTTTTACATGCCACTTGGAATGTGTGGTTTGAAAAATAAAACTCTTTTATTTTTTTCCGAAAAGTGGCTTTTTTAACTGCTTGTATTTTACATTTCAATACATTCTTACTTATAACATTACATGACATTTCAAGATTTGAAATTAACTGAGCCAATATTAGAAGCGCTCAAAAAAGAAGGCTATGAGAAGCCTACTCCAATTCAGGAGAAATCAATACCAATTGTTTTAGAAAGAAAAGACTTATTGGCCTGTGCCCAAACTGGGACAGGAAAAACTGCTGCATTTGCAATTCCGATGTTGCAAATATTGGCCGAAGACCTCAAATTGTCTGAGAGAACAAAAGGACCTAAAGCACTAATCCTAACCCCAACTCGCGAGCTTGCCATACAAATTATGGAAAGTTTTGAAGCCTACGGAAGATATATTCCTTTGAAGCGATCTGTTATCTTTGGAGGAGTCTCCCAACATCCACAGGTTACAGCTTTGAAGCAAGGTTCAGATATCATTGTTGCCACTCCTGGTAGGCTGCTTGACTTAATGAGTCAGGGTCATATTGATCTCAGATCAGTTAAAATATTTGTTTTAGATGAAGCTGATCGAATGCTTGATATGGGTTTTGTCAATGACGTCAAAAAAATCATTGCTAGATTACCGAAACAAAGACAAACACTTTTCTTCTCTGCTACAATGCCGAATGAAATTCAAAGTTTGGCAGATTCAATTTTAACTAAACCAGAAAGAGTTTCAGTTACACCCATTTCTTCCACTGCGAACACCATTGACCAATCTATTTTCTATGTGGGTAAAAAAGACAAGAATTCACTTTTGGTTCATTTGCTCAAAGATTCTCAAATCCAAAGTGCCTTAGTTTTTACACGAACTAAACATGGAGCAGATAAGGTAGTCAAAGTTCTGAGTGCAGCCAGTATAAAAGCAGCAGCAATACATGGAAATAAATCTCAAAATTTACGACAAGCAGCATTGCAAGATTTTAAAAATAGAAAAATTCGTGTACTTGTAGCTACAGATATTGCTGCTAGAGGAATAGATGTAGATGATTTATCACATGTTATAAATTTCGAACTTCCGGAAATTTCAGAAACTTATGTACACAGAATTGGAAGAACAGGAAGAGCAGGAAATTCAGGAATTGCTTTTTCATTCTGCGATATTGAAGAGCGACTTTTACTTCGAGATATTCAAAAATTAATTGGAAAACAAGTCCCGGTGAATGTAAACCATCCGTATCCTTTGAGTGCAGATGTTACAGAGAATGTAAATAACTCCAATCAAAGGAAATTAACACCAAACAATTCAAGAAGGCAACATCCTGCAAGCAAGCCTAGGCTGCGCTGGCACAATAAGGTGAAAGTCTAAGCTTGTTGTTTATTTCAAAAGAGCTTTGCGGCGATTCATAGAATTAAGCTAAGATATTGAAAGAATAATTATTTAGAATTAAATTGAATGACTTTAATTGTACTTGCATAACAATTAAAGTCATTTAGTATTTGGAGACCGCTTTCATTTTATCGTAAATCAAGAACTTTAATTTACTGAAAGAATAATTTGTTTGATTGTTTCCTTGAAAGTAAACTCTAAATGTTAATTGATCCGACTTTTCCAGAGGAGAAGTTAAATTTTGATGAAATTGATAATTTGGTTTTTCATAGGGATAGCTCAGTTCATCTGATTTAATTAGCTTTTGCTCTTTATCAAACCATTCCAGTTTTATTTTCGGAAAAAGAGTACTTTCAGAAAGAGCCTCAAACGATAAATCAAAAATATACTCCGTGTTTCCAGGAATATTAACTTCTGAAATTAATCTGGAAGAATTGCTTGAAATAACAGAATCAATCTTAGAGGAAGTATAGATTTTTTGTTTTGTAAATTCAAAAAACAAACTGTCAGGCATTAATCCATTTAACATTGAAGCTTTCAAACTAGCCGCTCGGAAAGTGTATAATTTTTTTCGCAAACTATTTAGAATCTCTGGATCTATAATTTCTCTGATCATAAGATCTTCATAAACTTTGAATAAGTATTTATCTTTATAGAGATAGTAACCATTAGAATAGATATCAACAATCTGTCGATTATTATTCATAAAAATATAAGTTCCCGATTGGTCAAAGTTCTTTTCAAACTTAATTTTATTTCCTAATGCCGTACTGTATTTTGGAATTTGTAATTGATAGCTTTTATTTAGATAGGAGAGTAAGGTTTCATAAATATCATTTTGTGAACAAACTTCTTCAAATCGTTCAGGATGAATTATTTTTTTTGAATAAATAAATAATGGAACCTTGTAAGGTTGTAGTGCATTGTTTCTCGGTAGTTCTGTCATTGCGTGATCACCAGTAACTAAAAAAACTGTTTGATCAAAGTCTGATCTTCTGCTTAAACTGTCAAACAAATTCCTATATGCGTCATCTACGTTGTAGAGACTTAAATAAAATTTTTTGTACAATATGAAATGTTCTCTGTCAATTGGATCTTTAATAGAAGAAAGCTCTCTTTCAAACCTTTCATTATAATAATCTGGATTTTTAATTATAAACGGAGCGTGACTTGTGCCTGTAAATAAAATATCGAATCGTTTTTCATTTTTTAAACTGTCAGAAGAGCTTAAATACTGATTGAACAATTCAAAATCATTATATCCCCAAAAATTTTGTTCATCACCAACCAAGACTTTAGTTCGACTTGAATCAAATGAATTTTTATCTAATAAACGATCTATATTATTAAAAGAATAAAAATGTTTTTTGTTGTGAAACCATGCTCCTTGTCCATAATAAAAAGAACAGAAATAATTGTTTTTTTGTAAGACATTAATGAGTGAAAAATGATAGGGGTAAGTCTCTAGTAGTGAGAAGCCGGTCTCAGCATAAGGAACAGAAGCAGTAATTGCCGGATTTGCAGCAAAGGAGCGCTCACCTAGAGAAAGATGATTAGGCCAATACAAAGAAACCTTTGAAAGGCTATCTAGAAAAGGCATGAAATGCATTCCCCTAATCGGATGAATAAAATATTCCGACAAACTTTCAGTTAACAGAATGATGATATTAGGCGATCGATTAAAGCTGGAAAGATAATTACCCAGATTTCCATTATTTTCGAACGTATGTAAAAAAGGATATTCAGTATTGACATAATTTTTACCGGGAAATTCTTGTTGATACTTAGGTGCCCATTCATTGATATTTGGGTCTAAAAATTTATTCGTTCGATCTTTGAGTATATTCGCGTAAAAATAATAAGATTTATTTTTTATTAGATCACTTGCAACAGGAAATTTGCCGTATAAATCAAGATAGAAAAAAAGAAATAAACCCAAAACACCAAAGTATTTCAAATAAATAAAGTTAGTAGTTTTGAATTGATTTTTTTTATAATAATAGAGTCCTAGAATAAGAAGGGTAATAAAAGCGATGAACACAAAAAATAATCTTTTGAAACTCAAATTAGAAGTGCTTAAAGAGAACATCATTTCACTTGGTTTATGCCCAAAGACAAAAACATCAAGCGGTTCCATTTGATAAAAGAAGTATTCAAGAATGATGATGTGGCCAATAGTAAGAATAACTATGAAAATATCAAAAACATATAATTTTCTTTGGTTTTTTTGCTGAAATAATTTGTTGTATATTGGAAAAATAATCCAGAAAATACCAATACAAAGAAAAAGATCTTCAAGCAGTCCAAGTGCTTCCGATTTCCAAAGTTTTGGAGGATTAAATAAATAATTCAAAGTAATTGATTCGTAAATTCTCAATAGAATGACTAAAGCCAATCCAAGATAAACAAGACCCGTATATCTGCTTTTACAAAGTTCACTGCTTTTTATTCTGAAAAACATGTCCGTATATCACTTAATCGCGTGCAAGGTAAATCACTCCATTCTCCCAGCCTGGATAAAATTTGGTTTTATATTTACTATAAAAATTCTTTGCAGGTTCATTCCAATCTAAGACCTGCCATTTCAACATTTTTGCACCTTCCTTCTTGCCAATTTCTATCCATTTTTCAAAAAGCTTGGCCCCAATACCAAGACCTCGAAAGCTATTCTTAACAATAAAGTCCTCTAAATACAAGCTAGAACCATTCCAGGTTGAAAAAATTGGATAATATAAAGCCATGCCAACTATCCCATCTGTTGGAAGTCTAGCGACCAAGGTTTTGAATAGGCCGGTTTGTATACCAGTCTCAAATTCCTGTACCTGAGTTTTTACATCTTGTTCAGCTTTTTCATAAATGGCTAGTTCTTTGACAAGCTCATGTAAGTAAATGGCCTCCTCAGGCAGTGCAAAATCAATAATTAGGTCCTTCATTTCAACGGTTTATTTTATAACAAGCTGTTAAGCTGCAAACTTAAGCTTAAAAAAGCTATATAGTTTTTGTCAAAATTATAAAAAGATATATCTTTGCGACTCTTTATAGGATAGGTACATCCATAAAGTACTGATTTTTAACTAAATAAGATTATTTAAAGCTTTTTTTAAGAGTAAAAACAATATGCCTACTATCAACCAATTGATCAGAAAAGGAAGAGAAGATGTAGTTTACAAGAGTAAATCACGTGCTTTACAGGCAAATCCACAAAAAAGAGGGGTTTGTACACGTGTTTATACTACAACTCCTAAAAAACCTAATTCAGCTTTAAGAAAAGTTGCGAAAGTTAGATTAACCAATGGAATGGAGGTGATCTGTTATATCCCTGGAGAAGGTCATAATCTACAAGAGCACTCCATAGTATTAGTAAGAGGTGGAAGGGTTAAAGATCTACCTGGTGTAAGATATACTATAGTAAGAGGAGCCTTAGATACAGCTGGTGTTAACAATAGGAAACAAAGTAGATCACGTTACGGTACAAAGAGACCAAAGAAATAATCATAGTTTCAAAGCATGAGAAAACATAAACCAAAGAAAAGAATACTTGAACCGGATCCTAGATTCGGAGATGTTATGGTTACCCAATTCATTAACAACCTATTATGGCAGGGAAAGAAGAGTACAGCTTTTCATATCTTTTATGAAGCCATGAATCAGGTTGAAACTAAAACAAATGAAAATCCACATGAAGTTTGGCAAAAAGCACTAACTAATGTGACTCCACATGTAGAAGTAAAGCCAAAAAGAATTGGAGGAGCTACTTTCCAGATTCCAAATGAATTGAGACCGTCAAGAAAGATTTCATTAGGTATTAAATGGTTAATAAAATATTCAAGACTTCGGTCAGGTAGAGGAATGGCAGACAAATTAGCTTCAGAAATAATTGCCGCTGCAAAAGGTGAAGGAGCTGCGGTTAAGAAAAAAGAAGACGTACATAAAATGGCAGAATCAAACAGAGCTTTTGCACATTTTAAATCATAATATTGAGGATTAGATAAAATGGCAAAGGATTTAAGATTATTAAGAAATATTGGAATTGCTGCTCACATCGATGCAGGTAAGACCACAACAACTGAGAGGATATTATATTATACAGGTCTTACTCATAAGATTGGTGAGGTTCATGATGGTGCTGCTACAATGGACTGGATGGCTCAAGAGCAAGAAAGAGGTATTACTATTACTTCAGCTGCCACACAAACCAATTGGATCTGGAAAGACAAAACCTTTGTTGTAAATATTATTGATACTCCAGGTCACGTAGATTTTACGGTTGAAGTAAATAGATCTCTAAGGGTATTAGATGGTTTGGTTTTCTTATTTAGTGCTGTTGATGGCGTTGAGCCACAGTCTGAAACAAACTGGAGACTAGCAGATACTTATAAGGTACCTCGTATTGGTTTCGTTAATAAAATGGATCGCCAGGGTGCAGATTTTATAATGGTTGTTGACCAGGTTAAAAAAATGCTCGGCTCAAATGCAGTACCTCTTCAAGTTCCAATTGGAGCAGAAGAGCACTTTAAAGGAGTAGTCGATTTAATTACAAATAAAGCGATGATCTGGGATGATGATACTCAAGGAATGACTTATAAAGAAATTCCAATCCCTGAAGATCTTATAGATACCGTTCAGAAATATCGACAAGCACTCATTGAGAATGTGGCGGAATATGATGATAATCTCTTAATGAAATTCTTTGAAGCTCCAGAGACTATTACAGAACAAGAAATGATTGATGCTATTCGTGCAGCAGTAATTGATATGAAATTCGTACCAATGATGTGTGGATCAGCATTTAAAAATAAAGGTGTTCAGGCAGTATTAGATGCAGTTTGTGCATATTTACCATGTCCTTTAGATGTTGAAGCCGTAAATGGAATCAATCCTAAAAACGATCAGGAAGTTTCAAGAAAGCCTAGTATTAATGAGCCTTTTGCTGCACTTGCTTTTAAAGTTGCGACAGATCCTTTCGTTGGAAGATTGGTATTCTTAAGAGTTTATTCAGGTAAATTGGATGCAGGTTCTTATGTTCTTAAAGTTAGATCTGAAAAGGATAAACTTTCAATGGAAAAAGAAAGGATTTCAAGATTATTCCTCATGCACGCCAATGATAGAAAATCCATAGAATACGTAGAAGCTGGAGACATTGCAGCAGCAGTTGGATTTAAAGATATTAAAACAGGAGATACACTTTGTGATGAAGCGCATCCAATTATTTTGGAAGCAATGCAATTTCCTGAACCGGTAATCAGTATAGCAATTGAACCTAAAACTCAAAAGGATCAAGATAGATTAGGAATGTCTCTTGGTAAACTAGCAGAAGAAGATCCGACATTTAGAGTATTTACAGATGAAAACACTGGTCAAACCATCATCAATGGTATGGGTGAGTTGCATTTGGAAATCATAGTTGACCGATTGAAAAGAGAATTTGGAGTAGAATGTAATCAAGGTGCTCCAATGGTTAATTATAAAGAATGCATGACCGTTACGGTTGATCATAGAGAGAGATTAAAGAAACAAACAGGAGGTTCTGGTTTGTTTGCAGATATGGCGTTTACGCTAGGACCTGCAGACCAGGAGTTTTTGGATAGTGAAGAATATAAAGCAGGCAAAACCAAAATGCAATTCGTTTGGGACATTTTTGGAGGTTCAATTGATAAATCTTTTATGAGTTCTGTAGTAAAAGGATTTGAATCCATGATGGCTCAAGGTATTTTGGCAGGATATAATATTGAATCAATGAAAGTGCGCGTCTACGACGGATCAATGCACCCTGTTGACTCAAAACCACAAGCTTTCGAGTTGTGTGCTAAAGACGGTTTCCGTGAAGCAGCTCCTAAAACAAAACCTCAGATTCTTGAACCAATTATGAAATTGGAAGTCATTACTCCGGAGGATTACGTTGGTCCGGTTATTGGTGATTTGAATAGAAGAAGAGGTTTGCCAAAAGGTCAGGAAGCAAGAATGGGTGGCGCAGTTGCTATCCAAGCAGATGTTCCACTTTCTGAAATGTTTGGTTATGTAACTCAATTGAGAACTATAACTTCAGGAAGAGCCAGCTCAACAATGGAATTTTCACATTATTCACCGGTGCCAAAGCAAATTGCGGAAGACGTAATTGCCAAAGCAAAAGGTACAGTTAAAGTATAAAAAGAATTAAATAATATAGGCATGAATCAAAAAATTCGGATAAAACTTCGTTCTTACGACCACAATTTAGTGGACAAGAGTACGGAGAAAATTGTCAAAACTGTCCGCAATAGCGGTGCAGGTGTCGCAGGTCCGATTCCGCTGCCAACTGAGAAAGAAATATTCACCGTCTTGCGTTCGCCGCACGTGAATAAGAAAGCTCGTGAGCAGTTTCAACTTCGGACACACAAAAGGTTAATTGAGATTTATTCACCGACTCCACGAACAGTGGATGCGCTGTCTAAACTTGAATTGCCGAGTGGCGTAGACATTCAAGTCAAATTATCCTAGTTTTTTTATTTTATTGAATTAATTAATTTAGGCAAGGTTAAACTTAGGTTTAACTGCGCTGATAACGTTAAATTTTAATACCGTGAACGGATTAATTGGAACGAAAATAGGCATGACCAGTATTTTTACAAGCAATGGAGATTACATTGCATGTACGGTTGTTGAAGCATCTCCGAATGTAGTTACTCAGATTAAAACTGAGGACTCAGATGGTTATTCTTCAATTCAACTTTCATACGGTTTTGTAAAAGAAAAAAGTGCAAACAATGCACGAAAAGGTCACTTTGCAAAAGCAAACTCTGGTCCTTTGAAGAAATCAGTAGAATTTAATAGTATACCATTGAATAAAAACCTTGGTGAATCGATTTCTATAGCTGATCTATTTAAAGAAGGAGATACTGTTCATGCAACTGGTGTGTCTAAAGGTAAAGGATTTCAAGGTGTTGTTAAAAGACACAAATTTAGTGGGGTGCAAAATGCAACACACGGTCAACATAACCGCCAAAGAGCTCCAGGATCAATTGGTGCATCCTCTTATCCTTCAAAAGTTGTAAAGGGTTTAAGAATGGCTGGGCAAATGGGTAATGCAAATGTTAAAGTTCGAAATCTTAAAATTGCTAAAATTTTAGAAGACAAGAATTTAATTTTAATAAAAGGGGCAATCCCAGGTCATAAGGGTTCTTTGATAATTATAGAAAAAAAGTAAGACCATGAACATTGATGTTTTTAATATTTCTGGAGAAAGTACAGGTAGAAGTATCGAGCTTCCGGATTCAATTTTCGGAATTGAACCACATGAGCACGTTATCTATCTTGCAGTAAAAGAATATCTCGCTAACCAAAGACAAGGAACTGCAGATTCAACTGAAAGAGGGCAAGTTCATAGAACTACCAAAAAATTTAAAAAACAAAAAGGAACTGGAGGTGCTCGAGCTGGCTCCTTAAAGAACCCAATGTTTAAAGGTGGTGGTAGAGCTTTTGGTCCTCATCCTAGAGACTATACTCAAAAATTAAATAAAAAAGTTAAAGTACTTGCGCGTAAATCCGCATTGAGTCAATTGGCTGCAAATGGTAAATTAAAAGTAGTAGAAGACATTAATTTCTCAGCACCAAAAACTAAGGAGTTTGCAACAATATTATCCAACTTAGGATTGAAAACAGCAAAGACAATTGTAGTTACTCCAGTTTTTAATGACATATTTTATAAAGCGGGTAGAAATATTGCAAATGCAAAAATCAAAATTGCTACTGACTTAAATACTTATGATATTCTAAACTGCCAGACCTTATTATTAACGGAATCAAGTATCCAAAAGATAACTGACACTTTAAGCTAGAAATACTATGGACAAACAAATTTTAATTAGACCGGTAGTATCCGAAAAAGCGGATAAATTAAGTGGAAAGAAAGGACAATACACTTTTGTAGTAAATAGAGATTGCAACAAATTGGAAATCCAAAAGGCAATTCAGAAAAATTATAAAGTAACTGTAACTTCTGTGAACACATTAACTATTCCTGGAAAAGCAGTAACTCGAAACACAAAGAAAACAGTTTTAAAAGGTAGGAAACCAGCTTATAAAAAAGCCATCGTTACACTTGCCGCAGGGGAAGAAATAAATATACTTTAAGCCTTAAATTAATAAAGGATGCCAGTTAAAAAATTAAATCCGGTAACTCCGGGAACGAGATTCAGAGTAGCAAATACTTTTGCCGAGTTGACTAAATCAACACCGGAAAAATCCTTGCTAGGCGATATGTCTTCTACAGGAGGTAGAAATAACCAAGGAAGACAAACGGTAAGAAATATTGGTGGAGGACACAAACGCCGATACAGAAACATAGACTTTAAAAGAGATAAAGATGGTATTCCTGCAACAATTAGCAGCGTAGAATACGATCCAAATAGAACTTCATATATAGCCTTGTTGACTTATGCGGATGGAGAAAAAAGATACATTATCGCACCTCAGGGAGTAAAGGTTGGGCAAAAAGTTGTAAGTGGTCCTGGTTCAGTACCTGAGACAGCAAATGCACTTCCATTATCAGAAGTTCCCTTGGGTTCACCCATTTACAATATAGAATTACATCCTGGACAAGGAGGCGTATTGGCTAGAAGTGCCGGAACCTCTTGTATAATGATGGGCAAAGAAGACAGACATGCTGTGATCAAAATGCCATCTGGTGAAGTAAGAAGAATCTTACTTACCTGTAAGGCAACAATAGGAATAACTTCTAATCCGGATCACAACTTACAGGCAGTAGGTAAAGCTGGTAGAAACAGATGGTTGGGACTTCGTCCAAGAGTAAGAGGAGTAGCGATGAATCCTGTAGATCACCCGATGGGAGGGGGTGAAGGTCGAGCAACAGGTGGATTGCCTCGTTCAAGAAATGGACAGTATGCTAAAGGTCAAAAAACAAGAAGCAGACACAAGCATTCAGACACAATGATAATTTCAAAACGCAAAAAATAAGCACTAATAATCTTTAAGTAAAATGGCTAGATCAATTAGAAAAGGACCTTATGTGCATCATTCTTTGATTGCAAAAATTGCAAAGGCAAAGGAGTCAAATAAAAAGTCTGTTATCAAGACATGGAGCAGAGCATCTATGATAATACCAGATATGGTTGGTGAAACCATAGCGGTACATAATGGCAAATCATTCATTCCGGTTTACGTTTCAGAGAATATGGTTGGACATAAACTTGGTGAGTTTGCACCAACAAGAACATTTAAAGGCCATGCAGGCAACCGTTAATAGTAATTAATAAGAAATAAAATGGAAGCAGTAGCGAAACTAAGAAATTGTCCAATGTCGCCTCGAAAGATGAGGCTGGTGGTGGATCTAATTCGTGGCCAAAAAGCCAATAAGGCACTCTTTATTCTTAAATTCACAAAGAAAGAAGCCTCTGTATGGTTAGAGAAGTTATTACTATCAGCCATCAACAATTGGGAACAAAAACACGGAGAAGGTCAAGCAGATAAAAATGATCTTTATGTGAAAACAGCATTCGTTGATCCAGGAACTGTGTTGAAAAGATTTCAACCGGCTCCTCAAGGAAGAGCAAATAGAATTCGCAAAAGAAGAAACCACGTAACCTTAGTGGTGGCTTCGAAAACAGAACAAGTTAATAAACAAACTAATAAATAATATCTGAATGGGTCAAAAAGCAAATCCAATAGGTAATAGACTTGGAATCATTCGTGGATGGGAATCCAATTGGTTCGGAGGTCCCAATCTTGCTCAAAAACTTGTAGAAGATGAAAAAATCAGAATCTACCTTAATGCAAGAATTCCTAAGGGAAGTATAGCTCGTATTATAATTGAGCGTACTCTTAAACGAATTACTGTTTCAATACAAACCTCTAGACCTGGAATTATTATTGGAAAGGGTGGAACTGAAGTAGATAGAATTCGTGAAGAACTTAAGAAAATTACAGATCAGGAAGTTCAAATCAATATCATTGAAATAAGAAAACCAGAACTTGATGCAGCAATTGTAGGTGATACAATCGCAAAACAACTTGAATCTCGGGTAAACTTTAGAAGAGCTATTAAAATGGCTATTCAGTCTTCCATGAGAGCAGGTGCAGAAGGTATTAAAATTAGAATTTCCGGTCGTTTGAACGGTGCAGAGATGGCGAGATCTGAAGAATATAAAGATGGTAGAATTCCACTACATACCTTCAGAGCAGACATAGATTATGCCATCAAAGAAGCTTTGACTGTTTATGGAAAATTGGGAATCAAAGTCTGGATTTGCAAAGGAGAAGTTTTTACCAAAAGAGATCTTTCTCCATTGGTAGGACTAACTAAAAAGGAAACCAAACCGGGGTCTAAAGAAGATAATGAAGGTGGAAGAGATAGAAGAGACAACCGCAATGAAGGCAGAGAAAATAGAGGCGATAGTAGAGATGGAGGTAGATCTAGAAGACGTCAATAATCAAAAAAAGTATTAATTTTGCATCTCTTTTTTAAAAAATTAAGAAAAATTAGTCATGTTACAACCTAAAAGATTAAAATACAGAAGACAACAGAAGGGAAGAAACAAAGGTATTGCTAACCGCGGATACGTTATTGCATTCGGTACTTATGGATTGAAATGTCTTGACAACGCTAGGTTGACAAACCGTCAGATCGAAGCAGCAAGGATAGCTATGACTAGAGAAATGAAACGTGAGGGTAACGTTTGGATTAGAATTTTTCCGGATAGACCCGTTACAGCAAAACCTGCAGAGGTTCGTATGGGTAAAGGAAAGGGAGCTTTAGATCATTATGTATCAATTGTAAAACCAGGTACAATAATGTTCGAAATCGATGGTGTGCCACATGAAGTTGCAATGAAAGCATTTGCATTGGCTGCTCAGAAACTACCTGTTCAAACTAAAATTACCATCAGACCAACATCTGCAGAAGCAATTAATCATCAATAGTATTCATATCATGGCACTAAAAAAATACAACGAATTTTCAAAATTGACTGACACAGGACTTCAGGAAGAACTACACTCTTCAAAGGAAAGAATAAACAGTCTTCGTTTTGAACATAAAGTAAAGGGATTATCTAATCCTAGCACTATTGCACACCTAAGACGTGAAATAGCTCAAATGAACACTGAATTGACTAAAAGAAAAAAAATTACTAATTAGTATAAATACCATGGAGGAAAGAAATCTTCGAAAAGAAAGAATAGGTACTGTTACTAGCAGCAAAATGGATAAATCCATAGCTGTTGCAATTCAGCAAAGTGTATTGCACCCTAAGTATGGTAAGTACGTCAAAAAAACCAAGAAATTTTATGCTCACGATGAAAAAAATGAGTGTAATGTTGGTGACTTGGTCAAGATAATGGAAACCAGACCACTAAGCAAAACGAAGTGCTGGAGACTCATTGAGATTATTAAAAAAGGTGAATAAAATTAATAAGCCATGATACAACAAGAGAGTAGACTAAGAGTAGCAGATAATAGCGGTGCAAAAGAAGTTCTTTGTATTCGTGTTCTAGGCGGAACTAAAAGAAGATATGCTTCTTTAGGTGATAAAATTGTAGTTACTGTGAAAACAGCTTCTCCGGGCGGTGTTAAGAAAGGTACCGTTTCTAAAGCTGTAATTGTTAGAACTGCAAAAGAAGTTAAACGCAAAGATGGTTCCTATATAAGATTTGATGACAATGCAGTAGTGCTTTTGAATGCGTCAGATGAACCAAGAGGAACAAGGATTTTTGGACCTGTTGCAAGAGAACTAAGAGAAAAAGACTATTTGAGAATTGTTTCATTAGCGCCAGAAGTTATTTAATTCTTTCAATTGAATACTATGAAAATAAAGATAAAAAAAGGAGACAAAGTTCAGGTTATCGCAGGATCAAACCGAGGTCAACTTGGTGAAGTGATTGAAATAATAACTCATCAAAACCGCGCAGTAGTGGAAGGAGTTAATATTGTTAAAAAACACATGAAACCTACCAATAACAATCCGGGAGGAATTGTTGAAATGCCTGCTCCAATGCATATTTCAAATCTATCTCTATTAGATCCAAAATCAAATACTCCAACAAGAGTTGGACATAGGATGGAAGGTGATAAGAAAGTTAGATATTCTAAAAAATCAGGACAAACAATTAAGTAATGAACTATACATCACGTTTAAGAGATTTCTATAAGTCTACAGTTGTTCCGGCTCTTAAGGAAAAATACAATTATAAGAGTCCAATGGAAGTTCCAAGATTGGTAAAAATTTGTATCAATCAAGGAATTGGTGCAGCAACTCAAGATAAAAAATTAGTAGATATCGCATTGACAGAAATTGCAACAATAACTGGTCAAAAACCAATTGCAACTTTTTCTAAACAAGCGATCTCTAACTTTAAACTTAGAGAAAAAATGCCAATCGGTGTCAAAGTAACTTTGAGATCTCATAAAATGTACGAATTCTTAGATCGATTTGTTTCTGTAACTCTTCCTCGGGTTCGTGACTTTAGAGGAATCAATGATAAGAGTTTTGACGGAAGAGGAAATTATACAATGGGAATTACAGAACAGATTATTTTTCCGGAAATTGATATTGATAAAATTAATAAAATCACCGGAATGGATATCACTTTCGTAACAACAGCAAAAACAGATGAGGAAGCATATTCCTTGCTGAAAGAACTAGGATTACCTTTTAAAAACTCATCAAAAAATTAATATATGTCTAAGAAATCTATTATTGCAAGACAGAAAAAGAGAGAAAAAATGGTTGCGAAATATGCAGACCTTAGAGTGAGCTTGAAAAAAGATGGAAACTGGGAAGCACTTGATAAGTTGCCTAAGAATAGTTGCAAAGTAAGACTAAAGAATAGATGTCAGTTGACAGGTAGACCTAAAGGTTATATTAGAAGATTTGGATTATCCAGAAACGTTTTCAGACTAATGGCACTAAACGGTAAGATTCCAGGAGTTACTAAAGCAAGTTGGTAAGATTTATTTTTAAAAAATAGAATTTAATAAAATGGCAGTTACAGATACAATAGCAGATTTTCTTACAAGAATTAGAAATGCTCAACAAGCGGGTCATAGAATAGTAGATATTCCAGCTTCAAAGGAAAAGAAAACACTCACAGAGTTGTTGTACAAAAATGGTTACATTCTTAAGTATACTTTTGTTGATACTGAAAACAAACAAGGTGCAATAAAAATAGCATTGAAGTATGACCCGATTACTAGAGTTCCTGCAATTAGAGAACTTGTGCGCGTAAGCAGACCTGGCAGAAGAATATATAAAGGCGCAGACAGTTTGCCAAGAATTATAAATGGATTGGGAGTTGCCTTTGTTTCTACATCAAGAGGCATTATGGCTGATAAGGATGCAAGAAACGAACATATAGGTGGAGAAGTATTGTGTTACGTTTTATAATAACAGATTAAAGTAATAGCATGTCACGAATAGGAAATAAAATAATAACATTACCAAAAGGTGTTGAGATTAAATTAGAAAAAAATCTCGTTACAGCCAAAGGAGCTAAAGGATCTCTTTCGCAAGTAATCGATCCTGATATGGGTGTTGAAATTAATGATGGAGTGTTAACCGTAACAAGACCTACAGAACAAAAAAGACACAAATCTTTACATGGTTTGACAAGATCATTGTTGAGCAATTTAGTTCAAGGAGTTTCTGATGGATTCACAAAGGAAATGGAATTGGTAGGGGTTGGATATAGAGTTAGTAATACTGGAAATTTATTGGAAATGTCCATCGGTTTTTCACATCCAATTATATTTTATCTTCCAGATGATATTAAGGTTGAAACTCTAACTGAAAAAGGTTCTAATCCAAAAATAATAATAAAAGGTACAGACAAACAATTAGTAGGTCAAGTTTGTGCTAAAATTAGATCATTCAAAAAACCTGAACCATTCAAAGGAAAGGGTATCAAATTTGTTGGTGAAATATTAAGAAAGAAAGCAGGAAAAACTGCAGGTAAAAAATAGTTTTAACATAAGAATTATTTCAATGAAAACTCAGATTACAAATAGACAAAAAATAAAATACCGTATTCGTAAAACCATTAACGGTACAGCACAAAGACCAAGACTGTCGGTCTTTAGAAGCAATAGTGATATTTATTGCCAATTAATTGATGATTCAATTGGAACTACACTTTGCGCTGCTTCTTCAAGAGATTCTAAATCTTTAACTGGATCTAAAATTGAGAAAGCAAAAGCTGTTGGACAAATGATTGCCAACAAAGCAGAGAAAATAAATATTAAAAATATTGTTTTCGACAGAAATGGTTTTCTATATCACGGTAGAGTGAAAGCATTGGCAGATGCTGCACGTGAGAATGGACTTAATTTTTAATTTAATTAGACATCATAATAAATGGCAAAATCTACTTCAGTAAGAGTAAAAACTTCAGAGACAGAACTAAAAGATAAAATGGTTGCAATCAACCGTGTCGCTAAAGTTACAAAAGGAGGACGAACTTTCAGCTTCTCCGCATTGGTAGTTGTTGGCGATGGCAACGGTACAGTAGGTCACGGCTTAGGAAAAGCACGTGAGATCTCTGACGCTATTTCCAAAGCAATAGATGATGCAAAAAAGAATTTGGTCAAAGTAAATATTTACAAAGGAACTATCGCTCACGAACAACTTGGAAAATTTGGAGCAGGTAGAGTATTGATCAAACCAGCTTCTGATGGTACAGGAGTAATCGCAGGTGGTGCAATGCGTGCAGTATTAGATATTGCAGGAATTCATAACGTACTTGCAAAATCACATGGTTCTTCGAATCCACACAATGTTGTGAAAGCAACAATTGATGCATTGTCAAAAGTAAGAAGTCCACATGAAGTTTCAAAAGTTAGAAAAATAAGCTTGGATAAAGTATTTAAAGGAGTAAATTAATAATCATGTCTAAAATTAAAATTGTTCAAAATCGCGGTCTGATTAAATGTAGCGCTAGACAAAAAAAGACCATCGAGGCTTTAGGTCTTAAGTCAAGACATGGCGTAGTTGAAATTGAAGAATCTCCAGCTATTCTGGGAATGATTGAAAAAGTAAAACATCTTGTTTCAATAGAAAAGATAAAATAATATGGAATTACATAATTTAAAACCGGCTAAAGGAGCTACTCATAAAGGAAAGAGAATAGCTCGAGGAGAAGGATCTGGTCACGGTGGTACAGCCACAAAAGGACACAAAGGACAAAAGTCTAGATCCGGTGCTAAAAATAAAAGAGGATTTGAAGGAGGACAAACACCTATTCATCGCCGATTGCCAAAAGCTGGATTTAACAACATTAATCGAATTGAATATAAGATTTTTAATCTTGATCAATTTGCTGATTTAATGTTGATGGATCAGGAAGGAAATTGTAATCTTGAAACCCTATCAAATATGGGTGCTTGCAAGATGAATGATAGAATAAAAGTATTGGGTCGAGGTGAGGCGCCGAAAAATTTAAAACTTAAGGTGCACGCATGCTCTGAATCTGCTATAGAAAAAATTAAAGCAGCTGGTGGTTCTGTAGAAATTATCTAAAATTTCCTATGAAAAAATTAATTGAGACATTTAAGAATATTTGGAGCATAAAGGAATTAAGAGATAGGATTCTCTTTACTTTGGCTTTACTTGCAATATTCAGATTTGGTGCATCTGTTGTCCTGCCTGGAGTTATGCCGGGTGTATTAAAGGCTGCAGCAAACAACAACAGTTTGTTTGGTTTGATTAACTCCTATACTGGTGGTGCCTGGAATAAAGCATCAATTTTTGCACTGGGTATCATGCCTTATATCACGGCTTCAATCGTTGTTCAATTACTTGGATTTGCAGTTCCTTATTTTCAAAGACTCCAACAGAAAGAAGGTGAATCTGGCAGAAGAAAATTAAATCAAATTACAAGAACACTTACCGTTTTGGTAGTCCTAGTTCAAGGTGGTGGTTATCTTACTTATCTTCAATCTATCGGTGCTATAAATCCTGACGTAAGTCCATTCGTATTTTGGTTTTCTGGAAGCGTAATTCTTGCCGCCGGTACAATCTTTTGTATGTGGATGGGTGAAAGAATTACGGATAGAGGAATTGGAAACGGAACATCACTGATAATTATGATTGGTATAATTGCTTCTTTACCTGGAGCATTTAGTTTTGAATTGCAAGCTCAACTCGCAAATAATGGTTTAATTATTTTTATCGCGGAATTGGTATTCTTATTCTTTTCAATAGTAGCTTCAATTTTAATCGTTCAAGGTGTTAGAAAAATTCCTCTTGAATTTGCAAAAAGAATGGTTGGAAGAGGAGGAGGAGCGATGCCGGTAAAAACTGATCGCGACTACTTACCATTGAAAGTGAATTCTGCCGGTGTAATGCCAATAATCTTTGCACAAGCAATTATGTTTTTACCACTTACAGCGGTACAATACATTACTCAGGATCCTACAGCCGGTTCATCTGGATTTTTAAGAGCGCTTACAGATCCTTATGGATTTTGGCATAATTTTATAACCTTCCTTTTGGTTGTTGGATTTACATATGTCTACACGGCATTAATTGTCAATCCTCAGAATTACGCAGAATACTTAAAAAGAAATAACGCCTTCATTCCTGGTATTAAGCCTGGTGAAGCTACAGAAGAATACATTGATTCTACAATGACAAGAATTACTTTGCCAGGATCTATTTTCTTAGGGATTTTAACTATTCTTCCAGCAATTACTACTTTGTTTGGAGTGAATCAGCAATTCGCAAGATTTTTTGGAGGCTCATCAATATTGATCTTAGTTGGTGTGGTTTTAGATACATTAGCGCAAATTGAGTCTTATCTTTTAATGCGTAAATACGATGGATTGGTACAATCTGGAAGAATCGAAGGCAGATCAAGTTCTGGAGGTATTGGAACGAATTTCAGCTAAAGAATAGTTTTATTAGCTTATGATTTATATCAAGCACGATGAGGAAATTGAACTGATTCGTCAAAGTGCCATTCTGGTTAGCAAGACAATCGCTTACGTTTCCGGGTTTTTAAAAGTTGGAAACTATGGTCTGGACTTGGACCACAAAGCAGAGGAATTTATACGTGACAATGGAGGATTACCCGCATTTAAAGGGATTAACGGCTTTCCAAATACACTGTGTATTTCAGTTAATGAAGCCGTAGTTCATGGATTACCTAACGAGGTTCCATTTAAATTTGGCGACTTGATTTCTGTAGACTGTGGCGTTTACATGAATGATTTCTATGGTGATTCAGCCTACACTTTTGTGCTTGGGGACACGACTGAAGAAGTGAAAAAACTATTAAAAGTAACTGAGGAGTCTTTGTATAAAGGAATTGAGCAAGCAATAGAAGGAAATAGAGTAGGCGATATTAGTTATGCTGTAATGTATCATTGTGAGAAATTGCATCATTATGGTGTAGTTAGAGAGCTTGTTGGCCATGGTATTGGAAGAAAATTGCATGAAGCCCCTGAGGTTCCAAATTTCGGTTCTAAAGGTAAAGGTCCCTTGTTAAAAGAAGGAATGGTGATCGCAATTGAGCCTATGGTTAACCTAGGTACAAAAAATGTCAAACAATTGGCTGATGGATGGACAATTGTGACAAAAGACCTTAAACCTTCAGTCCATTTTGAGCATACTTTGGCAATTAGAAAGGAAAAAGCCGAAGTCCTATCAAATAACGAATTCATAACAATTGCAATGAAAAATAATCCAGAATTATTGAAATAATTCTTAAATAAAGGCGATATTTGCACGCCATTTTAAAAGATGACCAAAAAGAACCTTATTCAACAAGATGGAATTATCGAAGAATCACTTTCTAATGCCATGTTTAGGGTGAGATTACAGAATGATCATTTGATAATTGCAACAATATCGGGTAAAATGAGAATGAATTATATAAGAATTCTCCCTGGTGATAAAGTTTCGGTTGAAATGAGTCCTTACGATTTATCAAGAGGGCGTATAACATATAGATATAAATAACTAAATTATGAAGGTCAGGGCCTCTATTAAGAAAAGATCAGCAGATTGTAAGTTTGTACGAAGAAAAGGCAAACTTTATATAATTAACAAGAAAAATCCTAAATTCAAACAACGTCAAGGTTAAACCAAGAAATATATGGCTCGTATAGCAGGAATAGATTTACCTAGAAATAAAAGAGGAGTAATTGGACTTACTTATATCTATGGAATTGGCTCAACAACGGCCAAGAAACTTCTTTCAAAACTTGGAATTAGTGAAGATACTAAAGTAAGTGAATGGTCAAATGATCAGGTTCAGAATATTGCTATCCTAATTCAGGATGAAGTTAAAGTTGAAGGGGAATTGCGTTCTGAAGTACAATTGAGCATTAAGCGTTTAATGGATATTGCCTGCTATAGAGGAATTAGACATCGTAAAGGTCTGCCGGTACGAGGTCAAAGAACTAAAACGAATGCTAGGACGAGAAAAGGTAAAAGAAAGACAGTAGCAAATAAAAAGAAAGTAACTAAGTAATAAGCTGTAAAGCAAAATAATTAAGAAATGGCTAAAGGTAAAAAAGCAAAGAAAAGGAAAGTTAAAATTGACTCTGAAGGAGTTTCCTTCATTCAAGCTACTTTCAACAATATAATTATCTCAATTTGTAATAAAGCTGGTGAGGTAATTAGTTGGGGAAGCGCTGGAAAAGCTGGTTTTAAAGGATCAAAGAAAAACACCCCTTATGCTGCCCAATTAGCTGCTAGTGATGCAGCAGGAGTTGCTTTTGATGCTGGTATGAGATCAACAGAGGTTTTTGTTAAGGGACCAGGAGCAGGAAGAGAATCCGCAATTAGAGCAATCGATGCAAGAGGAATTAAAGTACTCAAAATAACTGACCTTACTCCTATTCCACATAACGGTTGCAGACCTCCTAAACAAAGAAGAATATAATACTTTTCTAAGAATATAGATATGGCAAGATATACAGGACCAGTAACGAAAAAATCAAGAGCACTAGGACAATCCTTAACTGGATACGATAAGTATTTTGAAAAGAAACAATATGGTCCAGGTCAACATGGACCAACAAAGAGAAAGAAACAAAAATCCAACTATGCACTCCAGTTAATGGAGAAGCAGAAAGCAAAATTTACTTACGGTGTTCTCGAAAGACAATTCCGTAATATTTTCAGTGATGCACATAAGAAATCAGGAAAAACAGGTGAGATCCTATTTCAACTTTTGGAAGCTCGATTGGACAATACCGTTTTTCGTTTGGGAATTTCACCAACTAGAAAAGGTGCAAGACAATTAGTATCCCACCGCCATATTGTAGTAAACGGAAAGTTAACAAATATCCCTTCCTACAGATTGAAACCAGGTGATATGATTAGCATCAAAGGAAATTCACAAGCCTTAGAATTGATACAACATTCAATTGCACAAAAAAATGATATTCGCAAATTTACCTGGTTAGAATGGAATGTAGATAAGAAGGAAGGCAAGTTTCTCGCGTTTCCTACCAGAGACATGATTCCTGAAGTCATCAACGAACAATTAATCGTGGAACTTTATTCCAAATAAGTTTTATTATTTCATTACATTAACCCTACTTATGAGTATATTAAATTTCCAGAAGCCAGACAAGATTATTCTTCAAAAAGCAGATGATTACGATGGTTCGTTTGAGTTCAAACCATTAGAAATTGGTTTTGGACAAACACTTGGTAATTCATTAAGAAGAGTTTTGCTTTCTTCACTGGAAGGCTTTGCAATTACTTCAGTGAGAATTGCTGGAATAGAACACGAATTTTCTACAATAAAAGGAGTAATTGAAGACGTCGTTGAAATTATTTTGAACTTGAAACAAGTCCGATTTAAATTGAAACCAACAACGGAAGATATTAAAGAAGAAAAATTATATCTTACAATAAGTGGGAAAGATACATTTAAAGCCGGTGACATTGAAAAACATACTAATGTGTTTGAAATTAGCAATCCGGACTTGGTTATCTGTCACATGGAACCGTTTGTAAACTTGGAAATAGAATTGAGTATTGCAAAAGGAAGAGGATATGTTCCTGCAGACGAAAATTCAGCAAAAGATCTTCCAATAGGAGTAATTCCAATGGATGCTATTTATACTCCAATAAAGAAAGTTGCATACAGTGTTTCAAACGTAAGGGTTGGTCAAAAGACTGACTATGAAAGACTTTTGCTTGAAGTAAAAACGGATGGTACAATTCACCCGGAACAAGCAGTAAAAGAAGCAGCTAGAATATTGATTCATCATTTCTTATTAATAACTGATGAGAATATTACTTTCGAAGATGCTGTAAGAAAAGAAGATACGATTGTTGATGAACACGTACTTCATATGAGAAAGTTATTAAAAACCAATCTTGAAGATCTTGATTTGTCTGTTAGAGCATACAATTGCTTGAAAGCAGCTAAAATCAATACCCTTGGTGAAATGGTTAAATATGATACACATGAACTTCTCAAATTCAGAAACTTTGGAAAGAAATCATTGGTAGAAATAGAAGAACTATTGACAACAAAGAATCTAAGTTTTGGAATGGATCTAAGCAGATACAAACTAGACGAAGAATAATATTTAATTTAACGCAATAAGCATACTGTCATGAGACACGGAAAATCATTTAATCATCTAGGCCGAAAAAAAGGTCATAGAGAATCATTATTAAGAAACCTTTCAGGTTCTTTAATAACACATAAGAGAATTATGACTACAGTGGCTAAAGCTAAAGCTTTGCGCGCATTTATAGAACCACTAATAACTAAATCTAAAACGAATTCTACACACTCTAGAAGAATTGTTTTTAGCTATTTGAACAACAAAGAAGTTGTTGCTGAACTTTTTGGACCTGTAGTTGAAAAAGTTGGTAACAGACCCGGAGGTTATACAAGAGTTATTAGGACCGGATTTAGAAAAGGTGATGGTGCTGAAATGGCAATGATTGAATTGGTTGATTTTAATACTACAATGGTTTCAGCTTCTAAAGCCACGGAACCAAATGTAGCAGCAAAAAAGACCAGAAGATCTACTAGAAAAACTAAAACAGCTTCTGAACCAAATGCAATAGAAACGGCAGAAGACTTGAATGTAAATACTGAAACTGAACAATCAGACGAAAAAGAATAATATTTCAAAGCGGCCTTAGGGTCGCTTTTTTTTTGCTTATAAATCTGTAAGAACTATTAAGAAAATGTATTTTACTTAATATATTTGCAAAACTTATATATATGTTACACAATCCTAAAAAATCAATTCTCCTTCTAAGCGATGGAACAATTTTTTACGGAAAGTCTATGGGATTTAAAGGTCAGGCAACAGGAGAAATCTGTTTTAATACAGGTATGACCGGTTATCAGGAGATATTTACAGATCCAAGTTATTCCGGCCAGCTAATGCTCATGACCAATGTGCACATTGGAAATTATGGATGCTCGATCTTGGAAAAAGAATCATCAAAAGTGCAAATCTCTGGGTTGATTTGTAGAAACATAGCAGACCATTTTAGCAGAGCTACAACAGAAACCTCCCTTGAAGATTATCTCGAAACAAATCAAATAGTTTGTATTTATGACATTGATACCAGAGCTTTGGTACATCATGTCAGAAATAAAGGAACAATGAATGCCATCATCTCAAATGATGACAGTGACATCGAATTATTAAGATCCAAACTGGCACTTGTACCTGATATGCTTGGATTAGAAATAGCATCCAAAGTTTCTGCGGTAAGTCCATACGAACTAGGCGATTCAAATTCTCCAATTAAAATTGCCGCAATAGATTATGGTATTAAGTCTAGTATCTTACAACAATTAACGCTTCAAAATTTTAACATAAAAGTTTTTCCAGCGGAGACAAATTATACTGAAATAGAAAAATGGAATCCTACAGCTTATTTTTTATCAAATGGACCTGGAGATCCAGCGGCAATGAATTATGCAGTAAAATGTACAAGTAAAATTATAGAAGGAGGCAAACCAATATTTGGCATCTGTCTTGGTCATCAAATTATTGGGGAAGCACTTGGTATTAGAGCTAACAAAATGTTTCAAGGGCATAGAGGAAGCAATCACCCTGTCAAAAATTTATTGACGGGAAGAGGAGAAATTACATCCCAAAATCATGGCTTCACACTTTCAATGGAAGATGTTGAAAAACGAAGTTCAGAAATAAAACTTACTCACATAAATCTTAATGATCACTCGGTTGAAGGTATTATGCATAATAGTAAACCAATTTTCTCAGTACAGTATCATCCTGAAGCTGGTCCGGGTCCTCACGATTCAAGATATTTATTCAACAGATTCTCAGATTTAATAAACCGTGTGTACGGATTTAAAAATGACAAAGTAATGGCTTAGTATGGGTGAAATAATTGACATAATTGCACGTGAAATTCTTGACAGTAGGGGATTTCCAACAGTTGAAGCAGAAGTTATCACGATTAATCAGGTAAAAGGAAGAGCGTCTGTGCCTTCTGGTGCATCAACTGGAAAATACGAAGCGGTCGAACTTAGAGACAATGACATGTCTAGATATTCCGGCAAAGGAGTACAAAAAGCCTGCGCTTTTATTGAAGAGGAAATTTCTGATTTATTGATTGGTGTTGACGTTCAAGAACAAAGGTATATCGACCAACTAATGATAGACGCTGATGGATCAAATAATAAATCAAGATTAGGCGCTAACTCGATACTAGCGGTTTCCTTAGCAGTTGCTAAAGCTGCATCTACTGAACTTAATATACCATTGTACAGATATATTGGTGGCACAAACGCACACATAATGCCAGTGCCATTAATGAATATATTGAATGGTGGAGCACACGCAGACAACAAATTAGATTTTCAGGAATTTATGATTGCACCGGTTGGAGCAGAATCATTTAAAGATGCTGTGCGAATTGGTTCAGAAATTTTTCACACATTAAAAAAATTACTAAAAGATAAAGGTTACTCAACAAATGTTGGTGACGAAGGTGGATTTGCACCAAACCTAAATTCAAATGAAGAAGCCATTGAATTTGTTTTACATGCAATTGAAAAGTCCGGTTTCAAACCTGGTGAAAATGTCTACATAGCACTTGATCCTGCCGTTTCTGAATTCTATAATGAAAAAGATGGTCTATACGATTTTTTCAAATCAAATACCGGCAAAAAATCAAGCGCAGAAATGATCGACTTTTGGAAATCTTGGGTTGATAAATATCCAATAATATCGATCGAGGATGGTATGGCTGAAGACGATTGGGATGGATGGGTCGAACTTACTAAACAAGTCGGCAACAAGATTCAACTAGTTGGTGATGACTTATTTGTTACCAATGTAGAGCGATTAGCAAAAGGAATAAATCTCAAAGCTGCAAATTCAATTTTAATAAAATTGAATCAAATTGGTAGTTTAACTGAAACATTAGATGCTGTGAGATTGGCCCAAAGTAAAAGTTATACTACCGTCATGAGTCATCGATCTGGTGAAACAGAAGATACCATTATAGCTGATTTATCTGTAGCATTAAATTGTGGACAAATAAAGACAGGTTCATTATCTAGATCAGACAGAACTGCTAAATACAATCAATTAATTAGAATTGAAGAAGAACTGGATTCGCAAGCTAGCTATTTTGGTAAAAACATACTTTATAGATAGATTATATGTATATTTGCTTATAATTTAGAAGCTTATGATGTCAATAGATTCCATATCATCACTTTTTAATAAAGTAATTAAAGTATTAATAAAAAATAAGGTGCTCATCATGGTAGCTCTCTTTTTTGTTTATCTCTTTTTCTTTGATGAGTATAATTTGACAACAAGATTTAAAGTTGCACAAACAAATAGAAGATTAACTGAGCAAAAAGAAACTTATATAAATCTAATCAATTTTGCAAAACAAGACAAAATTGATCTAGAAAATAACTATGAAAAATTTGCTAGAGAAAAATTTAAAATGTCGAAAGCAGATGAAGACGTTTTTATAATTGAAACAAAGAAACTGAAGGAAAAATAGAATAATGAGCGTATTAGTTGGTAAACATTCCAGAATTATTGTACAAGGAATTACTGGTAAAGAAGGATCTTTTCACACAGAACAAATGATAGCCTATGGAACTCCAATTGTTGGTGGAGTAACACCAGGAAAGGCAGGACAAACTCATCTTGGAGTCCCTATATTTAATACTGTTCATGATGCCATTCAATCTGTTCAGGCAGATACAAGCATAATTTTTGTGCCACCACCATTTGCTGCTGATGCTATAATGGAAGCTGCTGATGCAGGCATAAGAGTTATTATCTGCATTACTGAAGGTGTTCCGGTTCAAGATATGGTAAAAGTAAAAGATTATTTAAGCAAATATCCTTGCATTCTCATTGGTCCAAACTGTCCTGGAGTAATTACTCCGGATGAGGCTAAAGTGGGTATAATGCCTGGTTTCATACACAGAAAAGGAAAAATTGGAATAGTTTCAAGATCCGGCACATTGACTTATGAAGCTGTTGATCAGGTAACTAAGGAAGGAATGGGGCAATCCACTTGCATTGGAATAGGAGGAGATCCAATTCCAGGAACTACAACTCTAGAAGCTATACAAATGCTGATGGCTGACTATGAAACAGAAGGTATAATTATGATTGGTGAAATCGGAGGAAGTATGGAAACGGATGCCGCGAGGTGGATTAAGGAATATGGTACTAAACCCGTAGTTGGTTTTATAGCAGGCAAAACTGCACCTAAAGGCAGAAAAATGGGTCACGCTGGAGCTATCATTGGTGGAGTAGAAGACACGGCTGAAGCCAAGATTAAAATTATGCGCGAATGCGGTATTCACGTTGTTGATTCACCAAGCCAAATTGGCAAAAAAATGAAAGAAGTATTAGCTTAATAATCGCATAAGCTAAAATTTCTTATCTGTCCTCTTTTTATAATATTTAGGATTCACAAACAACATTCCAAAGGACTCACAATCCTCTTTAGTTTGTTTGGCATGATGCGCACCATGGGCTCTTAGAACGCCTTTTGAGTAATAATTATCCAATTGCCTAAACCATTGGAATCGTTTGTGAATATATACATCATGGACTAAGAAATAACAAATTCCATATATCGAAATACCAATTCCAACATAAAGTAAGTAGGAATATTCTACTAACAAAGTTCCGAAAAAGTAACACAAGAAACTCGGAATTGCAAATACCAAAAAAAATCGGTCATTCTTTTCCCAAAAACCATGTTTCTTAAAGTGTGGCTTGTGGTGATCTTCATGCCAATTCCACAATATCCCATGCATAATAAACTTATGAGTGAACCATGCCATAAATTCCATCCCCAAAAAGGAAGCAATAATTATAATGAAATTCGTCCAAAACATAGGATAACAACTATCGATTCTTTAAAAGGTTTATCCGTTAATCTACTTCATCAATTGCAAGTGTACAAAAAAACTTGTACCTATATCGATTTCTGAATCAAAACTAATAAATCCATTCAGTGATTCAATGATTTGCTGACACATAGCAAGACCAAGTCCCGTGCCACTTGTTTTAGTTGTAAAATTTGGAAGGAATATTTTGTCATGCATCTCAGCTGGAATACCAATACCATTGTCCTGGATACTAATAATTGCTCGATTTGCTTTCTGACTCAGGTTGATATTAATTTTTCCTCTTCTTCCATCTGGAATTGCCTGAATTGAGTTATTAATGAGGTTATTTAACACTCTAACCAATTGTGTCCTGTCACAAAAAACAAAAAGTTCATCAATTGGTATAGTCAATAGAATATCTATATCGTCTCTCTTTCTAAAAAGATCATGAACAGAAGAAATTAAATCATTGATGAGCACTCTTTCATTCTGCGCTTTAGGCATTTGTGCAAAATTCGAAAACTCAGTAGCTATCTTCGTCAATCCATCAATCTGTTCCAGTAGAGATTCAGAAACACTCCCTGCCAATTCTGTAATATTGATATTTCCAGCTTTTATTTGATGCTGTAAATACTGAATATTTAATTTCATCGGAGTTAATGGATTTTTTATTTCATGTGCAACCTGCTTTGCCATTTCCCGCCAAGCAGAATCTCTTTCGGTTTTTGCTAGTAATTCTACACTTTCATCAAGTTGTAGTACCATTTTATTGTAATCCTGAATAAGTTCACCAATTTCATCTTGACCTGACCATTCTAGTGATTCATTCTTTTTACCTAATCTCATTTGTTTAAGTCTCTTACTCAATACTTCCAATGGAGCGGTAATGGAATTGGCAAGAAAAGTAGCAAGACTAGCTGAAATCAAAAATAAGAAAACATAAATATTAAGTAAGGTATTAATAAGATTCGTAAGTCTGCTATCTCCGGATGTACTAGAAGCTAGACTTGTAGACATTTTTATTGTTCCTATTTTTTGATTATTTAAAAATATGTTTTTCAATGCAGCTATTCTCAATTGCGCATTTTGATCTAAATATTTATTAGAAACAATTTCTTGAACACTTTTTGAATAATTAAAATAAAAAATTGGATCGCAAAGTTTTATTTTCGACAGAGATTGATCAACATTTTTTAATAATGGAATTTCATAACCCTGATTTTCAAAATATTGAATTCGGTAATCGAACAATGAATAAGATTTCTTTATCTGATTTTCAATAATCAAACTGGCATCACTCGAATTTGTAATGTTAGTTATTGATTGTTCCAACATCGAACTGAAATATTTCAATTTGTTGTTTATACTCTCCTTTGTAATTTCTTCTTCGGATTTTTTAGTAAAGAAAACAGTAATAAAAGCAATGGCTAAAAAACTTATTACGATACTTAGAATGACATAAAACTGTATTCTATTTCTTAAAGATGGTCGGTCATTAATTTGAAACTGCAGGCTATGTGGAAGTATTTTATATTTCTGATTCAACAGACTAAGTAAATAGGAAAGCAGAATTAACGCTGAAAACAAATACGAAAATAAAGATACTGCCTTGATTATGGATGGAATTGGATGACCAAGAATGATAATGTAATTTGGTTTGACGTAAACCAATTGATACTCATTATTATTCAATTGAACATTCACCTTTGTATTACTTCCTAGGGATCGCTTAGCCCAGAGGTAATCAGGATATTTGAAGTTTTTACTGTATTTTAAAATCGCATCTTCATAGATAAACAATTCAATGTTTTTTTCATTTGCTAAACGAATGAGATTTGTCAAAGCTTGTGAAGAAGTATTTTCTGTAGAATCGATGGAAGAATAATTAAATGAATGTAGTGAATCAGTCAATTCAGATTTTATGATTCTGTTTTTAATGTTTTGATAATGAAAAACTAGACCAGAAGTAAGAAAACTAATGACCAATATCCAGGAAATAAGCCAAAGAATATTGTTCTGTCTATAATCGATAAAGAAATCTTGGAGGAGAATAAAAATGATTGAAGAAATTAAAAAAGTCCCAATAGAAATGTCAAGATTAAGATATGGATACAAAAATGAAAAAAGTACAAAGGCCGTAACCTGAATAATGATTCGGCTTCTAAATGGAATGTCAAAACTAATTGTACTTAAATTTAACTTATGAGAAATTAGAAAAATAGAAAGCAACAAAAGGATTAAACAAAACAATAAAAAATAGTTTTCAAGCGGCATGAAAACCAATCTATCCAAATCAAAATAAAAATTCGAATTACAAAATACAGACTTGAAACTTGAACAGTAGATTGCAATTCCCAATAAAATACTTAGATAATTGAAAAGAGGGATGATCCATTTATTTTTAGAATTAGCTAAATTGTTTTCGAAATGAATAATCAAATAATACTTGTTAAACAAATAAGCAAGATGAAATATTAATCCTGTTAATACCAAAAATTCAAATAGAGTATAGTCCTTTAGTACAGTAATAATTTTACTATGTGTTAAAAAGCTATCGTAAAATTCTGTATTGTGAATCATCCATTGAGAAATACTAATTGACATCAACAGACCTACAAACCAGGTCAGAATTCCCCAACTATAATTCTTGGAATTGAAAAAACTTTTTGAAAAAATATGAAATGGATAATATAAGGCAAGTAAAATAATTAAATAGATACAGAGCAATATGTTAGAATATTGTGTAGATAAAGCTTCGCCTGCATTGCTAATGTATCCAATAGTTTTTCCTTTGGAATCTGTTAGTTTGAGTTGATTTTTTTCAACTTTATTACTTGTCAATTGGAAATTTTCAGGAGTACTTACATTAGAAAGTATCCTCTTATAATGCGTGATGCACAATTTTGTATCAGCGAGATTTACTTCAGATTTTAATCCATAATAAATTTTACCTTCCTCTTCAAAGAAGCCCTTTCCCTCATCTGCGGAACAAGGGCACCAATTCCGGTCATAATAACTCTCATCCTTATTCCAATAAATTAATTTATCCCCGGAACAAACTAAAAGGTATTCATCGATAAACTCAGAATTTGTATTCAAATATTGATCTAGTTGAGCCAATAAATGCTGTAGTTCTGAATAATCGTCCTTGAATTTAGGAATCTCTTTGAGAATCCTAAGATGTGATTTTTCTAAATTAAGAATATCTTGTTGACATTCTTTTTGTAAAAAATGACCATGATCATGACCCAAAACAAGATAATAATGTTCATATGCCTTTGCAAAAAATACTAGCATAAAGGCAACAAGCCATAACTTGAGCCAGGGTATATATTCAGCCTTAATCTGTGGAAAAAGATCCATAGGGTAAAGTTAGCTATTATATATTATATTTTATTATAATACAATAATTTACGAACTTTTGTTCTTTCTAAATTGTTCAAATATTGGAAACCAGTTCTATCGCTTGTTGCTTTAATTAGAATCAAGAGGAAAGTCCGGACAACATCGAGTACTGCACCACCTAACGGGTGGACATCATTCTATGATGATAGAAAGTGTTACAGAAAATGACCGCCATTAAGAAACTCAATGGTAAGGGTGAAAATGTGCGGTAAGAGCGCACGCATTCAAATAGTAATATTCGAATGGAATAAACCTTGCAAGTTGAAATGCCAAATAAATCCACTAACTAGAAATAGTTTATTTTCTCGGATATGCGTAAGCAGGTGGAAGGGTAGGCAGATAGAGGTCTTGAGTGATTGAGATCCTAGATAAATGATAGAGCTTCTTCGGAAGAACAGAATCCGGCTTATACTGGTTTCCAATTTTTTTTCCTAATAACTCAAATTGACCTTTTTGTGAATCAATTCAAATATTAATTGGTCGCATCTGCGTTAAATGCACCAAGATCAAAAATAAATGAGAATCTAAGTGTATTGGCAAGTGGACTTCGGGTAATATTTGTTGGTACTAGATAAGATAAGTTAATACCAAATACATTGTATTTAACACCACATCCTAGAGTAAAATATTTTCTATTTCCTTTCAGAGCATGCTCATGAAAATAGCCTAATCTCACAGCAAATTGTTTGTCATACCAATATTCAACACCAACAGAATACATCAACTCTTGAATTTCTTCTTTAAACCCACCGGTTGCATCATTAAATGAACCAAATACACCGTCAAATAAAGACTTCTCGCGGGTATCTGCAATTGCATTATGATTCACATCGTAACAACTAGAATCTCCAAAGGGGCATGGGGTAGGAACCATTAATTTATTGATATCAAGTATTAGATTCAAACTATTGTAATCATCGAAATTCATTTCATAATTTCCACCAATTGCAAGATTTGTAGGTATAAAATCTTTTACTGTATTTCTTGTGTACGAAACTTTGGAGCCTAAGTTGGTAATAGCACCTCCAAGGCTTAAATAATTTCTTCTGCCACTAGCACCCATTTTAGCTTTGTAAAAAAAACCGATGTCAGCAGCGAATGTATTCGCAGGATAAATTTGAATTCCACCTATCGACCTGTTGGACGCAAGGCTAGAACGAGCATATTTTGCACTTAGACTGGCACTTAGATTTGGCGACAATTTTCTTGCATATGCCCCTGCTATTTCAAATTCAAATGGTTTTCCTGTGCCCAGGTCCATTCCATTTTCATCTTTAAAGTCAATGGATCCCAATGAAAAGAATCTTAATCCTAAACCAACTGTCTGTAAATCGTCAAGCTTTTTATAACCGGCTAGATAAAACAAATAAATGTCATCAATTCCAAGATTTTTAAGCCACGGAGACAGAGTTGCAGACATACTTAAATCTTGATCCGCAAAAGCTAGTCTTGCAGCATTGTGATGAATAGCATTTGGATCAGCACTAAGTGCTACTCCTGCATCTCCCAAAGCACCGGAACGGGCATCCGGGTTAATTCTTAAAAAAGGCATAGCTGTCAAGATGGTATTGGAGATGCATTCACCTGATCCATCCACGACGCATCCTCTATGTACATCCCAATATTGTGAAAAAACTTGAGAAGAGAAAATTAATACTAAGAATATAAAAATAGAAATTCTCATAAGAATTTTTTAATGGAAAGGCGCAAAGTTAACAATAATTTATATATTAAAACTAATCTTAATAGATTATATACAAAATGACCTATAATAATGCACAAACAATAGATTTTATTATCTTAAAATGACTAATTTTTGAAAATAACTTTTTTGACTTAAGCTAATTTCTTTCGTGCTTCCATATAATCCTATTTGATAAAGATAAACACCATTCGCTAATTCGCTTCCTTGATCATCTCTGCCATCCCATTCTATATCGCTGATTCTATATCCGGAAGGCGTAATTTTCTGCTGAATTGTTCGCACAACTTTTCCGGATAAACTTTGAATTCGTATGGTGACATCAAGTGGGATATCTATATAATTTGTTTCAAACTGAAAATTAGTTTTTCTGCTAAAAGGATTAGGATAATTATACACTTTTTCAATGCTCACATCATCACTTGAAATAACATTGAACTCGATATTCGCAATGCCTCTGTTGTTTGAAATATCCCATGCAGTTAGACTCAAGGTATGTTTGCCAACTGTAAGGTTCTTCAATGGATATTCTACAGTACCTTCTTTGTAGTTGTTAATTTTGGAATGAAAAAAGTTATTTAATAATATTGGATTTTGAATATTGTTATCCAACACTCCAAGAAGGTCGTGCCCTATACTGTTTCCTGTAATATTAATTCCAAAATCATCAGAAATTTCAGCATAAATCTTTGGATTCTCATTGCTAATTCCACCACTTACAAATTCATTGTTGTTTATAAATAATTTAACAATAGGTGGTTGGTCATCCTCAACACCATCTTTTGAAAATCCGCCGATGAAAAATTTATCCGTATAGCCTGTTGCATCAGTATCGACCAAGTTAGATGCATACAAACTTATTTTTCCTTGACCGAAAACGTAATTGATGTCTTTAGGAACAATAAATTCTACTGTCCACAAGCCATTTATTACTTGTGAAGTTCCTTTGAAAATAATGTTTTGTTGAAGTTTAAAACTAAAAGGCGATTCATTATTATTAGATCGAGTTACGAGATTGGTTGGTTTGTCAAATATCGTAACGTATACAATTCCATTAAAGTCTGATTTCAATATTCCACCACTTGATATGATTCCTTTTATACTCACTTTCTGTAAAGCCCTCAAAGTGTCGATAGACGAAAGTGGATTGTCATTAATTGAACTGACTTCAATATCTAAATCTGGATAAGCAAGCTTTTGAGATGGATCTCCAAACAAGGAATACTTTCTGCTGTTGTCTGAGGATATTCCAAGTTCATTTTTAGCAGAAATAATAGCTCTTCCTAGAGTTGGATATTTGCCATTTGTTTTTTCAAAAAGCCTTTTATAGGTTTCGTTAGTCAGCAGTGAATTTTCATTTGCATAAACTGCTCTTACAGTAGAAAATAAGGCTATTGTTCCTTTTTTTTGAGTCTGAGTTTGCTGGCCTGCACTATTGATTCTGGGATCATCATAAGGTGTAAAAGAACAAGTTGCAGTAATCATTGCAGTAGGCTTGAACTCATTGTCCCAATTTTTGATATCATTTTCCTGTAGAACGCGTTCTTGAGCAAGACCAGTTGGGCCACCATGACCTAAGTAAGTATACAGGAAGTTGCCTTTATAAATTTCATCCGTGATTGCCTTATTTACATCCGGGTATCGCTCTCCTCCTGGAGTAGTAATTTGTTCATAGGCATCCAAATATATCTTCTGTTGATTGTACAATGGAAATGTCTGATTATTTTGTACAGCAATTTTATCCATATCTGAAATATGTGCATTTCCATCTTCATCATCAGCGCTGAACAATAAGTTATTTTTCCATTCACCCAATATTTTTGGATCTGTATCGTATCGAATTATTTTGTCTACAATCGTTGTGGCATCATCAATATTTCTAGCTAAGATTCTGCCAATTTCTATGTCAATTAAACCCAATAAATTATTTCCTTCGTTGTCGTCTAACAATCCAAAATAATCATCAGATGGAAAGGAAAGAATTGGATCTAATGACTCCTTAGTTTCAAAGGTTGGCACCATATTGTATTCCTTGGTATTGCTAGCCAAATGTCGATAATCATAACTTGCTGAACCGAATAAGATCAAATATTTGAAATTTGGATTTCTCGAATAAATCATTTTTGCAAAATCACGAATAGCAGTTGGATCTTTAGTGCCACTTCCAAATTCATTGTCTATCTGATCAATATCAATTGCAATACCGGAAATATTTGAAGAAGTACTGCGGTGTTTGAATAATCTTTCAGCCTGAACTTTAAGGCTCGAATGATAAATAACAACAAGTTCTGCATTGTCAATGGAATGAACATTTTGGTTTTCAACATTATTTTCGAATTCAGGGACTTCAAGCTTATCATTTAATGAGAATAAATAATATTGATTATATTTATTGTTATTGGCATCTGCAAAAGAAACAGAATTAGAAGATTTTTGTAAAGGAGTTTCAATAATATTAAGCGGATTACTAATATTCCAACAAACTAAATTGTTATTGCTGCAGGAAACATTATATCTGGAAGCATTATAGGATATGGACTTTGGATCAAAAATCATTATTGGCTGATCAACGTATTCGAGTGATTTCGTATAGCTAATTCTGAAATAATCTAACCATCCGTCAGAATTTACACCAATGCTTGGAAATTCAATAAGAGTTGTTGGATTCGAACCACTGATGTTAAAATCATTGTAAAACCTATTGCTAGTTGCATATCTTGAAACACAGCTAAATGGAGAAGACCCCAAACTTATGTTCTTACGCTGTCCATTAATCGTAACATAAAGTTGGGAATTCTGCGCAGATCTTGAAGCAAATTCACAACTCACTTTTGAAGGAATCGTAGGAATAATATTTTTTAAATCTATCTCTTTGCTTAAATCTAATTTTCGACTATTGCTCAATTCTTCTCCATACCAGATCTGACCTGAGCCATGGTTGCATTCATCATCATCCAAAAGGTTGATCTGATCTACTTCGTGCTGATAAAAATCCAATCCAGATGAAGTCGTATAATCGGTTTGAGTAATTATGGCACTTTTGGAAATTCGAAGTCCCTGTTTTACGTCTAATTTGATGAAATAATATGACTTGGTAGAATACGTATTCTTATCATATACAAATTCACCCCTTAAGGAATCATATTCAACTAAATCAGGTCCATTTGCATAAAATAGTATATAATCCTGATTGTCAAATGAGCCGTCTTCCTCACCACTAAAAAAGATTCTATTTTCTTTAAGATCATCTATTCTAGGATCCGAAACCTTTTCTAGTATTCTTGTTCCACCATTTCCAAGAAGTCGAATATTTTTTGGATTGATTCCTGCAACATTGATTTTTAATTTATTTTCAAAAAAACTCTTATCGATTTTATAAATTCCTCTTTTCGAAACAGATATCTTAAAAATTTGTCCACTAGACAATTCAGAAACAAAAGTGTAAGGTGGTAAAGGAGATGCAGCTAAAGTATTGGGTGTGTATTCTATTTGAATTTCAAAATTCTTTAATAAGCTTATATTATTTCCCCCCTGATATTTAATTGGAATGATTTCAATAAATGCTCTATATTTATTTCTTTCCTTTCCAATGCTAGTTGTAATTCGATAATCACTTAAATCTTCTTTTAGTAAGGAATTGTTGATCTGCTTTGTGTTAATGTTAATTTCCTCAAGTGGAATTAATTTGGCGCGAATATTACCATTTCCTGAAAGATCAACACTGGTAATGTAGATTGGAATATCCGGATTGCTTTTTAACCTTGCTGCATCCTTGAACCACGGAAGCTGATCAGAATTTGCTAAATTATTTGAAGGGGCTATATTCCAATTTAAACTACCTTTGATGTTAAGTTGGGCAGTTAGAGAATTGATTAGAATTAAGAAGATTAAAATAATCGAATACTTCATGGTGATAAATGGTTGAATGCTTAACGAAATCTTAAAATTTCTTATTGTAATGAATAGAAAACTAAAAGTGTTAAATATATTACAAACTACTCTAATTGTAATTTGTTGTTCAATAAGTTCATATTCTCAAGACCCAATTTTTAGTCAGTTTTATGCTTCACCTTTACAATTAAACCCCGCTTTTACCGGACTTTTAGATGGCCCTAGAATCGGAGTTAATTACCGAAATCAATGGCCTTTTATTGATCAGGCATTTAAAACTTATGTTACCTACAATATCTTTTATGATCAATTTTTTCCAAATTTAAAAAGTGGTTTTGGCCTGGAATTGAATTCAGATGATGCGGGAGATGGATTTATTAAGGCATTTAAAATAAATGCATTGTATGGTTATAAGATTCCTATTAATAAGCGCGGGCATGTTATAAAAGGAGGACTTGAATTGGGATTTGTTAGTCTAAATTACGATTGGGAAAAATTCATTTTCGGGGATCAAATTGACCCCATTACTGGATTTCAAACAGCAGGAGGTCCAATTATTTCAAAAGAATTGGTTCCTAGTGATAAAGGCAATAAATACATAGACGCAGGAATGGGAATCCTTTACTATACACCAAGTTTCTATTTGGGCGCATCTGTAAAACATCTGAATTCTCCATATATAGGGATACTTGCAAGAAATAATGACCCTGGCAGCTCTTTAGCGCCTAGAGTTAGTATCCATACAGGCTTTGAAATTGAGTTAATTGGCAATACAAAAAAGAGCGCAAGACTTCTAAGCCCATCAATTGCTCTTTTCAAACAAGCATCCTTTCTACAGATCAATGGGGGTAGTCAATACACGATTAAAAATTTGTTTTTTGGATTGTTTTATAGATATTCAAGAAAGAATTCTGATGCCTTAATATTTAATCTAGGTTTTAAGAAAGATTATTGGAAATTAGGCTACTCTTTTGACTACACATTATCCAAACTAACACTAGCTCAAGGTGGCAGTCATGAAATAAGTTTATTGTTCAATTTTGCTCCACCTCCAGGTAAGAGTTCAAATGTGAGTGATTGCTTCGAAGCATTTAGGTAGTTTAGGTAGAAAAAAATAATTTTATTATGCTACAATAAAAAATAGTGTAATTTTGTTCTTCCTAAACAAAAAGACAGTAGTAAGGATGATCATGAAAAAACTTTTTCTATTATTGCCAGTATGTATATTGCTGGTTTTCAACACTTCGTGTAAAAGAAAGTCAGGTGCATCAGATGCTACCGGCTGGAAGTATAACGACCAGAAATGGGGTGGATTTGAAAAATTAGATTATCAAGGTCAGGTTACTGGCCCTAATTTAGTACTAATTGAAGGTGGTACCTTTGCAATGGGTTTAACTGAAGAGGATGTTACTTACGAATGGAATAATATTCCAAGAAGAGTAACTGTTTCATCTTTTTATATGGATCAAACAGAAGTTAGCAATATCAATTATAGAGAATATCTCTATTGGCTAAACAGAGTATATAAATCTTATCCTGAGGTTATGCGTAAGGCTCTTCCAGACACACTTGTTTGGAGAGACGAATTGTCTGCAAACGAACCTTATGTAGAAACTTATTTTAGATTCCCATCTTACGATGAATATCCTGTTGTTGGAGTCAGTTGGCTTCAGGCAGTTGATTATTGTAAATGGAGAACTAATAGAGTGAATGAGATGATCCTTATTGAAAAAGGAATCTTAAACCCAAATCCAGAACAGGTTGATGCCGACAATTTTGATTCAAAATCCTATTTAGCTGGTCAATATCAAGGTAATGTAAGAAAAAACTTACCAGATATTCAAACCGGTGCTGAAAGGCCTGTGAGATTTGAAGATGGTATATTACTACCTGAGTATCGTCTTCCAACAGAAGCAGAATGGGAATATGCTGCCCTTGCTTTGAAAGGAAATCAATCAATAAATAAAGACGAATTAATCACAGACAGAAGAATTTACCCTTGGAATGGAAATACTGTAAGATATAAGCGAAGAGATAAGTCTATGGGTCTAATTCTTGCAAACATTAAAAAAGAAGAAGGAGATTATATGGGTATGGCAGGAAAATTAAATGACCATGCAAGTATTACGGCTCCTGTTAAATCTTTCTGGCCAAATGACTTCGGCTTATACAATATGGCTGGAAACGTATCAGAATGGGTAGAAGACGTGTACAGACCTCTAACTTCAACTACTTTGAGTGAAGTAGAACAACATGATTTAAACCCTTTCAGAGGTAATGAATTCAAAGAATTGACTTTAGATGAATCCGGTAATCCTGTGGAGAAAGATAGTCTTGGTGCCTTAAAGTATCATGTAGTTTCTGATTCAGCAGTTAATGACAGAGAGAATTACAATAAGTCAGATGTTAAAGATTACAGAGATGATGACGATGAAGCAATAGAATATGCTTATGGCAAGTATTCCTTGATTAATAAAAAATCAAGAGTTATTAAAGGTGGTTCATGGGCAGACAGATTGTTCTGGGCTTCACCTGGAGCAAGAAGATTTAAGGATGAAGACAGATCTGACAGAACGATTGGTTTCCGTTGTGCAATGACAAGAACTGGAGGACCTGAAGGAAATGAAGATGCAGGTGGTAACCATTTTAAAAGAAAAATGCCAAAGACAAAAAGAAGTTATAAGTAAGCTTCTTAATTAGAATATAACAATCCTCACGATTAATTTTGTGGGGATTTTTTTTTAAGTAAAAGATAAGATGATAAAGGATATCTATGATCTGCTCAAAGATGACTTAGATAAGATTGTAACTGATACAAGAATTCTTAAACCAGGAGACATCTTTTTAACGCTTAAAGGTGAGCGCTTCAACGGCAATGATTTTGTAGATCAAGCTTTAGAGAAAAATGTAAAGTTTGTTATTGCCGATGAAATCAGTTCTGTTGATTCACGCGTTCTTTCTGTTCCCAATGCATATCAATGTCTTGTAGAACTTGCAAAACATCACAGAGAAGTTCTTCAAACATTTATAATTGCAATAACAGGTACAAACGGGAAGACTACTTCAAAAGAATTAATTAAAAATATTTTTCAAAAAAAATATAATACAATAGCCACTGAAGGAAACCTTAATAATCATATTGGCGTTCCACTTACTTTATTGAAATTAAAACCGGAACATGAATTTCTTATTCTTGAAATGGGCGCAAATAAAAAAGGAGATATTGCAGAGCTATGTGAAATTTCGGATCCTGATGTTGGTCTAATTACAAATATTGGTAAAGCTCATCTTGAAGGTTTTGGAAATGAATCAGGGGTGTTAGAAACAAAAACTGAATTATTTAATTATCTAAATAAAGAGAATAAATTAGTTTTCTTAAATTATAATTCTCCTGCAATTTTTAAAATAAGAGCAATGTATCCTAATTCTATAAGCTATGGCACTGATCATCAAGATGCAGAATACACCTATGAATTATTATCTGCTATTCCAAGTATACAATTAATAGATCATTCCACATTATTTAAACAGCATTTCACATCCAATTTATTTGGTGATCATAATTTCGAAAATTTGATGCTTGCAATTACAGTCGCGCATCATTTTGAAATTCCTAATGAGCGTATACAATCGGGAATTGATGCTTATGTTCCCAATAATATGCGATCACAAGTTATGAAATATCGCAATAATACTATTGTGCTCGATGCCTACAATGCGAACCCAAGCTCTATGCTCATGGCGATTAAATCGATTGAACAATATCCACACTCGTTTAAATGGATAATATTAGGTTCAATGGCAGAATTAGGAAAATTTTCAATTGAAGAACATACTGGTATAATTGAATACATTAATTCTTTTCAATTTGAAAAAATTATTCTTGTAGGAAAAGAATTTCAAATTACAAATCTAAAAGTGAACACACTTTGGTTTGAAAATACGGAAGAATGTAAAATTTGGCTCGAACAAAATTTTCCAAGTGGAAAATTAATTCTTATAAAAGGTTCAAGATCTATTGGACTTGAAAAACTAGTGATAAATTAATTCTAATAATCTATCCGGTATGTTTTCTTGAACAGTCTTTAAATACTCATCGTAAGTGCAAGGGTAGAGTTTTCCTTGAATATCCGACTCAGTGAGTTCTTGAAGCCACCACTTACCGGAAACTTCGGATTTATAGAAATCAAGATGACAGTCCGAGTTCTTTATTTCAACAACGTAATGACTTAAGTTGCCATTTTTATTTCTTTTGTCAGATATTTTTAATGCAATGCCTTCAATCATATACCAAATCATTTGTGCAACTAAAAAACCACAGGCTCTGGAATTTTCATTACTAACATTCATTTCAGAAATTATACTGAGAAGAGAACGATCACTTGAACCTGCAAGTTTTGCTATGGAAATAATTTCCTCAGAAAAAAAGCCACTAGGATTATGAGATGCGTTGAAATCTGAATTCCGCAACGAATTTAAATTGAAATAAAATAATTCGGAATTTCTTGTAAGTGAATCAATTATTTGGCTTGATTTTCTGTATTCTGATAGGTAAACAGGAACGATATTTTTTGCAGAGCTGGAAAGTAATTCTTGATTCGTTATCTGTCTTTGTAATCCAAGAAAATACTGTTGCTTGACATAGATATTATCGGCATATAATTTAGCAGATTCTTCATTTGTACAAGAACTTACCCAGGATATGGAATGTGGTAAAAACTCATTCTCCCATTGCTTGCATATTGAAAGCACAATTTCTTGTGGAAATCCAAAAAGTAGAGGAAAAACCTGATTTTGGATTATCTCCATAATCAACAATGAGATTTCATTTTCATCTAATGCAAATGCATCACCTAGATCAATGATTTGCAAATGCTGAAATGCTCCAAATTCCTGCAAATAAAAACTATTTCGAATAACATTGCTTTCATCAGGTTTGTAAGCAAGAAGGGCAATTTGGTATTTTTCCCAATTTGGATTAGAACCGTTGTAAAAGTGAACCTGAGAATTGCTGTTTGAAGCAAAATTTGAATTAGGATTAACTGGAAGAAGCTTGTGTAACATAAATGGAGTTGTGATAGGCAAAGATACATATTATTATTATTTGTAATATATATAAGTAGAATAATTATGCACTTAGCTATTTATTAAAGACAATTAGAATAGAAAAATAGTAAATATTATTTACTATCTTTAGCTATAATCTGTGTCTTTTGTAAAATTGGCATAAAATGCACTTAATGATCTAAAATCAGACTAGTTTTGCCGACTTTTTAAACGTTATGAACGAAATTTTAGACAAATATTTGAGCTCTGCTCCGGAAATTGTATTCGAGTGGCAAGATACTGAGACTGAAGCTCAGGGATGGTTGGTAATCAATACCTTGCGCAACGGAGCAGCAGGAGGTGGTACAAGAATGAGAAGCGGACTAACAAAAGATGAAGTGGTATCCTTAGCTAAGGTAATGGGTATCAAATTCTCTGTTTGTGGTCCAAAAATCGGTGGTGCTAAATCAGGAATAAATTTTGACCCAAATGATTCACGAAAGAATGAAGTATTGGTTCGCTGGTTCAAAGCGATTCGTCCACTTTTGCAAAATTACTATGGCACCGGTGGAGATCTTAACGTGGATGAGGTAAAAGAAGTCTTTCCTATTACTGCTAAATTGGGAATAATACACCCTCAGGAAGGGGTGTTAAACGGCTATTTTAAATATTCAGAAGCTAAAAAACAAAGTATCCTGCAGCAATTAGACCTCGGTTGTAAGCTAAAAGTAATTTCAGAAGAATACAGTGTGGATGGTAAAGGTGATTACAATGTTGCTGATATGATCACAGGATTTGGAGTTGCTGAATCTGCTAGACATTATTACAACATATTTCATTCCCAAGATCTTAAAAATAAACGCTGTTTGATTCAAGGATGGGGAAATGTCGCTGCATCAGCTGCATTCTATTTAGCTAAGGAGGGGGCACAAATTTGTTGTATTATCGATAAGGACTATTCAATATACGAACCAAATGGTTTGAGTTTAGAGGAGATCAAATTGCTTTTCTTAAATAAGGCTGGAAACAGACTTGATAGCAGCAAAATGAAAAGAAATGAGGAAATATCAGAAGATTTATGGAGTGCAACTTATGACATTTTTATTCCGGCAGCAGCCTCTAGAATTGTTGACCAAAATCATGTTAATAAATTGATTGCTAATGGATTGGAATCCATATTTTGTGGAGCAAATGTACCATTTATTGAGAGTAAAATTTTATACGGAGACACCAGCCAATTGGTGGATTCTAAAATATCCTTAATTCCGGATTTTGTTGCAAACTGCGGTATGGCCAGAGTTTTTGCTTATTTGATGCAGGAAAATATTGAAATCTCTGAAAAAGCTATTTTTGAAGACGTTTCTATTTTGATTAAGTCCAGTTTATCAACGATTTACTCAAATTCAGAATCCGATAAATTACTTATGAATAAATTTTTATCTTTATATTTATATAATTGATTTTCATCACAATATAAATAATATAATAAATATATGTAAAATTATTTTAATATTGGCAGAGTTTTTGATTAGTTTTGTGTGACATAATTTGTTTAGTTCTCTATATTCAAACGGAATTCAAATGACAAAGCTTTTTAAGGTAATAACAGTAGGAGTTCTGAGCTCAGTAAATCTTTTTTCTCAAACTGACACTGCTGTAATCATTACCGATACAATTCCTAAAGAAACCATTTCCGTTCAAACTGTGGTGGATACACCAATTGTAACCAGGGAGGAAAATGAGTTGTCTTTATGGAGGTCAGGAAAGACAAAATATGCTCCCAAACCAAAACATGTTTGGGAAGTTGGAGTCCATTCAGGAATTTTCTTAATCGATGGTGACGTAGATCAAAAACATTTGGTTCCAGGGATTGGATATGGTTTACACGTAAGACGAGCGATTCACTATGTTTTTTCAATAAGAGTAGATGGTTTTTATGGAATTACTTATGGTTGTGATCCTCAGCCATCATCTTCAGGTCTTTCACCTGAACAGTTTTATAAAGAACCATCTGGAAATCTCAGAGCTGTATTTGATGGTTACGGTCCAAATAATGAGTGGTTTGCAAATTACAAGACAACGTTGTATAGTCTCTCCGTTCAAGGAATACTTAATATCGGAAATATTCTATTTCACAAACCGAGTAATAAATGGAATTGGTATTTAGTCATTGGCTTGTCTGGATATTCACATACAACTATGCTCAATCTTAGAGATGCAAATAACAACGTTTACAACAACTTAATCTCTCAAACGAATTACAATAATTTAAACTTCAATACACGTAAAGGAAGACAGGAAATTAAGAAAAATCTAGACGATATTTATGACAATACTTATGAAACAGAATCCTATGTTAGAAAAGGAGTTTTCAGATTTAATGATGAAACAAACGTACATCTTGCTTTCATTGGAGGCGTAGGAATAGCAAGGAAAATTAATAGAAGATTTAATATCGCTTTAGAGCATCAATTAATTGCTTCAGATAATGATTATCTCGATGGAATTCATTGGAGAACAGATGTGGATCAAACGAACAATGATGATATTGGTCATTACACCCATTTGCGTCTTGGAATTAATCTTGGCAATCTGAAGAAAAAAACTGAACCGCTGTATTGGTTGAATCCATTGGATGCCATATTTAGTGATATTGCTGAGCTCAAACAAAGACCTAAGTTTGATACTAAAGATACAGATCAAGATGGAGTGATAGACATGTTAGATCAGGAAGTCGAAACCGCTCCAGGTGCACCGGTTGATACAAGGGGAATAGCGCTCGATAGTGATACAGACGGCATACCGGACTATAAAGATGAAGAGCCTTTCTCACAACCAGGTTATCAGGTAAATGAAAAAGGAATAGCTCAAATTCCTGTTAAACCACAAATAACTGAAGATGACGTAAAAAGAATAATTGATCAGAAAGCTGCTTTAGGTGGATATGGCCCTGACTCAAATAATAACAATCGTAATAACTCGGAGCTTTTAGATTGGTTTCTTCCGATGATTCACTTTAATTTGGATGAGTATTGTATTAAAACACAGTATTATGCGCAACTTCACCATGTTGCAACAGTTATGCAGTCTCACCCGAATTTAAAAGTAACTGCTATTGGACATACAGATTTAAGAGCAAACAACGCATACAACAATGTGCTTTCATATAACAGGGCTAAATCCGCAATAGACTACCTAGTTAGTAAATACAATATTCCTAGAGAGCGATTTATTTTGATGTACGGTGGTGAAGACAATCCATTGGGTCCAACAAACAACAATCATTTCATTAATAGGAGAGTTGAATTTAGAGTTAGCCAAAAAGATGATGTTGAAATGGCAAGGCCAGCAGGTCCGGAAGCCGGCGAATGTCATAAGAAAAGAATTCGCAAATCAGGAAATGTTAAAACTGATGACGGTACAGAAAAAGATAAGAAAGTAGGCTATTAATCTTTGAACATATCCAATATAATAATTAGCAAGTAGTCAAAAACACTTGCTATTTATTTTTTAAGCCATTTATATACTCCTTAATATTCATTCTTTTTTTTGAAGCTTCCTGAATCTCTTCAATGATTAAAAAATAATCCACACAAGCAATTTTTAAAGTGTGATTTATTAAATCCAGTTTCCATACGCCAGAATCTGCATTAGATTTTTCAGTGCTTATACTTGTCCTGAATATTTTAAAAGAGCTTTCCTTATAGTGAGTTTTGGCTGTAGGGTAAGGAGATAATGCCCGAATGAAATTATAAACATTCATTGCGGAATCATCCCAATTTATTATACAGTCTTCAGGGAATATTTTCGGAGCTATTTTATTTGAATAAGTTTCTTGAGGAATTGGTAGAAAAGTTTTTTCTTGTAATTTAAAAATACTTTTTACTAATAACTCGGCCCCTATAATGCTCATTTTATCGTGTAGAGTGCCTCCTGTGTCAATAGGACTTATATCTATCGATTCTTGCAAGATAATATCCCCTGTATCAATTTCATCCCTTAAAATGAAACAACTCACGCCACTTGTTTTTTCACCGGCCATAATCGCTCTTTGTATTGGTGCTGCACCTCTATAGTCAGGAAGTAAGGAGGCATGCAAGTTTACCGTTCCATATTTGGGAAAGTTCCAAACTTGCTTAGGCAGCATTCTGAAGGCGACAACAATAAAGAGATCTGCTTTAATCAATTCTAATTCTCTTAGAAAATTTTTAGACTTGAGGTTTTTTGGCTGAAGCACATTAATGTTATGTTGCAAAGCCCAATTTTTAACTGCGGAGAATTGCAGTAAATGGCCACGACCAGCCGGTTTGTCGACTGCTGTAACAACCGCTAATAGTTCAAATTCCGTATGAATACGCGCTAAAGATTGAACTGCAAAGTCAGGAGTGCCAAAGAAAACTATTTTCAAAATAATAGACTATTAATTATATTGTTTGCAAGCACAAAAGTAAGTGGGGAATTTTATTATAATTACTTTTGTTACTAATAAGAAGTAATTATTAAAATAATTTAAATGACAACTAAAGAATATTTATTGAATTTACCTCAAAAAGTAAATACAAACGCGCTTGAAGGCTTGAATACCATATTTCATTTTGATTTAATTGGTGAAGGTGGGGGACAGGTTACTGTAAATGTTAACCTTGGCCACATGACTGTTGAAGAAGGTTTAGTTGGAGAACCAAGTTGTAAAATAACGGCACAGGAAGAAGATTTTAAAAAAGTTATAAAAGGAGAATTAAATCCCATGATGGCAATACTGACTGGCAAGTTGAAGATTACAAATCAGATGGAGATGATGAAATTTGCCAAGTTACTTGGCTGGATGTAATTATATTTAGATAACCTAACTCTAATATTAAGCAGATAAAATAGATTTGAAAGAATATTTATAATGTAATCAATTGAATTTGGTAAATACTTTCCTTACTAGGTGTATTTAAATTTACTTATATGCCAAAATAAATTTTACAGAACCAATGTTTTGTTCAAATGATGGTGTAAGCTTCAAGCTAAGTTTATCAGATACATCAAATTCCATTAGATGACGGTCCACAAATGCATCAATTCCACTGAGTAAATATACTCCAACTATCCCTAGATAAGATCGCTGCAGATTCTTATCATAATATTTTCTTTGGAAGTTGATAGCTGAAAGTGAGTAAATGTTTTTAAACTCATCATTAGACTTGTCTTCACCAAGATCAACTCTCATTCGGAATGCATCATCATATCTCTTGTACTGAGTCTTATTAAAATCTATAAAATATATAGTTGCTCCAAACGCGCCATAGACAATGGGTAGTTTCCACCATTTTTTATTATAAATTTGTCCACCTCCGGGCAACAACAAAGAGTAAGCAAATGCTCTTCCGGGTTTGCCACTAAAAATAACTTTTAATGCTCCTGAAGATTTTTTCTGAGAAGTGCTATCATTTTTTAACAATTGTACAGTAGAATCTTGTTGAGAATAACAAATATTTAAAGTCAGCAATATAAAAACTAAAATTCTCATAAGATGTCAAAATGATCTAGAATATCATTCAATGCAGTATCTGATTTAAAATTTATTAGAATATGACCGTGTCCAGAATCTTTGCGTTGAATAACTACTTTAGTCCCTAATATTCCTGAAAGTCTATCTTCTAGCGATTTGATCATGCTGTCTTTTTTTATTTCTGCAGGCTTTGGATTTTCATTTGTGGATTTATTCTTAGTGAAATTAGAGGCTAAATTTTCAAGTGCACGAACAGATAACAATTCCACCATAGTTTGATCGAACAACTTTTTTTGCACAAGTAGGTTGTCTATACCAACGAGTACTCTTGCATGTCCCATACTTAATTTATTGGATTTGACTGCATTTTGAATTTCAGGAGAAAGTTTTAATAACCTGCTATAATTACTAATGGTGCTTCTCTGTTTGCCAACTCTTTGTGCAAGTTTTTCTTGTGTAATATCAAATTCTTCTAATAATCGCTGATAAGTAATGGCAATTTCAATTGGATTAAGATCAACTCTTTGAATGTTTTCAACCAAAGCCATTTCAAGTACTTCACTGTCATTGGCTACTCTTATATAAGTTGGAATTTCTTTTAATCCCGCGAGTTTGGAAGCTCTATATCTTCTTTCACCGGAAATTATCTGATAATCATTGTTAGCAATTTTTCGAATTGTAATGGGTTGAATTAGGCCTAGACTTTTTATTGAATTTGCCAATTCTTCTAACTCAATTTCATCAAATTCATTTCTAGGTTGCTGAGCATTTGGTTTAATAAATTCTAGGGGGATTAAGTTGGAAGACGCGACAGAATTTTGTACTTCAACTACAGGACTAACTTCTTTATTTATATTCCCTAACAATGCCTTTATGCCTTTGCCCAAATCAGTTTTATTGCTCATGTCGTTGTGTTTCCTTGGTTTTTAAGAAATTCATCCGCAAAATTAAGGAAGTTAATACTTCCTTTGCTTGCTGCATCATAGAGAATTACCGGTTTTTTAAGCAAAGGTGATTCAGCTATTTTTGAATTTCGATGAATAATAGTTTTGTAAACTGGTAGATTAAATCCTTCCTGAAGTTCTTTCACTACCATTGTTGCAACTCTAAGTCGCTTGTCGTACATAGATAATAAAACACCTTCTATTTTTAATTTGGGATTTAATTTCTCTTTAACTAATTCAATGGTATTTTGAATTTTTGAAAGTCCTTCCAATGCAAATAATTCTGTTTGTACTGGAATAATTACAGAATCAGATGCAACCAATGCGTTGATGGTAATTAATCCAAGGGAGGGTAAACAATCGATGATTATATAATCGAATTGATCTCTTATTTTTTCAATAACAGCTCTAAGTGCAAATTCTCTATTTGGCATATTTACCAATTCAATGTCAGCGCCAACTAAGTCAATATTAGCAGGTAAAAGGTATAAGAATGGAGTTGAAGTTTCAAAAATCGCTTCATTAGGATCTAATCCATCAATTAAACATTCATATAAGCTGTTAGTAAATTCTTTAAGCGTTCCTCCGGTTCCGGAGGTGCTGTTTGCTTGTGGATCAGCGTCAATGAGCAATGTCTTTTTCTCTAAAATTGCTAAACAGGCAGCTAGATTAATGCTTGTAGTTGTTTTTCCAACCCCACCTTTCTGATTTGCAATGGCTATTACCTTACCCATATTTCACTATATCTTAATCGACTCTGTTATTTTTGGAATTATTAAACTTTTTCCTTTTTCGCTAAAGTATTTCTCACAAGAAGCATGATCAATTAAAATGGGCGGAAAAGTATCAAAATGACAAGCAATTATTTTATTGCATTGAATGAATTCTGATGCAATAAAAGCGTCTTCATAACCCATTGTAAAGATATCGCCAATGCACAAGACAGCAAAATCAAGTGGTGGACATGTCATCGGAATTAGTTTCATGTCTAGGGTTAATCCAGTGTCTCCCGAAACATAAAAGCAGATTTCTTCATTCCAAACTACAAAGCCACATGGATTAGCGCCATAAGAACCATCAGGTAAAGAGGATGAATGTTGGGCAGTTACCAACTTGACAGTTCCAAAGTCAAGCTTAATTTTACCGCCAATATTTAGTGCATAATATACTATCCCTTGAAGTCCAAGATAATTACTCACTTCGTAGGTAGAAATTAGCTTAGCTTTTGTTCTCAAAGCAATTTCAATACTGTCTCCAACATGATCCCCATGACCATGAGTCAAAAAGATGTAATCCGCTTGAATTTCATCAACTTTGACCATTGTAGCCAATGGATTTCCTTTAATAAATGGATCAAAAAGGAGTTTGAAGCCCATTGATTCAATTAAAAAACATGAATGCCCGAAATAAGTAATGGTCATAAAGACAATTTGACGTAAAACTAATCAGCTTGGATGAAATATTAACTAATTCGAGCTGTTAATGCCTTATTTACAATGCCTTATAAAGCTGATATTAGTCTAAATATCTTGCTGCGAAATGAATTTTACGAACTTATGTCTTAGTCTAATCAAGAGATACTAATCATGCAATTTCTTATTGCAATGATAAATTTGTCTTTATTTTTACTCCTTATGTTGATTTTAAATAGAATTCTAGTATTAATAATCCTATTAATTTTTTCATGTGCAAAGGATCAAAAAAAGAAGCTGAGTATATTTCACTACAATCAACCTAATATAATTACTTCTTTAGATCCGGCATTTGCAAAAACTCAAAACAATTATTGGGCTATTGATCACTTATATAATCAATTGCTCGATTTGGATGATTCACTAAAAATAGTTACAGAATTGGCAGAAAAATATTCTATTAGCAATGATGGATTATCCTATACTTTTCAAATTAGAAAAAATGTCTTTTTTCATGATGACAAATGTTTTGTAAATGGAATTGGTAGAGAATTAAATGCGCATGATGTTGTCTATAGTTTTAATCGATTAATGAGTGAGGAGTTAAATGCTCCAGGCAGATGGATATTTCTTGGAAAATTAGATTCAATAATGGGATTTAATGCATCGGATGATTCAACCTTTGTATTAAAACTAAATAAGCCATTTTCGCCGCTCTTAAGTTTGCTGACTATGCATTACTGCAGTATTGTTCCTAGAGAAGCAGTTGAATATTATGGAAATAATTTTCGCGAACATCCAGTCGGAACAGGTCCATTTAAATTGAAGAAATGGATAGAACGTCAAGCTATGTTTTTAACCAAAAATATGCACTATTATAAAATAGGTTTGCCACTTTTGGATGGTATTAGAATTAGTTTTATTGAAGACAGAAATACAGCCTATCTGGAATTCATGAAGAAAAAAATTGATTTTTTTTCAGGAGTGCAATCTGGTTTTGCACTTCAATTGATAAATTCAGATGGTGTATTAAGAGAAGATAGAAAATCCTTGTTGAAAATGTATAGAGGTAATTACCTAAATACTGAATATATAGGAATTAATCCTGAAAGTTTAGTAGATGGGCATCCATTGCGAAATAAATATTTTAGACAGGCATTGAATTATTCTTTAGATAAAGACCTTATGGTGAAGTCCTTTAAATATGGAGTGGGGCAGGCTGCAAATAAAGGTTTTATACCGGCAGGAATGTCAAGTTTCGATACATGTAATTCCCTTGGTTATACCTACAATCCGGATCGAGCAAAAAAATTGTTATATAAGATGGATTATTTTAAGAATTATAAAGACAGTTACGAACTCGTTCTTTATACTAATAAGGATTATTTAGATCTCATAACTTTTGTTGGTAGACAATGGCAGGAAATTGGAATTAAATTAAGAATTGAACTCATGGAAACTGCAAGCTTAAGAGAAGGAATGAGAAATGGTTCATTAAATTTATTTAGAGCCTCATGGATTGCAGATTATCCTGATGAAGAAAGTTTTCTAACTGCATTCTATGGAGCTAATCCGGCTCCTCCGAATTATACGCGATTTAACAATGAAAAATTCAATAGTTTATATCAATCTGCTATACAGGAATCAGACCTTGCTCAAAGACAAAATTTGTATAGGGAAATGGATGAAATATTGATTGATGAAGCACCTGTCATATTTTTAATGTATGATCAAATAGCCTTATTTAGTCAGAATAATATTAATGGAATTGTGCCTAATTCAATTAACTTACTAAAATTAGAAAAAGTCAGCAAAGTGATGAACTAAAATTAAACTTTAATTGCAAATATTATTTTGCAACAAAAAATTTCTTTACTTCAAAAGAGCCATCATCAAATTTCACTCTTGCAAAATAAATTCCTGATTCAAGAAGTTCTGTATTAATAAATTCATTCTGGCAAAGTGCAGGAAGGCTTTTGCTGAGTAAAGTATTTCCTGAAATTGAACTAATATCAATGCTGCTCATGAAAGAATTTGATTCAATAAGAACTGATTCTGATGAAATTTGAATTTGAATTTTAGGTTTAGTGTTTGTAATATAAGAATAATCTATGTCACAAATTAAGTCGTTAAGTGAAACGATTTCTTGGATTCCGTTTTTGTAAAAGTTTAATAGATTATTAGAATTAAAACCGATTATAACGTCATTTGCTTTTATACTTTCATAGTTATTCAATGGATTAAACCACGAAAAGGTGAATCTATTTGTTGAATTGGTCTTTGGGTGAAAACTAAAACAGTTTTCATTTAACCCTTCAAGCTTGGCCAATTTTACCAATTTTATATCACTTGTTGATTGGCAATCAAGCATCATTTGCAATGTTACTGCTTGGAAATCTTCGGCAGAAGAAATTTCATAATAATATCCGCCATTTATTTTTTTTGTGCTGATATTGAAATGAAGGGTACAAGAAGATCTTTCTTGTAAGTCTTGTAGTTTTATATCGGCAGCAGAACTAAGATCACCATAAACTCCAAAACCAAATTCATAACTAGCTTTTCTACTGATTAGATCTTTAACCAAAACGTAGTTCGGGGATTTATAATCAAATCCTTTTGGGTTATTCGCTGAACCAATTTTTTTATTCACTTTAAGTGAACTTATAGAACCTAGAAGTAGTTTTCTTAACTCTGAAATATCTGAAACACTAACGGTTCCATTATTATTTACATCAGCAAGTGCATACTGCAAATTATTCAGTGGCTTAATTCCAAGGATATGCTTCTGTAGCAAGACTATGTCTAAAGTAGAAATTCCACTCAATGGATCAGGATTGCTGGGTTGCGCGTATTCAAGTCCAACAACGTAATTGTCTTTAGAAGCCGGATAGAAGAATTCACAATTATACAATCCATTTAGTAAATCATATTTAGGGTTGCCTTGATTGTACAAATCATAAGTCACAAATTTATAATTTTGAATAGGGTTAAGGATTTTAACGGAAAATGAGTCAAGACATTTATTTCCGCCACCTCCACCGGATTGGCCGCTTGGAATTCTTAAAGCTTTAGCAATTGCAGAATCAAGACTTACGATATCATTATTTCCAAATGGGACTCGATAATTAACTTCACCATTTGGTGCAATAACTACGAAAGTTGGAGTACCGTACCAAGAGCCAAAGGTCTTGTTGTCAGAATAAGGGGCAACTGCAGCTAAAGCACCTCCGTCTGCACCCACTCCAGGGAAGGTAATTCCATATTTATTTGCGTATGTTTTAACATAGGAATTGCTTTCTCCTCCCATAGTGGAAAGCTCGAAAAATTGAACTCTACCAGTTCCTGCTCCCCATCTTGAATAAGCAGGTTGAACTAAAGGTGCAATTGCATTACAGGGTGGGCAGTCAACAAAAAATATTTTTAGGACAACCACCTTTTCCTTATTGAGATAATCTGCATAAAGGGTATGTGTCTTATTATTATAGTCAGTAACCGTAAAATTTGGCGCTTTTGTAGCATTAAGAAACAAAGGGAGACATAGTAGTAGAATTACTAACTTTTTCATAGTTTAGCTGTTTAGGTATCAAAGTTATTATAAATTAACTTAAAAAACAAAAATTTGTTGGATAATAAGCTGATTGTTGAAGATTTAGGAATTAAAGAATATGACATCGTATGGGCACATCAAACCAAGATTCATGAGCTTTTAAAATCCCAAAATAAAGAAGCTGAATCCAAATTTGATCAAAATCATACGCTGATCCTTTGTGAACACCCTCATGTATATACTATTGGGAAATCTGGAAAGGATGAACATTTAATTATTCCTGAATCTCAGTTGGGTCAAATAAACGCAAGTTTTTACAGGATTAATAGAGGTGGAGACATTACTTACCATGGTCCTGGACAATTGGTTGCCTATCCTATTCTGGACTTGAATCACCTTTTTACTGATGTTCATAAGTATGTAAGGATGTTAGAAGAAACCATCATACAAATCCTTGCAAACTATAATATATTAGGGGAAAGAATAAAGGAATACACAGGTGTTTGGATAGACGCTGGAACTCCAAAAGCTCGAAAAATATGCGCTATTGGAGTACATCTAAGTAGGTGGGTTAGTTTACATGGATTGGCGTTCAATGTCAATTCAGATTTAAGCTATTTTAACCATATAGTCCCATGTGGAATTACATCTAATCAGATGTCGGTAACTTCAATGGAGAAAGAATTGGGAATTAAAATTAGTATGGATGAAATCAAATCTCTTTTTGCGGTAAAATTTGCAGAAATATTTAATTTAAAAATAGATAGTTAGAATGAATAAAGAGACTAAAAAAATCAGTGAATCCCTAACAGAGATGACTGAACTTGTTTTACCAAATGACACTAATTTATTAGGTAATTTAATGGGTGGCAACTTAATGAGATGGATGGATATCGCTTGTGGTATTTGTGCAAGCAGACATTGTAATTCCCCAGCTGTTACCGTTTCCGTTGATCATTTGACCTTTCAAGAGCCAATTAAATTAGGGGATATCGTAACAATCAAAGCTCGAGTTTCAAGAACTTTCAATACTTCTCTTGAAATACTTATTGAAGTATTTACTACCAGTATTAGAAAAGTGGATATGAGAAAGTCAAATCAAGCATATTTTACTTTTGTTGCTTTAGATGAGCGTACAATGAGACCACAAATAATACCTCAAGCTATTCCGGAAACAGATGAAGAGAAAAAAACTTGGGATGATGCAGCAATTCGAAGGGAGTTTAGGCTACTCCAAAGTGGTAAAATTCAACCTTCTGAAGCCAAATTGAGTAAGAATTTGCTCAATTCATAGCAAATTGACAGATTTTAATTGGTCTTAAAAGGACTTTTGAAGAGTTTAGCCGTTTACCTTAATTGGTTTAGATTTGCACCGTAATTGCAATTAATATGAAATCAACTATCCTTATTGGATTATTTAGTATGCTGAGTATCATGCTGCTTGCTCAAAAAGCAAATATAAGAGGTCATGTTTATGATAAAAATACAGGAGAACCTCTAGCTTTTTGTACTATTTATTTAACAGGTACCCAAATTGGCACAACAACCGATAATTATGGATTTTATAATATAAGTTTAATTCCGGTTGGAGATTACGAACTGGTAGTGAGTTACATCGGATATGATACTGCTAAAGCATTAATCACCTTAAAAAAAGCTCAAGTTATCAACAAAAACTTTAGTTTGACTGAAGGTGGTATTAATCTCGAAGAAGTTAGTATTTCAGGACAAAAAGAACAATCAAGAACTGAAGTTAAGGTATCTAGTATTACAGTTACACCTAAAGAAATTAAAGCCATGCCATCAACAGGTGGTGAACCGGATATCGCACAATATTTACAAATCATTCCCGGCGTTATTACTACAGGAGATCAGGGGGGGCAAATTTATATTCGTGGAGGTAGTCCAGTTCAAAATCGGATTATGATTGATGGAATGACGGTCTTCAATCCTTTCCATTCAATTGGTATATTCTCAGTTTTCGAAACAGAAGTAATTCGAAGTGCTGATATATTAACTGGTGGATTCGGAGCTGAGTATGGTGGAAGAATATCAGCTATTGTTGATATGAAGACTAGAGAAGGAAATAAAACACGCTATGGTGGTTTAGTCAGTGCAAGTCCTTTTATGGCAAAAGCTTTAATTGAAGGACCTATTATTAAATTTAATACAACATCTAATTCCAGTACCTCCTTCTTGCTAACTGGTAAAAAATCTTATATTGATCAAACTTCTAAAAAGCTGTACAAATATGCCTTAGATTCTCTTACTGGAAATTTACCTTTCAGTTTTCAAGATGTTTATGGAAAAATTTCAACTATATCTTCAAATGGAAGCTTTTTAAACTTATTTGGATTCAACTTTACAGATGCTGTTAATTATACTGGACTAGCACAGTTAGATTGGAATGCTACTGGTGCAGGAGCAAATTTTAAATTAATTCCAACCAATTCTGGTTTGATTTTGGGTGGAAATATTGCTTATTCAGATTATAATATAAAACTAGATGAAAAGCAATCAGATCCAAGATCAAGTAGAATCAAAGGTGTCTTATCAAATATTGATTTTACTTTTTTCGGAAGAAATTCAGAAGTTAAATATGGTATTGAATTTAATGCCTATTCAACTGATTTCAAATTTACAAATTTTCTCAAGGTTCCGGTTCAACAAAATGACAATAATACAGAAGTAGCCGGATATTTTAAATATAGATTGAGCCGCAAAGGTCTTGTAATTGATCCAAGTATTCGATTTCAATATTACGCTTCAATTAGTAGGGTTTCGGTTGAACCCAGGTTTGGATTAAAATATAATATTACAGATAAGTTTAGAATTAAGGCCGCAGGAGGAATATATTCTCAAAATCTAATGAGTTCAGTAAGTGAAAGAGATATAGTAAACTTATTTGTTGGATTTTTGACAGCACCTGACTTGATACATGGCTCTCACTTAGTAGGTGGATTTGAATATGATTTAAGTGAACATACCAATATTAATGTTGAAAGTTATTATAAAAAATTCACTTCCTTGTATAATTTAAATCGCAACAGGAGGAGTTCAACAGAATCCGCATTTACTAAAGAAACCGGGGATTCTTATGGAGTTGATTTTCTTTTAAAATCTAATTGGGTAAATTGGAAATTATGGTTAGGCTATTCACTTGGTTTTGTAAATAGAAATGATGGAGTAGTAACTTTTCCAGCATTATTTGATCGTCGACATAATGCTAATTTCGTGTTAGATTATCAGTGGGGAAGAGCTAAGTGTTGGGAAGCAGGAATGAGATATAATATGGGTTCCGGGTTTGCATTTACAAAAGTTCAAGGATTTATTGGTGACAATAAAATCCAAAATGGTCTCGAAACTAATTTTGGAATTGACAATCCTAATATCGGGGTTGTTTATTCAGATAAAATAAATTCAGGGAGATTACCATATTATCACAGATTGGATTATTCACTCAAGCGTCGTATAGATTTTACCAAGAATTTAAATTTGGAAATTAATGCTTCTATTACAAACACCTTAAATAGAAAGAATATTTTCTACTTTAATGTTGTAGAGAATAGGAGAGTAAATCAACTTCCTATTCTTCCGGCACTGGCAATGGTACTGCATTTTTAAAATTGGCTTTTCATTAATAAAAATAATCGAATTATTATAAACATAAATATTGAATAATGAAATTATCAAATCTTATCGGCTTATTTTTAACACTTTGTATTTGTTTATTTTTTGTAGCTTGTAATCAAGACAATAAGACTAATAATAAGATTAAATCCAATGCACAACCAACCAACGTAGTGGCTCCGCCGAATGTCAGCGTCCCAAGTAATATGACTCCTGTTTCAGGACCTCCAACTCAAAATTTACCTGCTCAAAATACTAAAGGAATTTGGCATTACAAATGCCCTAATACTTGTCAAACCGGAAGCGGTGCTGCTGAATTATGTCCAAAATGTGCAACTATGATGGTGCATAATCAAGAATATCACAACAAATAATTTATTTTTTAAAATTTAATTCTTCAATATTAAATGCTGCTTGATGCCAATATTGCTCATTTAAGTAATTGAGTATGTTGCATAAGTCTGCATCCTGAAGGTATTTATTCTCTGGCATATCAACCAAGTTAAATCTACTCTTATTGATTGCATTGCTGTCTCTACTTATTCCAAAACGAATCCAAGATGCTAATTTAGATCTATTTATTTTTATGTAACTTGTATCCGTGAGCGAAGGATACCATTTGCCCAGACCTTCTGCATTTAGTCCATGACAGGAACTACAATATTTAGTATAAATAAATTTTCCTTCTTTATAACTTGAAGTAGAAACAGTGCAAGAAAGACTAATAACAATTAGAAATAAAAAAATACTATTTCTCATGCATCAAGAGTTCAATGTCTTCTATAAATCGATCCACATCTATATCGTCTGTTCCTAAGCAATATGATCTAAGCTGTTTCTTTTTATCAACTAATAATATCCATCCACTATGATTAATTCCACCAGGAGCAGTTGGATCATCAACTGCAGTACTTAAATAGTGTTCTGCAAGGGATTTAATATCGTTCGGTTGGTTTCCTCTTAATAAATGTAATTTTGGATCATCAAATCCAACTTTAGTGTAATATTCAATAAGTCGTGCTACACTATCTCTTTTATAATCTAGAGAAAAGCACAAATAAGAAATATTAGTTTGATTTTTAAAATGATCTGAAATTCTAGAGATATTTCTCATGACTTTCGGGCATATTGTTGGACAAGAAGTAAAGAAAAAAGTAGCAACATGAATATTTTTGGAAATTTCACTTAATCTAATTAAGGAATTATTTTGATCCACAAATTCGAATTCAGGCACTTGAGCATAAATAGTATCGCTTCCCTTAAGAGTTCTTGGTCCGAGAATAGGAAGTTTTTTTTCAGTGCAAGAAAAGCTAAGAATGGCAAGTAAACTAAAACAAAGTAAAGATTTGATCAAGTTAGATTTTATCATTAGTAATTAATTTAATGGACTCTTTATTCGAACATTCATCCCTTAATTTAGTTGTCAATCTCTAAATATTCTAGGTATAATATATTTTTAGTATTTGTAGTTAATTTTACAGACTCTGATAGACAGTAATTTACTAGCCAAATTATTTCATCTTTGGAAATTAAAACATAGCATTCCCTTTTATCAGGAATAGAAATTTTTTTATCAGTCAAAATGTCTTGCAATTTCTTTACTTGGTTCTTCATTCCAAGTGGTTTCATAATATCACCCTGTTTCCATCTTCTAAGTTTTAAGGGAAAAGAAATCTTATCTATGTCCAGAAAGGCCATATTTTCGAGAGCATATTTAAAGGTTTCTCCAACTTCATTTTTGTTTCTGCGCATTACTTTTAATAGCTTGGTTTGTAATGGTACAAAACTTTGATTTTCATATATTAAAATTTCTTGTTCTTCTTCTTTACCCGTTTGTTTATTCGTTATTATTATTCTATTTCGATCAGTAAATGCAAGCCAATCTAAATGTGATTCGAATTGTAGTCCACTATTCAAAAGATTAGATTTTATTTCCTCAATGGTTTTAGAATGAAAACCAAGTTCGGCTAGAAATTCAAATAAGAATAAATCTTCGATCGAGTTGCAATAGTTGATGGAATATCCTGTTGAAGTTATGCTTACTTGATGCATAAGCCAATTTTCTTTAAATGAATTTAGAAGCAAGTGACTATCATATAAATGTTGAATACTTCTAATAGCATTTTGTAGAAATGTAGGATTTAAGTTTAGAAATTCCGGAATAAGCTGATGTCGTATTTTGTTTCTGTAATATTTTGATTCAAGATTACTTGAATCTTCTCTCCAGACCAGTTCTGATTTTAAAGCATAATCATGAAGTTCAGCTTTTGTTAGGCCAATAAATGGTCTAAGAATATGTAAGTTACTTTGAGGCATGGTACTTAGTCCTTTGATTCCCGAGCCTCTCATTAAATTGATTAAAAAACTTTCGATTCTATCTTCACCATGGTGCGCTAAGAGTAAGTAATCATATCCATGCTTCTGAATTAATTCTTTGAAAAAATCATGCCTTATATTGCGTGCTTCATTTTGTATATTTCCGGAATTTAATGGATTAATTTTTTCTATTTTCAGATGTAAACGAATTCCAAATTTGTTGCAAAATTCTTGAATAAATAATGCATCTTGATCTGATTCTTGACCCCTTAATCCATAGTTGCAATGCGCTGCGCCAAATGGAATATTAAATTCTAATAGAGCTTTGCAAAGTACCATGGAATCATGGCCTCCACTTAAGGCTATTAGGAATGATTTTTCTTTAATATTTAGTAGACAGGCATTTATTGCCTCTAAAACGACATGCATTCTAATCGGAATCGTTAATTAATTTATAAACACAGTCTAAAGTCTTGTTTTCTAGCGACAAACTTAAGTTATTTGTCTTTTAAATCTGAATTTTATTATGAAACATAGTATATTATTCCTTTTGAGCTTTTCACTTTTAGCTTCTTCTTGCCAAAAAAGTCAGAAAAAAATTGAAACTCCAGTTGAGGCTAGCCCAGCGACAACTGAAGAACTTAGCACAAAGCCTACACCTTCTTTAGTTAAGTTACTAAGAGCAGATGAGGCATTTATTAAAGCTGCTACAACGCAGAAGCCAAATCTAATGATAACTGATAGTCTTTGGAATTTCTATTTTGCCTTATCTCTTAGCGAAGACACGCCAAAAGAAAATATTTATAAAGGCCATTGGTTGGATTTAAAGGAAGACGGCTCATATACCAAGGGAGTTTATGATCAAACCACTGATCAGGGTAAATTCGTTTACGATTATGCAAAGAAATCAGTAGAATTTAGATCAATATTAAAAGATACTTCCTCTGAATGGAATGTAAAAGTTGATCCTGATGCAATGCTCTTAATAGGAACTGCAAAGTTTAATAATAATCCTTGGCAAATAAAATTACTTCGACGTTCAACAGTACCTAAAGTAGGGGTTCCGATCAAAAATGAAAAAATGTAATTGATTTTAAATAATTGATATTCAATACATTAGACAAAAATAAAACAATATTTAAGCACTTGGAGTTTTAATTTGTCAAAGTTATCGAATCCTGCGAACTGAAATTTGAGGAAATTTTGAAATATAGTCAGTTCTTGTAAAGCTCATCTCTAGTTTATTAACTATAAGACAATCAGTTAATTACAATGGAATTGGGTTATTCGTGCTCTGGAGAAGTCCTTACTTGAATAAGAAACCAAGAACATATAAAACATACTGTACAAATTGCTGCAATAATCATGATAAGTAATTTTTGAGTGAATTAGTCCCTGCAAATATAATACATATTATTGATATATTTAATATGTTAGTATATTTTTTTAATTTTATTGATAACATTTTGCTTGATTTTTCTGTTATATCCTTTAAATCCTTAAATTTTATGAAAAAATTTCTCTTATTAATCTGTCTTTGTATTTCATTTGGCCTGAAATCTCAGATTCAAACACCTGCATCTAGCCCATCTTGTAAATTGGAGCAAAAACTTGGTTTGGGAACAGTTACATTAGAATATTCACGTCCAAGTGTAAAAAGCAGAACCATATTTGGAGATTTAGTACCCTTTGATAAATTGTGGAGAACAGGAGCAAATAAATCTACAGTAATTACCTTCAGTGAAGATGTAACTGTTGAAGGAAAGCCTATTTCTAAAGGTTCATATTCACTTTTCACAATTCCGGGAGAAAAATCTTGGCAATTTATTTTTTATAATGAAATAAATATTTCAGGCACTCCTGAGAAATATGATCTTACCAAAGTTGTAGCTACCGTAGATGCAGTACCTGAATTATTAACAACGGTAATTGAAACTTTCACAATTGATATTAATGATATTAAAATTAATTCAGGTAAACTTGTAATTATGTGGGAGAATACAATGGTTTCAGTAAATATATCTACAAAGGTGGATGAAGTTGTTACAAAAAACATTGAAAAGGTTCTTGCAGGGCCTACTTCAGATGATTATTACCAAGCAGCAAAGTACTATTATGACACTGGAAAAGACTTAAATGTTGCACTGCCTTGGATTCAGAAAGCAACTGTAATGGATGCTAAATTCTGGAAATTAAGGGTAGAGTCTTTGATACTAGGAAAATTAGGAAAGCTTTCTGAAGCAATTGCTGCTGCAGAAAAATCTAAGTTGCTTGCTTCAGCTGCAGGAAATGACGATTATGTAAAAATGAATACTGAAGCTATTGAAGAATGGACAAGAGCTAAATAAAGTTTATACTATTGAAAATTTACTACCCTGCACAAGCTTTTGCGCAGGGTTTTTTTATTTTTATTGAACTTGCAAAGATTTTTTAATGACCCTCAATAGTTTTTTAATCGATTAATAAAATAAAATATTGGTTGTTGTTTTTTGCTAAAAAATAAGGCTACCAATTCTAACCATTGTTGCGCCTTCCTCCAATGCAATTTGAAAGTCAGCTGACATTCCCATTGAAATTTCTTTAAATTCATTTATTTTGAAATAATTACTTTTTAATTCTTCAAAATAATTTTTAAGTTGTTTAAATTCTTGCCTTGTAATTGAAGGTTCAGAAGTTAAGCTTCCAATCCCCATAACTCCACAGATTTCGATATTGTTCAGTTCACTCCAAAAATCCCTCTGTAGTGAATTGATTAATTCTGTAAAATTAAAACCATGTTTGCTCTCTTCTTTTGATAATTTTATCTGCAATAAAATATTTACTTTTTTAAAATTCAGCTTTGCTTCAGCATTTATTTTTTTTGCTAATTCAAATGAATCTACAGAGTGAATTAGATGGACTATGGGCACGATCATTCTTACCTTATTTTGTTGAAGATGGCCTATTAAATGCCATTCAATATCTTTTGGCAACTCATTGTACTTTCGTGCTAATTCCTGAGGTCTATTTTCTGAAAATACTCTTTGACCCTGATCGTAAAGCAGCATTATTTTTTCATTCTCTTGTAGCTTACTTACTGCAACAAGTTGAGCAGAATAAGGTGCAATTTGACTTTGTACAATTTGAAGCTTAGTCATAAGAGGTATTGGAAGTAATAATTATCGATGTTGAATATTCATGAGCTGTATTAAAATTATTGAGTGCATTAATCATTTTAAATTTTGAAAATTTAACTAAATCATCAACTTGAATTTTGTTTGTAGCAATAATTTTTTCCTTGATTAAATGACTTCTCATGGTTCCATTTAATAAAGTTTTAGAAGGTGTAAACCAACCTGAACCATCATAAAAACATAAGTTAGAGAAACTGGTATCCGTAATTTCATTATTTATCACCATAATAATTTCTTCATCAGATACAAGTTGTTGTTTCAAGTTTTTAAATATTAACCTATCAGAATATTTATAATTGTATTGAAAATAAGAAAGGTGAATTAAGTAAAATTTTGAAAAAGAAATTTTTTCAATTTGCGAAAGTAAAAATTGAAAAGTTGAATGATTGTAGAGTAATTTTAATTTTTGCCTTTCATTGCTGGTATCAAGTTTTGATAGATTAATGGATTGTAATTGATGTGCTTGATATTCAGGATAGTATTTCTTAAATGTAGATTCAATTCGAATTTGATGTTCCTCAAGATTCAAAATTTTGCCATTTTCGACTGCCATAGTTTCAAAAAATGGGAACATAAATTTTATTTTTCATTTCTTCATACTCTTCAGCGGCGTCAGAAAGTGCTGTAATTCCACCTCCGGACCGAAAGAATAATTTATCTTTTATTTGTTCAATAAATCGGATCATAACCGCACATTCAAATTTTTCCGGCTCATAAGTTCCGAATACACCGGTGTAATATCCACGATCATTGTCTTCATAATTATCAATGATTTCAACTGTTTTTTGTTTAGGTGCACCACAGATTGACCCGGCAGGTAAAAGAAGATCTAAAAGACTGCCAAATTGATTTTGATACTCCGACTTAATTTTCCCGGAAATCTCACTACTCATCTGAATAAGGTCATTATTATGAGTTCTGATTTTTTCTAAATATTGAAATCGTTCTAATTTTACTTGATTGGCTACCATGCTTAGATCGTTTCTCAATAGATCGACAATGGTATTGTGTTCATATCTTTCTTTTAGATTGGATTTGATCAATTGTTCAGCATTTGGAATATCAGCCATCACAGTTCCTTTCATAGGATTCGTAGATATAATTCCATCCTTGATTAAGATAAAGCGTTCAGGCGAGAAAAGAGTAAAAGAATCTTTTATCCATAATTTGTATTTTGCAGTGCTGTATTCAAATATTTCCGCCAGTGAGTAATTGGTATCAATTTCTGTTCTAAAAGTTAAATTTGTTAGATAGGAGTTTCCATTAAAAATTTCTTTCTGTATTGAATTAAATGGAATCTTAAAATCTAAAAAATCAATTGGATTAGATTGAAGTTCAATGGTTTTGTTGTATTTTTTTACTTGAATTTCATTTATGCTAAAATTAATCTGACGCTTATCAATTTCGTCAAACGGTATACATATACCCTTTGATTTACCATAGTCCACTGCAAATACATATGGTCTTTGGTGCAGTTGATAGAAGTTCATCGCTTCTATAACTTCTGAGTATAAACGTTCTAAAATCACTATGCAAATGTAGCCTTATGAATGTATTTTTGCTCCTTCATTGAATTAAATATTTATTGATTTTGGAAGTCTTGCTAATTGATCACTTTGACTCGTTTACCTACAACCTAGTGCAAATTATTGAAAGTTGTGGAGCCTCGGTCAAAGTTGTAAATTATCATCCAAGCATAATTCGAAAAGCTGAAAAATTTGATAAAATAGTCTTATCCCCTGGTCCTGGTCTGCCTAATGATTATCCATGCACTATTGAGCTAATAAATCATTTTAGACAAAATAAAGATTTTTTAGGAATTTGCTTAGGTCTTCAAGCAATTGCTATTGCTTTTGGATCCAAACTTTTTAAACAATCTGAAGTTAGGCATGGACAAAATATTCAAATTATTCAAACAAAATTGAATAAGGAATCGGTAATGTTTAATTTGCCTATGACTTTTGAGGCAGCATTGTATCATTCATGGGCAGTAGACGAGACAACTTTGTATGAAGGTCTAGATGTTACTGCAAGAACAGACAATAATGTAATTATGGGCTTGAAACACAAAGATTTTGTTATAGAAGGTGTGCAATTTCATCCTGAATCTTTCTTGTGTCTTGAAGGCAAACATTTAATCCAAAACTGGTTAAATAGATAGAACTATGAACATTTCAGCAGCCTATCTATCGAAGTTATGTCTTCAAATCTTACTATTTGAATTCTTATTTTGCTTTTGCTCCGGAAATGCTCAGATTATGGGTAGAGTTACCAATGAGCAAAACGAACCTCTTGCTTACGTAAGTGTCTATTTTGAAGGAACAAGTATTGGAACTACAAGCAATGAACTTGGATATTATCAATTAGACTTATTACAAGGAGAGCATATTCTAGTATTCCAACTTATTGGTTTTGAAAAACAAAAAAGGAAGGTTCTGTCGACAGACAAACAAATTGATGTCACATTGAAGCAATTAATTTTTGACTTAGATGAAGCAGAATTTGTTTCAAGTAGAGAAGACCCGGCTTATTCAATTATAAGACATGCGATCGCCAATAGAAAAAAATACGAGAAGTTAGATAAAAAGTATACCTGTCTAGCTTATACAAAAGGAGTTCTAAAGATACTTTCAGCTCCTGAAAAGTTATTAGGCAAGAAAATTGGAAGCCTTGATGGAAATATTGATTCAACCGGAAAGGGAATTTTATATTTGTCTGAAGCCGAATCAATCCTTCAGTTTGAGGATAATAATAATTTTAAGGAAACAATGATCAGTTCTAAAGTTGCAGGAAATGATGGTGGTTTCTCCTTCAATAGAGCTAGTTCGCTACAATTCAATTTGTACAACAATACAACTGAGTTTGGGAGGTCGATTATTTCTCCAATTGCGGATTATGCTTTTAGTCATTATAAATACAGACTAATTGGTACTTACATAAATGAAGAGAATAAACAGATTTATAAAATTCAATTGATTCCAAAAATAAAAGCAGATCCTGTATGGCAAGGATTTATTTATATCAGAGATTCAAGTTGGACTATTTATGAATTCCAGGCTTACTTTCTGGGTAAGCAGGTTAAGCAAGACATTTTCGACACAGTTTATTTGGATCAAAATCAATTCTATTTTGATAAGGCAGATTTCTGGTGTACTAGAAATCAAATTTTTAGCTTTGGGGCTAAGTTATTTGGTTTTAATTTGGAAGGTAAGTTTCTCCTAAATCTATCAAATTATAAACTGGACTCAAGCTTAGTGCTTAAAAATAAGAATGAAGTACTAGAAATTCTAGCTGAAGCTAATAAATACAATAAAAACTATTGGGATAGCATAAGACCAATCCCGCTTACCACTGAGGAAAAAATAAATTATCAAGTTAAGGATAGTGCTAAAAATTATAAGGATTCAAAAGCATACAAAGATTCGATGGATATTATTTCAAATAAATTAAGTTATCAAAATCTTTTGCTTGGATATAGTTATAATAGGACAAAGGAAAGGAAATATATAACTTTCGATACTCCTCTAAATTCAGTTAGTTTTAATCCCATTCAAGGATTAAATGCAGGAGTAATTTTTTCTTATTCCAAGTACTTAGACAGTATTTCTTGGACTAAGAAGTTGCAAATTAAATCGAATTTACTTTATGGTTTTTCAGATCATGCGTTTAGAGGATTTGTAAATGCTAATTATAGATACAATAGTTTTAAACATAGTTCTTGTAGCTTTGAAATTGGAAGAATGGTTCAAGAATTTAATCCATATGTTCAAACCAATAGGTTTTTGAATCAAATTTATTCGTTGTTTGAAAAGAAGAATGTATTAAAGTATTTCAATAATGATTTTATAAAAATTCAATATAAAACAGATTTGAATTATAATTTTCGACTTGAGCTTGATGCAAATTATTCTATTAGATCAGAGTTATCCAATCACAGCAATTATAGTTTACGCTTAAAAAACAAGGACTACGTAAGTAATGCTTCTACTAATTTTAGGGACAGTTTTTTGCGAATTGAAAACCAAAACGTTGTCCAATTTATTTCCGGATTAGTCATCACTCCTTATGCGAAGGTTTGGAAATCTCCTGAAGGAATTCAAAAGTTGTCATCAGTGTGGCCAGTTTTCGAAATCAAGTCCTTGCTCACCTATTATTTGGATGTGAATAAATTAAACTTATTGTCAAATGTCACTATCCTGTATAATTGTAATCTTAAACGAATGGGAGAGTTTGAGTTCTCAATGAAGTTGTCAAAATCTTTTGGCTATACTCCGGATATTCCTGATGCAATACATCCCAATGGCAATCCTTTTACTATAAATGAAAGTGAATCAGCATTGAAATTTTATAAACTTTTAGTATACGAGAAAATTGATAAAGATCAGGCTATCGAAATTCACTTTGAACATAATTTGCAAGGATTATTATTTGACAGAATTCCAATAGTTAATAAATTAGGTTTGATTGAGTACTTAAATTATTCGACATTTATATCGCAAGATTATAAGCCTTATTCAGAATTTTCAATTGGAATAGGTAATATAGGATATAAAATATTTCGCTATGTAAGGCTAGATGTGATTAAGCTCTTAGAAGGTGAGCAATGGGGCAAAACATATTTACGAGTTAGCTTTAATAATGTTTTTAAAATTGGACGATAAGGGCCAGATTTTATTCAATTAATTCTATTTGAAAGCCTAATTTAAAATAAATTAATATTTAATAATTTTATAAATAGACTGTTTGGAGTTAAAGATATAAACACCTGATTCTAAATAATTCATCATTTCTGATAAATTAGAATTAATCGTTGCGATTTTATTACCACTTAAATTATATAAAATCCCTCTGGATTCGTTTGTAATGCTTGGAGGCATGTCAGATGCAAATATCCAAGTAGATTTAGCCTTTATAATATTCGAATTGTCTTCTGTATTGGTTACGACATCAAAAGGATTGATTTTATAAGCTCCTCTACCATGCGTTAAAACTACCAATCGCTTTTCTTTCTCAAGATAAATTAGATCGTAAATTGGAATTGCATCAACATTAGGAGGTAAGAAAAGCTTCCAGTTTAAACCATTATCTTTTGTAAAATAAAGACCTAGTTCTGAACCAGTAAAAACTATTTCCGGATGAATTAAAGAACTCCAAATTGTATGACATGGAATATCGGGTAAACCATTATCAATACTTATCCAACTTAGGCCGCCATTTGTAGTTTTAAAAACATGTTCGCTTTCAAATCCTGCAACACAGATGTAGTATTCTAAGGAGTTTATTATAGTAATGTCTGAAATAACTCTATTTGGCAGTTCTCCGGTTATTTTAATTATGCTTGCGCCACCATCATAGCTTTTGTAAAGTTCAACAGTTCCTATTCTTGTTGGTATCGTTGCGTAAATAATAAAATCTGAATTGAAATCTGATACTTCTAATGCGTTTATTACTGCAGAATCAAGCATGGATTTGATTGCTTTGAAAGTATTTCCATTGTCCAGGCTTTTATAAAGTTTACTCGATCCCGCATACAACACATTTTCATTGCTTTTACTCATTTTAAATGGTGTTACAAAACAGCCGGATTCATCCACTAGAATATCTTTCCAGCTCACAGCTTTGTCAACTGATTTTGATAAGTTAAGGTTTTGTGACGAACAAAAAAGAATTTCCGTGTTTGTAGAATTTATTGCAGATGCAGTACCATCGCCATAGTGAGTTTTTTCCCAGGTAGGTGATCCGGTATAAAGTGCACTTCTATTGTCTTGCAAGCCAGCAATTCCAAATTGTCCATCATTGGAGAAGCTGCCACTATAAAACTGTGAAGTAATTAATCCATTATTAATAGACAAAAAACTTCTTCCAAAGTCATTGGTCCTGAAAATACCACCATCAGTAGCAAAATAAACTGTAGAAGGATCAAGTGGATTTACAATAATATCGTGAAAATCAGAATGTACACCAATTTTTCCCATTTGATATCGAACAAAATTATTAAAGCTACCAGTGCTATCCAAATACAAATCAACGCCACCTAAAAGGACTTCATTTCCTTCTTCATTTGATACTATCCCTTTTGCGTACCAACCCTGATAACTTGATACATCTGATAATGAAAAGGTTGAATAAGATTTAAATGAGTTGTTTGATTTAATAAATTTTATTGTTTTAAAACTATCTGATAAAAGTGCATAAAATTTATTAGGGTATTTTTTATTTTGAGTGATCATAATTCTACCCTTAGCCTTTGAAAAAGATCCATTGGTTATTTCAGTCCAGCTTACACCTGAATCACTGGTTTTGTAAATTCCAAATTCATCACAACCAATACCTCCAACACCTACATATAATATATTGGAATAATCGCAATGCATGAGTAACTCATTGCTCATTTTTTTATTAAATATTAGAGCCCAATGTTCACCACCATCTTCGCTTTTATATAACCCGTGAGTGCCAGATGCATAAATAATTTGTGAATTCCTTGGGTCAATGATAATTTTCCAAATTACTTTGTTGTTTTCTTTACTCCAATTTAAACACTTATACCAAGTCTTACCTCCATCTTTGCTTTTGAGAATTCCTATTCCCCAAGAACCTCTTAAAATGCGATTATGCTTACCACCATCTGTATCCTCATAACTATAGGATTCACCAGTTCCAATGTATATAATATTTGTATTGTTTGGATCAATGGCTATTGAACTTACACCTAAAACGGGAAAACCAAGATTAATATTAACCCAGGCATTTTTGCCAATTCCACCTGATATTGATTTCCAAAGTCCTGCTGATGCACTTCCAGCCCAAATTTCATTGGTGTCAATTGGGTTAACAGCAATGCATAACATCCTGCCAGAAATATTGTCTGGGCCAATCCATTCCCAATCATTTGATCTTGAATTCGAATGAAATTTGTCTAAGTGTTCTTGTTGAAGAATTGCTTTTGAATATTGGTTAGTAATATCAATCTCAAAAGGATATTGATTCTTCATTGAAAGAAAACTAAATGCATTCCATATTGAAGTTTCGTCTTCTCTTTCTTCCTTGCAACTGCCAAAAATTGTGGAAAACAAAAGTAGATAAAAAAAGAACTTTAAAACACTAATCCTCATTAGCCACCAGTCCTTTTAGTATTTTTAAATCCTTTTGATATTAGGATAGGAATAATTTTATTTACATGATCCCCTTGAATAAGTATTACTCCGTCTTTGATTGAGCCACCTACGCCGCATTTCTGTTTCAACTCTTTTGCTAATTTTTCAATTTCAGTCTCCATAATTTCCAAACCCATTATTTTAGTTACAGCTTTTCCACCACGAAGTTTGGAATCAAGTTGTACTCTTATCACCTGAAGGGCAAAATTGCTATTTATAATTATTTCCTGCTGCTCTGGTTCAAATGCATGAGTGGAGTAGGCGAGGCTTAATTCATTAAGATTATTTAATTTTTTCCCCATTATAATTTATTTCTTCTGAAATTGACTTTAATACTTTTTGGTCAGTTAAGGCTTTTTGAATATTCTGATCCATAATTTGATGTGCAATTGGTTCTGCAAACTTGTTTAGTTCATCCATAGCAGACTGAATTGCATTTTTTTCTTCAGCTAAAATTGCTAAATTTAGATTGCCTAGAAGTTTTTTAATTTCATCTGAATCCATTTGAGAGAGTAGGGAGCCATTGTCTCTTATCATTTTATCTCCGGCTAGCTTAAGTGCATTAGCTTCGTTGGTTAAATCAATTAAAGATTTAATTTCCATATCTGATTTTGCAAACTTTATTGAATCCATTAACATACTTGCAATTTCTTCTGTCTCTAAACTAAACTGTGATTTAATAGTAATCTCCTGTTCGACATTGGTTCTTAACTCTTTGGCTTTTACCTTTAGTATACCGTCAGAATCGATGTTAAAACTTAACTGTATTTTAGGTAGCCCGGCAGGCATTGGAGGTATATTTGACAATACAAATTCTGAAAGTAAACGATTATTCTTTACCAAATCTCTTTCACCTTGATAAACGGCAATTTTTAAGTTAGTTTGGCCATCTTTTGAGGTCGTATATTCTCTTGCTAAATGATTTGGAATTTTACTGTTTCTAGGAATGATAATATCCATAATTCCACCTAAGGTTTCAATACCAAGTGAAAGTGGATTGACATCTAGAAGTAATAATTCCTTTCGATTGCCGGCCAGAATATCCGCCTGAATTGCAGCTCCTAATGCAATTGCTTCATCAGGATTAAGGCTGTAATTTACTTTCTTCTGAAAAAATAATTCCAGTGCATTCACAATTATTGGCATTCTTGTGGAGCCTCCAACTACTAAAATTTCATCAATTTTACTAATGTTTAATTTTGAGTCTTTCAAAGCTAATTCACAACATTGAATAGTTTTTGCAACCAAATCTTTAGCAATAGATTGAAATTCTACACTGCTTAATTTGATCTCAATTTCATTCCAAATGGTACTGAAATCACTGTTCGTTGAAAGATACTTTTTTGCCTTTTCAGCAAGCTGTCTAAGTGAATTGTATTCGTCCTTAGCCTTTATAATGATTTGATATTTATTCAGCCAATATTTCAATATCACTTGATCGAAGTCATCTCCACCTAAATAGGTATCACCTCTTGTTGACAAAACATCAAATATTCCATCTTCAATTCGAAGAATAGAAATATCAAAAGTTCCTCCACCTAAATCATAAACTGCAACTATTTTGCTATCCGTTCGATTTAATCCAATGCCAAATGCCAAACAAGCCGCAGTAGGTTCATTAACAATTCTCAAAACATTCAGACCTGCAAGTTTTCCAGCATCACGAGTAGCTTGTCTTTGATAATCGTTAAAGTAAGCCGGAACTGTAATGACTACATTTTCAATATTTAGTCCAAGAGATTTTTCTGCTTCAACTTTCAAATAAGAAAGTATATAAGAAGACAATTCAATTGGTGAATAATATTGATTATTAATTTCTACTTTAATTAAATTATCTGAATTGTCATTTTCAAAACTATATCCATAATGATCTTTATAATTTGAAATGTCTTGATATGATTTACCTAATAGACGTTTAACTGAATAAATTGTCGAATTTGGATCTGTACCTAGCTTTTCATATGCATCCTTGCCTACTGCAATTTCATTTTCTGCATTAAAATAAATTACAGATGGAATAAAAAGTCTTTTACCATTAGAATCTGAAATAATTTCAGGAACTCCATCTTTAATGTGAGCAATTAAACTATTAGTTGTGCCTAGATCAATTCCTATGCATATACTTTGTGCTTTTTTAAGTGAGCCAGTTTTGAAATCTATTGCTATTTTTGACATCTTGGAATAAACCAATTAAAGTGAAAAGTGTTTAATAGTTTTTATGCGAAATATCAGCAAAAATAGAGAAACTCTGTTATTTATTCTTTTGGCAGGAATATTTATAACCAACGCATTAATGGCTGAGTTTATTGGAGTAAAGATCTTCTCTTTAGAGGCAAGTCTTGGATTGAAACCCTTAGACATCAGTATTTTAGGATTAGAACATCTTTCATTTAATTTGACTTCTGGGGTTCTTTTGTGGCCTGTAGTATTTATAATGACAGACATTGTCAATGAATACTATGGATCAAAAGGCGTCAAGCTCTTATCTTATCTAACGAGTGGTCTCATTGTGTATTCTTTTTTGGTTGTTTCATTGGCCATTCTTTTAGTTCCGGCGGACTTTTGGCCTCATTCGCATTTGTCAAAGAATCCAGATAGTGGGGTGCAGGATCTTAATATAGCGTATAAATTAATTTTCGGACAGGGATTGTGGATAATTGTAGGTTCATTGGTAGCTTTTATTGTTGGACAAATTATTGATGTTTTTGTCTTTCATAAAATTAAAGAAAATACCGGTGAAAATAGAATCTGGTTGAGGTCAACAGGATCAACAATCGTCTCACAATTTGTTGATAGTTATGTTGTTTTATTCATAGCTTTTTATATTGGTTCCGGCTGGCCAATGAAAACTGTATTGGCTATTGGAACAATTAATTATATTTATAAATTTACTATATCAATCTTAATAACTCCGGTTATATATTGGGTTCATGAGTTAATAGAAAAATATTTAGGAAAAGATCTTGCAGAAACCATGAAAAAAGATGCAATGTTTAGTTAATAATTATAAGTAAAATGACAAAACAACTGACCAACAATATACTGATGGTTCGGCCTGCAAATTTCGGATATAATTCTGAAACAGGAAAAACTAATTCATTTCAAATTTTGTTACAAAATTCAACGGATGAAATTCAATCCTCTGCAATTAAGGAGTTTGATAGTATGGTTGAACAGTTAAGACAGGCAGGAATTAATGTTTTGGTTATTGATGATCTAAATGATGTAATAAGACCTGATGCAATATTTCCAAACAATTGGGTAAGTTTTCATCAAGATGGAACTGTTATTACTTATCCAATGCAAAGTCTAAATAGAAGGATTGAACGAAGAGAGGATATTATTGAAGAAATTGGGAGACACTTTGAAGTAAAAAAAAGATATAGTCTTGATATTTTTGAGGAGCACAACCAGTTTTTAGAAGGCACCGGAAGCATGATATTTGATCATGATAACAAACTTATTTATGCTTGCCTTAGTGCTCGTACAGATGCTCAATTGTTGCAAAATTTAGCTTTGCTTTTACAATATAAAGTAGTCTTTTTTCATGCATACAACGAAACTGGGGTTCCAATTTACCACACCAATGTCATGATGGCTTTGGGTAAAGATTTTGTTGTAATCTGCATGGATTCAATAATTGAAAAGGAGCGCGACGAAATTAAAAATATTTTTGATGAAACTAGTAAAGAAATTATTAATATTAGTTTTCATCAGATGAATTCATTTGCAGGAAATATGCTGCAATTGATTGACGCGAACAATAATCCTGTATTGATTATGTCTCAATCAGCTTATAGCTCATTAACCCGCAGTCAAATTAGTAGTCTTGAAGCGAAAACAAAAATAATTCCTATCGACATACGCATCATTGAGACTATTGGAGGTGGGAGTGTGCGTTGCATGATGGCAGAAATTTTCCTACCTAAAAAATAATTAGTTTAATATTTTAGTAAGAATGTTAAGTGTTTGATTTATTTCTTCCTCTGTATTAAGATGTGAAATTGAAAATCTAACTGATTTGCCTTTTGTATTTGGTCTTAAATATTCATTAATATGTGAAGCTTTTTCTGAACCTGACGCACAAGCTGAACCACCAGATACTGCTACTCCTTCAATATCAAGGTTCATAAGTAACCAATCAATTTCTTTTCTTTCTTCAAAGTAAGCGCTTAATATTTTTGGTAAGTAATTAGAAGTCGGTGTATTAAACTGATTTGTAAGCCCTCTTTCAATTAGCCCATTCCTCAATTTCTGATGTAAAAACTCAATATGTTTAAGCCTGGCTTCCTTATTTATTTTTGCTAGTTCTATAGCTTTTATCATTCCTGTAATTCCAACTATGTTTTCTGTACCTGCACGTATATTTCTCTCTTGGCTTCCTCCCATTATCATTGGAATTGTATGAGTTGGATCCTTGAGATACATAAAACCTATGCCTTTTGGACCATTAAATTTATGCCCAGAACCAATAATACTTGAAAGTCCAATTTCTGTAACATTAATGTCCAATAGCCCTATACTTTGAACCGTATCTGAGTGAAATATTACACCGTGTCTTTTGCAAATTTCTGAAACTTCAGAAATTGGCAGAATAGTTCCTAGAACATTATGAGTATGCATTAAGCTCACCATTGAATTCTTACCACAATTCATTAAGATTTCATCTAATTCATTGAGATCAATGGCACCAAACTCATTGGGATGAAGTGGATGAAGTGAAATGGAGTTATTTTTACAATAATGATTTATAGCATTAAGAATTGATGGATGTTCTAAAGGAGAATAAATTATGTGCTCAACTGTTCCGGAGCGAATTATAGATTGGATTACAATATTATTAGACTCGGTTGCACCGGAAGTAAAGAATATCTGACTTGGGGAAGTATGAAGAAACTGTGCAAGTACTTTTCTAGATTCCTCTATTATATTTCTAGCGATAACCCCTTCTCGATGGGTAGAGGATGGATTGCCATTAATACTTTGCATAGTAGCCATCATTGTATCTATTACTTCAGGAAGTAATGGACTTGAAGCTGCATGATCTAGATAAATCCTTTGAGTCATAATTTTATTTAAACTTTACCACAAGTTCTTTCAATTTTTCAGTAAAATTTTTAGCAAGCAGTTCTGTTGTTGCTTCACTATAAATTCTTAGAATTGGTTCCGTATTTGATTTTCTAATGTGAAGCCAACCTTCATTCATATCGATCTTTAAACCGTCTTCTAAATTTATTTTTTCATTCTTGTAATGATCTTTCAAATAATTAAGCAATTGCAAAAAATCCAAATTAGGATTTAGTTCAAGCTTGTCTTTATGCATGAAATATTTAGGGTAGGATTGTTTGAGTTCTGAAATAGTCTTATTTTTAGTAGCCATATTGGCTAATACAAGAGCGATTCCTACCAAGGCATCTCTTCCATAATGCAATTTAGGATAGATGGTTCCTCCATTTCCTTCTCCACCAATTACAGCGTTGACCGTTTTCATCTTACTTACTACATGTACTTCTCCGACCGCCGAAAAAAAATGTTCTGCACCTTTAGACTTGGTAAGATCAAACAAAGCTCTTGAAGAAGAAAGATTTGAAACAGTATTGCCAAGTTGTTGATCCAATACATAATCCGCAGCACATACTAAAGTATATTCTTCTCCAAAAAAAACTCCTTGCTCATCAACTAGAGCCAGACGATCAACATCAGGATCAACAGCTATACCCAGATCAGTTGAATTTCCTATGGAATGAATCAATTCATAAAGATTGTTTTCCAAAGGTTCTGGATTGTGAATAAAATTACCATCCATATTACCATTAATTAATTCATACTTACAATGTAAAGCATCAAATAATATTGGCAAGGCTAAGCTTCCGGTTGAATTAATACAATCTGCGAGAATCCGGTATTTTTTAGACCGAATTAATTCAGTTGGAATTATCTTAAGATCTAATATAGATTTAACGTGTTCCTCAATAGCTGTATTGTTCGGGAAGGAATTGCCTAGACTTGTAGCATTATTATAAATAATTTCATTTTGATTGCTAAGTTTCAAAATTTCATCTCCTACTTCAGCTGAAATAAATTCACCTAAATTATTGAGTAATTTCAATGCATTCCAATTTGAAGGATTGTGACTAGCAGTAATAATAATACCACCATCGGCCTTATGTTTTAATACTGCCAATTCAACCGAGGGAGTGGTTGAGAGATCAAGATTAATTATATCTATACCAATACTTTGCAAAGATCCCATAACAATATGCTGAACCATCGGTCCGGATATTCTTGAATCTCGCCCAATTACTATTTTAGGCCTAACATTCATTGATTTAAGAAATCGACCGTAAGCGATACTGAATTTCATGATGTCCTCAGGAGTCAGATTTTCACCTACTACACCGCCAATAGTTCCCCTTATTCCAGATACTGATATAATTAAGCTCATGAGTTGTGTTTGCTTAGGCAAATGTATTAATTTTGCCGATAAGCACAAATATGAAGAATTGGTTTAAAGATTGGTTTGACAGCATCTATTATGATGAATTATACCAAGAAAGAGGCTCGAATGAAGCTGATTTTTTCATTGATTCGTTAATTAGTAAATTTAATATAACTAAAAATTGTAAAATTTTAGATTTGGCATGTGGCAATGGAAGGCATGCAAAGGCTTTGGTAAATAGGGGATTTTCGGTAACTGGTTTGGACCTTTCTTTTAAAAAAATTGCATTGGCAAGAACCATTGAGGATGAACAAATGAGCTTTTATCAGCACGATATGCGCGATTTGTTTAGAGCAAATTATTTTGATTACGTTCTAAATTTATTTACGAGTTTTGGATATTTCGATTCTGATAGAGAAAATTCAAAAGCTGCTCTAAATCTTGTCATTAATTTAAAAAAAAATGGAATACTAATCATTGACTACTTCAATAAAGCTTGGACTGAAAAGCATTTGGTTAAAGAAGAAGAAATTGTATTAAATCATTGCGTTTATAATATTTCAAGAAGCCTTCAAAAAGATAGGTTGATAAAGGATATTTATGTTCGTTCTGGTGAAACTTGTGAAAAATTTCAAGAAAGGGTTCGAGTCTATTCTAAAATGGAATTCGTAAAAATGTTTGAAGATTTGGGATTAAAATTATTGGATTGTTTTGGAGATTATAATTTAAGTCAGTTTGAGGATGATTCTTCTCCAAGGATGATTTGTGCTTTTATTAAATTGTAATATGTTGAATCATTTAAATTGGTACGATCACCGCATATTTGAATGGATTCAGGTTCATTTACATGGAGATTCTTTAAATTTAATTATTAGCTTATTTAGAGATAAGTTTTTTTGGGTGCCTTTATATCTAATGCTCATAAGTTGGATAGCCATTTATAATAAAAAACATTTCTACATTATATTAATTTCAAGTTTTATTGTCGTTGCTCTTACAGATCAGTTCAGCAGCAATTTACTAAAGAAATTTTTTAAAAGAGAGAGGCCGTGTAGAGAATTGTACTTTAAAGATCATTTCGAAAGTTTAATCAACTGTAGTGGTGGATATAGTTTTCCTTCTACGCATGCAACAAACCATGCAGGAATTGGTATTTTCTTATTTCTTATTCTTTCAAAAAGTCTTCCCAGGGGACGTTATTTTTTACTTATTTGGCCAGTCCTTATTGGATTTGCACAAATTTTTGTAGGCGTACACTTTCCTTTTGATGTGGTATTTGGCTTAATTTTAGGCAACTTAATTGGTTTTGTTTGTTTTCGACTTTTGCAGACCATACTTTCAAAATTTAAAAACTTAGGTACTATTTAGGCAGATATTTTCGTTTTCATAGGCGCGTTAATATTACATATTATATTTTTTAATTATATTTGCAATTATTCTGCTTTATGAAAGGCCTTTTATTTTTTACAATAAGCTTAATTTTTACTATTTCTGTCTATTCACAGGCGCCAAAATTTAGTAATGACTTTTTAAACATTGGAGTCGGTGCCAGAGGTCTAGCTATGGGGAGTGCTGTTTCAGCTACAAGCGTAGATGTAACAGGTGCCTATTGGAATCCAGCAGAAATGGCATTGGGAAATTCAAATTTTCAAGTTGCAGGACAGCATGCACAATGGTATTCAGGAATAGGGAATTATGATTATGTTGGATTTGGGAAGAGATTAGATTCTGACAAAAGATCATTTGGTGCAGTTAGCTTAATTAGAATGGGAATTGACGATATCCCCAATACTCTGCGACTCAGAGGGCCTGATGGAAGTATTGATTACAGTAGAATTAGTTCTTTTAGTGTTGCGGATTATGCCTTACTCGTTTCTTATGGTCGTCGATTAGGTAATGTTGAAAAGGATAGTCCATTTAGTATTGGCGCAAACCTTAAACTAATTCACAGAACATTTGGTTCTTTTGCCAAATCATTTGGATTTGGATTTGATGCAGGAATTGCCTACGAAAAGTCTGGTTGGCATCTTAGTATGATGGCACGTGATATAACAACAACTTTCAACGCATACAAATTTTCATTTTCTGATGAAGAAAAAGCGACTCTTCAATTAACAGGTAATGATATTCCAAAATCATCCGTAGAAGTAAATTTACCTAAACTCATATTGGGAATTGCATACAATATAAAATTAAGCAACAAAATTGGCTTATTGCCATGTGTGGATATTGAGTTTTCCGGAAATGGTACTTCAACACAGTTGTTACCTGCATCAAACTTAGGTATCGATCCCAGAATTGGTTTTGAATTGGATTTCAAAAGAAAAATTTTCCTTCGTTTTGGTGCTAACAACTTTCAGTCTATACCTTCATTAATTGATCCGAATAAAAAGGACTTTTCAGTTCAGCCATCTGGTGGACTGGGATTGAAATTGGGTCGAATTGGTTTAGATTATGCTTTAACGAACATTGCCAGTACGGGAGTAGGCTTATATTCACATTACATCTCCTTAAATTTAGATTTCTAATCAGATATTTTTCTTTCCAAATTTTTTTTCAACATCAGTTAGCATCAGCTTTATATTTTGCTCTTCGGATTTTTTGCAAATAAGCAAAGCATCTTTCGTATTAACAACGATATAGTCTTTTAATCCTTGCAAGACCATTATTTGTTCAGAATCATTGTGAATTATACAATCCTCAACATTATAAAGTAATTCATTATTAGAATTGCTGGCATTACTATTTTCGTCTTGTGGTAAAAGATTGTATATAGAGCCCCAGGTTCCCAAATCGCTCCAACCAAAATCTACTCTTTTAACATAGGTATTGTCCGCTTTTTCCATGATGGCATAATCTATAGAAATACTTGTAGATTGCTCATAGATCTGTTCAATTTTCGCCAATTCAAAATTTGAAAATAGACTTGCAATTTCAGGAGTATATTTTTCAAAAGCAGACCAAATTGTACTAGCTTTCCATAAAAACATTCCACTATTCCAAACGTAATCACCGGATGCAATATATTTCAAAGCAGTATTATGATCTGGTTTTTCTACAAAGGATTCTACAGGATAAATAGATTTTCCACGATTTAAGTCTTCCTTAAAATGAATGTAACCATAACCGGTATCTGCACGTGATGCCTCAATCCCTAGTGTTAAAAGAAAATCGCCTGTTTCTAAAAACTCAAATCCTTCAATAAGGTCTTTTCTAAATTGGTTTTCTTGTAAAATCAAATGATCAGCAGGAGCAGTTAAAATAAATGCCTCAGAATTTCTCTTCAAAATTGTTTGAGTTGCAGCTGCGATGCATGGTGCAGTATTCTTTCGTGAAGGTTCGCTTATGAGGTTTTTTAAAGGAAAATTTGGCAATTGTTTATAGACTAAATCAATGTAATCCATATGGCTAACAATAAGAATATTGTCAAGATCAAATAAACCTGCAAGTCTGTCATATGTCATTTGCAATAAGGATTTATTTGTTCCCAGAATATCCAGAAATTGTTTTGGATTATTATTCCTGCTATAAGGCCAAAATCTAGATCCTATACCTCCAGCCATGATAACAGCGTAATATTCTTTTCCTAGCATAATAGTGTTAAAGGTAATGAAAAATTCTTCCTTACTTATTGATAATTTGGATTTAATGAAAGCATAGCATTGGTATATCTATAATTGAGATTTGGAATATTATTATTTATGAAAGCTCATTATTGTGATTTATAATTAAAACAGGACAATGAAGACAAAAATTGATTTACCTTTGGCAAGATGGAAGCAATGTAAATATCTCAATTGCTACTATTTATGCAATGCACAAAACTTATTCATATTTTATAATTTACAACAAACTAAAATGGACGAAAATAAAACTTCAAAAAAATTAACCCACATTGGAGGTGATGAATCTTCTTCAAATTTAAGTCAAAATGAGGGTAGAACATTCGTAGCTAGTGATGAAAGTAAAGCCTCCGCACGAAATCTTAGAATTTTTGCAATACTTTCCTGGATTGCAGCTATTGGAGTAGAAATTTGGGCTATAATGTTACTTAAAAGACCTCCAGTCAATATGACTTGGCTTATAGTCTTAATCGTAGCAGATTTAATCTTTGCAGTTCTTGGCTCAATCCTTTGGAAAAAATCTAATCGATTCGATCCTGCATCTGAAAAGGACAAGTTTAGATTTTTTCTTCAAAATCAACTTGGGCTGATCATAAGCTTTATTGCATTTTTGCCACTAGTAATTTTGATTTTCACAAATAAAGATCTGAATACTAAACAAAAAGGACTCGTAGGAACGATCGCTGTAGTAGCTTTATTAGTTGCCGGTGTATTTGGTATTGATTTCAACCCCGCATCTATTGAACAGTATACTGAACAAACTAAACAAGTAGAAGTATTAAATAATGGCATAAACATGGTCTATTGGACCAAATCGGGAAAAAGTTACCATCTCTATCAGGATTGTTCTTATATTAATTCAGATAAGACGGTTGAAATTTTTGAAGGTACCGTTGCAAAAGCTAGAGAATTAAAGAACATCACAGACTTATGTGATCGATGTATAAATAGATCAAATAAGGAAAAAGGAGTAGAGATAAAATAGGGTAGTAAGTACCTATGTAAGTGCTTTAGAAAATACTACTTTACAAAAGGCTTTATAAAAAAGCTTCCATTAGCCAATCTGCAAGTAATTGTCGATTTCTCGGAGAAGCGATTCTCTCCCGGTCTTCGGCGTTTCTAATATTAGCTAATTCGATATAAATTGGATCTGCTTCTGATGTTCGCATTACATAAAGTGGTCTGGTAGAGATGCTTCCATTGTAATTTCTTCCTTGAAATTTACTGTATTTTTCAGTAAATAAGGACTGAAGTATTTTTGCTTTTTTCTTTGATGCTTTACTTTCAGATTGATAATAGAAAAATACGTCCTGTCTGTTTTCTTCAGGTTGAGAATCAATATGAATAGAGATCATCCACTGTTTCTCAACACCTTCTAATTTATGTTGTAAATAAAGTTGGTTTGTTTTTATCATTCCCTGACGCAATCTTTTAAGTTGATTTACAGGCATTTCATGACCTCCAATGCACTCTTCATCTGTATCGCATTCTAGATAACGTTCGTCGCGTATGCCATCATTTTTATCTTGTACTATAAGGTAAACATAAGCACCTCTTGTCAATAAGTTTCTTGCCAGTCGAAGTGAAACATCATATGCATATTCATCTTCACAAAAAGAAAAATTAGTTTCCTTGTCGACATAAACAGCTCCTGGATCAGGGCCTCCATGTCCTGGTATGATGTAAAATACCTGGTTTTCTAACTCATCGGATTCAACGGGAACCTGGCACTCTTTTTTGCCAAAGAGACTTACATTGAGCATTTTGCCACTAACTTTTTTTACGTATGAAGTATTTGGTGAACTCATGTCTTCATCACTTTCAAGGGACTTAGTTACAGTGAAGGCGTCCTCAAGATCAATTCTTCGGTCTGCAACTAGTTCTCTTAAAGCTGAGCCAACTGGTGATTTATTTACTTCTTGACTCTTAGATTGTGATTTGACAGCTTGAATTGTATTTACTCGTTGCACAATACCATTGTTTGGAGAATAGGATTCAGGAATCCAAAGTACCTTGTCCTTTATAAAGCTTTTACTTTTGAGTCCAGCTTCAACCATTGCATCATTATAAATTTGAAGCTCTTTAGCCTGATAATAATCATCGATTTTCATACTTGTTCGGATACTTTTACCATCATAATTAACAAACTTAATAGGCAGGATATAGGTCTGTCCTTTTTTCAATGGACTTCCCGGATCAAGTTTATTTAATTCATAGAATCGCTGTAAATTCTCAGTTTTATCTAATAATTGATAGCTCCGCAACAATCCATAAGCTCCTTCACCTTTATTGGGTTTCACTTTAAGGTAATTGCTTGGAGGATCCATGGCAACAATCAACAATGGACAGAATAGCATAAAGAACAGATAAAATTTGCTGGAAATGTACATGTTTAGCTTAATTTGGAGCAAATATAATAATAATTTATAATATGTAATATTATTATTATTAAGTGATTACGAATATAATAAATAATTAATATTATATTCATAAGACAAAGAAAATCAGCTAATTAACGATTAAAATTTGAATATTTAAATGCTTCTCTTAAGTAGAATTGTAAAGTTGTTGTTATAATAAAGCACAAATTTTCAAATAGAAGCTGATATTTGCCTATATTTAATTGCACTTTTATGCATCCAGACTCGCTTAGACAGATTAATTTCTATTCTCAAGAGCTTTCATATTAATATTGACTTATAAGATTTATAAATTTATCTTTGAGTAATGAATGAGTTATTGGCTTTGTGGCGAAGAGATCTTTTAAATGAATGGCGTAATTTCTATCAGTTAGGTGGATTATTGGCATTTCTCTCAGGGGTCTGTTATCTTATTTATTTTTTTGGTGGTAAAATTGATCTCCAAGAATGGAGCCTATTGTATTGGTTGACTTATTTGTTTCTCAGCTTTTTTATTGGTGCAAGGGTGTATGAGGATGATCATACAAAGTACCGTTTTTTCTTTCATCAGTTGGTACATCCGCAAAACTTATTTTTATCGAAACTTATTTATGTATTTTGCTTTTTGTTGCTAATTAATTTAATAAGTCTTTTTCTTTTTACTTTATTCATTCCGGTCATTCATGTAGATTGGATGAACTGGATGATATTGTGTCTGATATTAAATATTGGAATGAGCAACTTAATTTGTTTTAGCTCCTTGCTTAATACAAATATTCAGAATAGTACTTTGTTTTTGACAATACTAATACTTCCATTAAGTTTTCCACTTCTTGGCGTTGCATATTCTGCATCTATTGGAATACTTGAAGGTCAGTCTATAGTGAGTAATATTTCCAAATTTCAACTTATATTGGGTATTGATTTAATTACTTTTGCACTTGCAATAGTATTATTACCTCAACTTTTAAGAAACTAGAATGAATTTGAGTTATTGGTGGTGGAAGATTTTGGGTGTACTCCTATTTACTTATGTGCTCACAAGAGGATTGCTTACTCCTTTGAAACCTGGCATCGAAGATGTAAGTCCTAATAGAGCTCAGGCCGGAAAATCTTTGAGTCTAAATATTATTGGCTACAATACAAATTACACCAAGGGAAAGAACACAGTTTATATTAAAAATATCGATTCATTCTATATAACATCACAAGCTGTTCAAGTTATCGATGACCAAAGATTAAATGCTCAATTTTCTATTCCATTATTCTTACCTACAAAACAATCATTATCCCAATTTAGTATTATTGTTTCTTCGAATTTTGATGGAACCAGCATAATACCTTCTAAGTTGATCCTTCATCAAGACAGTATAAATCAAGAGCAGGCGCAATTGTTATGGTTGAGCAGTAAGCCAAATTTTACAATCATTAATAAATATCATTTTCCCTATCGGAATATATTATATGAAACTATAAGAAACACTTTTTTCCACGTTTCTTTATGGTTTGCAATGTTTGCATTATTAGCTGCAAGTGTGTTCAATTCAATACAATTTCTTCGAAAAAATGATTTGAATTATGATTTCAAAGCGAATGCGCAGGTTAGAACAGGAATCTTATTTGGTATATTAGGTCTACTGACAGGTTCTCTTTGGGCAAAATATACTTGGGGAAGCTGGTGGACCAATGATATTAAACTGAATATGGCTGCATTATCCATGTTGATTTACATGAGCTATTTAATTATTCGAGCTGGAATTGAAGATTTGGATAAGCGTGCTCGAATTTCTGCTAGCTACAATGTCTTTGCATTAGTGGCGATTATACCGCTCATTTTTATATTGCCTAGACTAATGGACAGCCTTCATCCTGGAAATGGAGGCAATCCGGCTTTTGGGTCTGAGGATATGGATAATGCCTTGAGATTGGTCTTTTATCCTGCAGTAATTTCCTTTATTCTACTAGGATTTTGGATCGCGGATCTAGTTTTTAGAATTCAAGTTTTGGAGAATAAAACTGAAGATCCCAATAATTATTGAAGAAATTGTTTTTTATGTTTCAAATAAAGCCCAATTTCGCACTTACAAACCATTTTAATGATTAGAATTTTAGCTTTATTTCTTCTGTTTTTTCCGAGTATTATATCAGCTGAAAGTACAGATATTATGAGGTCAAGCGGAAAAATAAATGTAGTTTATGGAGTAATTTTAATCATATTCGTAGGTATTGTATTCTATCTGATACAGTTAGATAAAAAAATCATTAAACTAGAAAAAAAAGTAAATAATGTCTGAAGTGTCCTTTCTTGATAGTGTAAATCGCAATTTTGATCGCGCTGCGAGTTGTACCAATATTCCTAAGGGAATTCTAGCTCAAATTAAAGCCTGTAATGCAGTCTATGAAATTCAGTTTCCAGTAAGAATTGGTAACGAAGTTCAGGTTATTCAAGCTTTTAGGGCACAGCATAGCCATCATAGACTTCCTACAAAAGGAGGAATTCGATACAGCAAAATGGTTAATAAAGATGAGGTTGAAGCACTGGCAGCATTAATGACCTATAAATGTGCCATAGTTGACGTTCCATTCGGTGGGGCTAAAGGAGGAGTGGCTATTAATCCTTGGCAGTATACAGAAGAACAACTTGAAAAAATAACAAGAAGATATACAACTGAATTAATTAAGAAGAATTTTATTGGACCTGGGATTGACGTTCCGGCACCTGATTATGGAACTGGTCCAAGAGAAATGGCATGGATTCTTGACACTTATGTCACTTTTAAAGGTGGAGATATAGATGGAGCGGGATGCGTTACAGGTAAACCAGTTAATCAGAATGGTATTCAAGGTAGAACTGAAGCTACGGGTAGAGGAGTATATTATGGATTAAGAGAATTGTGTGATACAGAATCAGCAATGAGTAAAATTGGTTTAAATACAGGACTCAAAGATAAAACTGTTGTCATTCAAGGACTTGGTAATGTTGGAATGTATACCGGACTGATAATGCAAAATGAAGGTGGCGTAATCGTCATTGGTGTAGCTGAATATGAGGGCAGTATTTATAAAAAGGATGGTATCAGCATCGAAGAATTATTAGCCTATCGCAAGTCAAATAACAACTCAATCTTGGGATTTCCAGGGTCTACGACCTTGGCAGACAGAAATTCTGCCTTAGAACTTGAATGTGACATTTTGGTGCCTGCAGCTCTTGAAAATCAAATAACCATCGAAAATGCAGATAGAATTAAGGCAAAAATTATTGGAGAAGCAGCAAATGGTCCAATAACCTCCGAAGCTGAAGATGTTTTGAATAATAAAGGAATTATAGTTGTTCCGGATATGTACCTTAATGCCGGTGGTGTTACGGTATCATACTTTGAATGGTTGAAAAATCTATCACATATGCGGTTTGGAAGAATGGAAAAAAGATTTGATTCCAACATGTATTCAAGACTTGTAGCAACTGTAGAAAACCTTTCCGGTAAAACCATTAGTGATGTTGAAAGGGCAGTATTAACACATGGAGCGGATGAAGTAGATTTAGTTCGATCTGGACTTGAAGAGACAATGGTTTCCTCATTTCAACAGATATGGAAGGTTTATGTAAACAGACCTGAAGTTCAAACACTCAGAAATGCTGCCTTTGTAGTAGCCTTAGAGAAGATTTCAAATGACTATGCCAATCTTGGAATCTTTCCATAGAATATTGGAGATGTCTTCAAAATTTCCATTTAAAGTGTTAAAATTTACTTAAAAACGAATTTTTTACGGGATATTAATCTTATTTGGTGTTATAGTTTGTTTATAATGTTTCACTAAATATTTACCAATGCAAGACCGTTTAGATAAAATCGATATTAAAATACTTAATATCTTACAAGTTAACAGTAAAATTACTAACCTAGATTTATCTAAAAAAATAGGTTTATCTCCAGCACCAACATTAGAGCGCGTTAAGAAATTAGAGCAATTGGGTGTTATTGAGTCTTACCATGCCAAGGTTAATCCCTTAAAAGTAGACTTATCAATTAGCACTTTTGTTTTAGTAAATGTTGCTTGGCACAAACCTAAAGCTTTAGAGAGCTTTATTGAAAAAGTTAAAATAATTCCTGAAGTCATTGAGTGTTTTGTCATTACCGGTGATGCTGATATTCTAATGAAAGTTGTTTGTAAGGACATTCATGCTTATGAAAAGTTATTATTTAAAAAGTTGTCACAAATTGAAGAAGTAGAAAGATTAAAAACCTTAATGAACTTGTCTACAATTAAGAAAAATACTATTCTTCCAATAGATCCAACACACATCAAAGATCCAGTTTAAAAAGTCCATCTAGGATTTTATTGAAATGACTTATAAGCCTTCCTTACTATGGGAACTTAGTTCGAGTAATGGACCAAAGTCTTATTTATTTGGGAGCATACATATCTCTGGAGTTGGATTAGATCAATTAAAAAAGTCACTCACAACATATATTCAAAGTTGCGATACTTGCGCTCTTGAAATTAATCTTGAGGAACTATCTGAGTTCAATTTATCAGAATATCAATTTTTGGAGGTAAATGATTCACCACTTAATTACATCCAAGTTAAAAAATGGAATAGATTAGCCAAGCAGTTGAGTTTGAATTACAATTTTGATCTGGAAGAAGTTAAGAATTTAAAGCCTCTCTTATTGTTGAATTTAATTATACAAAAATTCTGTTCTGAAACTGGAGAAGTCATTCTTGATGAATGGATTTGGACGTATGCTAAATCGCAACTTAAAAGAATAGTTGGACTTGAAAGCATTGAAGAACATTATGGAGTGCTGAGCAAAATTAAGCTATCAAGTCAGTATAAAATGTTGTATCAGTCATTATCTAACTTGCCAAAATTCAAAAAAAATTGTTTGGACTCATTGATAATTATAGAGAACAAGATATTCGAAATCTTTATAAGCAAGCAAAATATTCTTCCGGTGATGCCAAGCATAAACTTTTAACTGAAAGAAATATTACTATGGCTGAACAACTTCAAAAAATAATTAAGCTAAAATCATGCTTTGCAATAGTTGGTGCTGCACATCTATATGGAAAATTTGGAGTGCTAAATCTAATAAAGAAGAATAATTATATTTTGAGGCCAATTAAAATAAACCTTTGATGCTCAGAATGGTTTATTATGCTATCCTACAATTATTATGAAAATAAGCACCCTGCTACTCCTAACAATTTTCTTAAATTGTGTGTCTGCTCAAAAAACTTATACCATCAATGGTTATATCACTGAAAAGGGTTCAGGCGAATCTTTGATTGGAGCCAATGTTTATGTTCAATCTAACACGGCTCTAAGCACTAGTTCAAATAATTATGGATTCTATTCCATGACAATTCCTGAAGGTGAATATGATTTGGTGTTTTCTTATACGGGATATAATAATGAGGTAAGACACATCAAGCTCGATCATGACTTAAGCTTAAATTTGAATCTTAATTCTGGAATACTTTTAGAAGAAGTTGTAATTAATTCGGAAGAATTAAAAAAGAATGTACAATCGAATCAAATGGGAACTCAGGAATTAAATATTGAGACCGTAAAAAAAATGCCTGCCTTATTGGGTGAGGTTGATGTATTAAAGATATTGCAACTTCTACCAGGAGTCTCATCAGCTTCAGAGGGAACTTCTGGTCTTTACATAAGAGGAGGAGGGCCAGATCAAAATTTGGTTCAGTTGGATGAAGCAATAGTTTATAATACCGGGCATTTGCTTGGATTTTTTAGTGTCTTTAATTCAGATGCTATAAAGAATACCAAATTAATTAAAGGAAATATGCCTGCTGAATATGGCGGAAGAATTTCATCAGTTATTGATGTTCAAATGAAGGATGGTAATGACGAAAATTATGCCATTGAAGGTGGCATTGGAATAATCTCTTCCAGATTAACTGTACAAGGTCCGATTTCAAATAATAAGTCTTCCTTTATTGTTTCCGGAAGAAGAACCTATGCCTTAGATATTGTACAGCCCTTTATTAAAAATTCTAGTTACGCAGGTACGAATTATTATTTCTATGACTTAAATTCAAAAATTAATTATAAAATATCATCCAAAGACAGACTCTATTTAAGTACCTATTTCGGCAGAGATGTATTTGTATATAAAAGCAAGGATCGTGGATTTGGGGTTAACTTACCATACGGAAATGCAACTGGAACCTTGCGATGGAATCATGTTCTGCGCAAGAATATGTTCTCTAATATATCCTTGATTTTTAACAATTATGATTTTAAACTTGCAGCAAGTCAGGAAGAATTTTCCGTTACTGTAAAATCAGGTGTTAAAGATTATTCTACAAAAATGGATATAGATTATTATCCAAACACTAACCATCATATTAAAACAGGTTTAAGATATACCTATCATAGTCTTACTCCAAATTTGGTAAATGCGTCAAATGGTGAAGTTGATTTTTCTACCAAGTTAGAAACTAAGTATGGTCATGAAAATGAAATTTATCTTCAAGATGATTGGAAAGTTCGCAGCAACATTGGTATAAATTATGGATTGCGCGTTTCTAATTTTATTCATGTTGGACCCTACAAGAGTTCAATTGATTCACAAATTTATAAGAATAATGAGCTTGTAAAATCTTATGTGGTACCAGAGCCAAGAATTGTTTTCAATTATGGCATAAATGCAAATTCTTCTATAAAAGGTGGTGTAAGTGTAGCAAGTCAATATATACATTTGGTAAGCAATTCAGGAAGTACACTGCCAACTGATATCTGGATTCCCAGTACTGAATTAGTAAAGCCGCAAATTGGAATACAATATGCTTTGGGATATTTTAGAAACTTAAACGACAATCTTATTGAAACCTCAATTGAAGTTTATTTTAAGGATCTGCGAAATCAATTAGATTATAGAGAGAGTTATGTAGAAGATTTTGCGGCTGAAGTAGAACAGGAATATGTATTTGGAAAGGGTAGAGCTTATGGAGTTGAACTTTATATTGCCAAAAAGAAAGGTCGATTCACTGGATGGATTGGATACACATTATCTAGAACGGAAAGATGGTTTGAAAAGATTGAAAGTGGGAGAGTGTTTCCTGCGGTTTATGACAGACCCCACGATTTAACGATTGTTGGCAACTATCAAATAAATAAAAATTGGGTGTTTAGTTCAAGTTTTGTTTATGCAACTGGCAGAGCATACACACCAATCAAAAGCTTATTCATAATTGATGGTAGTCCAAATGTTGAATATGGTCCTAGAAATAGTGCAAGATTAGAAGATTACCATCGTCTTGATATCGCATTTATTTTTGATAATAAAGAAAACAAATCAAAGAGCTTTCACCATAGCTGGGCGTTTTCAATTTATAATGTGTATAATCGAAAAAATCCATTCTTTACTTATACGGATTTTGATACGGATGTATTCTCAGGTAATGCTCAAGCTAAACAAATAAAAGTTTCTGTTTTTACCTTAATTCCTTCGGTCACCTGGAATTTTTATTGGAGTAGTAATAGTAAAAAGTAGAAATGCTAATGAATCAAATTAAAATCTTTATTGCCTTAATTTTATTAACAGGGTTTTCATCATGTGAGGAAGAAATCGTTCAAGACAACTCAGATTATGAACCTCAATATGTTGTAGAATCTTATCTCGAAAATGCTAATTCTGCATTTCCACCTTATTTGCTCTTGACTAAATCACTTGGTTTCTATTCTAAATTTGATACCTCTATACTCAATAAATTATTCGTAAGTAATGCAAAAGTCAGCATTACACTAAATCAACAAAAATATCCACTTCAAGAGATTTGCCTGAGTCAACTTCCTCCTGAAACACGAAAAGAAATTTTAAAAAATCTTGGACAAAATAGTGATTCAGTTGTAGTTGATTTTTGTGCCTATATCGATGTTAATGGAGCAATACCTTTACTCGTCGGACAATCCTATTCACTTGAAATTATTGCAGGTTTAGATACCATTAGATCTGCAACCAATATTCCAGAGTACATTTCCCTTGATTCATTCTGGTTTGAAGATATTCCCAAAGTTCCAAATTTAGGATATGTGCAATTGTATTGTATTATAAATGACAAAGCAGATAGAAAGGACTATTATCGTTATTTTACTGCAAGCCAAGATGAAGTTCTTATACCAAATTTCTCTTCTGTAGTTAATGATTTTTTCTTTGATGGTAAAAAATTTAAATTTACCTTATCAAAAGCAGAGTCGGGTGATATTTCATTCGATGATTATAGCGGATATTTTAAAAGAGGAGATAGCATTAGAATAAAGTGGTGTACCATTGCCCCAGAACAATATAACTTTTGGAATACCCTAGAGGTAAGTAGAACTAGGCAGGGTCCTTTTTCTAGTTATGTTAGGATACAAGGAAACATTAAGAATGGCCTAGGCATTTTTGGAGGTCAAAATTGCCAAACTTACACAATGTATGTTCCTAAAATGTAAATAGCATTAATTTCTTTTATTCCCTATAGATCTAAAAATTAGGAGCTTAGATTTTATACAGCAAAGTTTTATTTAATCAGATAGACCTGAGTTTTTTTATTTAATTTTACGATTTCAATGAGCAATTAAAATGTCTAGAACATCAGAAATAAGAATTCAAGTCAGGTTGGACGAAGCCAATGTTCCAGATCAAATTCAATGGTCGGCTACGGAATCAGAAAGTCCAAAATTTGAATCCGCGAAAGGAATACTAATCTCAATTTTTGAGGAAAACAGCAAAGACACCTTAAAATTAGATTTATGGACTAAAGGAATGCAAGTAGAAGAAATGGATAGATTTATGTATCAAACTATAAGAGCTTTGTGTGATACCTATTCAAAGGCAACAAATAATCAATCTTTGGCAAATGACATGATGAATTTTGCACAGTATTTTGGTGAAAAAGTAGAAATCATTCCTCCTAGTACAAATACATAATAATTTTTAGTCTTGATTTTTATTCAAATAATTTAAATACTCTTCTTTAGTATTTATTCCATTCAAATTAATTTCCTTCGTAAGAATTTCAACAGGATAACTTTGTAATACAATTTTTAATGATTTTCTTTCTGTCTGATACTCTTCAATAAGTTTTGGAAATATTTTTTTTTCTAAAATTGTAAATAAGGGAAAAATATTCAGCCCTGTTAAATATGCAGTAGAGAATTTTTCTGAATTTCTAGAATTAAATATATTTTCTATATCTTCCAATTGAACATAACAAAGGTCAACTGCAGTAACAAATATTGGTAAAGAGGAATCCTTATTAATAAAACTGACAATTCCACCTAGAGGTCCGGTATTTGGAGTGGTATCTAAGATACAAGATTGTAGTTGATATTTTTTTTGAAGTTGATCATTACAAGAAATGAATACATTAGAGCAAAATGATTTTAAATTATTTACCCACCATTGATATATAGGAATATTGTCGCGAAGAATAGTCATTTTATCAAATCCTAATCTACTGCTCTCTCCGCCTACAAGTATTAATCCATTCATTTTTTCTCTTATTGGTCTAATCTAAAACTGTTGCAGTAAACATTCATTTTATTATTCCTTAAGAAACCAATTAAAGTCATTCCAAAATTTTCCGCCATTTGAACTGCTAAACTGCTTGGAGCGCCTACCGCTGCAACAATGGGAATTCCAATACTGAGTGATTTTTGAATTAATTCAAAACTCGCCCTTCCACTTAATAATAATATATGCTCATCTCGAGGAATTTTATTTTCATTAAGACAATATCCGATTAATTTATCCAGTGCGTTGTGACGTCCTACATCTTCAGCAAAATGAATTAGTTCCCCATTAAAGTCAAATAATGCACAAGCATGAATTCCACCTGTTTTTTTAAATAATTTCTGAGCACTAATTAGTTTATCAGGTAAGTTATAAATTGTATTTTTCGAAATAAGCTTTTCTTGTTTTTTAAGAATAAATTTAGAGTTATTAGCAACAATATCCAATGCAGTTTTGCCGCAAACTCCACAAGACGAATTAGCATAAAAATGCCTTTCCAGTTCTTTAATTTTAGGAATTATGTGATTCGCTATTTCAATAATTATTGACTGATTGATATATTCACTGTCCTGGCAACTAATTTTAAAATCGATCTTAAGAACATCACTTAGTCGGTCAATAATTCCTTCTGAATATAAAAATCCTAAGGCCAATTCTAAATCTGTTCCAGGTGTTCTCATTGTAATAGAAAGCGCTTTATAAACTGCAGAATTATTAAGTTGATATTTAAGTACTAATTCTAAAGGTTCTTCGATTACTAATGCGTCTTCAATTATTTCTGAAAAATCATTGTTGTAAGTTTCAACATTGTGAAAAAATAGGCCTTCTTCGAACTTCTTGTGCATTTTTTATAACAGAATTAAGTTTAACCCACATTATGCAATAGACTTTTTATAACAAGTCAAAGTGTTTGCAAATCCTAGTACTTCCTCATGCCGCTTTCGGGCCTGTCTACCATCATTTACCTACTAATTGCAGCCAGGTCGAGTTCCCTCAATAAACTTGTTGTCACAAGTCATTCTGCTTTGCAGAATTCGTTCGATCATCCTCACCATGGGTGGATTTAGGAACATGCTGCTTACGCAGTTTCTTCACTTGACATACTGTTGTATGCCACCACTAGGTGGATCGCTCAGTCATGGTAAAAAATTCTCCGGCGCCTGTCCGACCATTGACGGAAGTACCTCCCGATTGCTATTGGGATTATTGACCTATTGACTTTAACTACAAAACTCTATTGCATAAAGCGGGTTTAAATATAGATTATAAATAATTGTACGCTATTGTTTTTTGTAAATATTGCTCTATATGTTGATTTTATTGAATATTCAAAATAGTCACTTTGCAAATTTGTAGGATAATGAATGGTATATTTTCAAATTTGATTTTGTTACTTAAGAGAATTCTAATGCTTAATTTAATCGGTTGAAACCCTTGACCGGGCTTAATCATATCACTCTAAAGCTTAATATTTTATACTTAATTAAAGGAATAATTGAATTGAGGTTAGGTTTAATTTAATGATATTACGGTTGTTGTAATCTAGTAAAGTTGTCTAAAGTTTATGATTTAGAATATGCAATTTAGAATAAAGTTATTGATTTACAATTGGAAATGTTTGAAATGGGGAGCTAAAAATCAATTTCATAAAATATTAACAAAATATGTAATAGTTTAACAATCAATAGATTAAGTAACATTTAGTACTTATTTGGTGTTGTTAGATGAAGAATTTTAAAAGAAATTTTTTGGAGAATTAAAAAACTTGTACCTTTGAAACCAAGGTGACCACGAAGCTTTAACCTTTATTCCCAGCTCATACCGAATTCATTTCATATCAATTCATTTACAGAAATTATAAATTTTCGCAATATGTGGAAGAAGAATTCTATTATTGTATTCATTTTATTTTGGAGAGTTATTGGGATAAATAGTCAAGATCTGCATTATTCACAATTCTACTATAATTATCATAATTTATCGCCTTCTAATATTGGCATCTTTGATGGCAACGACAGAGTGACATTGAATTATAAAAATCAATGGTCCAGTACACCTGTGCCTTATAACACCATAAGTTTTCTTTATGATGCCAATAGAAGCTTAAGGAATTCAAAAACTTCTTATGGCTTTGGATTTGGAATGGATTACGACCGTGCCGGAACCTCGAAGTTAAATATGGCAAAATTTGTATTTGGGGGATCTATTACCCATGTACTAAATAGTATGAACCGATTTACTCTTGGAATTTGTCCTGCTATCGCCCAAAGAAGAATTAGTTCAGAAGGACTTCGTTGGGGAAAACAATGGAATGGCGATAAGTATGATCCAAATATATCACCTAACGAGAATTTTCAAAATTCAGGCGACTTCTTCTTTGATCTTAATGCTGGTATAAGCTATGAATTCAGTTTGACAAAAAGAACCAAAATCTTATTATCTGGTGGAGCATATCATTTAAACCGACCTAACCAAAGTTTCTATGGAGTCCAATTGGATCAGGTTAACTTACCTGTTAGATTCAGTAGTTCGGCTCAGCTTAGCATAGGACTGGGCACTTATTTAGATTTAATTTTAGCCGGAAATTATCAAGCACAAGAAGAATACAGAGAAATTGTTGGCTCAGGATTAATTAGGTTTAGATTTAATAGAACTCCAGGGTCAATATTTAATATACTTGGCGGTTGTAATTTGAGAGTAGACGATGCTATAATTCCAACACTTGGTGTGGAATACAAAAATTGGCTAGTTTCCGGATCATATGACATTAATACTTCTTTTTTCAAGGTGACCACAGATAAGAAAGGAGGACCAGAAATAGCCGTACAATATGTATTTGCTAAAGTAAAGAAATCTGGAATTTATAAAAAATGCCCATTTAATTAATTCATTTTAAAATTTGTGTTTTGCTAAGATATATATTTATTTATTCATTAGTTTTAGTGTGTTACCACAGAGGAAATGCACAGATATATCCCTCATTTAATAAATACTGGGAACCCATTACTATTGCTATTCAAATGGACAATCATTATGAGGCATATGATTTGATTATGAGGGCATTAGAATACAAACAAGAAACAGACACTCTGCACTATTTAGCAGGAATATCTGCATGGAAACAAAATGCTTTTAGTCGAGCAGAATCTCATTTTAAAACCTTATTGAGTTCTGATTTTGAATTAAGGCATCCCGATATGAGTTTTATGCTTGGAGAAATAATGTTTAGTTCCGGTCGATATGCTGAAGCTTCAAACAATTATAAGGCTTACCTGACTACTTTAGATGAAAATACAACTGAATACAATTTTATAAAAGGTAGAATAGAACAAACTGCATGGGCTAAACAAAATCAATCAATTAAGGATCCTCTTATAAAGATTTCAAGAATTGATAATGGAATGAATACTTCAGAAAGTGAAACTTCTCCATTTGAAATGAATAATTCGATTTACTACACAGCAGAAAGAAAAATCAATCCTCAAAAAAAATCAAAAAATACCGATTATATTTCTAGAATTATTAAGGTAAATAACAATAAAGAAGATAGCTTAATTTATGAAGAAGGATTACTTGATGTTGACAAATCCATTGCAAACCCAAGTTTTTCAAAGGATCAAACAAGATTTCTTTACTCTGTACTCTTGCCAATAGAAAATTCAACAAAACGCAAGAGTCAGATTTATTATAAAGTAAAAACAAATGGACACTGGTCAAAAGGAAAAAGTCTTCCTGAACAAGTAAATAATTTTAATTATTCTTCAACTCAAGCATGCTTAGTTGAAGAAAATGAAGAAGGAATATACAGAATTTATTATTCAAGCAATAGGCCAGGAGGTAAAGGAGGATTTGATATCTGGACTGTATTTCTCAATGAAGATGGCAGCTGTTCGATTCCGGAAAATCTTGATTATATTAATACTTCAGGTGATGAATATTCGCCGTTCTATTCTGCAAAATCGAAGTCGTTATATTTTAGCAGTAATAATCACTTGGGATTTGGAGGATTTGATATTTATAAGTATAGTTGGAAAGGAAAAGATTCTTTAAAAGTAGTTAATCTAGGGAAAAGTGTAAATTCTAGTTTTGATGAAGTAACATATTTCACTCAAGTAGGTGAAAGTGTTGCTTATTTAGCAAGTAATCGCTCAGGTTCAACATATTTGGATGAAGAATTACAAGCATGTTGTTATGACATTTATAAAATTAATTCTACTCCAAAATCTGTAGATCTAATTGTTAGAATAAGAGATGCATTTGATTCATTGGATCTACAAGGTGCAAGAATAAGTTTGATTGACATCACTGAAGGAGATACAATGCTTCAGACTGCAGATTTAATGGATAGGGCAAAATTTACTTACAGGCTAATAGAAGGTAGAAAATACAAAATCGTAGCTTCTAAATTAAGTTATTATGGTGATTCAACACTAATTAGCACTATAGATTTAAATAATTTTGACCCGATAAAAAAGGATTTATTTTTAACGCAAGAGAAAGATCTTAATGTTAGTACTTATGAAAGGACAACAAATTTTTCATTAAAAGGTGCTACCGTACAATTATGGGATTTTGATAAAAATGTCTTGATAAATCAATTTTCGAATAAGGATTCCAATCAATACAGTTTTAGATTATTGCGAGGAAAGAATTATCGTTTAATCGCTACTAAATATAAGTATGAGTCTGATACAGTGGATATTTCTGCACTTCAAACTGCGAATGAAAACCCAGTTATCCGGAAAATGTTCTTAGAATTAAGTGCAATTGCTGAACTCAGGAGGTTGTTACCTATTCGATTATTTTTTGATAACGATATTCCAAATCCAAGATCTGAATTGGATACAACTGAAATTCTTTTTTCCAAAATTTATAATGACTATGTAGCTAAAAAAGGAGTCTATATGCATCAGTTTGCTGATATATTGAAAGGGGACACCAAGTTGAAAGCAATTTCTGAAATTGATACTTTTTTTGATAGGAATGTAAAATTCAATGGAGATAAATTTTTAATTTTCCTGGACAAGCTTAGTATTATTATGGAAGAAGGACATTCCATTGATATCTTTTTGAAAGGATATGCATCCCCTAGAGCCAAATCTGATTATAATCAACATCTTTCTTCTAGAAGAGTTACTTCAATTCGTAATGAATTTGATTATTATAGGGATGGGGTTTTTCATCCTTATATAATTGGTGCAAATTTGAAAATTAAAGAAATACCATTTGGTGAATCTCAGGCTTCTTCAGATGTAAGCGATAGTCTTGAAGATACAAGAAATTCAATATACAGCTTAAAAGCTGCTTTTGAAAGGCGTGTTGAAATTTTAGAAATATTAAAAGGAGTCGATGATGATACAACAAAATAATAGATATATTCAATTTATAAATTTCCTTAGGATGCGTATAGTTTTTTTAAAAGCATTATTCTTTATAGGTTTTTTAGTGCTTTCAAATTCGAATGTTCAAGCAAGCCATATAGTGGGTGGGGAAATGACGTATCGCTGCCTTGGAGGGAATAATTATGAAATTAGACTCACACTTAGAAGGGACTGTTTCAATGGAAGTCCTGAAGCAGAATTCGACGATCCTGCTCATATTGGAATTTTTGATTCTGAAGGCAATATACTTCGTGAATTAGGAAAATTTGGGGTCATTCAGATGCCTTTTCGAAATGATGATACATTAAATGAAATATTAAAAACGGAGTGTGAAGTTATTGGTGGTGATGTGTGTGTACATACTACGACCTATATTGGTAAAGTAACACTGCCTATGAAGAAGGGCGGATATTTATTAGTGTATCAGAGATGTTGCCGAAATAAAACCATTAGTAATATCGTAGATCCTGATCTTGCGGGTGCAACTTATACTGTTGTGATAAGTGAAGAAGGATTGAGAACTTGTAATAGTAGTCCTACCTTCGGTGATTGGCCTCCTGTTTATATCTGCGGCGATAGGCCAATAACATTTATACATTCTGTTTTTGATTTGGAAGGTGACTCAGTTACTTATAGTTTATGTGCTCCTTATGTAGGTGCGGATACAGCTAATTCTAAGCCCAGTACTCCAAAAAAGCCACCTTACATTCCAGTGGTTTATAAGAGCCCTTTTAGTTTGTTTAATTTATTAAATGGAAATCCAGCGCTTTCTATTGATAGAAAAACCGGATTAATTACTGGTCAACCGGAACCGAATACTGTTGGACAATATTTGGTAGGAGTTTGTGTAAATGAGTATCGAAATGGTAAACTTTTATCACAGGTTAGACGTGATTTTGAATATAATGTAAGAATTTGTACTACGAATCCAGTATCAAATTTTGAGCCTGACAAAGATGTATTGTGTACCGAAGACAGACTGGTTAATTTTACAAATAAAAGTTATAACGCTAAAGATTTTACTTGGTTTTTTGACTACCCAAGAAACACCTTTACAAGCAAGGATACGAACCCTTCTTTTACTTTTCCAAGTTCCGGATCATACAGAGTTGCCTTGATAGCGCGTCGAGCAAAAGATTGCATAGATACTACCTTTCAAAATATTTATGTTTATGATTCAACATTGTTAGGTGCTGATTTTGATTTTTCAATAGGCTCTTGTAAAGACTCTATTTTAGTCAATTTTTCGGATAAATCTTTTGATTCTTTACTTCAGGTTAAAAACTGGAATTGGGATATTAGAATTAATGGTAATCGGTATGCTTCCACCAAAAGAAATCCTACTTTTCTCATTCCTGATACAGGAATGGCTAAAATTCAGCTAATAATTTTTTCATCCGGAGGTTGTTTTGATTCTATTCAAAAAGATATTTTCTTAAATCGACTTCAACCAGAATTTCCTGTTTCAGGCATACCTATTTGTTTAGGGGACTCAACATTTATTTTGGGCAATCCAAATGGAAAATTTACTTACACTTGGTCACCCGGAACAACTTTGTCGTGTTCGAATTGTCCTAATCCCGTCGCATTCCCAAGTGTAGATACTTGGTATAAAGTACTTATCTCAGATGGACAATGTAGTGTTGAAGATTCTGTACTCGTCAAAGTTTCAAATTTGTTGGATATTGATGTTATTGGCGATAAAATAGTTTGCTCTGATTCTGTATTTCTTAGGGCAAGTGGAGGTGTAGAAAATACTATCGAATGGTCAGATCGCAGAGATTTCAGTAATATTTTAACCAATGGAAATTTTGATTTTAATACTTTAATTTCTAAAAAAAGTACTTTCTATGTTAGAGGCAAATCAAATGCAAATTGTCCTGGATTGGATAGCATAACGATTGAAAATGAAAAAGTTAAAATTGATTTTACGGGTAATAATTATCGGTTCTGCGAAGGAGATTCATTTTTAATTTCAATTAATAATTTAGATACTACACATCAATTACAATACAATTGGACTCCGGCAAATAAAGTAATAACAGGGCAGGGCTCAAAAGAAATAAAAGCTACAACAGCAGAATGCAGTAATCTTCAATTTGTTGTCAGTGCTACAAATCAATTTCAATGTAGTGCTAGTGATACTGTAAATGTAAATATAGTTTGTAAGCCTCAGATTAATTTTGAAGTAAATAAAAATTGCGACAATACACTTGTCAGTTTTATTAATTCGAGTGCAAATGGAAATTATACTTGGGACTTTGGAGATAGTGAAACAAGCACAGAGAAAAGCCCAATTCACAATTATAAGAAAACAGGTAGATATATTGTGAAGCTTATTGTAAATGCAGAATGTAACAATGAATTAATACGAACCATTGATGTAGGTTTTATACCTGTGCAATTGAATGATACTACTTTGAGTTGCAATGGTGAATCGGTATTTTTAAATCCTGATCCTGACCTAAAATATAATTATATCTGGTCACCTGCGGATAAAGTTTCTGATCCAAATTCTCCAAATCCATTGAGTAAATCAGATACCACAATAACCTACAAAGTACGTGTTTTAGACCCGAGTATTGCAGATTGTTTTATTGAAAGATTAGTTACGGTTTTTGTTCCTCCTAAATTAAATTTAAGTATAAATAATGATACGATCTTATGTTCATTAGATACGATTACTTTGCAGGCTTATACAAATCAACAAGCAAAAATTGAATGGCTTAATGGCGTTGGCCTGTTTCTTGGTGATGGATATCAATTAAGAAGAGTTTTTAGAGATTCTCAATACATACATGGATATGCAACTGATATTTATGGATGTACTACCCAAGATTCATTTTTAATTATTCCAATAAAATCTAATGTAAAAATCATTGGGGATTCAGCTATTTGTCCTTCTGAAACTGGATTTGTTGAATTTATACAATCCGATAAATATAAGTACAGTTTCTCTTGGAGTCCTACTAATACCATTGTGAGCGGAAAAAATTCAAACAGAATTATTGTGAAGCCGATGGATACTACGACTTACTATCTTGAGTATATAAATGAGTACGGTTGTCGATATAATGATAGCTTCAAGGTAAACATAAGTCAGTTTACACCACCTTTAACTGCCTATGCGGATGAAGACACTATCTATTTTGGAAAATCTACAACCTTGCATGTGACTAAAGGATTTAGGCCGTATAAATGGGTTAATCCGAATAAATTATCTTGTGATGATTGTGAAGACCCTATAGCTTCACCCGAAGTCTCGACTTTGTATAAGGTCATCGCTACAGATGAATCTGGATGTATTGGTGAGGCAACAGTAAAACTTATTGTTATTCGTCCAAGCTGTAATGAAACGGATGTTTTTCTTCCAAATATATTTAGTCCGAATTCAGATTCAAATAATGATGAATTAACAATTAATAGTAACTTTATTGAGAAATTAGAACTGTATATTTATGACCGTTGGGGTGAAAAAGTATATGAGACTAATGACATCAATTTCAAATGGGATGGAACTTATAAAGGAGCAGAACTAAAACCTGATGTTTATGGTTATTATTTTAAAGTACTTTGTGTTGATGGTAAAACTTACAGTGATAAAGGAAATTTGACAATTATCAGATAGATCATTTGGAAGAAATAATGAATTAAGGTATATCATATTAAATTAAAATGTATATTTGTAATTGAAATACAAGTAAACCGTTTTAAATAATTTGAAAAACGTATAATTCTTTAATGCGGTTTAATGTATGATGTAAAGAGCTGAATTTCAGAACTTTAAATTGTTAATAAACCTACCCAACGTGAGAAGAATTGTAACCAAAAGCTTACTTTTGTGCTTGCTTTTAAGCAAAGCATATTGCCAAGACATTCATCAATCACAATTTTATACCTCTCCACTTAATTTAAATCCTGCATTATGTGGAAATTTCTATGGTGATTCAAGGATATTTTTAAATTATAGAAATCAGTATTTTGTTGATGATTTAGTCAATTACCTAACTTTTACTGGTTCTTTTGACATGCGATTTTACCCAAAGAGATGGACTTCCAAAGGTCTCTGGAGTGGTGGTTTGTTGCTAAACTACGATCAGGCTGGAATTTCTAAACTAGGTCTTACCAATGTAGGAGTAGCCAGCTCTTATTCTTACCCTCTTAAAACTTCACAAGTTATTACTATTGGTGGTTTAATCGGAGGTTCGAGCCGAAGATTTGATGTTGAAAAACTGACATGGGATGAACAATGGAATGGCTATCAAGGTGATCCAACCAGACCAAATGGCGAGAATTTAAATACCACATCTAATTTTTTTTTAGATTTATCAGCAGGGCTAAATTATCGATGGCAAAAATCCCAAAGAACAAAGTTTGATGCTGGAATTGGTGCCTATCATTTGAATAAGCCCGATCAAATTTTTTATAGTGGCAATCAAAAAAGTAAATTGCCAATTCGTGCAAGTTTATCTTTAATTCCATCTATTAAACTTACAAATAAGATTGATTTGCTTGGCCATGCGTTATATCAGAATCAAGGTAAGTATACTGAAACGGTACTAGGAGGATATGGCAAATTTTATCTTAATGCTAAAAGGGGGCAAGAACTTTCTATATTGTTAGGAATAGCATCAAGACTTCATGATGCATTAATTCCTAAAATTGCTTTAGAATATAAGAATTTTTATTTTGGTGCTAGTTACGATATTAATTCATCTCCATTTAAAGTAGCTACAAATAGAAGAGGGGGGCCAGAATTTTCTTTTAGCTACACATTTGTTAAAGCAAGAGTTCTTGAACAATTGCGTGCATGCCCAATTTATTAATTTTTTCCTGAACACTAAGAAAATGAGAAATATAATTTATTTCAAAATAGGAATAGTTTTATTGTTAATTTATTCTTCTGCAAATGCACAACGAGCGAGTGAGAAATCAATTTTAGCTGTTGCAGAAAAGTCAATGCAATCAAAAAATTATTATGATGCATTGTCAAAGTATAAGGAGCTTTTAGAGTTTGATGAAAATAACATTAGTTACTTATATAATGCGGCAGAGGCAGCAAGATTGCATGGAGCATATGGCGCTTCAAAAAATTATTATGAACTTGTATTGAAGCATAAAGACAATAATACTTATCCTATAGCATCTTTTTATTTAGGACAGGTTCAGCAATTTCAAGGTGATTATCAAGGAGCTAAAACTTCTTTTCTTTTGTATAGAACGGAGCATGCGAATGAAGACGAATATTTAATGGCATACGCAGAAAAGGAGATGAATGCTTGTGAATGGGCAATAAACCAAATTGCTGAGCAAGGAAAAGAAATTAAGTGTAAAAGATTGGGAGATGAAATAAATTCAAGCTATTCAGATTTTGCAGCTACTGCATTTGGAAGTGATTTGCGATTTAGTTCTGAAAGATTTGAAAATACATTTAATACTATAAAGCCAAAGCGAATGACAAGTAATTTCTTACTGTCAAAAAACGAAGCAGCAGCACAATTGGTCGTCAACCCCAAAATCGTTTTTCCAGGTAAGGGTCTGGCAAACGCAAGCTTTTCAAGAGATCAATCCAAAGTAATATTTACTGTTTGTGAAGACTTAAATGATCATGATAAAAGATGTCAATTGTATTTGTCCATGATTGATAAAAACGGCATTTGGGGAGAAGCAACCAAGCTTCCGGATTTTATTAATGTCGCAGATAAGACTACAACACAACCGAGTTTAGGTATAAACTACCTAACTAATAATGAAGTGTTGTATTTTGTATCTGATCGAGACGGAGGGAAAGGCAAACTTGATATTTGGTATTGCCAAATAGATTCTTCCGGTGCATATTCTGAACCTCTCAATGCAAGTGGGATAAATACTATTGAAGATGATGTTACACCATATTTTCATTCAGAATCCTCTAGTCTGTATTTTAGTTCACGAGGCTATTTAGGTTTTGGTGGATTTGATGTTTTCTCCTCTACAAAAAATAAATCCAGTTGGACAAGTCCAAACAATCTTGGAAGTCAAATTAATTCTAGTTATGACGACGTCTATTTTACCTTAGGTCCATCGGATAAGGCCTTCTTTTCGTCAAACAGAACTGCTTCGAAATTCATCGATGATATTAATGAAGTTTGCTGTCTTGATATTTATGAAGCAACAATGCCTAAGTGTGATGTCAAGCTAAAGGTTTTGATTTTTGATGCATTAACACTTACTGATTTGAATGGAGCTACTGTTAAATTGACTGAAATTGGCAATCCTGATTTTGTACCAATTGAATTGAAATATGATTCTACGAATGAATATCATATACCATTAGATTGTAATAAGGAATATAGGTTAGATGTGTCAAAACCAGAATATACAAGTGAGAGTCTGACTTTTTTAAGTGGAAGACCAATTGACTTTAACGAAATACTTAAAAAAATATACTTAAAGCCGGAACCCGTTAGACTAGAAGTTTTAACTTTTACAAAGAAAGACAGTCTTCCTTTAAGAGGATGCGAAGTTGCTTTGATAGATCTTGATGATCCATTAAAACAACCAGTAATCCTAACTAACTTAAATTCAAATCTTTTTGAATTTCCTTTAATTGATAAATGTCACAGATATAAAATTACAGCAAACAAGGAAGATTATGCATTCTCAAGTAATACCTTTGTAATTGATTGTAACAGCAGAGGTAAAATTCAGAAAAAACTTTACCTTGAAAAATTCTTAGTCAGTTTGCTTCCTTTATATCTTTATTTTGATAACGATAAGCCTAGGCCTGTAAATAGAATTACTTATACAAATTTGACCTATTCACAAACTTATAAAACTTATCTGCCTAAGAAAGATATTTTTATTAGTAAGTATTGTGCATTAAATCCTGTCTATATAATTGAAAGTTGCAGTGCAGATATGGAATCATTTTTCGTGGATTCTGTTCAGGGAGGCAAAGAAAGACTTGAAATATTTTTAGAAAGATTAGCATCTGATTTAAACAAAGGTCGGAAATATGAGATATTTATTAAGGGATACGCAAGTCCATTGGCTAGTAATGCATATAATATCTTATTAGGTAAAAGAAGGATTCAATGCTTGAGAAATGAATTTTCAAAATACAATAAAGGTGTGCTAAATAAGTATTTGAAATCTGGATTGTTAATAATTACAGAACGGTCATTTGGAGAAGAATCTGCGCCACCTGGAATAAGTTATGAAGAAAAGGATCCTGGATCAATTTACCAAATCAATGCAAGTAGAGAAAGAAGGATAGTAATAGAAGAGATAAAGTAATCATTTTGAATTTATTAAAGTGATCAAAAACTTACCAAATGAAAATTTTCACTCATAAAATATACTTTTTATTCTTTAGCATAAATATTTTGTGTTCATTGAATAAAATTCAAGCTACACATATTGTTGGAGGTCAAATGACTTATACCTGTCTGGGTAATAATAAGTATGAAATTACATTGATAATTCGACGAGATTGTATAAACGGAGCTGATACAGTTTATTTTGATGACCCGGCAGAGATAGGGGTCTATTACGGAAATGGACAAAAAGCAATTCGTATCGAAGACAATGGTGTGTTTAGAATAAAATTACAAAATGATGATACACTTCGAGAAAATATTGGAGTAGGATGTTTCAAACCTGGTCAGTTAGTTTGTGTACATCAGACAATCTATAAGAAGATTATTACTTTGCCTGAATCAGAGCTTGGTTATATCTTAGCTTATCAGAGATGTTGTAGAAATATGACTCTATCAAATATTGTTGATCCATTGGAAACAGGATCTACTTATTCTCTCACCATAACAGCATCTGATTTGACAAGATGCAATTCCAGTCCACAATTTAACGGTTTTCCACCTATATATGTCTGCGTTGATAAGCCTTTTACTTTTAATCATAGTGCGTCTGATTTGGATGGAGATAGTTTAGTATACAGCTTATGTACACCATATTTGGGAAAGACAAGATTGCTTCCAAGTGGAGTGGCTGAACCTCCTCCCTATACAAATGTATTATTTAAACCTCAATACTCACTAAGTAATATACTTAATCCCAATAATACAGGTAAGCCATTGACAATTGATCCAGTTACTGGAATTTTAAATGGAGTTCCAAATACTCAAGGCCAATTTTTGGTTGGAATTTGTGTTGATGAATATAGGAAAGGAATTAAAATGTCATCTGTATTAAGAGATTTTGAATTGAATGTAGTTCCATGTGGTGTTAAACCAACTGCAGCATTTGATATTAGCACAGATTTATGTAATGGACTTACTCAGACTTTTATTGATAAAAGTATTGGGGGTAGTTCTGTTGAATGGTTTTTTGATTATCCAAATAATTTAAATTTAACCTCAACCAGTTCAAATCCAACGGTGAAATATTTAAAAGAAGGAAACTATACCATATTATTAATTGTAAATAGTTTAGGATGCTCAGATAGCATTCAGAAAATTATTAAAGTAATTGATACAGAATTAAATGCAGATTTTAGTTTCACAACAGAATGTTCTCCAACTTTAATTATTAATGCTAAAGATAGTTCTAGCAGTCATTCAATTATTCAGAATTATTTTTGGACTTTAACCAATGGTGCAAATTCAGTTAATTCTAATTTAAAGGACCCTCAATTTAAACTTAGTTCTGATGGTACTTATAAGCTGACTTTAATTATTACCGACATTAATGGTTGTAAGGATACTACTTTCAAGAATATACAGATAAAATTAATTGATGTTGAACTCATTGGTGGTGATTATACAATTTGTAAAGGTGATTCTGTACATTTGGTTAAGAATCCGGATAAGAATTTAACTTATAATTGGTCGCCAAAAAGCGGATTAAATTTGAATGATCCAAGTGATCCAATAGCATCTCCAACAAATACAACAACTTACAAAGTAACCATTTCTGATGGGAATTGTATTGTAGAAAAAGAAGTTACAATTTTTGTAAGAGGCAAAGTCGGGTTCCAAGTTATGGGAGACACTGCAAGTTGTGATGGAAGCTTTTCATTGATGGCTGTTTCTGACTCTATTACAATTTTTGAATGGTCTTACAATAGTAATTTTAATCCTATAGAATTTACTGGACCAAAGTTTCAAGGAAAAATTAAAGGTGATAAAATTATTTATGTTAGGTCAGGTACTGGTGATCAGTGTAAAGAATTAAAAGCAATTCATTTGCTTGATCATTCTATTGATTTAACTTATCAAAAATTAAATAGACTGTGCGATTTTGACAGTATAAATCTTGTATTAATAAACAACAAACCTAATGATCATATAACGATTCATTGGTTTCCGGATTCTCTTATAATTTCTGGTCAAGGAACATTAAATCCTAAATTAAACATTCATTCAAGCGGCAATTATTATTTGATATTTATTGCTTCAAATCAGTTTGGGTGTTCCTTTTCTGATACAATTGGATTCAATATTATCAAAGGTATTCAACCTGATTTAAAAGTTGAAAATGAATGCGGCAGTCTTAAAATAAAAGTAAGTACTAATTATTTAGGAAAAATTATTTGGAATTTTGGAGACGGAATTGGAAGTTCTTCAAAAAGTGTAGATGAATATACTTATTCAAAGTCTGGACGATATACGATAACTTTAACTGCCGATACAATTTGTAATGTTCCTTCTTCAATAGTGGTTGAAGTTGTAAAACTGGATTTTAATCTGTCAGATAGTATTGTAATTTGTCCTGGAGATCCTGCAATTTTACATGTAAATGGAAATGCTGGATTTAAGTATCATTGGTTACCAGATTCCTGTTTTGTTGATCCATTTATTCCAAATCCGGTTCTTAAAGGTCCAAAATCCGGGAAATATTTTGTAGAATATTTTGACCCATTGTTTCCGTCTTGCAAATTTTTGGATAGTGTTACTGTTTATTTTCCAATGGGATATTACATTGCTTCATTAGAGAACGTGGTCAATAAATGCATGAAGGAGTCTATAGTATTACACGTTAATACAAATGTTGAATCAGTTCGTTGGTGTGATTTGAAAGGGAATACAATTGGAGTAGGAGATAGTGTAGTCATTCTTGTTAATAGTGATTCAGTAATTCTTATTAAGGGTGATTTTTTCGGTTGCGTTGTTTACGATACAGTTACTATAAAATTATTTGAATTTAAATCTAATATCGTAGGTCCTAAAAATATCTGTCCTGAAGATACGATCTTATTGAGCTTAGAACCTGTTGAATCTGATTGGACTTATGATTGGACTCCAAAGAACAAAATTATAGGTAGCAGTACTAATTCTAAAGTAAATGTATTCCCAATGAAGGATACTACATTTACAGTTGTTGTTAAAAATTCTGTAGGTTGTGAATGGACTCAAAGTTTCGATGTAGACGTTTCTGAAATATCAAATCAAGTTTTTGCAACTGCAAATCCGACAACAATACTTGTTGGTGGTAAGTCTCAGTTAACAACTATTAATAATTCTAAGTATACTTATAAATGGGAGCCAAATGACAGTAGTTTGAATTCTACAACAATATATAATCCGATTGCCATGCCAACAAAAACAACAAGCTATACAGTTACAGTAACAGATGAATTTGGATGTTCAGGTACAGCTTCAGTAAAAGTTATTGTTGGATCCTGTGATGAGTTTGTATATGTTCCGAATGCATTTTCTCCTAATAGTGATGGTAAAAATGATGTATTTCTGGTTAGGGCACTTTCTGTAAAGAAATTAGAATTTATTGTTTACAATAGATGGGGTCAAGAAATCTTTAGTACCACAGAATTTGGTCAAGGCTGGGATGGAACATTCAAAGGTGATAAGTTAGGTCCTGATGTTTATGGATGGCATTTAAATTTTACCTGTCCGGATGATTTAGAATTTGTGCGAAAAGGGAATGTGACACTAATAAAATAAATACTAAACAATTCCAAGTTGAAGTAAGGGTTTTTATTGAAACAATTTCAATGCTATGGCTGTCTTTACTTAAGAACTAAGTACAATTTTCAAAATCAGTCAAAATGTTAAAAATCATTTCCGTAGTAGCTATATGGATTATTGTAAAAGCTTTTAAATACTATTCTTTTTACTTATAAATTAATAAAAATGGCCTTGTTTATTTTTGGTATTATTATTCTGTTTGTTGCATTTTTTTTCTTGGGAAATAATATGGATCCTAGATTCCAGAAAATTGGAAAGTCAGCCCGTACAGTAGGAATAGTATTATTAATTATTGCCTTCTTCACTTCCTGCTTTAAGCAGGTAGAAGCAGGTTATGTAGGCGTGCTTACCTTATTTGGAAAAGTAGAGAATGAGGTGCTTTATCCTGGATTGCATCTTGTTAACCCACTTGTAGAAATGCTTAATATTGAATCCAGAACGATGAATTATACAATGAGCGGAGTGCATGACGAAGGAATAGTAAAAGGAGATGATGCAATTCGGGCATTAACACGAGATGGACTTGAAGTTATTATGGATATTACAATTCTTTATCACATAAATTCATCATTGGCAGCTAAATTAGTCAACGAAGTTGGCATCGATTATCAAGAAAAAATTGTCCGCCCAATTGCACGTTCTAGAATTAGAGATTTCGCTGTCTATTATGAGGCGGTGGATTTATTTTCAAAGAAAAGAGAGGAGTTTCAGGCAAATATCGCTAAGAGTATGGAAGCTGATTTCACTTTAAGAGGCTTATCTCTAGAGCAAATTTTGATTAGAAATATAACATTACCTGAAAACGTTAAGATATCTATAGAAGAAAAAATTAAGGCAGAACAGGAATCTCAAAAAATGCAATTTGTATTACAAAAAGAAAAACAAGAGGCAGAAAGAAAAAGAATTGAAGCTCAAGGTATTGCTGATTATCAAAAAATTGTAAACACAGGCTTAACTGATAAGCAATTAGAATATGAACGAATAAAAGCATTAAAAGAATTGAGTCTATCTCAGAATGCTAAAGTTGTTATAACAAGCGGAAAGGGAACTCCAATACTTATCAATGGCAATTAGTGCTAAAAAAAGAAGTAAATGAAAGATCATGTAGTCCTTAAAGGTGGTGAATTTCTAATTAAAGATACACCATATGCAGAAAATTTTATTCCTGAGGAGATTAATGAAGATCAGAAGTTGATTCGAAACACGGTTAAAAATTTCGTTGAAAGCGAAATAAGACCATTAGGTAGTAAGCTTGAAAATCAGGTGGAACTATTAGAATCTGCTGCCGATCTTGGACTATTAGGCGCTCATATAACAGAAGAATATGGAGGCAATCCTTTGGATACTTATTCTAATACAGTTATTTTAGAAGAGTTAGGTGGAGGTGATGCTTCATTTAATACAAGCATTGCAGCGCACACTGGTATAGGGATGTTGCCCATATATTATTTCGGTTCTCATGAATTGAAGTTGAAATATTTACCTTCCTTGTGCAATGGCAAATTAAAAGCATCTTATTGTCTTACAGAACCAAGTTCAGGCTCTGATGCATTGAGTGCTAAAACAAAGGCAGAATTAAATGTTGAAGGAACACATTATTTAATTAATGGGCAGAAAATGTGGATTACAAATGCAGGATTTGCCGATATATTTATTGTTTTTGCACAGATTGATGGAACTAAATTTACAGGATTTTTAGTTGAAAGAAACATCGCCGGATTTACTTTTGGTGAAGAAGAAAATAAATTAGGTATTAAAGGGTCATCAACTCGACAGATTTTTTTCGACAATGTTGCAGTACCTAAAGAAAACATATTAGGTGAGATTGGTAAAGGACATCTAATTGCTTTTAATGTCCTTAATATAGGTAGATTTAAATTGGGTACAATGGCAATGGGCGGGTGCAAATACAGTATAGATTTAGCGATAAAGTACGCCAATGATAGAATTCAGTTTGATAAAAAAATATCGGAATTTGGTGCTATCCAATACAAGTTAGCTGAAATGATTATTAGAACATTTGCTATTGAATCTACCGTGTACAGAGTCAGTGACTTGATTGAAGAAAAAATTACTGAAGCAGTAGAGAAGGGTAGTGCGGCACATATTGCAATGTTAGAATCTGCAGAAGAGTATGCCATCGAATGTGCAATTATAAAAGTGAATGGTTCAGAAGTACTGGATTTTGTTATAGATGAATTGTTACAAATTCATGGTGGTTATGGATACAGCGAAGAGTATCTTCCTGCGAAATTATATAGAGATGCAAGGATCAACAGAATCTATGAAGGCACCAATGAAATTAATAGAATGTTGATTGTAAACATGCTTCTTCGCAGGGTGATGAAAGGAAAACTTGATCTAGTTGGGCCAGCATGGGAAGTGCAAAAAGAATTGACAGGAATGCCAAATTCAGATATGCCAGATGGTTCTTATGCTCATGAAGCGCGATCTGTAAAAGATATGAAAAAATTATGTCTGATGGTTGCTGGTGCCGCTGTTAAATATCAAATGGATGGCAAACATGTGCTTGTTGATCAGCAGGAAATATTAATGAATGTTGCCGATATGCTAATTGAAACATTTTTATGTGAATCAACTTTGTTGAGGATACAGAAATTACATGAGATGCTTAAACCTGATCAAATGTTAGAGTATGATAGTATTCTAAAAGTTTTAATTTATGATTCTCAAAGTCGCATAGCAAAAGCAGCTATGGATGGACTTGCATCTTTTGCCGAGGGCGATGAATTGCGTATTATGATGCTTGGAATAAAAAGATTTTCAAGATATGAAGCAATAAATGTAAAGTCGTATCGAAGGAATATTGCTTCAAAAGCTATAAGCTTAAATGGATATTGTTATTGATCAATTACATAATAGAGATCTGTAACAAATGAAGCGATTAGATATTATGCTTTTAAAAGGTTTCTTATCACCTTTTTTAGTTTCCTTTTCCATAGCACTATTTGTGCTTGTAATGCAAACACTTTGGCTTTATATAGACGATATAATTGGAAAAGGAGCAAGTTTTTTGGTGATTTTAGAATTCTTAAGTTATCTTTCAATATCACTTATCCCAATGGCATTGCCTATAGGAGTCTTGTTGGCCGGTGTATTTCTATTCGGAAATCTCGGTGAAAATTATGAGCTCTCCAGCATCAAATCAGCAGGAATATCCTTGATGAGGGCAATGATGCCAATTATAATTTTTAGTGCTGTAATTGGGCTTATAAGTTGGGTTTGCTCAGATTACGTTATACCAAAATCAAATTTAAAATTTTTAAGTCGCTTACATGATTTAAAAAGACAAAAGCCTACACTAAGTATTTCAGAAGGTGTTTTTAATGAAGATTTTTATGGATATGTCATTCGCATTGAAAAAAAATCAAGCGATGGAATGCATATTCAAAAAATTCAGATTAATGATCACAGCAACCCAAATTCTCAAACTTTGATTCTAGCAAAAAAAGGCGTGATGTATGTCACAGAAGGAGGTAAGTTCTTGGTAATGCAATTAGAAGATGGTGAGATGGTACAAAATCCTGAGATAAAGTCCATATCAGGATCACAGTATCCGATGTTAAAAAGTAGTTTTGATACTCTAACTAAAGTCTTTAGCTTGAATGAGTTTGACCTCGAAAGAACTGATGAAGATTTATTCAAGGACAATCAAAGAATGAAAAATTCTGTTCAACTAAAAATTGAAATTGACAGTTTGAATCAACAAAAAAATCGTCAAATAGCCCCAATGATCAATCGAGCCGGGATTCCTCCAGAGAAAATTAAAAAGACAATTGACAGCAATTCTTACAATGCAAAGAATATTGATGTCACTTCATTAAGAAAAGTAGAATTCGCCCTTAGTCAAGAGGATTCTACAAAAACAGAAAATTGCATTAAATCATATTATCATCCGGACTCATTGGATCACTTTCAGATTCTAAAGCAATCCTATTCTTTGTTTGAAAAGGACTTAGTATCAAAACTGTCTTACAATGAGGTACTCAAATCATTAAGAGTTAGGCAAACTAAATTCACTTATGAGTTGATGATTAAATATTCCTTTGCACTAATCTGTTTAATTTTCATTTTCGTTGGAGCACCTTTAGGAGCTATTGTCAGAAAAGGTGGATATGGTTATCCTCTATTGTTGTGTATTCTTGTCTTTGTTTCTTATATTTTACTCAACACTTTTTTTAAGAGATTGGCTGAAAGCTTAACAGTGAATGCCTATACCGGTACTCTTTTGCCTTGTATGATAATTGGCATTCTAAGTTTATTTTTAAGTTGGACTGCAATGAGAGATAGAAATTTTATAAATGATCTCAAGCTATTGTATCGAAAGTTTACCTTAAAGTAAAAGTATATTTAGTTTCTGTAGATCAATTGATACAAAATGAGAATTTATTTTAATTATTGAATTTGATTAAGCATTAAAATTAAATTATTCTTCCTTAAACTCTGATATTTTATTTTGAACTTCTTTTAAGGATTCCTCACAAAATTTTAATAATTCTTTGGCTTTTCCGATTGCAAGATTTATTTGATCTAAGCTATAAGTATCCTTTTGAAGATTTTCTATAATTTCTTCCAATTGATTCAATGCGTCTTCGTAACTTAATTTATTTGGTTTCATTGCTTAGAATTTTACTATTAATTTTACCATCTTTAAAAATCGTTTCTAAAGGTATATTTGGGTCTATATCTGAGATTCCAGAAATTCTTTTATTCAGTTGGAAATTCATACTATAGCCTTTTTCAAGAATACTTAATGGATTGTTGGAATCAATTAATTGAACTTTGCCTAATAGTTGAAATTGCTTGTTTCTAAGGTTTGATTGAAGTGAATTCATCAAATCAGACTTTAACTTATTTAGCAAATGGAATCGATTCATATAATCTTGACTGTGATATAAATAAATTTGGTTTCCTAACCTAATAATTTTTTCTTTGAACTTCAATAAAATATTTATAGATAGACGTTCAATTGTATTTACATGTTGAATTGCGTTATTCATAAAACTAAAATTGCGTTCTATTATAAATGAAGCAACAGCTGTTGGTGTTTTTAAAGCTAAGAATGCGGTCAGATCTGTTATTGATTCGTCATGTTGGTGTCCAATTCCAGTTAGCACAGGAAGCTTGTTTTTAGCTATGCTTTCAGCAATTTCATACTGATCAAATTCAATTAAATCCAATTTTCCGCCACCTCCTCTAATAATTACTATGCAATCAAAATTATTTGTCTCTAGATAATTTATTGAATTCAATGCTTTGCATATTTCAGCTTTTACATTTTGCCCTTGCATGGCACAAGGGAAATAAGTAATATCGAAGGTAAATTTATAATCATTTAGCAAAAGCTGAGTTTCAAAATCTAGTTTTCCTGCAGCAGTCAAGCTGGTTATTATGGCTATTCTTTTAATAGCCAAAGGTAAATAGCAATTTTTGTTAATTTGCCAAAGTCCTTCTTCTACCAATCTTGCAATAGTTTCTTTTCGTTGCTTAGCAATTTCTCCTAGCGTAAATGTTTCATCCAAATCAATTACGTTGAGACTAAGACCAAATTTTGCATGAAATTCAAGTTGAATTTTCAATTTGATTTGTTGACCTTCTCTTAGAAGATCAGATTGAAAATGCTTATTTATTTTGCTCCAGCTAGTTTTCCATATTACGGCAGATGATTGAGCAATGATCTCATTTTCTGGAGACCTTTCCGCTAGTTCCAGATAGTGATGACCTTTATTTAGTTTACATTGAACGAGTTCTGCTATTATCCAAATTGGATCCTGAAAGTTTAGTGCAATGACTCTTCGAATGAATTCATTGAGTCTACTTAAACTTATTACTTCCAAAAGATTAGTTTTTCAATACTTGCGTAACCAGATCGGCAGCTTCCTTAAGTTGTATTGCAGAATGAACCTCTAGGCCAGATTCATCAATTATCTTTTTAGCTAATTCAGCATTTGTGCCTTGTAGTCTAACTATTATAGGAATATGAATTGTGCCAATGTTTTTGTATGCATCAACAATTCCTTGTGCAACACGATCACATCTAACTATTCCACCAAAAATGTTTACAAGAATAGCTTTTACATTGGGATCTTTAAGAATAATTCGAAATGCCTTTTCAACTCTTTGAGCGTCCGCAGTACCACCAACGTCTAAGAAATTTGCAGGATTTCCACCTGACATTTTAATAATATCCATAGTTGCCATTGCTAGTCCTGCACCATTTACCATGCAACCAACATTTCCATCTAAGTTTACATAATTTAGATTATTTTTTCTAGCTTCAACTTCAGTTGGATCCTCCTCGCTTTCGTCTCGCATTAATTCTAGGTCATGATGTCTGAAAAGAGCATTTTCATCTAGAGCGAATTTGCAGTCAACCACAAGAATTCTCTCATCTGCTGTCTTTAGAAGAGGATTGATTTCTATTAAACTTGCGTCTGATTCGACAAATGCCTTATACAATTTTGCAATTATGGAACTGGCTTCTTTAAATGCTTTGCCACTTAGGCCTAAATTGAAAGCTATCTTCCTTCCCTGAAAGTCTTGAAAACCTAATGCAGGATCTATAAATTCTTTAAATACTAATTCCGGAGTTTGCTCTGCAACTTTCTCAATATCCATACCTCCTTGGGTAGAATAAATTATTACATTTTTTTGTGATGTTCTATCTGTAAGTACTGATAAATAAAATTCCTCACAAGCATTAAAATCTGGCGCATAAGCGTCTTCTGCTATTAATACTTTTTGAACAAGTTTACCTTCACCCTCCATACCGCCTGGAGTTTGTGGGGTCTTAAGCATCATTCCCAAAATATTCCCCACTTGCAATACTAGTTCTTCCTTGTTTTTAACGAGTTTAACGCCACCGCCTTTACCTCGTCCTCCTGCGTGAATTTGCGCTTTAACAACTGCTAAATTGGAGCCGGTGGTTATTGAGATTTGATTATAAGCTTCAATAGCTTCATCTAATGAACTTGCAACAAGTCCTCTTTGTGTAGGGATATCAAAAGAGCTCAGAATTGACTTGCCCTGGAATTCATGTAAATTCATTATTCTAAAATAATTATTTTATTAAATTTTCTTTTTATAGCTACAAAATAAATACCTGAATTGAGTTGGGAAGTTTGAATTTCAACCCAATTAGTTACGATATTGAAATGAACCTGAGAATCAATATTTTTTCCATTTTGATCAAAGATATGAATGTCATTGGCATCTAATTCTTCAGTTGAATGAATAAACATGGATTCATTTTTATGAATTGGATTTGGATACAGAATGTTTTTTTCTTCAATAACAGGATTGATGTTCGTTAGTGATTCTGTAGTAAAAATAAATGATTTCGATCCATCAGAACAAAAGTCCGAATTATTAAGTGGAATTACTCTCCAATAGTAAGTTTTTCCAGGAATAAGAGAATCAATTTCAATATTGGTAGCATTAATAACCATATTTTTAACGAATACACTGAAAACTTGATTTCTTGCTACTTGAAAAAGATATGAGTCTGCCTGATCAACTGGTTTCCAGCTAAAACTAACCTTAGTTTTGGTTAGTGCAGAATCAAGAGGGTAGGCACTGTTGTTGTCAAATGCTGCAATTAATCGTGGGCCAACATTTCTTAATAAATTTGATCTTGAATTCCATAAGAAATTTTGCATTGCTTCCATTTGCATGTTTGAAAATCTAGATCCACAGTTATCTAATGAATAAGACATAAATAAACTGGCATCAGATCTAAATTCATGTCCTTTAAGATCTTTCTGTATCAATACACTGCTGTCTGATTCAGTACAAGGCCATCTAAAACTTATATAGTCTGCTGGCGTATCACAGAAATTGTCTGCCTGTCTATTGCAATTGATGCGTTCAATATTTTCAATCTGACCTTTTACGTCTTTTTCAAAATCCAATGCTGATTTACCACCAGTATAACTTATTCCTTCCCATCCTAAAAAAGTGTGTGGTAAAGAAAAATAATGTCCAAATTCATGTGCCCAAGTATGAGAAAATTTGCTGGTGCATGACTTGCTTAATGCTACTGCATCATCGTTGTAAGTATAATAACCACAATTACCTGCCGGGCTTGTTACAAGGTATACATTAATGACATTTTTAACGTTATAAATGCGCATCATTTCCCCACCATCATCATAATTGTGTTCGTTGTACTTACTGCTTCTAATATAGTTAATGGGTTTGTCCATAAAAAATTGAAAACCCGTGGGTTCGTAATCCTTATTCAAAGTGCAAATAGATTCGCGTAATTTTTGTATTGGATAATCAGTCCCGCCTTCATCTGTCAAAACAATATGAATTTGCATTGGAAGATATTGGATTTGCTTAAAATCTTTAGGACTATTTTGAGTATTTTGCTGCAATTCAATATTCCTTAATTGAGTATGGATTGATGTACCACAATAATCATTGTGGTTTTGTTGCGCAGTAAGATAGTTAAGATTGTCAAATACAAAAGAAATAATAATAAGTGAACTTATTAGATTCAGTTTCATTTTAGAAAGTATAAATTGTGATATCTTCTTAATAGGTAATTAATTTTCCTGCAATAGAATTTTCTTTATTAAAAACTCTATAGGTAAATAATCCTTTGGAATTTATTGATTTTTCAAAGGTATTCATGCCAGATTGTAGTCCTAATTTTTCAGAAGAAAGAAGCTTTCCATCAGCAGTAAATAGCTGAAATTGCACCTCGCCACCAATATTAGAATCAATATTGAGTGAGTATGAATTTGAACCATTATAAATCAAGTTGATCGCTGAAAAATTAAGTATATCTTTTGTCGCTACGCCAAAATTACTATTAGTATAAAATAGTGTTGCTGTACTTTTTGGACATGGGTAAGTTTCATTATATGCACTAACTCGCCATGCGTATTTAATTCCTTTAGTTAAATTTGTGAAAGTTGTATCCAAGCGTTTGAGGATGAAATTTTTGTATGTTGCGTTATTTGAAAGAGTTACATTCGCAAATTCAAGTAAGTATTTTGTAGCATTTGGTACAGCATCCCATTTGAATGTAACAGAGTTAAACCCTGTTGAGACGACAACTCCATTTTGTGGAGCAGCTAATACTTCTCCGAGTGGTGTATGAACTGGATTTTTAATGTAATTTCTTCCTGTGCTTAAATAATCCCTTGCAATAGCAGCTTTTTGATCAGTACTAAAATATTTCGGACAATTTAAAAAATAACTCATGATATTCGCGGGATCAGTAATTAACGGAACTTCATCAGGATCCTTTGCGCATTTGTCCCAGGTGCATCCTGTAGCTCCTAAACCAAGTTCATAATCAGCTTGGGTGTCACAAAAACCATCAGCGGATTGCTCGCAATGAAGCTTATTATTAAGCATCTTTAAGCGTTCAACGTACTCAATTAAAACTCTAGTTCCGCCAAGAAATAATTCTGTTGGAGTTGGGATCGTACAATCGTAAGTGGTGTTTTCCCAACCATAGAAAGTATGTGGCAAACTAAAATAATGTCCAATTTCATGCGCTAAAGTAAAACCCTTCGCTGTTACATAATTTAAATCACTGACTAAATAATCACCATTAGGATTATAAAATGCTAAAACACCTAAATCTGTTCCGTTCGCTTTGCTAGCAACATAAATATTTATTGAATTTTTGTTTTTGTCTTGAATTTTAGTAAGTGCAGCCTTTCCAAAAGTTGAACTTGGGTCATCGTAAAGGAAAGTATTGTTCACATCAATTATTCCTTTGAGATAAAATTGAATTTCCTGATCCAGATAAATTGCATTTAATGCGCAGATATTATTCAAGACATTTAAATACTTTGCCCTGCCTGTACCATCATCTTTTGCTGCGAGGTAATATGTAAGAGGAACATATTTTATAGCCCCTGTTCGGGTATTTAATTGATCCATTTCTTCTCTGTTTTTGAACATTCGTTCTCTTATTTGAAAGTTGTCAGAGGCTGAAGAGCCACAGAATCCTTCAAACTGTGCATTGCTATTTATAGAATAAATAAATAATAAAGTAAAGAGAATCAATAGTTTATTCATGTATAAAATTTTTAATATAATGATTTACAAAGGCAAAAATACGAAAATAATTCTACACCATATAACGATTAATTAAAGCTTTTGTACTCAATTTTTAAGAAATATAGAGTCCAATTAGAAAATGTTATTATTGGTTTATTTTAACTTAAATTCTAGCTTGAGTTGTTTATGTTTAAAATTTAAACAAGTTAGAATTAAATAATGTTATATATAACACCGAAAGTCTTAATATAATAGCCAATAAAATAGTAATATTGCGGCGAATTCGATTCAAATATTTTAAATACTTAATAAATAAAAAATGTCTAAAGTTAGTGTTGTTGGTGCAGGCAATGTTGGTGCAACAGTTGCAAATGTTTTAGCCCATAAAGATTTCGTCAAAGAAATTGTATTGGTTGATATAAAAGCTGAAATGGCTCAAGGGAAAGCATTGGATACTTGGCAACAAGCACCGATTGATTATTATTCAACAACTATCATAGGCACGGATGATTATAAATATACAGCTGATTCGGACATTGTAGTATTGACTGCTGGGCTACCAAGAAAGCATGGTATGACAAGAGACGATTTAATAAGTACTAATGCTGCAATTGTAAACTCAGTTACAAAATCAATAATGGAATACTCCAAAAATCCAATAATCGTTGTCGTCTCAAATCCTTTAGATGTGATGACCTATGCTTCATATAAAATGAGTGGGCTTAATTCGCATCGCGTATTTGGAATGGCTGGAGTTTTGGATACAGCGCGATACAGAGCCTTTCTATCTTCAGAACTTAAGGTTTCTCCAAAGGATATTCAAGCTGTATTAATGGGAGGGCATGGAGATTCTATGGTTCCCTTACCTCGATTTACAACTATAGCCGGAATTCCGGTAACTGAATTAATTAGTCCTGAGAAACTGGATGAAATAATTCTCAGAACAAAACATGGGGGAGGCGAATTGGTTAAATTAATGGGGACTTCCGCTTGGTATGCTCCTGGTGCAGCTGCTGCACAAATGGTTGAATCCATCTTAAAAGATGAAAATAGAATATATCCTTGTTGTGTAAAACTTAATGGCGAATACGGATTGAAAGATGTATTTGTTGGCGTTCCTGTTAAGTTAGGTAAAAATGGGATAGAGCAAATCATTGAATTAAAACTGGATGATTCAGAAACTGCCTTATTGAACGCGTCTGCAAATGAAGTTACTAGTATGATGAAGGTTTATGATGAATTGGTTTAATATAATTTAAACTTAGCTATAAGCTTTTTGTTGATTTCCTATGGTTGTACCTGTTGAGGAGATTGATGAATTAATTACAGTGCGAAATAGAAGTGTAATTGAAATTTCTTTCCATAAGAAAGTTTTGTTGGTTTTTATGCGACATTTTGGTTGCAGTTTTTGTAGAGAAGCTATGGCAGATTTGCAAAAATTAGATGCTGAGAAAAGCAATAAGAACTTTGAAATTATTTTGGTCCACATGTCCAACTCAGAGGTTGCAGAAGAATATTTTAAGAAATTTAAAATTGGTCATTTAGATCATATTTCCGACCAAAATTGTGTGCTTTATAACAATTTTGGGCTGACAAAAGCTAATTTTAATCAGCTATTTGGATTTAGATCCTGGATTAGAGGAATCGAAACAGGATTACTTAATGGGCACGGTTGGGGTATGCAGCTTGGTGATGGATTTCAGATGCCAGGTATATTTACGATTAACAAAGGCAAAGTTGTTTCTGAATTTCGACATAAATTCCCATCTGATAAGCCGGATTATGAAAAATTAGTCAATTGCAGGATGAACAATACTAAATAGGCAAACAATTCGTTGTCTTTTCCAATGAAGATTAATTTATTTATAGCTTTTTCATTTGTCATTTTTCAGGCAATGTTTGCACAAGAGAGAGGACTTTCTTCAAATGATAGTTTAAGTATCTGGTCAGATATCTTGTTTACTTCGAGTCTTGTTAAAACCAGAACAATCGCTGCAGAACAAGTTGAATTGCAATTAAAGAAATTATTGTTAGAAAATAAGCTAGATTCTAATTTGCTTAATTCCAATCTTGTTCGCTTGAAAATTCCAGACAAACAGGTTGAAATTTATTCTTATCAATTCGAAGAAGAAAAAAATCGATTTCAATACGCTGCTTATATTAAATTAGAAAATGGTAAGGTCATTCAATTGAAAAGAGAAAATAGAGATTATCAAAGAATACGAAGGGAGGAATTCGATGAAACCAATTGGTATGGTGCAGTTTATTATCACATTCTTCCTTTGGTATTTGGAGTAGATAGGTATTATATACTTTTTGGATTTTCTCAAAATGCCAATGGTGAAAAATTCAAAATTATTGAAACACTAAAAATCGATAATGATAAAATTAAATTTGGCTTGCCGGTTTTTAAAATTGTGGATGACGCGAATGAAGAAGAAACAATTAATCGCCAAATTATAAGGTATTCAAATAATTCAACTTGTCTGTTGCGCTACGAGGAAGAAGATCGACAAATAGTTTATGACCATATAATAACTTATGACGATCCAAATGCACCCAATATGAAATTTTTCTTGCCGGATGGATCATACGAAGCATTTGAATTAAATAATAATAATTGGACTTATATCTCCAAACTTAAAACAGAATCAGCAGAAACCGCTCCTCGAGAAAAACCAATCCTTGATAATAAGTCTAAAGATTTATTTGGAAAGGATAAAAAACGAGCAAAATAATTGAAATACGAACTGATTGATCTTTTTACTTCCTCTAATTTAGTTACAGATTTTTCCTACCGTAAATAGAGCAAATAGGACATTTTTCTTTGTCATGTCCTCTTGCAGGACAATATTGTCTACCGAAATAAATTATTTGAAGATGAATTTTATTCCAAGATTCAATTGGAAAAAGTTTCTTTAAATCCTGTTCCGTTTTTTCAACATTTTTTCCTGTACTTAATCCCCAACGATAGGCTAATCGATGAATATGAGTGTCTACTGGAAATGCGGGTACACCGAATGCCTGAGCCATAACTACTGATGCAGTCTTATGTCCGACACCGGGTAAATCTTCTAATGAAATAAAGTTATCAGGAACAGATCCATTGAATTTTTCTATAAGTATAGAAGACAATTTATGTATTGCCTTAGATTTAGCAGGTGCTAATCCACAAGGCCGAATAATATGTTCGATTTCACTTACAGAAAGTTTAACCATTGAGTTAGGGTTATTAGCCTTGGCAAATAATAGAGGGGTAATTTTGTTAACCCTTTCATCAGTGCATTGTGCAGATAATAATACCGCAATTAAGAGCGTATATGGATCTTCATGAAGGAGTGGAACGTCTACCTCTGTGAAAAGCCTTTCCAGTATTTCGTGAATAGCAAGCGCTTTTGTTTGCTTAAGTGTCATTTCGTAATTAACTCAATTGAAGTAAGAATTTCATTGTGTCTATACCATCTGCGTAATCAGAAAGCGATGGATATTGAGAATCGCCGAGTTGAAATGTAGATAATTTATTAAATTTCATATTGCTTTGAATGCTTTGTATTTGAATTAATTTATTGTTCAATTCATTTTCTAATTGATCAATGTCCTTATAGTATTCATAATTCAAACAAGCTATTCTGGATGAAATAGAATTTGATTCTAAAAATAAACTAGACTCACCTTGGTAGAATTTACTTTTATTCAAAGTGTAAATTGCCAAATTGTAATCATAGTTGTTGTGGTATTTATTGTTTTGCCTAACATAAATGTAATGATTGTCTAAAATCTCAATAAATGCCGGAAAATCGAATCCTTCCGGTACATAAATTTTGCTCACATTTCTACATCCAAGCCCATAATAGGAGAATATGTCAAGTCCTAATTGAATGACTTCTTGTTCACTTTCATTACCTGATAAAATTGCTATTGAATTTCGATGAGATCTAATTAATTTCGGACTATCTTTAAAATAGTAGTTAAAGTGATTGCTAGCTATTTCTCCACCTGTGGCAATTACTGCGTCATAATTTTTTAATTGATCGACATAATTTATTTTTGATTTGTATTCTGCAAAATGATTTGAAAATAAATTTAATAACCAAAAAGGAAGAATTTTATCCTTGTCTGAAAGCTTGATTTGTAGTTGATGTCCACTGATCAACAAGCAAAATATATCATGAAATGAAACCAAGGGAATGTTTCCTGCGGCAATTAGACCAATGCTTAATTCTCTGGAAGAATTGTTAATTTCATAAGTATTCAACCACGACTTCAGTCTTTCAGAGTCTAAAAACTGAGCTTGAATCGAATTTAGCATTCTTTCAATTTCTAATGGTGTAAACCATCCATTTTCAATTTGTGCATTTTGAATTGTAGTTTCCTTCAGTTCATTATTTTGAAGAATTAATTCTTTCCATCTGTCAAATTGTGAAACTAATTTAGAAATTTCAATCATTAATATTGTTTATTTTTTCCATAGAATTCGAATCGTCCTTCTCGTCCTCAGCAATAATATCCTTTCTGTAAATGGAATAATTTCTCCATTTAGACAGTAAGACCTGGAAATCATTTGGAATATCAATTTCAAAATTCAATTTTTTTAAGGTTCTTGGATGAATTAAGCCAATACTTCTCGCATGTAAAGCAAATCGAGGCATAATCTTGTAACAATTTTGAACAAATTGCTTATATTTAGAATAAATGGTTCCTTTTTGTATTCTATCTCCACCATATTTTTCATCATTGAATAGAGTATGGCCAATGTGTTTCAAATGAACCCTTATCTGATGTGTTCTTCCGGTTTCTAATTTGCATTTAATTAAACTAGTATAATAGAAGGATTCAAGAAGTTCATAATGAGTCACCGCATGTTTACCTTCTAGTCCATCTTCGAAAACATACATGCGTTGTCTTTGCTTGGGATCTCTTCCAATATTACCGGTAATTGTACCCTCAGATTCGCTGGGTTCACCCCAAACCAAGGCTACATATTCTCTTTCAATACTGTGGTCAAAGAATTGCTTTGAAATGTGTGCAACTGCAAATTCATTTTTTGCAACTACAAGAAGTCCAGAAGTTTCTTTGTCTATCCTATGCACTAAGCCGTAACGATCATTATTTGATTTTGAAGATTCCTGATTAAAATAATATGCCAAAGCATTAACCAAAGTGCCAGTATAATTACCAACTGCTGGATGGACAACCATTCCAGGCTCCTTATTGACTATCATAAGATCGTCATCCTCATAAATTATATGAAGTGGGATATTCTCAGGAGTTATATCTTCACTATGCTGGGGTTTTGGAAAGACTATTTGAAGGATGTCTTTTGGTCTTATTTTGTAATTAGCCTTTGTAGGCTTATCATTTACCGTTATTAAGCCGGCAATAATTGCGTTTTGAATTTTATTTCGAGATACTTGTGATAAACGATCAAAAATAAATTGATCTATTCTAATTGGATTTTGTCCGGGATCTACAACTATTTCTAATTTTTCAAACTCCGGATCATCCAATAAAAATTCCTTATCCTCTGCATTAATTTCTTCTTTCATAGCTTACATTTACCCTCAAAAACATGAGTAGAAGCCACAAAGCTAAAAAACAGTTCGAGACCATTTGTTCAGAAAGTAATATTGAGCCAAAATCTAGCAGATCTCATCAGTTACCCATCTATCCTACAGCTGCATTTTGTTTCGACACCTTAGAGGAAGGAATTGAAATATTTAAAAATCAGCCCGGTTCACATGTTTATAGTCGTTATGGTAATCCAACAGTTGAAGCTGTAGCTCAAAAGATAGCAGATCTTGAGGTTCACAATCTTGGTCTAAAAGCTTATGGTTTGTTGACAAGTTCTGGAATGTCGGCAATACATCTTTCCTTAGAGTCGCTTGTAAGGGTTGGGGATACTATTATTACTCAACCGGTTTTGTATGGTGGGACTAGCGAATTATTAGAGAAAGTCTTTAAAAAAAATGGAGTAAAAATTGTTTATTGTGAGATGAATTCAAAGGATCACTTAGCTGAAGTGCTAAATAATAATCCTGAAGCCAAAGTTATTTTTATTGAAACTCCGGTTAATCCAACTCTGAATTGCGTTGATATTAATATGATCTGTTCATTGGCTCGTAAGTTTAAGGTAAAAGTAATTGCCGACAATACTTTTTCAACTCCTTATTTGAGTCAGCCAATAAAGTATGGAGTCGACATTGTCATTCATTCAACTACAAAATACCTTCATGGCCATGGTGCATCTACAGGTGGAGCTATAGTTTCTGCAAACAAAAAGCTGCTGCAAGAAACAATTTGGACAAATTACAAATTAATAGGGTCAAACGCAAGCCCTTTTGAGGCTTGGCTTATAGATATTGGACTTAGAACCTTGCCTATTAGGATGGACAAGCAATGTTCCAATGCGCTTAAATTAGCTAAGTACTTTGAGTCTCATAATAAAATCCTCAAAGTAAATTATCCGGGACTAAAGTCCCATGAGAGTTATTTATTAGCTAAAAAGCAAATGAAATTATTTGGGGCAATGTTAAGTATTGAAATTGATGCTAAGCTTAATCAAGTTCAAAAAATTTTGAACAGACTTCAGATTTGTACTTTAGCACCTACACTAGGCGAAACAGATACCCTCATTTTGCATCCAGCAAGTATGTCACATCTTAGAACTCCTAAGGCTATAAAGGAGAGTTTAGGAATTAAAGATAATCTAGTCAGAATCTCTGTTGGTTTGGAGCAGATTGATGATTTAATCGAAGACTGGAATAATGCCTTAGGTTAATAGCTAGTAATACTAAACGCATTACTGACTTTTTGCGCCTTGATTAATTTCTTAAAAATTGTATATAAAATTAGTATGTGTAAGCTGCCAAAAATTTCAAATCCAATAAGGTGATAAGGATATCCTCCAGTCACCATTGGGTTGTCGACCTTGGGAGGAATGCATAGGTAGATATAATTGGAATGTAAAAACCAATTAATAATTCCTACAGTACCTAAGACGATATGTGCAGCAATCCAAATATAAAACCAAGACTTTTCCCTTAGTTTCATTTTAAGTACAAAGAAAGCGTACAATGGGGTTATAATAATTGCAGAATGACTTATGTAATAATCTAAGAATAGATATGGTGAATAGCCATGAGTCATTTCTGGAGTGAGTATGCTTTGTAATGCACCTCCAATACTTAATAAAAGTAGAAATTCAAAAATAAAGGCTTGAGGTTTATATAGAAATACCAATGCAGCTAGATAGGATAGACCGCATAAATGAAGTGGTAAAGAATCTGCAAAGCTGAATTTGTCATTAGAAATCAAGTAAATATAATGAATGATTTCCCTCGCCAATAAAAAATAGAAAAGTATTCTTCTATACTCTGGCTCTTTATTTTTATTTTGAAAATAAAGCCCTAGATAAAAAACGAGCATTCCTAAGCCTAAGAATCCTGCAAAACCATACCACCACAATGGTGAATCGCTAGTAATTATAAAGTGATTCTCATTCATTCTTTAAATACATAGTAATCTTAGTGTAAAGCAGCCCTAATAGGCAATGAGTCTAAAACCTCGGCTTCTCTGTCAAGCCACCAATTCATTCTTGAGTAAACTTCATCTTCTGAAAAATAATGCAAAGCCATATTAATATAAATATGGCCATGCTTGGCTTCAGAGGTCCATAGCATTTTATAAAATTTTTTATAATCAGGATCGGTAAGATTTTCTTCAATTAATCGGAATCTTTCTGCGCCTCTAGTTTCAAACAAGCACCCAATTAACAAATAATCCATAAATCTTTTGTCACCTCCGGAATGCATTTGTCGGTTGAGGCCTTTAATGTAAGGATCCTCTTGAATACTTGATATGAAAGGAACATTGCGAGTTCTCATCAATGAATACACTGATTTGAAATGTTCTAACTCTTCAATGGCTGTGTCAATAAGCTCATCATGTATAAATGTTCTGTCCGGATATTTAGCTACTAAACTCATTGCCATAGCTGAAGCTTTTCGCTCACATTCAACGTGATCTTGTAGAAAACTGTCAAAATCATTTAGTACGGCATCAAGCCATGCTTTTGAGCTCTCGGTTTTTACATCTAAAGTCTTTTTCAAATCAAGTTCTTGAGCTAAATGCAAAATACATTAAAAGAATTAATGCAATTCCAATTGCTAAAATAGTAAGAAATATTTTTTGACCTTCAGCCTTATCCTTTTTTGGTGAAATTTTAGTCATATCTGTTTTTGATTTAAAAATCAAATATAAGCACTTTTTTAATAGATTTGTATCAGTACTTTGAGCTTCTTAAGGTATGTTCTAATGTGTATTACTGTTTACGCCTTCTAATATTTATAAAACTAAATGACACATTAAATTCTAAGAAGTATATAATTGATGAGAATGTCCATGTATTCAAGGGAAATTGAAAAATGGCTTTCTTTTCACGCTATTTTTGCATTGTACTACTTAATATTATACCAATTGTTAATAATATTTAGTGCCAACCCTAAAAAGTATAATGCCGACATACACTAAACCTTCATCTATTTTTGTGGGCTACTTTATAAGTATCGTCGGTATTAGACAAAATATTATTTCAAATTTGTATCATTTGCAAAAATGGTGACAAAAAACAACAACGAATTAAACCAATCGCAGTTTGTATTTAACCCTTACCTCACCACCGTCACATCTCCTTTTTCCTGAAGGAGTCTACCATCTTTAAGTTTCAATATAGCATGCCAGACAAACACTCCCGGATTGACATTTACAGCTTTAAAAGTTCCATCCCATCCAAGATCAATGTTGTTGGAATTAAAATGATGTTTCTGCCAGATCAATTCTCCCCAACGATCATAGATAGATAAGGTTTCGATCTCCTCAATGGCACCATTGTCATAAATGGTAAATTTACCATTAAGGCCTCCGGGATGAATGACATTGGGATAATAAATACCCACTTCATTTTTTATGGAAAGTAAAAGTATATGGATAGAATCGCAACCATCTTTAGAAACAAAATCTGCCTCATAGGTTCCTGATTGGGAATAGTTCTTATGATCTACGTTCCATATATAATCTTGATTGGTGTAAACTGTATCCGTTTTTTCATATTCAGGATTGACTAGCAGGTTTAACTTCAATATTGAATCGCAACCCTGACTCGTTTTTAATGGAACTACATAATCACCTGATTGATTATATAAAGTTTTATTCACCGGCCAGAAATATTCCTTGCAAACTTCTGCTTGTTCTTGCAATTGAAAACTCTTATTAATATTTAATTCTAATGTGTACACTGAATCACAACCTAGAATGTTTATATACTTTTGTGAATAGAGTCCTGACTGATTGTAATCCAAATTATTGACTTTCCAATGATAATTATCACAGGTAGATACTTTATCTAGAATGCTGTTCGACAATATCTTTAAATCCAGATTAATTACAGAATCACAACCTACAGAATTTTGTAAAGTAAACAAGTATGTTCCATTTTTATTTAGGGTTTTTCCTAGATAATTCAAGCTATCACATACAGAGAATGTCACATTAACATTACTTGATTTATTGATGATGAGATTCAAGTTTATTATGCTGTCACATCCATTTACATTTTGTGATTTATCTTGGTAAAGTCCACTTTGAGTATATGTCTTTCCATTCCATAGATAGCTGTCACAAGCTTGTTGTTGCAGACTGATGTTATCTGATTTTTGAATACTCAGATTCAGTGTAGCAATACTATCGCAACCTGAAATATTTTGTGTTTTAAAAGTATAAGTTCCACTAGAAGAATAAATTGTTCCATTCCATGAAAGGCTATCACAAGTAGAAATATTAGTACTTGAATTACTTGACTTATCTATTGTCAACAAAAGGTTCGCAGTACTGTCACATCTGGCAATGTTTTGAGTTAGAAAAGTGTATGAACCACTATTAGTATAAGTCTGCCCATTCCAGTTATAGGAATCACAGGTTCTAATATTGGCAGTTGAGTTAGTCGATTTATTTATAATCAAATCAAGGGTTGTAATACTATCACAACCTTGCTGACTTAATGCCTTGCTTGTATAAATTCCTGATTGGTTGAACACCATATTATTCCAAGAATAAATATTACACGAAGTCTGATTAATATTCGTTTGAATAATGCTATCAATTGTTAGTTGCAAACTAAGTATACTATCACAACCATAAATACTATGTCCTTGAAAGCTATATATTCCACTCTTGCCATAAGTCTGTCCATTCCAATCATAATGATCACAGGCAGACTGAGTTATTGAGTTGGTACTTGAAGGATGAATCGTTAGTTGAAGGGTGGTGATGCTGTCACAACCTTTAATATTGATTCTGCGGTCTTCGTAGGTTCCGCTTTGATCTAGACGAATTCCATTCCAGAAAAGACTATCACAGACAGACTGAATGATATTCTTTTGATCAGAAGTATTTATAGTTAGATTCAAGATAGTACTACTGTCACAGCCGTTTATACTTAGCGTATCGTGATTATAGATTCCGCTAAGTGTATACTTCTGACCATTCCAGATATATGCGTCACATGTATTTATTATTTGAATTGAGTGAACTGTATCTACTGTATTTAATTTCAGGATTGTAATTACACTGTCGCAACCATTGAACTTGTAAGTCTTGTGTTCGTAGCTTCCTGAATCTGTAAGTGAAGCTCCAAAGAATAGATATTTATCTCCTCTACACATACTTGCATTAAGTTCTTCAATCTTTGGTATGTCGATACTTCTAGAGATATTGTCAGTATAATCACATTCTAGCTGAATAAAGTCCGGATCGCCAAAAGTTCCGTTGCCAGTTCTCTTGGTATTAACAACCATAAAGAGATCTTTTAAATCCATTATCTGAAAGCGATAGACGCGATTCAGCAGGCTATCTCCCGCAAGAAGGAACTGATCCGTATGATAACTCCCAATAAAAATTCCATTGGTATTCGGATCTCCGTTATAGAAACTAATAATAAGATTGGTATCTGCATCCTGCGAAGCATCTTTGCGATTGTAGACATCAAAGATGACTGAATAAGTCATAGTCACAAAATCGTAATTAATACAACTAATTCTTCCACTTAGACTTGCTGCAGCTTTCTTCACCATCCCATTGGAATCTACATAAGATTCTTGTTGCATGAAGTTATTGTACTTGCCATTCTTATAGGTCGCTTGATTCTTTTGGAACTGTGGCACTGTCAGATCATCGTTGATGAATAAAGGGTTGTA